>JAZRIT010000001.1:0-21368 GCA_045645385.1 Faecousia sp.
ATTTTCTCCTGCAGTTCGTCGAATTCAGCCTGCAGCTTTTCTCTGTCAAGGCCCTGCAGGGCTTTCAGACGCATATCCAGGATAGCCTGCGCCTGGACATCGTCCAAGCCGAAACGCTGGCACAGACGCTCCTTGGCGTCGTCATAAGCAGAGCGGATGATGCGGATGACCTCGTCGATATTGTCCTGGGCGATGAGCAGACCCTCCAAAAGATGAGCGCGCTCTCTTGCTTTCCGCAGGTCGTACTCCGTCCGACGGGTCAAAACCTCCATCTGGAAGGCTAAATATTCGTCAATGATCTGCCGCAGGGACAGAATTTTCGGCTGCTTTTGGTCATCCACCAGGGCCAGCATAATGATGCCGAAGCTGCTTTGCAAAGCGGTCTGCTTGAACAGGGTGTTCAGCACCACCTGGGGATTGGCGTCCTTTTTCAGTTCGATGACGATACGCATACCGTTACGGTCGGTCTCGTCCCGCAGGTCGGACACACCCTCAAGGCGCTTGTCCTTGACCTGGTCGGCAATGTTCTTAATGAGCTGGCGTTTGTTCACCTGGTAGGGCAGCTCCGTGACGATGATCCGGGTGCGGTCAGCGCCGAAGGTCTCAAATTCCGCCCGGGCACGGACCACCACCTTGCCCCGGCCGGTGGCATAGGCGGCGCGGATTCCGCTGCGGCCCATAATGATACCGCCGGTGGGGAAATCCGGGCCGGTGATATGGTCCATCAGGTCGATGGCGGTGATCTCCGGGTCATCCAGCACCGCCACGCAGGCGTTAATGACCTCGGTGAGGTTGTGGGGCGGGATATTGGTGGCCATACCAACTGCGATACCGCTTGAGCCGTTGACCAACAGATTGGGGAATCGGCTGGGCAGGACACGGGGTTCTTTGCGGGATTCGTCGAAGTTGGGGTCCCAGTTGACGGTGTCCTTTTCGATGTCCCGGAGCATTTCGTTGCTCAGCTTGGACATTCTGGCCTCAGTGTAACGGTAGGCAGCAGGGGGATCGCCGTCCACAGAACCGAAGTTGCCGTGGCCGTCCACCAGCATATAGCGCATGGAGAAATTCTGGGCCAGGCGGACCATAGCGTCGTAGACCGATGCGTCGCCGTGGGGGTGGTACTTACCCAGCACATCACCGACGCAGGTGGCGGACTTCTTAAAGGGCTTGTCCGAGGTCAGGCCGCTTTCATACATCGTATAGAGAATGCGGCGGTGGACAGGCTTCAGTCCGTCACGGACATCGGGCAGGGCCCGGCCCACGATGTCGGACATGGCGTATTCAATGTAGGATTTCTCCATCTCCTCCACAAGGTTGGATTGGGTGATGGCCTGTTCCGGGAAGAGAATATCCTCCGGCTTATAATCACGGTTATGCTTTGCCAAAAAAACACCTCCAAAGAGTGTGATACATTATTTTGTCATTGCGAGCCAGTGCGAACACTGGCGTGGCAATCTATTCTAATATATTTTCGTACAATTCATTCCAATTAGGATTTTTGCTTTCTATCAATTTGTTTTTACGGTTTCTGTTCCAGCCTTTAATTTGCTTTTCTCGTTCAATTGCTGCATTTACATCCGTAGTACACTCATAGTAAACCAATTTGGTTATACAGTACCGCGTAGTAAAACTTTTTGGATCAAGGCTATTTTTATGTTCGTATACCCTTCGTATCAAATTATTTGTTACGCCGGTATATATTACCTTATTGTCTCTCGTGGCAAGGATATAAACATAGTACTGCATTTTTCTACCCTTTTCTTTAGATTGCCACGCCAGTGACATCGGTCACTGGCTCGCAATGACAATAGTGGGTTTTTAATAAAACGGGGAAGGTATTAAATATCAATATTGATGGCGTATTTTGCGTTCCGCTCGATCCATTCCTTGCGGGGCTCTACCTGCTCGCCCATCAGGACGGTAAAGACCTCGTCGGCCTTGCGGGCATCCTCTAAGGTGATCCGGCGCAGGGTACGGGTGGTGGGGTCCATGGTGGTCTCCCACAGCTCGTGGGGGTCCATCTCACCCAGGCCCTTGAAGCGGGAAATTTCCACCTTTGCCCCGCCTTCGCCGCGCATTTCGGCAGATACCGCATCTCTCTGCTCGTCAGAATAGGCAACCCGCTCTTGCTTACCCTTTTTCAGCTTGTACAGGGGCGGCACGGCAGAGTACACAAAGCCGTTTTCGATCAGCGGCCGCATATAACGGAAGAAGAAGGTCAGCAGCAGGGTGCGGATATGGGCGCCGTCCACGTCCGCATCGGACATAATGATGATCTTGTGGTAGCGCAGACGGTCGATGTCAAAATCCTCGCCGATGCCGCCGCCCAGAGCAATAATCAGGGGGGACAACTTATCGTTGCCGTAGATCTTGTCCGCTCTTGCCTTTTCCACATTCAGCATTTTACCCCACATAGCCAAGATCGCCTGGAAGCGGGAATCTCTGCCCTGGATGGCAGAGCCGGCAGCGGAGTCACCCTCGACGATGTACAGCTCGCAGAGGGAGGGGTCTTTTTCGTTGCAGTCCTGCAGCTTATGGGGCATACCGCCGGACTCGAGGCCTGTTTTGCGGCGGGCATTTTCCCGGGCTTTCCGGGCAGCTTCTCTTGCCCGGTTGGCCATCATTGCCTTTTCCAAGATGATCTTGGCGGTGGCAGGATGCTCCTCAAAATAGGTTGCCAGCTGGTCGCCCACGATCTGCTCCACCAGGGTGCGGATGTAGGCATTACCTAACTTTGCCTTGGTCTGGCCCTCGAACTGGGCGTCCGCCAGCTTGACGGAAATGATGGCGGTAATACCCTCACGGCAGTCCTCGCCGCTGACCTTATCATCGCCCTTGATGATGCCGGTCTTCATACCGTAAGCATTCAGCACACGGGTCAGCGCGGTCTTGAAGCCGGTCTCGTGCATACCGCCCTCGGGGGTGCGCACATCGTTGGCAAAGGACTGCAGCGACTCGTTAAAACCGTCATTGTACTGGACAGCGATCTCCGCGGAGGCATCGTCCTTAGCGCCGGACAGATAGATCACATCGCCGTGAATAACGGTCTTTTTCTGGTTGGTCCAGGTGACGAATTCCCGGATACCGCCCTCGTAGCACATGGTCTCGCCCACCGGCTCGTCGCCCCGGTCATCGGTGATGGTGATGGAAAGACCTGCGTTGAGGAAGGCCTCCTCACGCATACGCTCGTGGAGGGTCTCATAGGAATAGACCACCTCGTCGAACATCTCCGGGTCAGGCTGGAAGGTGACCTGTGTACCGGTCTTGTCAGTCTTGCCGACAATTTTCATCTCCTGGGTGATGTGGCCACGGGCAAATTTCATTTCATAAATGTTGCCGTTTTTGAATACGCGGGCGGTGAGGGATTGGCTCAGCGCGTTTACAACAGACGCGCCCACGCCGTGGAGGCCGCCGGAAACCTTATAACCGCCGCCGCCGAACTTACCGCCGGCGTGCAGCACGGTGAAAACCACCTCCAGTGCCGGCTTGCCGGTCTGGGGCTGGATATCCACGGGGATGCCGCGGCCGTTATCGGTAACAGTGATGGAGTTACCGGGGTTGATGGTCACTTGAATATGGTCACAGTAACCGGCCAGGGCCTCGTCGATGGAGTTGTCCACAATCTCATACACCAGGTGGTGCAGACCGGAGCTGGAAGTCGAGCCGATGTACATACCCGGCCGCTTGCGGACCGCCTCCAGGCCTTCCAGAACCTGAATTTGTTCGCCGCCGTATTCCTGTGTTACTTTGGTTTCCTCAGACATAAAAAGTCCTCCTGACTTTTTGTATTCTTATTCCTACTGTGTAGGGGCGAGCATTACTCGTCCGTTACTGCAAAACAGCGTTATATCAGCGGACGACCAATGGTCGCCCCTACATTTTATTTTTCAGTAATGCTTCCGTTTTCGATTTCGATGGTTTTGCCTAATTTGGTGAAGCGGCCGGGTTCGCAGCAGGTGATGAACACCTGGCCGCCGGTGATCTGGTTCAGCACAAAATCCTGCCGGGCAGGGTCCAATTCCGACAGCACATCGTCTAATAGCAGTACCGGGGTCTCCCCACCGGCCTTTTCCAGCAGGGTCCGCTGGGCTAATTTTAAACTCACTGCCGCCGTCCGCACCTGTCCTTGTGAGCCGAAGGATTTGAGAGAAATCCCGGACAAAGTCACATCAAAATCGTCCTTGTGGGGGCCGGTCAGACACTGGCCGGATTCCAGCTCCGCCCGGTAATGACTGTCTAAATGCTCTCTGAGGGCTTCTTCCAGCTCTGCCGTGGGAAGAAAGGGGTCATCCACAGTAGAAATGGTCTTATAGGACAGCGCAAATTCCTCTTTTCCCCCGGAAAACAGGTTATGGAACACCGCTGCCTCTTTTTGCAGGCTTTCAAAAAACCTTGCCCGGTAGGCGATGATAATGGCACCCACCTGGCACAGCCGGGCATTGTACTCCGGCAAGATGTCCAGCAGTGGGGGATTTTCGTAACGGTCTTTCAAAATGCGGTTTTTCTGCTCCAAAATCCGGGTATATTCCGTGATGGCCGCCTCATAATTGGGCCGCAGCTGACAGATTACCGTATCGGCAAACCGCCGACGGCCGGATGCGCCGGCTTTGAGAATTTGCAGATCCTCCGGACAGAATAAAACCGTCTGCAGAACGCCGGCAATTTCACCGGCGGGTTTTTTCTTTACGCCGTTGCGGTACAATTGCCGGGGTCTTGCCCCTTGAAACAATATCCAACGCAGGTCCTGCTGGCGCTGCTGAGAGGTCACATTTCCCTCCAGCTGGGCAAAGTCCGCGCCGAAGCGGATCAGCTCCCCGGTCTTTTGGGTGCGGAATGCTTTTCCGCTGCCAAGATATGCCACCGCTTCCAAAAGATTGGTTTTTCCCTGGGCATTTTGACCCACCAAAAGATTCACACCCGGGTCAAATTCTGCGGAAAAATCCCCGTAATTGCGGAAATTTTCCAGCCGTATATTATTCAGCTTCATCGGTACAAATCAAAATATTGTGGCCCATAAAGGAAAACCGGTCGCCGGGGTAAAGCTTCTTGCCCCGCATGGTACAAACCTCTCCGTTTACCTTTACCTGCCCATCCAGGATCAGCTGCTTGGCCTCACCGCCGGAATATACGATGTTGGCGTATTTCATCGCGTCCTGCAGCTTGATAAATTCCGTGTGAATCACCAGGGGAACGGCGTTGTCTTTTCTGGTTACTTTTACTTTCATAGGATACCTCTAAAGGCCCCCTTGCCTAAAGGGGGCTGTCAGCCTTTGGCTGACTGGGGGATATATCCCTCCACCGCTAACGCGGTCCCCCTCCCTCTAGGCGGGGGAGGCTTTTTAATTTTTAATTCTCACCGGAAGGACCATATAGGCAAAGTCGTGCTTATCGTCCACGGGGGTCAGCACGATGGGACTTAATCCGTTGGTCAGCTCTAAGCAGACCTCCTCAGAGGGAACGGCCCGCAGAGCGTCTGCCAAATACTGACCCTTGAAGCCGATCTCCAGCTCCTTGCCGTCGCCGGCGATGGCACAGCGGTCCTCGGCAGTACCGATGACGGTATTGGTCCGCATCAGCAGCTCCTGGTTGGTAAACAGGCAGCGCACCGGGGTCTTGTACTTTTCAGAAACGATCAGATCCACACGGGCGATGGAGGATGCCAAATCGCCCACATTGGCCACCAATTTAATGGGGCTGTCCACAGGGACGACCTTTTTCCAGTCCATAAACTCGCCGTCCAGCAACCGGCAGATCAGGGTAGCGTCGCCGATCTGGAAGAGAATGTGCTTGCTGCCCAAGGTAAAGGCCACATCCTCGTCCTCGTCCTGGAGAATCTTTTCCACTTCCTTTAATCCCTGGGCGGGAACAACGAAGGAAATCGTTCTTCCGGTGGAATTTTCACAGTGATAGGTCCGCCGGGCCAAACGGAAGCCGTCCACGGCAATGGCAGAGACTCTCTCGTCCTCCACCTCAAACTTGACACCGGTATAAATGGGCCGGCCCTGGGCCTCGCCTACGGCAAAGATCGTGCCGCCGATCAGCTCCTTCAGCGCGGTCTGGGGAATGCGGATGCTCTTGCCATCGCCCACATCGGGAAGCTCCGGGTAATCGTCCGCGGTCTCGGCGGAAATATTGAAGGATGCGTAACCTGCCCGGATGGATACCTTATAATTCTCGTCCACCACCACGGTGACCAAACCTTCCGGCAGGCGGCGGATAATATCGCCGAACAGCTTTGCAGGCAGCACACATTCTCCGGGGTCAGAGACCTCAGCGTCGATCATATAGGTAATAGCGGTTTCCATATTGTAGCCGGTGAGGGTCAGGGTGCTTCCGGCCCGGCAGAGGATACCCTCAATGGCAGACAGGGCGCTCTTTTGTGCAACGGTGCGGCCGGTAATATTCAGACCGGCAACAAGCATATTTTTTTCACAGGTAAAACGCATAACAAAAACCTTCTTTCCTAAAATAAGAAATAAATATATAAAAATAGATATTTTTAGGTAGTAATAACAGCAGTAGTACGAAAATATGTGGAAAACTGTAAAAAGTCTTGATACAGCAAGAAAAAATTTTCAACAGGAAATTTTAAAATTTCCCAAACTTTTCAACAGGAAAGAAATAGTAAAATTCCGGTTTTGTTTTTCCACAGAAATTCTATCCACATTCCACAGCCCCTGTGGATAATTTACAAGCAGGAATTGATATTGGCCGTGATGTCCCGGATGTGGTTTTTCAGGTCCTCGTCGCCGGCGTTCAAGGCATCGTTGATTTTATTGATAGAATAAAGAACGGTGGAATGGTCCTTATTCAGCTCCTTGCCGATGTCAGGGGTGGACAGATTGGTCAGCTTCCGGATCAGATAAATGGCCACCTGGCGGGCTTCGGCTGTGCCCTTATTTTTCAGCGTTCCCCGGAGCACGGACTCGTCCACGGAATAGAACTTGCATACCTGGCTGATGATCAGCGCCGGGGTGGGCAGGGCGTTACCGTCGCCGCTCTTGTACATATCCCCGATGACCTTGGAAATATTGGCAAGATTCAGAGGCATTCCGTCCAGATCGTGATAGGCCTTGATCTTTTTTACAGTGCCTTCCAGCTGACGGACATTGTTTGTCACATTTACCGCAATAAAATTGCAAACATCGTCCGACAGCGCCATACCCAAGGATGCCGCCTTGGTCTTGATAATGGCCATACGGGTCTCATAGTCCGGGGGTTGGATATCTGCCAGCAAGCCCCATTCAAAACGGGTCTTCAGCCGATCCTCCAGGGTCAGCATATCGCTGGGTTTCCGGTCGGAGGTCATAACGATCTGCTTATGTCCCTCATAGAGTTTATTGAAGGTATGGAAAAATTCCTCCTGGGTGGAGTTTTTGCCGGCGATAAACTGGATATCATCGATCAAAAACAGGTCTGCTTCCCGGTATTTATTGCGAAACTCAATGTTTTTACCGGTTTGAATGGCATCAATCAGCTCATTGGTAAACTGGTCGCCCTTGATATAGACCACATTGGCATCGGGATTCTTTTCCCGTATGCCATTGGCAATGGCGTAGAGCAGATGGGTCTTACCCACGCCGGGAGGGCCGTAAATAAACAGGGGATTGTAGACCTGACCGGGGTTGTTGGTCACCGCAATAGCGGCGCCGTGGGCAAAACGATTATCCGGACCCACCACGAAATTTTCAAAGGAAAACTGGGGGTTAAAGTCCATAGTGGATCTGTTTTTACCCAGGGAGCGGTAGGCCTCCAGCTCCTCATCGCTCAGCACCTTCAGCTTGGCATCGGAATTAAAATGCTCTTTCAGGGCGTCCTGCACATACTCGGTGCAGCGGCGCAGGATAATTTCCCGGCGGAATTCGTCGGGGGTATACAGAATCAGATATTCGTCATTCAGCTCGATCACTTCCGCATCGTCAAACCAGGCGGAGACCATGGTAGAGGTCAGCCGCTCTTCCAAATAGCCGATGACTTTCGCCCATACATAGGCAGCAGCAAACATAGATTTCTCCTTTCTTTTTTCTCCGAAATCTTACGAAAAAAGCGACATTTTTTCACCCTGCATTATACCACAGAAATGTGGAAAAAACAAGCATTTTTCAACACATACAATATAAAATACAAAAGAATATTTTTCTTTATATTTGTGACCTTTTACAAATATAAAAACAGCGGGGCCAATTTGAATAAATCGTAAATTCTTGACCGAAAACCTTGCAAAATTTCCGGCCAGCCCATATAATAAAGCAAACGATCAAAAGGTGGACGCCAATGAACCGATTTTCCGATATGCTGCGCCGGCTTGGAAACAGTATCAACCGCCGGGCGCGGCATTTTATGACCGGCCGGTACGGCACCGACAAAATGAATATGGGCCTTTTGGGGGCGGGACTTGTCCTGTGCCTGGCGGCAATGATCATCCGCATCCCGCAGGTGGATCTGGCGCTGACGGCCCTATCCTACGGACTGATGTTCTGGGCCATTTTCCGAACTTTTTCCCGGAATACCTACAAGCGTTACCAGGAAAACCGCCGGTATCTGCGATTTTTGGAACGGATAAAGGACCGGGAGCACCGGTATTTTGACTGTCCCCGCTGCCGGCAGCCGGTGCGGGTCCCCCGGGGCAAGGGGAAGATCGCCATCACCTGCCCCAAATGCAAGGAACAATTTATCAAAAAAACCTAAACCGACCAGAGGCTCCCTTGTGTAAAGGGAGCCTTTTTTATGCTGTGTATGGGTTTATAAATTCCGACAGGGTTTTTGCAGTGCATAGGTTAGAATAAGGGCAAACACCAAGGAGGAGCATTATGGAACAAAACCTTGCAGAGTTTGCCAACGGCTATGCATATTTCGGCTTTCATAAAACGATAGACGGCTGGTATTACCGGGAGTGGGCGCCCGGGGCGGAAAAACTGTATTTGACCGGGGATTTTTGTCATTGGGATCGGTATGCTTACCCTATGGAAAAGGGGAAAAACGGGGAATTTACCCTGTTTCTGCCGGGAAAAGATGCCCTGCGCCACGGGCAAAGGGTGATGACGGTCGCAGTGCATCAGGGGCAGGAGCTGGACCGGATCCCCCTGTACGCCCGGTATGTGACGGAAGAAAACGGGGTATGGAATGCGGTGATTTGGGACACCCCGGCATTTCATTGGACAGATGCCGGTTTCCGGCCGAAAAGGCCCTTATTTATCTATGAATGTCACATCGGTATGGCCCAGCAGGAAGGCCGGGTGGGTACTTACGCCGAATTTACGGAGAATATCCTGCCCCGGATCAAAAGAAACGGCTACAATGCCATAGAGCTGATGGCGGTGCAGGAGCATCCCTACTATGCCAGCTTCGGCTACCAGGTGACCAATTTTTTTGCTCCCTCGTCCCGGTACGGCACGCCGGATGACCTGAAGAAGCTCATTGATACCGCCCACAAAATGGGCATTGCGGTGCTGTTGGACTTGGTCCATTCCCACGCCGCGCCCAACACCCGGGAGGGCATCGCCGCCTTTGACGGCACACAGGACCAGTTCTTTAAACCCGGTCTGCACCCGGCCTGGGGGACAAAATGCTTCGATTACGGCAAGGAGGCGGTGGTGCATTTTCTGCTGTCAAACTTAAAATACTGGAAGCAGGAATTTCATTTTGACGGCTTCCGCTTTGACGGCGTGACCTCAATGCTCTACCGGGATCACGGTCTGTACGGCACATACGGGGACACCGCCCCCGATGCGGTGGTGTATCTTCGTTTGGCAACGAAATTAGCAAGGCAGTTAGACCCCCGGACGGTGCTCATCGCCGAGGAGGTCTCCGCATTGGAGGGCCTGTGCCGCCCAGAGGGCTTGGGCTTTGATTACCGGCTGGCCATGGGCGAGCCGGACCTGTGGATCCGTTTGCTGCAAATCCCGGATGAGGACTGGGACTTGAATCATATCTACTATGAGCTGACCTGCCGCCGGCCCGGCGAGCCGGTGATCGGCTACTGTGAATCCCACGACCAGGCGCTGGTGGGGGATAAAACACTGATGTTCCGCCTCTGCGACAGCCGGATGTACACCCATATGGATAAAAATAGCGACGATCCGGTGATCCACCGGGGAATGGCCCTGCACAAGATCATCCGCCTGCTGACAATGACCCTGGGGGGTGAGGGGTATCTGTGCTTTATGGGCAACGAATTCGGCCACCCGGAGTGGATCGACTTTCCCCGGGAGGGGAACGGTTGGAGCTATCACTACTGCCGGCGGCAGTGGGATCTGGCGGACAACGGCGACCTGCGCTACGGCGAGCTTCTGGCATTTGACCGGGATTTTATAAAGTTATGTAAACGGCGGAAGTTGCTCACCGCCAAGGATCGCCAGCTGTGGCTGGACAATCATAAAAAAGTGTTGATATATCAAAAGGGACGGGTGATTTTTGCCGTAAATCTCCATCCCACAGAAAGCTATGACGGGCTGGAAATCCCCGTGGAGAAGCCGGGAAATTATAAAATAATTATGTCAACCGACGATCCACAATACGGCGGCTTTGGCCGGATCGAACACCGTGCATATTCCGCCGGGGAAAGCTTCAAAATGTACCTGCCCAGCCGCACCGCCGCCATAATAATTGAAAATTGAAAATGTAGGGGCGACCATTGGTCGTCCGCAGGTACAAGCCTGGCCTAAGGTAACGGACGAGCAATGCTCGTCCCTACAATAATAAATTTGCGCAAGAAAAGCAGGTACGGTTTTCGTACCTGCTTTTGGTTTAGCGCTCTTTTCCCAGATAGAACAGCGCCAGAGTGCCCGGACCGGAGTGGGAGCCGATCACCGCGCCAACATAGTAAATGAACACATTCTTAACGCCACATTTTTCCTTGACCAGGGTTTCCAAATACTTGGCGTCCTCCATACAGTCGCCGTGGCAGATGAACACCGTATCGTTCTCGCCGGGGAGGGCCTGCTCGGTCATCTTTTTGGCCAGCGCCTCAATGGATGCCCGTCTGCCCCGGGCCTTGGACACATTGATGAGATGTCCTTCGTTATCCACATGCAAGACCGGCTTGATCTGCAGCATAGTGCCAACCAATGCCGTTGCCGCGCTGACCCGGCCGCCCCGCTTTAGATACATCAGATCGTCCACGGTGAACCAGTGGCACAGATTGAATTTCCACTCCTCGCACCACAGGGTCAAGTCCTCCAGAGAGAAGCCGGCATCCCGCTTTTGGCAGGCGTACCACACCAAAAGCCCCTGACCCAAAGAGGCGCAGAGAGTATCCACCACCCGGATCTTCCGGTCGGGGAATTTTTCTGCCAGCTCGCCTGCGGCGATGACCGCGGACTGATAGGTGGTGGAAAGACCGGAGGAGAAGGCCAGCACCAGTGCATCCTCCCCGGCGGCCAGCACCGGCTCCAGGGCATTTTGCCAGTCGGTGGGGTTGGCGGCGGCGGTGGATGCGGCTTCGCCGGCACGCAGACCGTCGAACATATTCTTCAGCCACTTTTCGGAATAGGTATTGACAGACTGCCCCTGGAAGTTCACGGTCAGACGGACCAGTGTGAGGCCCAGATCGCCGTACATCTTCTCCGGAAAGTCGCAGCAGGAATCGGTAACAATGCGGTATGCCATAAATAGTCTCCCTAAAAATAGATTTTTATTAAAACAGTAGGGGCGAGCATCGCTCGTCCGTTACAGCAGATGCGTGCTTGCACAGACAGACGACCAATGGTCGCCCCTACAATTTTGCAGTTTATTATGCCAATTGACAGTTTTGCCCGGTAGGCATATAATATAGCAATATTGTATACCACCAAGGGTGCGTTTCATAGCCACGGGCAGGGGAATCGAGGCAAAGAAGCCTCCCCCGGCGGTAGAATTTCCGACTCTACCGGCAGTAGAGTTGCTGAAAAGTTGCAAAAATAACGGAAAAGAGGATAAATTTGTGACGAAACTGTTAATGAAAGTTTGTTTACCAAAGGACCGGCCTGCCACCGATCCCAAGACCCGCGCTGCGGCCGGAAAGCTTTCCGGCATCGTTGGCATCCTGTGCAATGTGCTTTTATTCGGTCTGAAATTCCTGATCGGCACCCTGTCCGGGGCGGTTTCCGTTGTGGCAGATGCTATGAATAACCTCACCGATGCCGGCAGCGCGGTGGTGACCCTCATCGGCTTCCGCCTGGCGGAAAGGCCTGCCGACGAGGACCATCCCTACGGCCACGCAAGATTTGAATACCTGTCCGGCCTGGCGGTTGCGGTGATGATCATCCTCATCGGCTTCGAGCTGGCAAAGACCTCCATCGGCAAGATCATAGACCCTCAGGCGGTTTCCCTCTCTCTGCCGATGTTTCTGGCCCTGGGCGGGTCGGTGCTGGTGAAATTGTGGCTGTCCCTGTTTAACACAAAGCTGGGCCGGCATATCGATTCGGCGGCTCTCCTTGCCACCGCCGCAGACAGCCGCAACGACTGTATTTCCACCGCCGCGGTGGTGCTGGCGGCATTGGCAGAACGGCTGACAAGCTGGCATTTGGACGGCTTTGTGGGCCTTGGGGTGGCCGGTTTTATCCTGTACAGTGGCGCAAAGGCGGTGAAGGAAACCATCAGCCCCCTGCTGGGCGAGTCGGCAAGCCCGGAGTTGCAAAGGGATATTATTGCGCTGTTAAAGGACGAGCCGGCGGTGCTGGGCTATCACGATCTCATGGTCCACGATTACGGCCCGGGCCAGCGGTTCGGCAGCCTCCATGTGGAGATGGATCAGGCCCGGGATGCCCTGTGGTGTCACGAGCTGATCGACAATTTGGAGCGGAAAAGCCTGGAGGAGCTGGGGGTCCACCTGGTGATCCACTATGACCCGGTGGCGGTGGGCGACCCGGAGGTAGACGGCCTCCGGCAGCTGCTTTCCGATACATTAAAAAATACCGATCCCCGGCTGACCCTCCACGATTTTCGGATGGTCAAGGGCGAGGGACATACCAATCTGATCTTCGACATCGCCCTGCCCCACGATCTGGGCGGGTGGGAAAAGGAGATCAAAAGGGCATTAGAAAATGCCCTGGCAGAATCCCGCCAAGGCACATTCTATCTGGTGATCACATTTGATCGGGGCGCGGCTTTTGCAGAGTGAGCATCATCAGCACCGCCCAAAGGAACAGGGGCAAAACCCATACTTGACTGCAAATCATAGGCGCGGAAAACATCGTCAGCAGCACACCCAGCACAAAACCGGCTCTGTCGGAGAAATTCACCGACAGGAAGGTTAAAACAAGGAAAACAAGCGTCAGCGCCAAAATACCGATGCTGATCAGTCGCAGGGCCAATAAGGTCTTGCGGCTGTTTTCTTTTTGGGCGATAAAATACAGCCAGTAGGGCGGTACGAAAAAGCCGATACTCAAAATAATGAGAAAGGCCTTTTCCCCGGCGGTGGGATTATTGACAAACCCAAAACCCACGCAAATACAGTAAAGCACTGCCCAAACGATGTATAAAATTTTCTTCTTATTCATAAAACACCTCGTTGAAACTGTAGGGGCGACCATCGGTCGTCCGGAATGGCCCCCTTGCCTAAAGGGGGCTGCTGAGCGTAGCGAGGCTGGGGGATTCTATGCCGCTATGCGGCATATCGCCCACAGGGCGATTATCCCTCTGTCTTCGCCTGCGGCGAATCCACCTCCCTTTAGGCAAGGGAGGCATTTAGTTCATTGTGCCTTCTGAGCGGGCGAACAGCTGGGCAATGCGGGTGCGCAGGGCATTGGCCTCGGGGGTGTTTGCCGTGCCGGCGGTGTCGATCCAGCGGGCCGAGGCGGCTTGCGCGGCTTTTAAGGTGGCAAGGTCGCAGCTGAGATTGGCCACCCGGAACACCGGCAGGCCCGACTGCCGGGAGCCGAAGAAATCGCCCGGGCCACGCAGGCGCAGGTCTTCCTCGGCAATTTTAAAGCCGTCGGTGGTCTTGCACAGGGCCTTCAGCCGCTGGAGGGTTTCATTATTTTTATTGTGGGAGGTGAGGATGCAGTAGCTTTTCGCCTTGCCACGGCCTACCCGACCCCGGAGCTGATGGAGCTGGGAAAGGCCGAACCGGTCCGCGTCTTCTACCACCATCAGTGTGGCATTGGGCACATCCACACCCACCTCGATGACGGTGGTGGCAACCAGCACATCGGTTTCGCCGGCGGCAAAGGCGCTCATAACGGCGTCCTTTTCCGCGCCTTTCATCTGCCCGTGCAAGAGGCCCACCCGCAGATCGGGAAACACCCGCTGCTGCAGGGTCTCGGCCCAAACCTCGGCAGCTTTTAAGTCCAAGCCGTCATTTTCCGCCACCGCGGGGCAGACGACATAGCACTGATGGTGCTCTGCCACCTGCTTGCGGATAAAATTGTTGATCCGCGCCCGGTAGCTTTCGTCCACCAAAAAGGTATCCACCGGCTCTCTGCCCGGGGGCAGCTCGTCTAAAATGGACACATCCAGATCACCGTACATCAATAGCGCCAGCGTCCGGGGAATGGGGGTCGCGGACATGACCAGCAGGTGGGGATCTTCGCCCTTGCCTGCCAGGGCAGACCGCTGACCTACGCCGAAGCGGTGCTGCTCGTCGGTGATGACCAGCCCCAAATCCGCAAAGACCGTGCTGTCAGACACCAATGCGTGGGTGCCCACGATCAGCTGCGCCTGCCCGGCGGCGATGGAATCCCGGGTGAGGGTCTTATTCTTGGCGGTCTGCGAGCCGGTGAGCAGGCACACAGAAATGCCCAGGGGGGTCAGCAATTTGGATAAAGAGGCATAATGCTGCTCGGCTAAGATTTCCGTGGGTGCCATCATGGCCGCCTGGTGTCCGTTGCGGATAGCCAAGAAAGCTGCCGCGGCGGCCACCATAGTCTTACCGCTGCCCACATCGCCCTGGACCAGCCGATTCATAGGCGCGCCCCGCTGCAGATCCGCGGCAATTTCGCCGATGGCCCGGCTTTGGGCTCCGGTGAGGGAAAAGGGCAGCGCGCCGTAAAATGCAGACAGGTCGGTTTTTTGATAGGGGGGCGTTTCTTTGGTGGCCCGCTTGGCCCGCATCAGGGCAAGGCCGGCGGAGAACACGAAAAATTCCTCGAAGATCAGCCGTTTTTTCGCCATCTCCGCCTCCTCCATAGAGGCAGGCTCATGGATGGCATAGTAGGCTCTTTCGGCAGGCAAAATGCCGTATTCCGCCCGGACAGCATCGGGAATGATCTCCGCAGGCGCATCGCAGATGGCCAGCGCCTGCCGCACCGCTTTGAGCACCGCGGCATTGGAAAGGCCGGCGGTCAGCGGATAAATGGGCAGCACCCGCCGGGTGGTCAGAGGTGCGCTGTCCACCGCCTCGAACACCGGGGATGTCATACTGTAACCGATAAAATCCCCGGACACCGCCCCGTAGAAGATGTATTCCTTGCCGTACTGCAGCTGATCGGTGGTGAATTTCTGATTAAAAAAGGTCAGATTCAGCCGGCCGGTGCAGTCGGCCACGGTCACCTTAGTGATGTCCAGACCCTTGCGGATATGGGCGGTGCGGGGGGTGTTCATCACCATGGCCTTAAAGCAGGCGGGCTTGTCCACCTCTAACTTTTCAATGGGGACGATTTTGGTTCTGTCCTCGTAACCCCGGGGGAAGTGACAGATGAGGTCCTCTAAGGTGAAGATGTTCAGAGCCGCGAACTGCTTGGCCTTGGTAGGGCCGATGCCCTTTAATACGGTAATGGGGTCAGATAGCCGCGCCACAAAGAACACCTCCTTAAAGAATTGAAAATTGAAAGTTGAAAATTGAAAATTAGGCGGTCATTGCGAGCCGGTGCAAACACCGGCGTGGCAATCCCTATCTTAAATTGGGGATTATTGGTCTCTGGTCAATTTCATCGCCTTGTGGGGAAGGGCGATGCCCAGCTCCTTCATCAGCAGGCGGAACATCACTTCATAGCCCCGGTCATTGGGATGCAGGCCGTCAGCCAGTAGGTCGTTGAGCGCTACGCCACGGGTTTCACAGTAATCGGTCATAGCGGTGTACAGGTCGATAAGGGGCAGATCCCGCTCACAGCAGAGCTTTACCCACAGATCGTGGATATCGTGCATATGCACCGGCCGCCAAAATTCCTGGTTGGGGCCAAAGGAACCCTCCTCGGTCTCCCAGATGGCGGGGATATTGGCAACGAAGATGACCTGCTTGCCGGCTGCTTGGAACTTGTCGGCAAGGGTTTGCATATTGCTGTAGATCTTGGCCATATGCGACTGCCGGGTGGGTTGGGGGCCGTCCTTTTGGTATTGCGCCCGGTCATTGGTGCCGATGGTGCAGATAATAAGATCGTCCTTGGCATCCACCAGGGTATCAAAATGCTCTATTATAAATGTTGTAAAGGTACCGCTGCAGCCGTTGTTGACCACCTGGCAGCCGTACTGCTTGCTGAGGTGTTCTGCCATCAGCCTTGCCCAGCAGTAGCCGTCTTTATTCCGGCGAAAGGTGGTGACGAAATTCTCGCCGTTCTGGGCGTAGCCGGTGCCGCCGTAGCCGTGGGTGATGGAGTCGCCCAGCAGCTTAATGCGGACAGGCTTGTCTGAGAGAATAATTTTGCTGAAAAGCCTGGCAGCCTGGGTGTTCATAAGGATTTTCCTCCTAAGGTTTTTTTCTATTATAATCCCGCAGACGGGAAAAGTAAACCCCTGCGGGGTAGTGGACAGTTGAAAGTGGAAAGTGGATAGTTAAGGTGTCGGCTGCGCCGACTTATTAAAAATATCGCCATAGGCGATACCGAAACTGTCAACTGTCAATTGTCCACTGTCAACTTATATTACAATTTGGGTATGAAAAAACGCCTTCCGAAATAGTACGGAAGGCGATATTTTCAGAGAAGTTTCTCCATTAGGCCAGCTTGTTCAGCTTCAGAGTCAGGCTGCTCTTCTTGCGCGCAGCAGCGTTCTTGTTGACGATACCCTTGTTGACACCCTGGTCGACAGCCTTGATGGCAGCCTTGTAGGCAACCTCGGCAGCAGCCTTGTCGCCGGCTTCCAGAGCGGCGTCAAACTTCTTAAGGCAAGTCTTCAGAGCGGTCTTGTTGGCCTTGTTCTTCTCGTAAGCGATCTTGGAAGAAAGGACATCCTTCTTAGAGGACTTAATGTTGGGCATTGTTACACCTCCTGTTTGCTTATTTTTGCTCGTGCACTGTCCAATTATAGCGGAGGTTTCCTATAAAATCAATACCTTTTTTCAAAAAAATGCGAATATTTTCCTGTTTTTGGCCCTTACCCGTGCCCGTTGTGGTGTAAAATCCGCCTGCCCACAAGATGTAGCGGAGGCGAATTGTGTCCCGGGAGAAATTTTTCCTGTCAAGAGGAAAATTTTCGGCGGAAAATCCGGTCTCCGTCAAAATGCGGAGAGGAAAAGTGTAACAATTTTGTCACGCTTTTTTCTTTCATTTATGTTAACCGCATAATGCAAAAAAGTGCCAAGGCACACCTGTGGAAAAACCTGTGGAGAATGTGGAAAACTCAAGCTTTTCAATGGAATTCTCCCCAAGGGGGCATTTTCACACCCTGCAAAAACGCCCCGGAAAAGTTCACAAAAGTGGAAAAAGATTCCCTTTGGGGTGAATTATGTTGATACTTGCACCCTGGAGCAAATCCGACGATTTCTTGCAAATTGTTTCCGATTTCTATCGCCGATGTCAAAAAAGAAGACCCCGGGCGAAAGAGAGGCGAATATTTTTGTGGAATTTTCACAAAAAGGGTTTTTGTATGATTTTTCCGCCCCGGGAAATACTCCTTAATGACAATCATATACAGGAGGACGTATGCAGGGAAAAGTGGAGATCTGCGGTGTCAATACCGCAAAATTGAAGGTTTTATCCCAGGCGCAGATGGACAGCTTGCTTTTACAGGCAAAAAAGGGGGACGAAAATGCCCGCCAGCAGCTCATTGAGGGAAATTTACGGCTGGTGCTAAGCGTGATCCAGCGATTTGAAAAGCGGGGGGAGAGCCCTGACGATCTGTTTCAGGTGGGATGCATTGGTCTTATGAAGGCCATCGCCAATTTTGACCCCACCAAGGGTGTGCGTTTTTCCACCTACGGTGTGCCGATGATCGCCGGCGAGGTGCGGCGGTACCTGCGGGACAATTCGGCGATTCGGGTGAGCCGGTCTCTGCGGGATGTGGCCTACCGGGTGCTCCAGTGCAAGGAGGCGATGGTTTTGAAGCTGGGCAGAGATCCCACCAACGCCGAGGTGGCCAAGGAGCTGGCGCTGACGGAAAGCGAGGTGGCCGAGGCCCTGGACGCGGTATGCGCCCCGGTGAGTCTGTACGACCCGGTGTACGCCGAGGGTGGAGACCCCTTGACCATTTTGGATCAGGTCCGGGACAACCGGAACACCGAGGGCAATTGGATCGATCAGATCTGCCTGCAGACGGCATTTAAAGGTCTGGGCGACCGGGAAAAAGAAATTTTGGCCCTGCGGTTTTACGACGGCAAGACCCAGATGGAGGTGGCCAATTCCTTAGGAATCTCCCAGGCCCAGGTGTCCCGCCTGGAAAAAGGGGCCATCAAGACCATGCGGAAATCCTTTAGCCTGTCATAAAGAATTGACAGTGGACAGTGGAAAGTGGACAGTTAGGGTGTCGGCTGCGCCGACTTATTGAAATCATCGCCAAAGGCGATACAATCACTGTCAACTGTCAACTTATTTGTTGGTTGTCTTGCAAAATACAGGGCATTTGATTATAATGGATACATCCTTATTGAAGGAGATTGTGTCTATGGAAACGATTATTTCTGCAATCGATGAAAAGCGGGCGCTGTTGGAGCAGACCTCCGATTATGTTTGGGAAAATCCGGAAACCGCTTTCACGGAATATAAATCCGCCGCCTGCCTTTGCGATGTACTGCGGGCAGAGGGTTTTGCGGTGGAGGAAAATCTTGCCGGTATTAAGACCGCCTTTTCCGGCCGGTTCGGCAGCGGGAGGCCGGTCATCGGCATTTTGGGCGAGTTTGATGCCCTCAGCGGCCTGAGCCAGGCGGCGGGCGTTGCCGAGCAAATTTCTGCCGGGGGCGAGGCCGGTCACGGCTGCGGCCACAATCTTTTGGGCGTGGGCGCGTTGGGTGCTGCCATCGGCGTGAAGGAATGGCTGCAGAAAACCGGCAAGCCCGGAACGGTGATCTACTTCGGCTGTCCCGGTGAGGAGGGCGGCTCCGGCAAGGCCTTTATGGCAAGAGACGGCGTCTTTGACGAGCTGGACGCGGCCATCACCTGGCATCCCTCCGACAGCAATAAGGTGCTGAACAAACGGTGGCTGGGCAACTACCAGGTGCTTTATAAGTTCGACGGCAAGGCCTCCCACGCCGGCGGCTCTCCCGAAAAGGGTCGCAGCGCACTGGATGCGGTGGAGCTGATGAACATGGGCGTGCAGTTTTTGCGGGAGCATATCCCCTCCTCCTGCCGCATCCACTACGCCATCACCGACACCGGCGGCTTCTCCCCCAATGTGGTCCAGCCCCACGCGGAGGTGCTGTATCTGATGCGGGGCGTGAGCAATGCCATTGTGGCCGACCTCTATGACCGGGTCAATGACATCGCCAAGGGCGCTGCGCTGATGACCGGCACAAAAGAGAGCCACCAGTTTATCAAGGCCTGTTCCAATGTGATCCCCAACGATGCCATTCAGCGAATGCTGCATACCAAAATGGAGAAGCTGCCCATTCCTCTCGTTAACGAGGAGGAGCTGGCCTTCGGCAAGCCCATCGCCGAGACCATTGCAAACAGCAAGCCTGCACATCCCTACAGCGACATTCTGCTCCCCTATGAGCCGGAAAGCCAGGGCTTTTCCTCCACGGATGTGGGTGATGTGAGCTGGGTTTGTCCCACTGCCCAGATCTTCACCGCCTGTGAGGTGTGGAATACCCCCGGTCACAGCTGGCAGTATACGGCCCAGGGCAAGTCCAAGCGTGCCAAGAAGATGATGGAATACGCAGCGAAAGTTATGGCCTGTGGCGTTGCCGAGCTGATGGAAAACACCGAGCTTTTAGCCGAGGCCAAGGCCGAACACGCTAAGCGTGTGGGCCCCGACGGCTACATACCCCCCATCCCCAAGGATGTCAAGCCCATGGCCATGGACAGCTTCAAAAAGTAATTAAAAATTAAAAATGAAAAGTTAAAAATTGTCTCGGAAAACGCAGGGTACGGTGGCTGTACTCTGCGTTTTTGCAGCGAAAAAAGAATTTTTAATTCTTAATTCTTAATTTGGCATACCCGCCGGGATGGTCTCATAAAATGATACAAAATGGGGGTGGGTGCTATGTCAGCCAAGTTCACGGATCTGCACTGCAAGGAGGTCATTTGCATCAGCGACGGCCGGCGGCTGGGGCTGATCAGTGATGTGATCATTCAGCTGCCCAAGGGGGAGGTCACGGCCATCGTGGTGCCGGGCCGGTGCAAATTAGGGGGCTTCGGCCCGCCAAGGGATGATTTTGTGATCCCCTGGTGCAAGATCTGCCGCATCGGGCCGGATATCGTGCTGGTGGATGTGGAGCCGGAGAGCTGCCGGGTCCTGCGGGGAAAACCGAGACTGATGTTCTGAACAATTGCATGTAGGGGCGAGCATTGCTCGTCCGTCTGTTTCGTTTTTATAATGTGGCAGCGGACGACCGATGGTCGCCCCTACGTTGTTGTAATATGTAAAATACACCTACATATTGGGTCTATTTTTATCTCAAACAACAACATCCAGTTTCGCCAAAAAATATTGGAAAAAATGTGAAAAATGCGAAAAAAATGCTTGCAAAACGGGCACACTTCTTATATAATAATTCGGCACGGAAATTTTCCGTAGTATTACACCACACACCCGGGGACCTGTCGCTCCCGTGTTCGGAAGAACGGGCGGCAAGGAATGAACGGGGTGGAGGAACAAACAAAAGGAGAAAACATTATGTCAGTCGTATCTATGAAGAGCTTGCTGGAAGCAGGCGTACACTTCGGTCACCAGACCCGTCGGTGGAATCCCAAGATGGCCACCTACATCTACACCGAGCGTAACGGTATCTACATCATTGACCTGCAGAAGACCGTTAAGAAGCTGGAAGAGGCCTACAACTTCGTCCGTGACATGGCCGCTGAGGGCGGCAACATCCTGTTCGTCGGCACCAAGAAGCAGGCACAGGACGCCATCAAGGAAGAAGCTATCCGCTGCGGCGGCTACTTCGTCAACGCCCGCTGGCTGGGCGGTATGATGACCAACTTCCGCACCATGCGTACCCGTATCGACCGTCTGGCGCAGCTGCGCAAGATGGAAGAGGATGGCACCTTCGCTATGCTGCCCAAGAAGGAAGTTATCAAGCTGCAGGGCGAGATCGAAAAGCTGGAGAAGTACCTGGGCGGCGTGAAGGAAATGAAGAA
>JAZRIT010000002.1:0-35601 GCA_045645385.1 Faecousia sp.
GGCTTAAAAGCCTTTAATATAGTTCGTGTTGATTGCGATGAGGGTCCACCTGTTCCCATCCCGAACACAGAAGTTAAGCTCATTTGCGCCGACAATACTTGGCGGGTGACTGCCCGGGAAGATAGGTAACGCGAACACAAACCTCCACCTGAAAAGGTGGAGGTTCTTTTTTTGTAGGGAACGACACACAGGCCGTTCCCTACAAATTATTATGATTGTTTATTACCTAAGACTTTCAAACGCTCTACTAAATCTATATACTTTTGCTCTTTTCGAATGCCGTGTAGCCAGCTCCAACGGTGGTAGTCAGCTGTATACAGCCATTCATACATCAGCTTTGGCTCAATAGATCCGCAAAAGTCACTTTCTCCGTTTTCCAGGGTGTAATAGAATCCGGTAGAATAACCAATTTTTTTGTGGTATACGTGTTCAATGCTTAGCTTCAAAGTGTTTAAGGCAGGTGATTTGCATCCGATTACAACACCATCGGGAAGTGTTGTAATGTTTTGTGTTAATTCAACGATATCCTCAAGTACTGCAAACGCTTTTTCGTATTCGTTCTGTGCAGCATAAGCGGTAATATACACCATTCCCAGCCAAATCCGCTGTATTGCAAAAATATCGGGCGGATTTCCACAAGTGATAGGGTGCTTTATCGTGGGTGTTTCCTCGCAAAGGTTGTGGAGAAGGGATAGTTTACATTTGTTTTCGAACAATGAGCTGTCAGCATCTAAAGAGTTTATAGAATCTCCCCAAAGGGTCATATCACCGTCAATTAAATTGCTTATCGTTTTTAAGAACCATCGCTGACGAGTAATTTCAAATTGCTTGAAATCCTTTCGAAAGCTATACCGATTTTTCAGCAAATAGTCTCGGTCGTTAAATGCATATTGGTCAAGTAAGGAGGCTAGTTGGCTTTCTTCTGCCATACTCACGTAGAAATCTAATGCCATAGAACGCTTCTGTGCATTTGTACAGATTTCAAAGAACACATCCTTGCTCTTTTGAAGTTCATCCAAGATATCCGGATCCTGCCAGGCAGGGTAATTCATCAGATAAGCACATAGATTTACAAAGTATTCACCCTCGTTATCGTCCTCCCGGCGGCATGTGCGGATGATCTCAATAATTGTGTCTTTATCGGCTTCAGTCATTCTTGAGATACTCTCAATTTCTTTCCGAATTTTCTTCTTCTTTTCAATATCATCCTGTCCTAGCAGATAATCTGTGGTCACAGAAAAATGCTGTGCGATGGCGGGCAGATATTCAATATCCGGATAGGTTACACCGTTTTCCCAACGGCTAACCGATTGATAGGATACACCCAAGCGGTCTGCCAATTGTTCCTGTGTCAATTTGTGCTGCAACCTGAGCGTTCTGATGTTTTCTCCAAGTTTCAGGTTCATCATAATACCTCCTGATGTGTATTATTTTCGCCGGCAACCATAGTGTATCATTGCCGCCTAACAATTACAATAACGCAGATAGCGAGAATCGTTGTCGGTATAAGTGAGTGCAGGTAAGACAAAAACAATGAAATTTTTCAGATTTTCATTAACCTAGTACAGTTTTGTGTTACTATATAATTGAAAGCTTTCAAATTTAGGCGGTGCAGGAATGGAACACAAAGTAGTAATTGGAAAATTGACGGAATGTATGAAGGATATTTTCGCCTTTGCGGCGTCCCGGGTGTATAACAAACAGGATGCCGAGGATCTGACCAATGACATTATTGTGGAGGTGCTGTCCTCAGCAGACCGGCTGCAAAACGACGATGCCTTCTATGGATATATGTGGTCCATTGCGGAGAATACCTTTAAGCGATATATCCGCAGAAAGAAACGCATAGACACAGAAGTCCATACAGAGTTTATCGGTGTGTGCTGGGATACCCCGGAGAACAAGCTCCTTGAAAACGAGGAGCTGATGATCCTGCGGCGGGAACTGTCCTTACTGTCAAAACAATACCGGGAGGTTTCCGTCAAATACTACATAGAAAAGAAATCCTGCGCGGCCATTGCCAAGGAAATGAACATCAGCGAGGAAATGGTAAAATACTACCTGTTCAAAACCCGCAAGATATTAAAGGAGGGCGTGACAATGGATCGGAAATACGGTGAAAAAAGCTACAATCCCGGTAAATTCTACCCGAATTTTTGGGGAAGCGGCAACAATGGTTATATTTGGCACACATTTGAAAGACGGTTGCCTGGGAATATTGTACTGGCGGCCTATGAGAAACCGTTAAGCATTGAGGAATTGTCCTTGGAGTTGGGGGTATCTACCCCATATCTAGAGGATGAGTTGGATGTTTTGATAAAACACAATTTTGTGCGAAAGTCCGGCAACAAATATCAGACAGATATTCTGATTTTTAAGAAGTTCTTGGAAGAGGAGGTGCAAAATACTGTCCCCTGCGCAGAAATATGTATGAAAACAGTCTCGCAAATTAAAAAGCAAGTAGATGTGCTGCTTCCAAAATTTAGAAAACTGGATTTGGGGATCGAACTGGACGATAACCGGTTGAGATGGTTCATTGTCAATTTTGCAATGATCGATGCACTGGGAGCATTTGAAGAGAATGCTCAGAAAAAATTTGGACCATATCCAAGGCTGAATGCTACGACCGTGGGGTTGGTCTGGGGTCACGATAGTGATGCGTTTATGTTACGCTATTTCCACGGCATATATGGACATTGCGAAAACAGAGAACATACTGCTTGGTATACTGCGGTAAACTACAGTGTAATCAGGAAATGTCAGAGTTGGCACGGTGGGGATATGGGTTGGACGCAGGTAATCTGTGATGGTATATTAAATGCTACAATTTCCAACCAGGATGAAGAAACCATCGCCCAGCTCGTTCGCAGAGGAATGGTGACTGTGGAAGATGGAAAACTAAAGGCAAATTTCCCAACATTTAATACCCGGCAGAGCCATTGGATGCGGCAGCAGCTGAAAGAAGCCATTGATGTAACAATGGAATGTATGGGCAAGATCTGCGAAATGACCGTAGATATTTGCAAGAAGCACACCCCCAAGCATCTGCAGGACCGCTGTGAGCGTCTGGCCTATGTTTGCCACCAGGCCGATGTGATGGGCATCGTGGTGGAAAAGTTGGTTGCAGAGGGCTTCCTGACCGTACCGGCGGAAAAGACCAATCTGTGCATCTTTGGCGTCAAAAGACTTTCAACCGATAGTTGAAAATATCAACTTTTCTTTTATTGTTTGACAATTGCCCATCTGCTATAATCAAATCAGAAAGGAGTTGATTCGATGGATCATATGAACATCATTTTGGCGGCCAATTTTCAAAAATACAGAAAGCAAAGTGGTCTGACCCAAGAGGAATTGGCAGAGAAGCTCGGGGTGACATTCCAGGCGGTATCCAAATGGGAGAATGCAAAATCTGCACCGGACATTATGCTGCTACCTGCCTTGGCAGATCTGTTCGACTGTAACATGGATTCTCTGTTTTCCCGGGAGTTAAAAGCAGAGATTGGCTGCGATAGAGGATTTAACAAGAGCATCAGACGGAAACCCATTCGTATTGACCGAATCACCATTGGTGAAAAAGAATATGCGGCAGAGTATTTTGGCCAGCAGGATATGTCCCATTGGTCGGATTATGCGCATCTGCGCCAGTATTGGCGATTAAAGGATGTGGATTGCAGATGCTTTGATTACCGGGATACCAATGATGTGCTGCCCTATAACAATTACCCGCCCATTCTCATTGAAGACAGTCAGGTCTTTGTGATCGACTATCACACACGGGAAGGCAAAATTGACAGATTCTATTATATCGCAGACGGAACCGTGTGGCAAAATATGATCTGCACACGCAGAGTTGAAATCAAAACATAACCATCTTTCCATAATAACACCGCTGCACGAGTCGTTGTGCAGCGGTATTTTGCGCCTTATTTCTTTAAATATCTGCCCTGGTAGCGTTGGAACTTGGGTTTGTAGACAATCAGATAAATGCCAACGAACACAAACAGGAACGCCAGGCTGACTTTCCAGCCCAAGGAGAATGCTTTGTTGTGGTAGGTAAACTCCACCGTATGCGCACCCTCGCTCATCAGCAGGCCGATCATAGCATCGCCGATCAGCACGATCTCAGCAGGCTCTCCGTCCACATATGCGCTCCAGTTGCCGTCCTGAGGAATCGAGGTGTAGAGAACGCCGTCTCGGTTGCAGTCGATCTTGCCGGCGACCCGGGTGTTGCTGAATTTGGTAACCTCCAACACGGATGCAGCCAGCGTCTCATATCCCTGCCGGAACAGTTCCTCGTTCAGAATGCCGGCGCTGATTTTGATCGTGCCTTTCTCGTTGGCCTTGCATTTCAGCTCAATCTCCACCACATCGCCGATCTGCACATCGCCCACGGCAAGCATTTGCGTGAGGCTGTAGGTTTCGCTGTAGAGGGTATCGCCGTTCATCCGGACAGTAAAATTATTCCGCTTGGAAAGATCCAGATTGATGCACATAAAGCCTTCCCGATCAGCGGTGTAGCTGTAGGTGATAATGCCGGACTTGTCCTCTGTGACATAATCGCAGTAGCCGGTGTTCGGCTGGGGCGTCAGGGTCGGGCAGTCGCCGGTAATGGTCAAGGTCCGGCCCAGCATCGTCCGCCAGACATCCTTTTGCACGCCGGCAGCATTCCGCATCAAGGTGTTTTGGAAAGAGAAACGGTAGCCGTCAGAGGAGAATTTTACATTCAGCAGCTGGGAGTTTGCTAAAAATCCCAAAGGCAGATAAGCATTGTTTTCCAACAAATGGACCTTGTCAACACTGTAAATATCGTCAAAATATGAATTTCTCTCAACATTTCCGTCCCGTTCGATCATATACTTAAGGCCTAAGAACAGGTTTCCCACGGGGGTGCTTTCTTCAAAGCAGTAGCGATTATAGGTGTTCTTTGCGCCGTAGCCAAATGCCCGCATAAACTCTGTGACCTTTACATTGGCCGAGCTGGTGAAGGTGGAAATGCCGTAGTAGCCGTTCAAAGCGCCGTCGTTGAGGGTTTGGGAGTGGGTGACCTCAGCCCGGTAGAACGGGTTGTCCTTTTCCAATGCCTCCATGTGTGACAGAACGGCCTCGGTGGATGCTTTGCCTTTGGGATAGTTTGCGGTGCCGGTCGCCGGGAAACGCACACCGAAATTTGTTAGATTCAGGACCAATTCACCGAATATAACAGCCAGAAGACCGAGACTGCATATTTTCTTTCGCAGCACCTGCTTATCCCTGGGATTTTGTGGATATTCAAGGTCTTGCAGGTCCTCAGAATCCTGCGGTTCTTCTGGGACGGCGCGGTCCGTGCGGCAATAGATCAGCACAGCAATATAGATCAGCAGGAGCACAGCATTGTAGGTCCAGAAAACAAGATCGCTGCGGTCTTCATAACAGAACATAATGCCCACGGTCAGGATCCCTGCGGTGATGATCTGACAAAGCCGGAAGCTTTCTCTGTGGACCCAGGCGCTGTATGCCATATACAGCAGCACAAAGCTGTACAGGAAGCTAAACCGGTAGGGGATCATATTGGTGAAGTGGAATCCGTGCCAGATATAATCCAGTTGCCGGACAATGAAGCTGACATTAAAAAACAGAAGCAGTACCACCGCGCAGAGCTTGTCCCGCAGGCGGATCTCCTTGCAGAACAGATATACAAACGCCAGCAGGGTCGTGATCACACCGCAATAGAGGTTGGGCATACCTTCTTTAAAGGTATGCTCAATACCGCCGTTCA
This sequence comes from Faecousia sp., assembly GCA_045645385.1. Classification (GTDB taxonomy): domain Bacteria; phylum Bacillota; class Clostridia; order Oscillospirales; family Oscillospiraceae; genus Faecousia. The sequence goes on from JAZRIT010000002.1 coordinate 5,756, forward strand.
TATTACCGGCCACCGACACCATCGCCTTAAAAAGTCCTGCCCAGTTGTGCTCGGAGGTCATATTCAGCTGCCAGCCCTTTGGGAAGGTGTTGACACTGGATTGGGTATTCTGCAGGGCCGCCAAAGTGGGCAGGGATAAAATAGCGGTCATACCGATGGCCAGGGCAGAGAAGAGCGCGATCCTACTCAGATCCGCAAAAAACTTGCCTACATTCTTGAAGCGGCATATCTCATAGCAGAAGAAGCATAAAAATACAAAAATACAGGTAAACAGGCCGATATAATAATTGATGCAGACCGAAAGAAACAGGGTAACGGTGTACAAAACGAATTTTTTGTCCCGCAGCAGAGATACCATACCCAGCATCACCAGCGGCAGCAGCGCAAAGGTATCCAGCCACATCACATTCCACTGATACCCCAACGCCCAGGCGCACAAACCGTAAAAGCTGCCGAACAGGGAAATGGAAATATCCCGCTTGCCAAAGACCTTTTCCAGGAAGATCCCGAAAAACATACTGGCAAGGCCAAGCTTGATGGGTACCAGCAGGGAGAAATACCCCAACAGCCAGCCCTCCGGTACCAGAACGCTCAGAAAGTTCAGCGGGGAGGCCAGATAATAGGAATAAAGGCCCAAATAATCCAGTCCCATACCGATATTCCAGTTATACAGCAGAGAATCCCCGGACAGCAGAGCGGCCCGGAAGGTCTTGAAAAAGGGGAAATACTGGTGGTACATATCGGAATACAGCATAGAATACTGGCCGAAGGGGCTGTATCCACCGAAGAGCATAATGGTCAGCAAACCCAAAAAGGGAATGGCGAAGGAAATGATATGAAAATTCCACTTCCGGACGGTAAGCTGCGACAGCTTCATCGGTTGCACCCCCTTTTGAATGAATTACACTTTCGTTATTTTAGCATATTATTCCCGTGGGGTAAAGGGATAATTATAAAAAAGAGGGGCGCAAAACCCCTCTTTTTGGTTATACGATTAAACAAAGCAACCCGTTAGCACCTTCGTTGACCACACGGGTCAGGATCCCGCGGAATTTTTCCTGCACATCGGTGGGTGTGCGTACCAGCTTTGCGGTCAAACCGTCCTGGATCAGCGTATACACGGACTTGCCGAAAATGTTGCTCTGCCATAATTTTTCCGGGTCCTCGGAGGATAAGTAGGAAATCAGTTCCTGGGATTGCTGTTCTCCGCCTACCATAGGACTGATCTCTGTGTCAATGTCCACCCGGATCATATGGATGGACGGCGCGCCTGCCTTCAACTTGACACCGAAAGCACCGCCTTTTTTCACCACCTCCGGTGTCTGCAGGGACATCTGTCCGGCATCCGGCATAACGATCCCGTAGCCTGTGGCCTTTACGGCGGACAGGGCATCGGCAATGCGGTCATATTCCGCCTTTGCGGCAGAAAGCTCTGTTAAAAGGGAGAGAAGCTGGGCATCATCTTCTATGGGAAGCCCGGCCTTGCTGCTTAGGATCTCATAGAACAGAGATTCCGGGAAATTCAGAGCGCAGGAAACTGTGCCGGTGGCCGGCTCCACATTCCGCATAGAAAAATCCTGAACAAAATCCAGCGCTTTTGCCTCCTGCAGTACCCTATCAGCCTGGGCCAGGGTTGGGATTCGGATAAAATAGGATTGCAGCGCGTCATACAGTGCGGATTTTACCGGGTGGTCCGGCTCCAATGCATCAAACCATCGGGGTAAATGAATCTGCAAGGTCTGCATGGGGAAGCTATACAGCAAATGGCCCAGCAGCTGCCCGATATCATTACTATCCAACGCCTGACAGTCCACGGGAATCGCTTCTATGTCAAATTCCTTCAAAATGTGACGCTGCACCGCTTTTGCTGCCTCGCCGGCGGGGTCCTGTGAATTGATGATCACCAAAAAGGGCTTTCCGGTCTTCTGCATATCGGCGATGGCCCGCTGCTCTGCATCCATATAATCGCTGCGGGGAATATCCGTCACAGTTCCGTCGGTGGTAACGACCAAACCGATGGTGCAATGCTCCTCCATAACCTTTTTCGTGCCCAGCTCGGCGGCATCGGTCATAGGGATCTCGTAGTCATACCAGGGTGTGGCCACCATTCTGGGAACGCCGTCCTCATCAGCGCCAACCGCCCCCTCGATCATATAACCCACCGAGTCGATCATACGCACCCGCAGCCGGGTCGTGCCGTCCGGGGATATCTCCACCGCCTCCTCCGGCACGAACTTCGGCTCGCTGGTCATAATGGTGCGGCCAGACCCGCATTGGGGCAGCTCATCCCGCGCCCGTTCCTTCCGGTAGGGCTCATCGATGTTGGGAATGACCACCTGTTCCATGATCCGTTTGATAAGGGTAGATTTGCCTGTCCGTACCGGTCCTACCACACCGATATAGATATTGCCGCCGGTCCTGGCAGCGATGCTTGCATACATATTTTCCATAGCCAGCCTCCTTAATTGCAGGAGGTGTTCTCCTGCCACGGTCTACCACAGAGTATGTCCAAGGACGGAGGAATAGAACAAAACCACAATATGTTGTAGTGACAGTTGACTTTACGACACAAAAACCGTATAATATACTGGAAATAATCTGAAATTCGGCAGGTAATGATATGGCTACTACCAGAAATGAACAATACGGCAATTCCAGCATTTCAATGCTGAAGGGAGAAGAGCGCGTCCGAAAGCGTCCGGCGGTCATCTTCGGCTCGGACGATCTGGAGGGCTGCAAGCATGCGGTCTTTGAGATCCTCTCCAATGCCATTGACGAAGCCCGTGAAGGCCACGGTGACACCATCATTGTCACCCGGTATGAAGACCTGTCTGTAGAGGTGGAGGACTTCGGCCGTGGCTGTCCTGTGGATTACAATGAAAAAGAAAAGCGGTATAACTGGGAGCTGGTATTCTGTGAGATGTATGCCGGCGGCAAGTACGGTGAGAACGGAGAGAACTATGAGTACTCCCTGGGTCTCAACGGCCTCGGCTCCTGCGCTACCCAGTACGCATCGGAATTCTTTGATGCCACCGTCCGCCGGGACGGCTACCGCTACGATCTGCATTTTGAAAAGGGCCGCAATAAGGGCGGACTGAAGAAAGAGCCCACCGACCGCGGCAAGAAGACCGGCTCTGTGTTCCATTGGCGGCCGGATAAGCAGGTGTTTACGGATATCAACATTCCCGTGGACTACTACCGGGATGTTCTGCGTCGCCAGGCGGTGGTGAATAAAGGCATCACCTTCCGCTTCCGCAATCAGGTTGGCAGTAAATTTGAAACCGAAGAGTTTTGCTATAATGACGGCATCCGCCAGTATATCGAGGAGCTGACAGGGGATAATGCCTTTACGATGCCTGTGTATTGGGAGACGGAGCGCCGGGGCCGGGATGCGGAAAACCGCCCGGAAATGAAGCTGAAGATCACCACCTCCTTCTGCTTTTCCAAGCAGCTGAGCCACACGGAGTACTACCACAACTCATCCTGGCTGGAATACGGCGGCAGCCCGGACAGAGCGGTCCGCTCCGGCTTTACCGCGGCATTCGACAAGTACCTGCGGGAAAGCAACAAGTATACGAAAAACGAAAGCAAGATCATCTTTCAGGATGTCCAGGACAGCCTGGTGATCGTCACCAACTGCTTCTCCACCATCGGTTGTTTTGAAAATCAGACCAAGAAGTCGGTCAACTCCAAATTCACCCAGGAGGCCATGACCAATTTCTTCAAGGATCAGCTGCAGGTGTGGTTTTTGGAAAATAAGCAGGAGGCTGACCGGGCAGCGGAGCAGATCCTCATCAACAAGCGGGCAAGAGAATCCGCGGAAAAGACCAAGAGCAATATTAAGAAGAACTTAGGCGCCAAGGTGGATATTGCCAACCGGGTGCAGAAATTTGTGGACTGCCGCAGCAAGGATGTTGCCATCCGGGAACTGTATATCGTGGAGGGTGACTCCGCATTGGGCAGCGTCAAGCTGAGCCGGGATGCAGAATTCCAGGGCATTATGCCTGTCCGCGGCAAGATCCTCAACTGCCTGAAAGCCGATTATAATAAGATTTTTGCATCTCCCATTATCACAGATCTTGTGAAGGTCCTGGGCTGCGGCGTGGAGATCCAGGGCAAAAAGGCAAAGGACCTGACCAGCTTTGATATTGACAATCTCCGCTGGAATAAGGTGGTCATCTGTACCGACGCGGATGTGGACGGCTTCCAGATCCGCACCCTGATCCTGACGATGCTTTACCGTCTGTGTCCTACCTTGATCCGCGATGGTTATGTCTATATTGCGGAATCCCCGCTGTTTGAAATCAACTACAAAGAGGGCGGCAGGGAGCTGACCCAATTTGCCTATAACGAGCTGGAAAAGGTCAGAATCCTGCAGCAGCTGGAAGGGAAGAAGTATACCATTCAGCGGTCCAAGGGTCTTGGTGAGAACGACCCGGAGATGATGGCAATGACCACCATGAACCCGGAAACCCGCCGGCTGATCAAGGTTATGCCCGAGGATGCAGAGCGCACGGCCCACTATTTTGATGTCCTGCTGGGCGATGCGCTGAATGAGCGGAAGAATTTTATTGCGGAGAACGGCGCCAGATATCTGGATCTGGCCGATATCTCTTAATGTATTTGTCATTGCGAACCAGTGACCGATGTCACTGGTGTGGCAATCTCCTGTGCTTTTGGGGATTTCTGCACTGGTGTAAGTGCTGTTTGAAAATGACAGGAGGATTAATATGGCACGAAAGAAAAAAGAACCCGAACTCAATAAGAAAAAAGTGGATACCAGCGGTGTGGTAGGCCTTGTCGGCTCCACCACGGAGCAAGCCATCTCTGAGACCCTGGAAATCAACTATATGCCCTATGCCATGTCGGTGATCGTCTCCCGGGCCATTCCCGAGATCGATGGCTTTAAGCCCTCCCACCGCAAGCTGCTGTATACGATGTATAAAATGGGTCTGCTGGGCGGCAGCCGGCAGAAATCCGCCAACATCGTAGGCCAGACTATGAAACTGAATCCCCACGGCGATGCGGCGATCTATGAAACGATGGTCCGCCTTGCCCGGGGCAACGAGACCCTCCTGCACCCCTTCGTGGATTCCAAGGGTAACTTCGGTAAGGTCTACTCCCGGGATATGGCTTACGCCGCCTCCCGTTATACCGAAGCGAAGCTGGATGCTATCAGCGGCGAGCTGTTCCGGGATATTGACTCGGATACGGTGGATATGGTGGATAATTACGACGGCACCATGAAAGAACCCAGCCTGCTGCCCACCTCTTTCCCCAATGTGCTGGTCACCGCCAATCAGGGTATCGCCGTTGGTATGGCAAGTAATATCTGCTCTTTCAATCTAAAAGAGGTCTGCGACACCACCATTGCCCTCATCAACAATCCCGACCACGATGTTTTGGAGACGCTGCCCGGGCCGGATTTCTCTACAGGCGCAGAGATTTTGTTTGATGAGGCAACCACCCGGGAAATTTATTCCACAGGCCGCGGCAGCTTCAAGCTCCGCGCCAAGTGGCACTTTGAAAAAGACGGTAACCGCATCGTGATCACTGAGATCCCGTATTCTACCACCATCGAAGCCATTATGGACAAGGTGGCGGAGCTGATCAAGGCGGGAAAGATCAAAGAAATCAACGATATGCGGGATGAGACCGACCTGAGTGGCCTGAAGCTGACCATTGATCTTAAGCGGGGCGTGGAGCCGGAAAAACTGATGCAGCGCCTGTTCCGCCTGACCCCCTTGCAGGATAGCTTTGCCTGTAATTTCAATATTCTCATTGCCGGTATGCCCCGGGTAATGGGTATCGGTGAGATTTTGGAGGAGTGGACTGCCTGGCGGACCGATTGCGTCAAGCGACGCCTGTTCTATCAGATCCAGAAGAAAGAGGAGCGCCTGCACCTGCTGAAGGGCCTGGAGCGCATCCTGCTGGATATCGACAAGGCCATCCGCATTATCCGGGAAACGGAACTGGAAAATGAGGTCATCCCCAATTTGATGATCGGCTTTGGTATCGACGAGATCCAAGCCAATTATGTGGCGGAAATCAAGCTGCGTAACATCAATAAAGAGTACATTCTGAAGCAGACCAAGGCCATTTCCGAGTTAGAAAAGGAAATTGCCGACCTGCAGGATACCCTTAACAGCCACCGGAAGCTGAAGAATGTGATCATTAAGGAACTGCAGCAGGTATCTGAGAAGTACGGTCAGCCCCGTAAGACCCAGATCGTTTATGAGACCCAGCAGATCCAGGACGACGGTGAGGAGGAGCAGATCCCCGATTATCCTGTGACCCTCTTTGTGTCCAAGGAGGGCTACCTCAAGAAGATCACCGCCCAGTCCCTGCGGATGTCCGGCGAGCAGAAGTTCAAGGAGGGTGACAGCCTGGACTTTTCCTGCGAGACCACCAATAAGGCGGAGCTGCTGGTATTTACCAGTATGTTCCAGTGCTATAAGACCCGCCTGTCCGACTTTGAGGACGGCAAGGCCTCCCAGTTAGGTGACTATCTGCCGCAAAAATTGGGTATGGACCAGGGAGAAACGGTGCTGCAGGCAGTGCTGCCAGGGGATTATAAGGGCTTTGTTCTGTTCTTTTTTGAAAACGGCAAGGCAGCCAAGGTGCCCCTGTCCGCCTATGAGACCAAGACCAACCGCCGCCGCCTGACCTCGGCCTTCTCCGATAAGAGTCCTCTGGTAGCGGCAATGGTGCTGGATGCGGACCAGCAGGTGGTCCTGTATTCCACTGACGACCGCGCAGCCGTTATCTCTACGGCCCAGCTGCTGCCTAAGACCACCAAAAACACCCAGGGTGTAGCGGTAATGACCTTGAAGAAAAAGGCCTTGTTGCGCAAAGTGACACTCCTGGAGGGCAGCGGCATCGTCAATGCCAGCCGTTACCGGAACAAGAGCATTCCCACCGCGGGTGCCCTTCTAAAGGAGGAAGACGCACCGGAAAAGCAGATTCGTTTTGATATGTAGGAGCGTATATGTCTAAAATTTGGAAAACCCTGTGTGATATTATAAAAATTGCGGTGGGCAGTGCGCTGTTTGGCCTGGGGTTTAACCTGTTCTTAGCCCCCAATGCACTGAACGCGGGCGGCCTGACGGGCCTTGCTATGATCCTTGTCCACATCATAGGCCACGGTAGTGTAGGTACGGTTACTGCGATTATGAATCTGCCGCTGTTTGCTCTGGCGGGCGTGAAGATCGGTAAGAAATTCTTCTTTGGCTCTTTGATCGGAATGGGTCTGAGCGCACTGTCTCTGGACCTTTTTACCTTGTTGCCGGTACCGGTGACAGAGCCGCTGATCGGCGCCCTTTACGGGGGTGTAATCTGCGGTGTGGGCCTTGGCATCGTATTTATGACCGGCGTTTCCACCGGCGGATCAGATATTATCGTGCGGCTTCTGAAGCTGCGCTACCGCAATGTTCCCATTGGTATGATCGCCATTGTCTTTGATGCCTGCGTTGCAATTTTGACAGGTATCGTATTCCGGGATATTACCCTTGTGCTTTACAGCGGTGTTGCTATCTTTGTCAGCGGCAAGGTCCTGGATGCAGTGGTCTATAGCTTCGACTATTCCAAGGTCGCCCTGATCATTTCCAAGGAACACGAAAAGGTTGCTGAAGCCATCTGGGAGAAACTGGATAGGGGCGTGACCTATCTCCACGGCGAGGGTGCTTACACCCAATCTGAAACCAAAGTGATTTTAACTGCTGTAAAACGACAGCAGCTGGCAGATCTGAAGCAGCTGGTTGTGGACATTGATCCCCATGCCTTTGTAATCCTGCAGGAGGCCCACCAGGTGCTGGGCGACGGTTTCTCCCGTTATTCCAGGGATTCATTGTAAAAAATACAGGAGGAATGACAGAAAATTCCCAAAAGGGTATTGACTTATTGGGGAAATCTGTTATAATACCTCTTGTTCCGCGGGTGTAGCTCATCCGGTAGAGCGCCACCTTGCCAAGGTGGAGGTAGCGAGTTCGAGCCTCGTCACCCGCTCCAAAATTAAGGGAGACGCAATTGCGTCTCCCTTTTCTTTTTTGCGGAGGTTAGTTATGTTTAATGACAAGCAATTTACGGAATATCTGGAGAAACTCCGCCAGGAGCACTGTGTGGCCGGTATGTCCGTAGCGGTTACAGACGGTGAGAAGATCATTTATAAGCAAGGCTTTGGTTTTGAAAACGCAATGCGGTCGGAAGTGCCTGCCTACGCGGATGCCATGTTCAAGATCGCCTCTATGACCAAGACCGTCACCGCGGTAATGATCCTTCGCCTTTGCGAGGAAGGCGTTCTGGACCTGGACACACCCATTAAGCAATATCTTCCCTGGCTGAAGCTCTCCAGACCCGAAGCGGAGAAAACTATGACCCTGCGCCACCTGTTGATCCATACTGCCGGCATGCCGGGGGATGTGTTCCTGGAGGAAGGCTCCCGGGATGATGATACCATCGATTCTGTAGTACAAAAGCTGCTTCCGGATATGCCCCTGACCTCCTTGCCGGAGGAGAATAAGTTCCTCTATTCCAGCTGGGGTTATAATCTCATTGGCACTGTGGCATCTACAGTTACCGGTAAATTGTACACAAAGCTGATTTCTGAATATGTTCTGGAGCCTTTGGGTATGAACACATCGACCTTTGATTACCAGGTTGCCTCTACATACCCCCTCAGCCTCCCTCACAGAAAGACCGCAGACGGCGGCTTCCGGGTACTGCACCAGCAGCGGATCAATACGGTCTATCACGCCGGCGCAGGTCTCTACTCAAATGCTACCGATATGTGCAAATTCGCAAGATTTCTCCTTCGTGGCGGTGTATCCGATACCGGCGAACGGCTGCTCAAAGAGGAGACTTTCCGGGATATGATCGCCAAGCACGCGCTGAAATCGGAAGATCCTAAAATTTATTACGGCTACGGTACCTTTGTCCGTGCCTACAAGGACCGCTATATCTACGGCCACACCGGCAACTACGATCCTTATAATTCTTCCATCTTTGTGGATCCTAAGACCGGCTATGGTGTTGTGACATTCTTTAATTCCCATGTCACCGACATCCGTAACACCATTCCCGAAATGGTTTTTGATATGCTGGAAAAGTAATCTGATGCCCAAGTCCTCAGGACCTGGGCTTTTTTTCACCAGAATCGCGCCTGTTCAGCAAAAATACCAGCCGACGGTGCTTTTTTCTATTGCCTCTGCCAGAATCCACAGAGACTTTGTCAAACGGTTTTGCCGGTTGCCCAACACCGTTTTCCATTGTTCTGCCCGTTCCAACCTTATAATGGGTCTATCACGGAAAGGGGCGGGAAGGTAATGAAAAACCGAAATATATGGTGAAAAGGAAACGGCTTATGCTGCTGATTTTTGGGGTGACAGGCAGTCTGCTTACGGTATGGGCACTGCAGAAATCGGTTCAAAGCACATTGATTGGGGAGGCTCTGGCACCGGAGCAAGTCTCGACAAGGGCTGCTGACATCATATTGCCGGCATCCGTGCCGGGAACCACCCTTCTGGCCCAGCAGCTATCAGCCTATGAAGGCCCGTTTTTAGAGGACGGCTCCGGCCGGGAGGTGGTAGATGTTGCAGCACTGCACATATTGAATACCGGAGATCAGGAGATTCTCAATGCCTGCATTACCTTACAGACGGAAAAGGGCAGCTATGTGTTTTACGGGGAACATATCCCACCGGGCGTCACGGTGGTGCTGCTGGAAATAAATGCTGCTGCATACCGGCAATGCGCAATAAAAGCTTGCTCCGGCTGGCAGGAAACATTAGATGCAGCGCAGCAGGAGGGCCTGCGCATAACGGATAAGGATAACGGCACGCTGGTGGTTACCAATACAACGGACCAAACACTGCACAATTTGCGCCTGTATTATAAATCCTGGTTATCACCGCCGGATGTCTATATGGGTGGGATCACCTACAGCATTGCGATTCCGCAGCTTGGACCCGGTCAGACGGAGATGCTTTGTCCGGACCGTTATGCAACCGGTTACAGCAGAGTGGTATCCGTTATCGCAGATCCATAGCATCTCATAATAAATTATAGTTGTAAAAACTTAAAAAATATTATATAATACTAAAGTTAAAAGGAAAGATATTGGTTTTTCAGGAGGAATACCTGCGTGAATAACAGAAACGAAGAACTGAAGAGATATTTACAGCCTGGCCGGCGGGTTCATTTGGTTGGGATCGGCGGCGTCTCTATGCGCCCGTTGGGCCTGGTTCTGCAGGGAATGGGTATGGAGGTCACCGGCTCGGATATGAGCGCCAGTGTTTCTACTGAGGAGCTGGAATCCAAAGGAATCACTGTCCATATCGGCCACCAGGCCGAGAATATCCGCGGCGCGGAATGCCTGATCCGCACAGCAGCGGTCCATAACGACAATCCGGAGATCGCTGCTGCCCGCAGTGCCGGTATTCCGGTGTTTGAGCGCGCCCAGGCTTGGGGCGTGATTATGCGGGAGTATAAAAATGCCGTTTGCGTGGCCGGTACCCACGGAAAGACCACCACAACCTCTATGCTGACCCATATTTTGATGGCGGCAGATGTTGATCCTACCGTTATGATCGGCGGCTACCTGCCCCTGTTGCAGGCGGGCCACCGGGTGGGGCAGGGTGATACCATTTTGATGGAAAGCTGCGAATACTGCGACTCTTTTTTGAACTTTACACCGACCCTTGCCGTGATCCTCAATGTGGAGGCCGACCATCTGGATTATTTCAAGGATCTTGCCGATGTGCAGAAATCCTTCCGGGAATTTGCGCTTTTGTCTACCGGCGGTGTTCTGGCCAACGGCGATGATCCCCATACCGCGGAGGCCCTTAGCGGAACGCCCTATGTAAGCTTCGGACTGCAAACCTATAACCGGGTACGGGCGGAGAATATCTGCCCCGATTGGCGGCATCTGGATGTGGTCTGTGACGGCCAGCGGTATTGCCACCTGGATCTGCGGGTTCTGGGCCGCCATAATGCGATGAATGCTCTGGCGGCGGCCGGCACGGCCTGGATGTTAGGGATTCCCGGGGAGGCGGCAGCCAGAGGCCTTTCCACCTTCTCCGGCGCTGAGCGCCGTATGCAGCTCAAGGGCCGTTTCAACGGCGCGGATGTATATGACGACTATGCCCACCATCCGGATGAACTGCGAGCCACCATTGAAGCGGTCCGCACAATGGACCATAACCGTTTGGTGCTGGCCTTCCAACCCCATACATACACCCGGACCAAGGCATTGTTTTCCGACTTTGTACGGGAACTGAAAAAGGCGGATGTGGTGGTGCTGGCGGAGATCTATGCCGCGCGGGAGAGCAATCTCACAGGCATTTCCTCTGCGGATCTGCAAAAGGAGATCCCCAATTCGGTATACTGCCAGACCCTGCCGGAGGTAACCGCTCAACTGAAGGCGATTATTCAGCCGGGAGATGTGGTGCTGACCGTAGGCGCAGGGGATATCTTCCGGGCCGGCGAGGCGCTGTTAAAGTAACTGATCTTGGTATAAGGAACGGTAATATGCAAAAACTGAATGTATGCGTTCTGTTTGGCGGCATCAGCCCGGAGCATGAGGTCTCTCTGCGCTCTGCTGAATCCGTTTTGAACAATATGGATGCGGAAAAGTATAATATTTTCCCCGTTGGTATTACCAAGGAGGGAAAATGGATTCTCTATGGCGGTAAGGATTATTCCCAATTGCCCACCGGGCAGTGGGAGAATCACCCGGATAATTGCCGGGCGCTGATCTCTCCTGTCCGGGGTGAGGGACTTGTTTCCTTTCTGCACGGCGGTGTGTTACGGAATCCCATTGATGTGGTGTTCCCGGTACTTCACGGTGAAAACGGCGAGGACGGGGCGATGCAGGGCCTGCTGCAGATGGCAGGCATTCCCTATGTGGGCCCCCAGGTGTCTGCATCTGCTGTTGCTATGGATAAGACCCTCACCAAGCTGGTTATAGACAATGCCGGCATCACCCAGGCTGACTGGCTGCTGGTCAGAAGCAGCGCTCTGCGGGAGAATACGAATCAGATCATCATGGATGTGGAGGAGAAATTCTCCTATCCTGTGTTTGTGAAACCCGCAGGTACGGGTTCTTCCGTAGGCGTGTCCAAGGCAAGTAGCCGTGAGCAGTTGGCTTCTGCGCTGCTGAATGCCGGTTGCTACGATGAAAAGATCCTGGTGGAGGAATTTATTGACGGCATTGAGGTAGAGGTCGCGGTGCTGGGCAACGATGACCCTGTCGCATCTGTGGCCGGTGAGATCGACTCCGGCGCAGAGTTCTATGACTACGATGCCAAGTATGTAAGTGATACCTCTGTGGCCTATATCCCTGCCCGGGTCCCGGAAGATGTAGCCCAGCAGGTGCGTAAAACCGCGGTGCAGGTCTATCAGGCCGTGGGCTGCCGTGGCCTAAGCCGGGTGGATTTCTTTGTCACATGGCAGGACAGCCGCGTGGTCTTTAATGAGATCAACACCATACCCGGCTTCACTTCCATCTCTATGTATCCCAAACTGTTTGCAGCCAGCGGTATTGCCTACGGTGCGCTGATCGACCGGCTTCTGCAGCTGGCAATGGAGGCTTGAAAATGGTACAGAATGTGATTCTGTCCGTTAAGGGCAGCCAAAGCTATGCAGGCCAGGCACCGGAGATGATCGAGCTGGTCACCGAGGGTACGCTGGAGGAGATAGAGGGCGGCTGGAAGCTTTGCTATGAGGAAAGCGAACTGACCGGTCTGCAGGGCGTGCATACCACCTTTTTGATCCGGGGCGATCAGGTTACCTTGTCCAGAACCGGCAGATTGAATTCTGAGATGATCTTCCGGGAGGGGGAGGCCCACGATTGCCTGTACCAAATGGAGTTTGGCGTGCTGATGCTGACGGTGTGTGCAACCCGGGTGGACGCGTGTATTACTCCCTTTGCCGGGTATATTGACCTGCGCTACAGCATCGAGATAGAGCAAAATGCGGCAGGTATTATCGAATATCATTTGTCGATCCAATCAAAATAAAATCAGTGCAGCCAAGACAGCTGCACTGATTTTTATTTCATAAACTTATCGATGGCCTGGCACAGATCCTCAATGGCATCTTCATCGCCGGCGGTTACAGCATCGACCATACAGTGGTGGATATGATCCTTTAGGATCACCTTGCCGGTATTGTCCAGGGCAGAACGCACAGCCGCCAGCTGGATCAGTACCTCCGAGCAGTCATACCCGTCTTCCACCATGCGCTTTACCTTTTCCAAATGGCCGATTGCCCGGGCCAGCCGATTAATCACGGCCTTTTGATTCTCGTGAATATGGCCGTGTGAGTGGGCCATGCCGTGGGCGTGCATATAGGAATGTTCGTGATCGTGCATAATGCCCACCTCCTTTTTCGTTATCATACTCGATTTTTCGGTAACTTTCAACCCCCACAGGGGGATGTCAGGCAATTGTTTTTCCGCATATACTGGCAAGAGGTGATTCTATGGCCATCGTACCAACCGACAGACCTATTACATCCGCTGCCAATCTGCAGATCATACAGGATATTGTGAGGACCTATCCATTTTGCCGCACAGAGATCCTGGCGACCACTGCTTTTCAGCGGCCGATCCCGACGCTCGTGATCGGCAACGGCCCGAGAAAGGTGATCTTTACTGCCTCTCACCACGCAAACGAGTGGATCACCACCCTGGTGTTGCTGAAATTTGCAGAGGAGCTGGCCCAAGCCATCCAATCCGGTGACCGTGTCTATGACCGGGATGCCCGGGAGCTATCCCGGCGGGTCACCGTTTATATGGTGCCTATGGTGGATCCTGACGGTGTGGACCTTGTGACAGGTGCTATACAGCCGGGCAGCGCCCAGTACCAATTGGCGGAACAACTGGCTGCCAACTATCCGGCCATTCCCTTCCCCGACGGGTGGAAAGCAAATCTTCTGGGTGTGGATTTAAACCTGCAATATCCGGCCGGGTGGCTCCGGGCCAGGGAAATTAAATTTTCGCAGGGCTTTACACAGCCCGGCCCCCGGGACTATGTGGGAAGATCTGCTTTGGACCAGTTTGAATCCCGTGCGCTGGCAGGCTATACCCGCTACATCGACCCGGCGCTGATCCTGGCATACCATTCCCAAGGGAAAGAGATTTATTGGCAGTTTCAGGATATAGAGATACCCGGTGCCCGGGAATTAGGGCAGAAAATGGCAGATGCCAGCGGCTACACCCTGGCTGATGTGCCATACGCTTCGGGTTTTGCCGGGTATAAGGATTGGTTTATACAGGAGTTCCGCCGTCCCGGCTACACCGTTGAGGTAGGGCAGGGGATCAACCCTTTGCCGCTGAGCCAATTCGACGAAATTTACCGGGATAATTTGCCCATCCTTGTGATTGCCGCATTGGGCGAATAACAGTTATGCGTACTGGGTATAGCGATCAATAAAGACCTTGGATTGCCGCAGACTGTCCACCCCGGATGCTAATTTCAGCCGTACTGTGGGATCTTTGGCGGTGGCTACCAGCTGTACCCGGTTTTTGTAATCCGGGTCGTTGCACAGCGCGCTGATAGCCTCGAAATTCAGATTCAGCAAGGTGAACTGCACCTGGCCTGCCTTCTGCCGAATATCACAGATGCCCACTTTCCGGGCATTGGCCCGCAGCAGAGCGATCTCGATAAGATTCAGCACGCCCTTCGGCGGCTCGCCGTAGCGGTCCACGATCTCATCCAGCAGATCGTCCGCGTCTTCCTGAGAACGGATAGCGGCCATACGGCGGTACAGATCCATACGCTCCTCACCCCGGGCAACAAAGTCCTTATCTACATTGGCGGTCACATTCAGATCGGCTGTGCAGTCCGGCTCCTTAGGCCGTTCGCCATGCTCTTCCAGTACCGCTTCGTCCAGTAGCTTCAGATACATATCGTAACCGACGCTCATCATATGACCGGACTGTTCCGCGCCCAGCAGATTGCCTCCACCCCGGATCTCCAGATCGCGCATAGCGATCTTGAAGCCGGAACCGAATTCCGCAAAATCACGGATCGCGGCCAGCCGCTTTTCGGCTACCTCCGTCAATGCTTTATCCGGGCGATAGGTAAAATAAGCATATGCGTGACGGGTTGAACGGCCTACCCGGCCCCGGAGCTGATGGAGCTGGCTAAGTCCGAATCGGTCTGCGTTTTCAATGATCAAAGTGTTTACATTGGCAATATCCAGGCCGGTTTCGATAATGGTGGTGCACACCAGGATTTGGATCTCGCCGTCAGCCATAGCCCGCATCACATCGCTGAGGGCTTCCTCGCCCATCTTTCCGTGGGCAACGGCAATGCTTAATGCGGGATTGCGTTTCTTCAGCGCGGCGGCGCACTGCTCAATGGTCTCCACCCGGTTGTGCAGATAGTAGACCTGACCACCCCGTTCGATTTCCCGGGAAATAGCATTGTCCAGTACACTGTTGTTATGCTCCATCACATAGGTCTGCACCGGGTAGCGGTCAGCAGGAGGCTGCTCAATGGTGGACATATCCCGAATGCCGGAAAGGGCCATATTCAGCGTTCGGGGGATGGGCGTTGCAGACAGAGTCAGCACATCCACACCCTTGGAAATTTCTTTCAGCCGTTCCTTGTGGCTGACGCCGAAGCGCTGTTCCTCATCCACGATCAAAAGGCCCAGATTCTTAAGCGCCACACTTTTCTGCAGCAGCTTATGGGTGCGTATAATAAGGTCTACCTGTCCTGCCCGAAGATTTTGCAGGGTCCGGCTTTGCTGGGTTGGGGAACGGAAGCGGCTGAGCACATCAATATTCACAGGGAATCCTCGGAACCGGCTGATGGCGGTCTGATAATGCTGCTGGGCCAGGACTGTAGTAGGCACCAAAATGGCCACCTGCTTGCCGTCCATAATGGCCTTCATTACACAGCGCAGGGCAACCTCTGTCTTGCCAAAGCCCACATCGCCGCAAAGGAGACGGTCCATGGGAACAGGGGACTCCATATCCTTCTTGATCTCTGCGATACACCGCAGCTGGTCGTCAGTCTCCGGGTATGGGAAATTATCCTCAAACTCACCCTGCCAGAGAGAATCTGCTGAAAACGCGTATCCCTCCAGCCGACGGCGGGCGGCATACAGCTGGATCAGCTCCCCAGCCATATCCTTGGCTGCTTTTCTGGCCCTGGCCTTAGTCTTCTGCCAGGTGTCCGTGCCGATCTTGTTCAGCCGTACATTGGCATCTTCTCCGCCACCGCCGATATATTTACTGACCATATCCAGCTGGGTGGCAGGCACAAACAAGGTGTCCGTCCCTTGATAGGCGATTTTTACATAATCCTTGACTGCGCCGTCCACCTTGATCTGCTCCATAGCCACAAAACGGCCAATACCGTAATTTTCGTGGACCACCAGATCACCGGGAGTCAGATCCGTAAAGGAGTTGAGCTTCTGCCGGTTGGTAGCAGATTTTTTCGCCGGCTTGCGACGGGATTCCGTTTTGCCGGTCAGCTGGCCCTCCGTGAGAATGGCCAGCTTGGCATTTGGATACTCCATACCGAAGGGCAATGTCCCCTCTGTCAGCAGGATCTGCCCCGGCTGGGGCATAGTGTGCAAGGGAATAGCAAGAAAGGCAGACAAGCCGCGGCTACCCAGCATTTCCTGCAAAAGCTCTGCTCTTCGCCGGGAGCCGCACAGCACCAGACTGGAAAACTCTATCTTCTGATAGTGCTGCAGGTCAGCTGCGGCAGTATCTAAATTGCCGCCGTAACCCGGCAGCTGCTTTGCGGTCATAGGCAGAAGCTGATGGGGCGGACAGCTTTCCGGATAGGCAGCAGCGGCAAAGGTGTCCAAATACAGGACAGATCTGCCATGCAGGCCTTCGCAGAGATCCTCCCATTGCCAGGTATAGTCGCAAAGCTCTCCTACCACCAGACCTGCCTGCAGCAGGCTGTCCAACTGCATACCCAGTTCATCGGTCCGGCTGCGGGCCGCCCGGTGGATCCCGCTCTGGTCGCACAGAATGATATGGGCATCTGCCGGAATATAAGACATTGCTGTGGCCATTTCCGGGTAGATCAGCGCCATATACCGGTCCGAAGCAGAGTGGTGTATGCCGTTCTGATATTTCTCCAAATCCTTTTGGAGGGTCTTTATGAGGTCTTCATTAGGATTCTTGCGCCGTTTTTGCCGGGCAATCAACCGCTCAATATCCTGACAGAGTCCCTCGAGCCCCTCAGGATGCAAACGGGGCAGGGTCTCGCTTACCGGCAGAATGACGACCTTTTCAATGTTTTCAGTTCTGCGCTGGGTGTCGGGATCAAAATAACCCATAGTGTCCAATTCATCCCCAAAGAATTCAGCACGAACAGGGAATTCTGCAGCAGGGGAGTACACATCCAAAATACCGCCTCGGACGGCAAACTGACCGGGTCCTTCCACCATACCGCAGCGACTGTAGCCGCATTCGGTCAGCAGACGGCACAGCGTGTCAATGGTGTATTCCTTGCCGACCTCCAGCCGGAATGCTGACTGATTCAAAATAGCAGGGGGGATCGTCCGCTGGCTCAATGCATCCCACGCCATAATTTGTAAGCGGGTCTTTCCGGCTGCAAGTGCGTATAACTGGCGCAGGCGTTTTTGTTCCCACCCTCTGGAGACCACTGCGCTGTCGTAAAGGGTCAGTTCCCGGGAAGGCAGGACAGGAAAATCTGCCTCCAAAAATGCCTTCAATTCCTCTGCAAGGCGCTTAGCGGCCAAATCGTCCTGACATATAACCACCAATGGCCGGTCTGTATGGGTGTACAGGCCGGCGATGATGTGACTTCTGTTGATCTGACCGATGCCGGTGATCGCTACAGTTTTACCCTCTGACAGCGTCTGCAGGATCGTGGTATATTCCGGCATTTTCTTTAGAATTTCCAATAGCTTTTCCATAAAGCACCTCAATGGGACAAATTTCCTTCCACGCAAGAACGAGGAAAGGGGGAAAATACCCCCCTTTCCGTGGTAGAATGACAATATTTACGGTTTTAGGCCGTTGTATCGATTGGCAGCCTCTTGTACACCCTTTTCCAGAATGCACAGGGCAGCATCACCTGCATTTTGCAGTGCGCACTCCAACGCCTTTTTGTCCTGTCCGTCAAATCCGGAGAGGACCCAATCGGCCAGATCCTGTTGGGGATTGGACTTACCGCCCACGCCGATCTTTACCCGGGGGAAATCCTGTGACCCCAGTTCCTGAATGATGGATTTAATGCCATTGTGACCGCCGGCAGAGCCGTCAGCCCGGACTCGCAACCGCCCCGGCTCTAAAGATATATCATCAAACAGGACGATGATCCGTGCAGGCGGGATCTTATAGTAGGCAGACAGCTGCAGAACAGACCGTCCCGAAAGATTCATATAGGTCAGCGGCTTGAGAAGAAATAACTTTTTACCCTTATAGGAGGTCTGCCCGAATAACCCTTGAAACTTACCCTTGTCGATCTTGCAGCCCAGCTTGTCCGCCAAAACATCAATGGCCATAAAGCCGCAGTTGTGTCGGGTGCGCTCGTATTCCTTGCCGGGATTGCCTAAACCGACGATCAGCCAGCTTTCGCTATTTTTACCAAACACAGCTTAGAACAGATCCGCGATGGAAGTGCCGCCGTGAACGTGAGAGATAGCCCGGGCGAAGATGGGCGCCACATCCAGCTGTTTGATCTTTTTGCAGGGGCAATCGGCGGATACGGGAATGGTATTGTGAACCACCACTTCCTTGATGGGGGACTTCTCAATACGCTCAAAGGCAGGACCGGACAGCACGCCGTGAGTAGCACAGGCGTAAACTTCTTTAGCGCCGCCGATCTCCACCAGAGCCTGGGCGGCGTTGCACAGAGAGCCGGCAGTATCGATCATATCGTCAAAGAGGATACAGGTCTTGCCCTTTACATCGCCGATGACATTCATAACCTCGCAGACATTGGCCTTCTGACGGCGCTTATCCACGATTGCCAGGCCCATATGTACCTTTGCGGCGAAGGCACGGGCGCGGGCAACAGAGCCCACATCGGGGGAGACAACAACGAATTCGTCGTGATTGTACTTATCCTCGGGGAATTTATCCAGGTAGTATTTTACGAAAGTGGGATTGCCCAGCAGGTGATCCACAGGGATGTCAAAGAAGCCCTGGATCTGCGCTGCATGCAGGTCCATAGTCAGCACCCGGTCAGTGCCTGCGGCGGTGATCATGATGGCAACCAGCTTGGCAGTGATAGGGTCACGGCTCTTGGCCTTACGGTCCTGACGGGCGTAGCCAAAGTAGGGGATCACAGCGGTGATACGGCCGGCAGATGCACGACGGCAGGCGTCGATCATAACCAGCAGTTCCATCAAATTGTCGTTAACGGGCTTGCAGGTGGACTGGATCAAGAACACATCAGCGCCACGGACGGTCTCGTTCAGGGAAACGGAAACCTCGCCGTCGGAGAAGGTCTGCACCACACCGTTGCCCAGCTCCAGACCCAGTTCCTTGCAGACGGTCTCTGCAAAAGCACGGTTGGAATTTCCACAGAAAATTTTGATGTTTTCACTGTACGCAATCATCTTTCAAACTACCTCTCAATCATCTTTATCTGCTTATGTCCGCACCATAAGCCATTCTATCCACATTATACCATTAACCCCTTCCAAAATGCAACACCGAACTATGAGAAAATCCAACAAAAAATGAAAAACTCCTGATATATTCTTATGCCAAACCGCCCAACGCATTCTAAAATCGGCAGAGCGAAATTTTGTTTGCATCTGTGCTTGTGTAACCACCGATTTCGTGTTATACTATTTAGAAGACTTTTTTGGAGATGGAGCCGAATATGAACGATACGATCATTATCAAAGGTGCCAGAGAGAACAATCTGAAAAATGTGGATCTGTCCATTCCCAGAGACAAACTGGTGGTATTCACCGGCCTGTCCGGCTCGGGCAAATCCAGTCTTGCGTTTGATACCATCTATGCGGAGGGTCAGCGCCGGTATGTGGAGAGTCTCAGCGCCTATGCCCGGCAGTTTTTGGGACAGATGGATAAGCCGGATGTAGATTCCATCGACGGCCTGTCGCCGGCCATTTCCATCGACCAGAAGACCACCTCCAAAAACCCCCGTTCCACCGTGGGTACGGTCACGGAGATCTATGATTATCTGCGTCTGCTGTGGGCGCGGGTGGGCATTCCGCACTGCCCGAAATGCGGCAGGGAGATCGCCCGGCAGACCGTTGACCAGATCGTTGACCGGGTTGAGGCGCTGGGTGAGGGGACCCGTTTTATCGTATTGAGTCCCATTATCCGCGGCAAAAAGGGCGAACATGCCAAGGTGTTTGAGGACGCGCGGAAGCAGGGCTTTGCCCGTGTGCGGGTGGATGGCATTCTGTACGACCTCAGCGAGGAGATCACCCTCGATAAAAATAAGAAGCACACCGTCGAGCTGGTGGTGGATCGGCTGGTGATCCGGGATGGTCAGCGCCGCCGCTTGACGGATTCTGTTGAAACAGCTTGCAGCCATTCCGGCGGCCTTGTGACCGTTGAGCTGCCGGACAGTAAGGAAGAACTGACCTTTTCTCAGAATTATGCCTGTGAAGACTGCGGTATCAGTCTTTCTGAGCTGGAGCCGAGAATGTTCTCCTTTAATAACCCGGCCGGCGCCTGCCCGGATTGTACCGGTCTTGGCTTTCAGCTGATTGCGGATGAGGATCTGGTCATTCCCGATAAAACCAAGTCCATTTTCGACGGTGCGATCCAGGCCCCCGGCTGGAGCAATGCCCGGACGGATTCCATTTTCCGTATGTACTTTGAGGCGTTGGCACAGAAATACCATTTTTCGTTAACAGCCCCTGTGCAAGATCTCTCCCGGGAGGCAATGGATGTGATCCTCTACGGCACGAAAGGGGAAAAGCTGCGCATGACCTATAACCGGGGTAACGGTATGGGTATTTTGGAGCAGCCCTTTGAGGGCATTCTCAATAATATCAGCCGCCGCTTCCGGGAGACCCAGTCCGATGCTGCCCGCAAGGAGCTGGAGGAATGTATGGCTACAGCGCCCTGTCCCCGGTGTCACGGTGACCGTCTGTCTGAGATCGCCCGTGCGGTAACGGTAGGCGGGATCGGCATTATGGATTTCTGCCGTATGAGCATCGCCCAGGAGCTTGACTTTATGAACAACCTGCACCTGGAGGGCAATATGGCCCTGGTGGCGGCGCAGATCGTCAAGGAGATCCGGTCCCGACTGCACTTTTTGACGGATGTGGGTCTGCAGTATCTGACACTGTCCCGGGCGGCCGCAACACTGTCCGGCGGCGAGAGCCAGCGGATCCGTCTGGCAACGCAGATCGGCTCTTCACTGATGGGCGTTCTGTATATTTTGGATGAGCCTTCCATCGGCCTGCACCAGCGGGATAACGATAAGCTGCTGGGCACACTGAAACGCCTGCGGGATCTGGGCAATACCCTGATCGTGGTGGAGCACGACGAAGACACAATGCGGGCGGCAGACTTCATCGTCGATGTTGGCCCGGGTGCCGGATCTCACGGCGGACAGATCGTCGCTGCCGGCACATTGGAGGATGTTTGCAGGGTGCGGGAATCTGTGACTGCCCAGTATCTGACCGGTGTGAAGAAGATCCCGGTTCCCTCATCCAGACGGCAGGGTAACGGCAATTGCCTTACCGTTTCCGGTGCACAGGAAAATAATCTTAAGGATGTGGATGTGTCGATCCCGTTGGGAACACTCACCTGTGTGACGGGCGTGTCCGGCTCCGGTAAGTCCAGTCTTGTCAACGAGGTTCTGAACAAAACACTGTTGGGCAAGCTGAATCACGCCCGTACCCGCCCCGGCGCCTGCCGCTGCGTCTGTGGTATGGAGCATCTGGATAAGGTGATCGATATAGACCAGAGTCCTATCGGCCGTACACCCCGTTCCAATCCGGCAACCTATACAGGTCTGTTCAATGATATTCGCGACCTGTTTGCATCCACTGCCGATGCCAAGATCCGTGGCTACGGGCCGGGCCGCTTCTCTTTTAATGTGAAGGGTGGCCGGTGTGAGGCCTGCAGCGGCGACGGACTGGTAAAGATTGAAATGCATTTTTTGGCGGATGTGTATGTTCCCTGTGAGGTCTGTAAGGGGCAGCGGTATAACCGGGAGACCCTGGAGGTCCAGTATAAGGGCAAAAACATTGCTCAGGTGCTGGATATGACAGCAGAAGAGGCCCTCACCTTCTTCGAGAATCTACCCAAGATCCGCAGAAAGGTACAGACCCTCGTAGAGGTAGGTCTCGGCTATGTGAAGCTTGGCCAGTCCAGCACCACCCTCTCCGGCGGGGAGGCCCAGCGGGTAAAGCTGGCTACGGAGCTGGCAAGGGTGTCCACAGGACGCACCATCTACATTCTGGACGAGCCCACCACCGGTCTGCACGCAGCCGATGTCCACAAGCTGATCGATGTGCTGCAGCAGTTGGTGGATGCAGGCAATACCGTGCTTGTGATCGAGCACAATTTAGATGTGATCAAAACAGCGGACCATATCATTGATTTAGGTCCTGAGGGCGGTGACGGCGGCGGATATGTGGTGGCCACCGGAACACCGGAGGAGGTTGCCGGGGCGGAAAACAGCTATACAGGCCAGTATCTTAAGAAGTATCTGTAAAAAAATTCCTGCCTGTGGAAAACAGGCAGGGAAAAGTTAAATATTGTCGTAGACATCGGTGGGCAATAGGTCTGCAAATTCCAACTGCGCCTTGTCACGGCCACCGGCATAGTCGCCGATGCGCATCACGGGAGAACGCAGGGTGTCGCCGTTATCCTTCGAAATGGCTATGGTCATGGTTACCCGGGTGCTTTGCCCGTCGGGGTGATCCACCAGTACTGTGCCGCCGTGAGCGGTGGCTACCGCACCAATGAGGGTCATACCAAGTCCCAGACCGTACCGACTGTCCTCAATGGTCGGCTCCCGCCGGTAGCGGTTCCAGAAGCGATGCTCCTGCATCGGCTCTGCACAAGGATTGCAGACAGTAAAGGACAGCTGATTGCCTTTGGTAGAAAGCTTTGCCGCAACAGTGCTGCCGGCAGGGGAGAATTTAAGGGCGTTGGACAGAAGATTGTACACTGCCCGCTCTAATTTCTCAGGATCGGCTAAACCCAAAACAGGCATTTCAGGAGCAGTGTATTCAAGCCTGATGCCGGTGCTTTCCGATGCAGCCTGCGCCTTTTCGATGATCTCACGGAAGACACCGGTGAGGTTGGTCATCTGCATACCGGCAAAGGGGATTCCCCGGTAGCTTCCGGAGTCAGACATATTGCTGATGATCCGCAGCAGCTGAAACAGGCCGTGCTGAAGCTGACCGGCCTGCTGCCGGGTCTGGTCGTCTGTATTTATAAGATCGGAAAACAGGCGGTCTGTCACCGTCATCACATTGGATAGGGGGATCCGCAATTGCTGGGCGGCCAGTGCCAAAGCTTGCAGCTGAGCTGTGTCGGAGTCCTGTTCCAAAATAAAAATATCACAGTCTTCTGCGCGATTCACACAGGCATTGCAGGGAAGTCCGCCTGCGGTAATTGTCAGAAAAAGGCAACCGCTTGTAAAATTCTGATAAGTCTCCCGGTGTTCGGTTACGATCTCATATACATCGGTGCCGATAGGAAGCATACGGCTCTTGGCGGCAGCGTTGCTTGCTGTTACCATACCGTCTTTTACACAAAATGCAGGACGGTCCACCAGCTCCAGCCAGGGGAACAGATGCTCGGTTGTTTCCATAGTGCTTCTCCTCCTGCCATATGATGTGCAAAATGCAGGAAAACTTTCGTAATTGTTCCACGCAATTTCTATTCTAACGAATTCTTTTGGAAATAGCAAGATAAATCCGCGAATGGAGTGAAAATATGTCGATTCATAAGGAACACAGGCAACGACTTCGGGACCGCTTTTTAAAAGAGGGTCTGGATAATTTTGATGAACTGTATGTTCTGGAGCTGCTTTTGTTCTATTGCATCCCCAGAGTGGATACCAACCCCATTGCCCACCGTCTGCTGGAACATTTTGGATCGCTGAACAATGTGCTCAATGCCTCCGCTGACGAGCTGGAAAAGGTAGAGGGTGTCGGTAAGAACACATCCACCTTCCTGTCCTTGATCACACAGGTGGGCAGATACTATCAAGTCAAGCAATCCGAGCCGGGGAAAATACTCAGAACCATTGACCAGTGCGGCAATTATCTTGTGCCTTACTTCTTCGGGCGGGAGCAGGAAACGGTTTTTATGCTGTGCCTGGATGCCAAATGTAAGGTCATCTGCTGCAAAATGGTAGGGGAGGGCAGTGTGAATTCTGCCAATATTCCCGTGCGCCGCGTGGTGGAAATGGCACTGGCTGCCAATGCAACTACTGTTGTGCTGGCCCATAACCACCCCAGCGGATTGGCGATCCCCTCGGCTGATGATATTCAGACCACCCAACGGGTGGCGGCCGCACTACAGACGGTAGAGATCGTTTTAGCAGACCACATCGTCGTCAGCAAGGATGACTATGTGTCCATTGTCCAGTCCAATTATTACACGCCCGGAGAAGCCTGCACAGTCCGATAAGGAGGGACAGCCTTGGATAAATTTCAACTGGTATCCGATTTTAAACCGGCAGGCGATCAGCCGGAAGCTATCGAAAAACTCGCCCAGGGCGTAGAACTTGGCCTGCGGGAGCAGACGCTGTTAGGTGTCACCGGCTCCGGCAAGACCTTCACCATGGCGTCGGTGATTGCAAAACTGAACAGACCCACACTGGTCCTTGCCCACAATAAGACCCTTGCTGCCCAGCTTTGCTCGGAATTTCGGGAATTCTTTCCTAACAACGCAGTGGAGTATTTTATTTCCTATTACGATTATTATCAGCCGGAGGCATATATTGCCCACACGGACACCTATATCGAAAAGGATTCCGCCATCAACGAGGAGATCGACCGCCTGCGCCACAGCGCAACATCGGCCCTTTTTGAGCGGCGGGATGTGATCGTGGTGTCCTCTGTCAGCTGCCTGTACGGTCTGGGTGACCCCATTGATTATAAGAGTATGGTCATTTCTTTGCGGACAGGTATGGAGTACCCCATGGACAATGTATTGCGGAAATTGGCAGAGATCCGCTACGAGCGGAACGATATTGATTTTTCCCGCAATAAATTCCGCGTCCGGGGCGATACACTGGAGGTGTATCCTGCCTATTGGACAGGCCGTGCCATCCGCGTGGAATTCTTTGGTGACGAGGTGGACAGAATTTCCGAAATCAATGCCGTCACAGGCGTTGCTGAGCGATACATTGACCATGTTGCTATCTATCCTGCCAGCCATTATGTGGCCTCCCGGGAGAAGATGGAACGGGCGATGGGGGAGATTCGCAGGGAATGCGATCAGCAGGTTGCCTATTTCAATGCCAACAATAAGCTTTTGGAGGCCCAGCGTATCGCTCAGCGGACTGCCTATGATCTGGAAATGCTGACGGAGATCGGTTTTTGCACCGGCATTGAGAACTATTCCCGGGTCATTCAAGGCCGTGCACCGGGCACACCGCCTACCACACTGCTGGATTATTCCCCGGATGATTTTCTTCTGTTTGTAGACGAAAGCCATGTGACCCTGCCTCAGTGCCGTGCTATGTACGCCGGCGACAGAAGCCGAAAGGATTCCCTTGTGAATTACGGTTTCCGTCTGCCGTCGGCTTATGATAACAGACCCCTTAACTTCGATGAGTTCGATTCCAAGCTGAACCAGGTGATCTATGTTTCGGCAACACCTGCCCAATATGAGCAAACACGTTCCGGACAGATTGTGGAGCAAGTCATCCGTCCTACCGGGCTTTTAGACCCCAATGTGGAGGTAAGACCCATTGAGGGACAGATAGACGATCTGATAGGGGAGATTAACCGAAGAACAGCCCGTGACGAGCGGGTGCTGGTGACCACCCTCACCAAGAAGATGGCGGAGGACTTAACGGTGTACCTGCAAAAGGCGGGGATCCGGGTGCGGTATATGCACTCTGACATCGGCGCAATGGAACGGATGGAGATCATCCGGGACCTGCGTATGGCAAAATTCGATGTGCTGGTGGGTATCAATCTGCTCCGTGAGGGACTTGATCTGCCGGAGGTGAGTCTGGTTGCCATTCTGGATGCGGACAAAGAGGGTTTCCTCCGTTCCGAGACCAGCCTGATCCAGACCATTGGCCGTGCCGCCCGGAATGCTGACGGCCTTGTGATTATGTATGCAGACCGCATTACCGCCTCGATGCAGGTGGCAATTGACGAGACCAAACGCCGCCGAGAGATTCAGGATGCCTACAATCAGGCCAATGGCATCGTACCCAAGACGGTGATCAAATCCGTCCGTGATCTCATTGAAATTTCTTCCTCCACTGCCGAGCGCAAAGGACGCAGCGGCGTAAAGATGACCAAGGCAGAGGTTGAAAAGGAGATCATAAGGCTGGAGAAGCAGATGAAGGAAGCGGCTCGTATGATGGAATACGAGTATGCCGCTGTGCTGCGTGACCAAATCATCGAGCTTCGCGGTACAAAATAACAGAAAATGCCCCGACCTTCATAGTCGGGGCATAGCTTATTCACCGATATACTGAAATCTCGGACCGTGATAATCTTCCTTGTCTACAATTTCGTTCCACATATCTGCAGGCCGTACCCACAGCCCACCTTCACCGTAGAGGGCTTGATAGACCACCATCGACTCTAATGTTTCCGAGTGGCTGGCGATGCCGATGACACGGTATTCCTTGCCCTTAAAATGTCTGTATTTTCCAAGCTTGATTTCCATAGTTTCACCTTTTAAAAACCGCACCGGGGGAGCCGGTGCGGTGATTATATTAGTTGGGGACATCTCCGCGGGTAGTGTCCAGCACAGAGGCGGCATCAAACAGAGGGGCGAACCACTCAGCGTGATGGGCCAGGTTAGAGCCGGTCACCAGAATACGGCCCTGGCGGACATATTCATTGGTGACGGAGGCCCAGGATTCGCCGTTCTCACAGAAGCCGAGAAAATACCGGAAGCCGGCATCCCGCAAGGTGTTGTACTTCTCACCGGAATAGATCTCATCGGTAGAAATATCCGTCAGCTGGGCGTATGCCAAAATATCAATATTACCTAAAATGGGAACCACTTCATTGGTCCAGCCGTTAAGATCGTTTTTGATCTGTGTCACACTGCGGTCACCGTAGGGGATGTTTTCATAGGTGTAGCAAGCCAGGGTATAGCCGCTCTGCCGCAGGGCATTGGCTACGGCGGTTGCGTCCTGTATCGCCTGTCTGTAGGCGGTCTCGCCGAATGTGTTGGCAGCACTGGGGTGGGTTCGGTAGCCAAACAGACCGTTATAACCGGTCAGCGCCAGAGTAGCTCTCGCGCCGCGGTAGGAAAAATCGGGGTGCTCCTTAACAAAGCTTTCCAGAATGGGGACCAGATCATATGCGCCGGTCACAGTCTGACCGTTGGCATCCACCATTTCACAGGTGAAATTCTTGCCGTCCCACAAAAGCTTGCTTGCGATGCCTGCGCCCTTTGCGTCGGCGATCTTATCGTCATCGCTGTCGATGAGATAGTAATTGTAGTTTACATTAGTCTGGGTCAACATTAGCGGTTTCTTGCCAGCAGGCAGGTATATGGTTTTGGGCTTGTAGGAGGCTGTGCCGTCGGGACCGATACTGGTGTCCACGAAATCGTCAAAATCCACCAGGATATAGCCGTTGCTGTGCAGTTGCTGCAGGATCTTGGAGAATTCAACAGTGGTGATAAAGTTCCGGTTTATGGAATTGCCGTAGGTCTCGTGTTGGAAGCCACGGGCAGGGTCAGCCACCAAAAGCTGGAAGGAGAGGTTGACGATCTGGCCGGGATCCTCCCAGGCGACCATTGACCGTTGGGCTTGTTCATATTCCAGGATCTTGTCGTTCAGATTGGTATACTTGCTCAGATCGCCGCTGAAGCTGTCCAGCACGGCAATAGCCCCTTCGTAATCATAGCCTGCAGCCATAGCCTCAGCCTGCGCAAGCAAAGCCTTGGCTTCGTTATCCAGCCGGATCTGTTCGGAATCAGCCGCATTGGAGGCTGCCAGATTTGCATCCTTTTCGTAATTCTTTTTCTGCACGGATCTGACAATGGAGCCGATGATAAAAATCACGATCAGCAGCAAGGCTGCACCTGCGATGATCGCGGGCAGATAGGTTTCCTTAAAAACCTGTGTTTTTGTGCGTTTTTTGCGTCGTGGATTTACCGGTCGGGAGTTCTCGTTATATTGCTCATCCACCAAAATCTCCACCTTTCTGAAAAATATACACAATTATTATATCTGAAAATCCGTCAAAAAGCAAGTAAAATCCTTTTTGACGGATAATTTGGCCGATTTTGCTTGTCAAAACCGAGGATTTGCGGTATGATATTTTTATCAAACATTCAGGAGAAACAATATGGAAAAGATCGCCAGCTTTACTGTTGACCATATCCGCCTGCAGCCGGGTCTGTATGTCTCCCGGCAGGACAAGGTGGGCGCTGAAACGGTTACCACCTTTGACCTGCGGCTCACCAGCCCCAACGACGAGCCGGTTATGAATACCCCAGAGATCCACACCATTGAGCATTTGGCAGCCACCTATCTGCGAAACCACCCGCTTTGGAAGGATAAGGTGCTGTACTTTGGCCCGATGGGCTGCCGCACTGGCTTTTATTTACTGCTGGCAGGGGCGTATACCGCCCGGGATGTGCTGGAACTGGTGAGGGAGTGTTTCCGTTTTGTTGCGGATTTTGCGGGCGAAATTCCCGGCGCCAGTGCCCGTGATTGCGGCAACTATCTGGATATGAACCTGCCTATGGCAAACTACTGGGGCAGAAAGTACAGCCAGCTGCTCACCAATATTGACGAATCCCGGCTCACTTACCCGGAATAAAGGAGAATGGATATGAAATTAGGTATTATTGGCGCCATGGATGTGGAAGTGGCTGCACTAAAGGAAAATATGACCGAAAAGGCAGAGTCCACCGTAGCCGGCAGCGTGTACTGCGAGGGCATCCTGGAGGGTTTGTCTGTTGTGGTGGTCCAATGCGGTATCGGTAAGGTGAACGCGGCCCTGTGCGCGCAGATTCTGTGCAGCCATTTTTCTGTAACCCATATTGTTAATACCGGCATTGCCGGCTCGCTGGATAAGGAACTGGATATCGGTGATTTTGTTATCAGCCGGGACGCCATCTATCACGATTTTACCTGCGCCGCTTTGAATCCTGCTTATGTGACAGGGCAAATCCCCGGTTTCCCTGTTCGAAAGTTCCCGGCAGATGAGATGCTTATGAAGCTGGCATATGCGGCTGCAGACGGTCTGCAGGCCGGTCGTGCTAAGATCGGCACGGTTGCCAGCGGTGATCAGTTTGTGGGACAAAGAGAGCAAAAGGAGCAGATCATCGCCGATACCGGCGCGCTCTGCACGGAAATGGAGGGCGCAGCCATTGCCCATACGGCTTGGCGCAACGGCATTCCCTATGTGGTAATCCGTGCCATTTCCGACAAGGCAGACGATTCCGCCGAAATGGACTATCCCACCTTTGAAGCAATGGCGGCTGAAAAATGCGCTTTGGTCACAAGAGCAATGGCCAAAGCACTGACGAAGATGCAATAAACGAGACCGCACCGAAAAATCGGCGCAGTTTTTTGCTTTCGAAAGGCAGAGTAAAAGGGATTTGTTTGCATTTTCGCCTGCAGCGAAAATTAAGGTAGCGACCAGTGTTTGCACTGGTCCCAGCAATATGCCACCGGCATATTGCATTTATGATTTTCAAATCCCTCTCACATAAATACCGAAGCCAAAATAAAGACCAC
>JAZRIT010000003.1:0-14655 GCA_045645385.1 Faecousia sp.
GACTACATCTACTTTTACAACAATGAACGTATCCAAACAAAAACAGGAGTGGCGCCGCTAACGCTACGCCACTCCGCTTGAATTAAATATTTCCTACATAGGGGTGTTTTTGTGCTGTCCGAACAAA
The DNA here is from genome assembly GCA_045645385.1 of Faecousia sp. Classification (GTDB taxonomy): domain Bacteria; phylum Bacillota; class Clostridia; order Oscillospirales; family Oscillospiraceae; genus Faecousia. The sequence goes on from JAZRIT010000003.1 coordinate 128, forward strand.
TTGGGGCAGTTCAAGTGGGTGGTGCCTTTTTATTTTGCGGTTGCGACGGGAAAAGTATTGACTTTTTCGGAATATGTGTTATAATCAATTGCGTTCCATATGGAGGCTTAGCTCAGCTGGTTAGAGCGCCTGCTTCACACGCAGGAGGTCGATGGTTCGAGTCCATTAGTCTCCACCAAAAAAGACACCACCCATTGGGTGGTGTCTTTTTTTGATATTCTTACTATGGGGTAAAAACCGCATAATTGTGCAAAAAGATGATAGTTTCCTTTCTTGTATCTTGCGTAAAACCGTACTATAATGCAAAATGACAACCTCTGCAATAAAAAGGAGATACATTTCATGATCAAAATCGGCAATACGACCGTGAAAAAGCAGGTCAATTTCTGGAATCACTGTTTGTTCCACCCCACCGATGCGGTGGAGGACCCCTGGGGCAAACGGATTCTGGACCGTATGGCCGAGGACGGCTCTATCAACACTGTTCGCCTGTACGCCATGTTCGAGGACATCGTATATATGGACGAGAACGATCAGCTGTGCTACGATTTCCGCACCAGCGACTGCCGGCTGGACTATATGGTGGAAAAGGGCTACAATATTCTGCTTTCCTATGCCACTGTGCCCGATTGCATCGCCGCCGACACCAAGAACTTTACCGTGGGCGCCAAGGCAAAGACCCGCTATAAGGGTAAGCTTTTTAACACCTCTCCTCCCAAGGACTATGCCCTCTACGAGGAGATCTGCTACCAGTACACCAAGCACATCGTGGAGCGTTACGGCATTGAGCGGGTGTCCCGGTGGCGCTGCCATTGCCACAACGAGCCGGACCTGTGGTTCTGGCTGTCCTACCTGCCTGCAGAGGAGCAGGAGCCTCGCATCCGGGAGTACTGCAAGCTGTATGCCGCCTTCCAGCGCGGTGTTCGCCGCGTCAGCGACAAGGTCCGCATCGGCGGTCCGGCCTGCGCCTTTGAGTATGAATTCCTCCGCCGTTTCCTGACCTATGTAAAGGAAAACAATCTGGACATCGACTACATCGCCCTGCACAATTACGGCACCACCACCGCCCAGGTCCTCTCCGGCGAAAAACGCATCACCGTGGAAAATAACTTAGAGCGCCAGCGCAAGCTGATCGAAACCATTGAAAGCTGCGGCTTTGGGGATAAAGAGCGCATCGTGGACGAATGGGGCGCTGCCACCGACGGCTACTACAATGTGGAGGAATGTCCCACCTACATTTTCCGGGAAAACGAGATCTATTCTTCCTACTACACCAAGCTGATCTATAAGATGATCCGCCTGGATCCCAAGCTGACCAAGATGATGATCTGCCTGTCCGGTCAGCACGAGATGGTGGTGGATTTCTCTGGCTTCCGGAATTTCTTTACCCTGAATTTTATCAAGAAGCCCATCTACAATGCCCATGTGCTGGCCTCCAAGTTAGGCGAGGATCTGCTGGAAGCACAGACGGAAAATGAGAACATCTTCGTCGTGCCCACCAAGACCGACAAGGGCTACGCGGTGCTGATGACCTATGCTTCGGAGTACTTTGAGGAGAATATCCCCAATATCGAGGAGACCATTACCTTTGCCGGTGATATTGCCGATAAGACCGTCACCGTGTGGTGTATCGACAAGACTACCACCAACCCCTACCGTTTGCACCAGAGAATGGGTATTAAAGAGCCTACCAAGGAAGAGATCAAGCTGCTGCGGGAAGAGGGCAATCTGAAGCCTGTCAAGGTGCAGAAGGGCAGCGAACCGCTGACCTTGCAGATGACCCCCAACGGCACATATTTCATTACAGTGGAATAAAAAACAGAGACCGCCTGCTATTCAAGCAGGCGGTCTTTTTCTGCGTAGGTTTAGCCGACGGTCAGGTTGCCGTCGCCGAAGATGGGGATGGCATCGCCCAAATAGGTGGGCTTGACTTTGAAAATGCACTTCACAACATCCTTATTCCGGGCCAAAATCTCCCGGACATCTCTGTAAAACTGACCGCTGTAGCTGCGGTAGTCGGCATCCACGCCGTAAGCCTCCACGCCTAAGGCGTTGGCGATGTGCAGCGCCCGGTGGAGGTGATATTTCTGGGACACGATGATGATCTTTTTGGCTTGAAAAATATCTCTTGCCCGGTAGATGCTGTCATAAGTGGAAAAGCCTGCGTGGTCCATAAACACATCCTGTGAGGGAATATTCGCATCCAGGGCATACTGCCGCATGGCCGTGACCTCGTCATAGACATGGCGGCCGTGGTCGCCGCTCATCAAAAGCTTGGGAGCAGCCGCTGCTTTATACAGCTCCACGCCCCGCTTCAGCCGGTCGGAAAGCATAGCGCTGGGTTCACCGTTTTCGTTTACATAACACCCCAAAACCAGGATGCAATCCACATCGGTAAGCTCTGCCGCAGCATCGGGGGACAGGAGTTGCTTCTTCGTAGACTGCACCACATAGGTGTTAATGGCAATAACACACAGTCCGCCCAAAAGGCACAGCGCCAAAAGGGGTTTTATCCAACGGAGCAGCCGGCGTTTCAAGCATTTACAGGCCATATCATTGCTCCTTTTTGGGCCGGCATACCAGCGCACCAATCACAAAGCAAAGGGCGCTCACAGGAATCCAGGTCAGCTGGATATTGCTTAAGGGGAGGGCGTTATAGAATGCGGTAAAGCCGGGCCAGGAGATATTTAGAAGAGATAAGTATGTATTGAAAATGCCGAGGCAGCCGGTAATTGCTGCGGCGATCATAGCAAAACGGGCGCCCAGCAGCAGCCGGGGATTTTCCGGGTTGGGGGCGAGAACATAGAACAGGACCACCACGATGGCGGTGGGGTAGCAGGCATCCAGCAGAGGACCGACGAATTTTACAATATTGGCAAGGCCCAAGCTGGAAACCAGGGCGCTGATGCCCATTGTGACCAGGCAAATGACCTTATAGGAGACCTTGTCCCGCAGGGATTCAGAGAAAAACTCACCGGCAGAGCCGCCCAGACCCACAGCGGTGGTCAGCGCGGCAAAGATCAGCGCCACATTAAACAGGATCGCGCCCACATTGCCCCAAAGCTGCAGCACCACTTGGCCGTAGAGAGCAGACAGGGTCAGATCGATGGTACCGCCGGTGCTTGCGCCGATGACCATGTGGCCCAAATGGGTGATGGCCAGCATACCCATTCCCACAAGACCCACCCGGATCAGATTCTTGTTGACCCGGTTTTTTTCGATGCCGGCTTTGTGGATGCCTTGTAAAATTACCAGTCCGAACATCAGCGCGGCCGGCAGGTCACCGGTCTGATAGCCCTGCAAAAGGCCGTAGGCCACAGCGGACTGTTCGTAATTCTTCGGCTGCCAATCGGTAGAAATGGGGGTAATCAGACCCTTGCCGATGACAAAGACCACGATGGCGATCAAAACGGGAAATAGGATGTTGCCGATCTTATCCATAGTATCGGCCCGGCCGGAAAGGAACCAATAAGACAGGGCATAGAACAGAAGGTTAAACAGAATGATCGGGAAAATGCCCACATCGGTCAGACCGATCAGCTGTGCAATGGCATCCCAGGCCGCCGCGCTCATACGGGGGATCACATACAGCGGTCCCATCACCAGGACGGTTACGGTGCAGAAGACCGAACCGAATTTGGGGGAAATTCGCTGGGTGATGCCCAGGAAGCTGCCCTTGCCCCGGGCCAGCGCCACATAAGCCAGCAGCGGCAGCAGCAGGGCGGTCATCACGATGGCAATATAGGCGATGAAGACCGATGTGCCGCTGTCCTTACCCCAGTTGACGGGGTAGAGCATACAGGATGCACCGAAGTGCATGGAAAACAGAGCGCCGCCCATTACCAGCAGCTGCTTGACGGATAGGTCTTTTTTCGTTGTATTCACGGTATTCGCTCCTTTTTATGTCGGTTTGCCCGTAGTATAGCACAGCTTCGGGAAAAATACAATCTTTTGCGCCTTGCCTTACGGAGAAAATTTGCGTGTGATCGATCTAAATGCAAGCAGGAGGGCAGCAGATGGAAAAATCTCAAATGTGAATAAAATATGAATGAACAGTAAATATAGTTAGCCAAAAGACAGAAAACAGGAAAAACCACACGCTTTTGTATTGCAAAAGTGTGTGGTTTTCTTTTATCAGCTTGCCAAAAGGTTGGGAAGATTTCTCCCTATAGCCGTGGTACACTGATAAAGCCAAAAGTAGAAAACCGAAAAACGAGCGAGGCAAAGGGTTACCCGATGCTTCGCTTTTTTGCTGGAAGGAGGAGATGCTGGGGCGTTTATGGGAAGAAAAAAGATTTCCCCCGAGGGGGTCTTGCAGGAGCTGGCGGCCATCGCCTTTGCCCGGGTGCCGGATTATATGGATGGCGAAGGGAATCTGAAGACAGGAATAAAACCCTTGCAGCGGGCGGCTGTTGCATCCATTGAGAAGAGCAGCACCGGTGTGAAGGTGAAGTTCTACGATAAGATGAAGGCGCTGGAGCTGCTGGGCAAGCATTTCGGTCTATTCGAGGGAAAGGAGCGACAGGAGGCAAAAGAAGACAACAATCTACTGGAGGCAATTTTGCAGGCGACCCGACAGGAGGTGGATACCGGTGATGTATCAGAACTTCAGTAAGCGGCAGCTGCTGGCCATGACCTGGTGGAACCGCCCAAAGTTAGGGGAACTGGAGGGGATCATCTGTGACGGGGCGATCCGTTCCGGAAAGACCCTCAGTATGGTGACCGGCTTTTTCCTGTGGAGTATGGCCAATTTTAACGGCTGCACCTTCGGCCTGTGCGGCAGGACCATCGGCGCGCTGCAGCGGAACATTGTAGGGAATCTCCCGTCGTGGCTGGGAGATGCGGTGGACATCACAGAAAAGCGCAGCGAGAATAAGCTGGTGGTGCGCCGGGACGGTAGGAAAAATACCTATTACCTCTTCGGCGGACAGGATGACAGCGCCTACAAGCTGATCCAGGGCATTACCTTAGCCGGTGTGCTGCTGGATGAGGCGGCACTGATGCCCCGGTCCTTTGTGGAGCAGGCCTGTGCCCGATGCTCTGTGGCTGGCTCGAAATTGTGGTTCAACTGCAATCCCGAAGGGCCGGAGCATTGGCTTTACAAGGAGTGGATCCGGAAGGCGAAAGAAAAACGGCTGCTGCATCTGCACTTTACCATGGCCGACAATCCGGGGCTGGACCCCCGTATCAAAGCCCGCTATGAGGCAATGTATACCGGCGCGTTCTACCGGCGGTATATTTTGGGACAGTGGTGTATGGCGGAGGGGCTGGTGTACGATTTTCAGCCGGGAAAGCACATCACCCACCAGCCGCCCAAGGCGGGCCGGTATTACATCTCTGTGGACTACGGCACGCAGAATCCCTTCTCTGCGGGACTTTGGTGCGTAGGAGAGGGCCGGGCGGTGCGCCTGCGGGAGTTTTACCACAGCGGCAGGGAGACCGGGCGGATGTATACCGACGAGGAGTACCACGCGGAATTGGTGAAATTGGCAGGGGGATTGCCGGTGGAAATTGTGGTGGTGGACCCCTCGGCGGCATCCTTTATCGCCACTATCCGCGCCCACGGGGTATTCTCTGTGCGCAAGGCCAAAAACGAGGTGCTGGGCGGCATCCGACAGGTAGCCGAACTGCTGCGGCAGGGGGTGCTGCAGTTTATGCCAAGCTGCGCCGACAGCATCCGGGAGTTCTCCCTCTACTGCTGGGAGGCAGACGGCGAAACCGACCGGGTATGCAAGGAAAACGACCACGCCATGGACGATATTCGCTATTTCTGCGCCACGGTTTTGCGGAGAAACAAAGAAATTCGATCAAGAACAGGAGGAAATTCAGGTGAAAAAATGGCTGCTGAATAATTTTTTGCCTATGTGGGCCAAGGAGACGGTGCTTTGGGAAAACCGGCAGCTCAGAAAAGAAAATCGCGCGTTGCAGATCAAGGTTGACCAGCTGCAAGCCTATATTGACGGTGTGCAGACAGGTCTGCGGGCGGTCAAACGAATCCGCGTAGGAGGGGAGAAATGAGTATTTACAGCTATGAACAGGCATTCGGCCAGTGGGACAAGACCTCCCCGGCTATGCGGAAAGCCATCGAGCGGTGGTTTGCTATGTACTATGACGCAGATGCCGGGGAGGCGGCAGACCCCTGCCAGCGGATCCCCTATACCATTGTCAATAAGCTGGTCAAGGCGGTATTCGGTGAGTACCGGGCAACGGCGGATACGCCTTTCGGTCAGCAGATTTTGAAGGCGCTGGATACCAAAAAACGGCTGGCATTGCAGCTGGCGCTGGTGGGCGGCGCTTGCTACCTCAAACCCTGTCCCGTGGGGGCGGGGTTTTCCTTTACCCTGGTGCCCCGGAATCGGGTGCTGATCTTCGGCAGGGACGGAGGCGGAAATCCCACAGACATCGGTTTGGTGGAGAAAAGCGCGGACAGCGGCAGCTACTACACCCTGCTGGAGCGCAGAACGGTGGATAAAAATGGCTTTTTGACCATCACTAACCGCCTGTACCGCAGCCGGGATTCCCGGCAGTTGGGGGCAGAAGTGCCGTTGCACAATGTACCGGCTTATCAGAATTTGGCAGAAAGCTATTGCTTCCAAAAGCCCGTTGGCTCTGTGGGCCTTACGGAGATGAAGCTGCCGATGCTCAACTGTATCGACGGCTCTGATGACGGTGTGGCAGTATATGCCGCCGCTGAGGGACTGATCCGGAATATTGACCAAAATGAGGCCCAGATGAACGGGGAATTTTCCCGGGGAGAGAGCCGGATCATTGCGTCGAAAGACCTGCTGGACAGGGAGCTGGGCCTGCAGGACCACCTGTTCGTGGGTCTGGACGATGACCCGGAGCGGGTGGGTCTGACCATCTTCTCCCCTCAGCTCCGGGAGAAGTCCTACCTTGCCCGGAAGCAGGAGTATTTCCGGAATGTGGAGAGCCTGCTGGGGCTGAAGCGGGGTATGCTGTCCGATGCCAATTTAGCCGACCGCACCGCCACGGAGATCGCCGCCAGCGCAATGGAATTTGCCCTGACAGTGCTGGATTTCCAGCTGATGTGGCAGGATGCGGTGGGAAGAACTATGGACCTGTGCCGCATCTTGGCAGAGCTGTATGGCTTTGCCCCGAAAGCCCCGGAACAGATCCGCTTCGACTGGGGCAACGGCAACCTCTATGACCGGGATAAGACCTGGGCCGACTATATGGATATGGTAGCCAAGGGAATCCTCAAGCCGGAGGTGGCGCTGGCCTGGCGGTTTGGCCTTGCCGGTGAGGACGAGCAGACCATCCGGGAGAAATATATGCCCAATTCGTAAAAAAGCGACCGCAGGGTCGCTTTTTATATTCGCCGCGGCCGGCGTAAAGGGCCAAACCGTTCGGGAAGCAACCCCGTAAAAAGCATAAACGAAAGGAGAAATCTATGAAACGAGAATTTTTGCAGGGCTTACAGGTGGGGGATATGCCTCTGCCCAAAGAGGTCATCGATGCCATTATGGCGGAAAACGGCAAGGATATTGAGGCCGTCAAGGCTCATTATGCTGACTACGACGGACTAAAGGAGCAGCTTGACCGGCAGGTGGATACCCACAGACGGGAAATGTCTGACTTGATTTTCAGCCACAATCTGGAAAATGCGATTTTGTCCGCCAAAGGCCGCAATGCCAAGGCCATTACCGCCCTTTTGGACATCGATGCGCTCAAAGCCAGCGAAGATCAGACCGCTGCTCTGGAAGAAGCGCTGACAGAACTCAAGCAGGAATGCAGCTATCTCTTCCAGACCCAGACCCCGCCCCCATACGCAAGGGGCACCGGCGCGCAAGTGCCGGAAACACACAAAAGTCCTGCCACCCTGGCAGGCGCACTCTTAGAAAAATTTGAAAGGAAGTAAAAAATTATGGCAATTACACTTGCAGAAGCAAAGGTCGGTATGGCCGACAAGGTAGATCAGCAGATCGTGGATATGTTCCGCCGCAGCTCTTTGCTGCTGGACAATATGGTATTTGACAATGTCATCTCTCCCGGCACCGGCGGCAGTACCCTGACCTATGGCTACATTCAGCTCAAGTCCCCCTCCACCGCCGCCGTGCGTACCGTGGGCGGTGAGTATGTCCCCGGCGAAGCCAAGAAGGAGAAGAAGACCGCCAACGCCATCATTATGGGCGGCGCGTTCCAGATGGACCGTGTGATCCAGAACACCGCCGGCGCAGCCAACGAGATGGCCTTCCAGGCCGAGCAGAAAATCAAGGCTACCGCCAACTTCTTCCACAATCTGGTCATCAACGGCACCGGCGATGCAGTAGGCGAGGGTTTCGTCACCGGCACTTTTGACGGATTGAAGAAGCTGCTGACCGGCACAGCCAATGAGATCACCAGCCAGGTCAGCCTGAAGACCTCCAACGAGCTGGACGAGAACTACAACGCATTTTTGGGCGAAATGGACAGCTTCCTCAGCGTTCTGGACGGCACGCCCTCTATGCTGCTGATGAACCGGGCGATGCTGGTAAAGCTCCGTTCCATTGCCCGCCGCGCAGGCTACTATGAGCGAAGCCAGGACGACTTCGGCCGTACCGTGGAGACCTATGCCGGTGTGCCTATGGTGGATATGGGCCAGTATTTTGACGGCACTGCCGTGGCCGATGTGGTGGCTACCGAGGACGGCAAGACCGCTATTTATGCAGTTTCCCTGGGCCTGGACGGCTTCCACGGCATTTCCCCTATGGGCGACGGCGTGATCCAGTCCTACCTGCCCGATCTGAACAGCCCCGGCGCGGTGAAGACCGGTGAGGTGGAGTTAGTGGCCGGTGTGGTGCTGAAGAACACCTTGAAGGCTGCAGTCCTGAAGGACATCGCCATCGCCACTGCCTGATAACGGGGGCACTGCCTATGGTGGACCATAAGTTTTATGCAAACTGCTACCTGGGCAGTGCCATTCCGGAAAAGGCATTTTCCGGCGTGGCGGCTCAGGCGCAGGCCTACCTTGACCGGCTCAAGGGGTGCTGTCGGGTAGAATCCTCCGGTGCGGAGGCGGAAAATATGGCCCTGTGCGCTATGGCCGAGACCCTGTGGGCAAGGCGGAGCAGCGGTCTTTCCTCTGCCAGCGTGGGCAGCGTCACGGTGCACTATGCCGAAAGCAAGCTGCCGCTGGCCCGGGAGCTTTATGAGAAGGCGGCCATCTACCTGGACATTTACGGGGGGGTGAGGGGATGATTCTGCCGGTGGATTACAGTATTTGCTGCCAGACGGTGACGGTGTACCGCAAGACCCGGTCGGAAATTTTGCGGCTGGAGCTTCCCGGCTGCTTTTTGCAGTGGCAGGAGGAAGTGTCCTATGGGCAGCTGGGTCGGCAGCAGGAACGAAAGTTTTTACTGGTGCAGCCGGGGGAATGTCAGCAGGTATTCCCAGGCGACCGGGTGATGGAGGGCATCGGGCCGGAGATCACTGAGGGGGATTGGAAAACCTTTATTCCTGAATTGGTGGACGGTTTGGGGGAAGTGGCATATGCAAAGGTGTATCGCTGGCAGGGAAGCTTTTGCCACACCGAGGCCGGCAGAAAGTAGGTGGGCAATGACAGATTTGGAAAAAATGCGGCAGTGGCTGCAATCCTATCCCGGCTGGGATGACAATTTGCAGGTGGACATCACAGAGCCTGCGCCGGGCAATGCCGGCATGTTCTGTGAAGGCTTGGAGGAGCGCGCCCGGCAGGAGGATATTTTAGGCAATCTGCAGATCGCCTGCCGTTACCGCTTTACCCTGTACCGGCGGGTCAGCCGGGATGGGGGCGCAGAGGCTGCCGCCTGGCTGCTGGAGCTGCAAAATTGGGCGCAGCAGCAAAGCGCTTTGGGCCTTGCGCCCCATTTCGGAGACATTCCCTACCTGGAGCGGCTGCAGGCCCAAAAGGGTACGCTCAGAGACCGGGGGCAGACAGGCCTGTATGCTGTGACTCTGACGGCAGATTTTACCAGAGTATACAAAAGATAACCGCGGGGGAGGGGCGCGGCCCCTCCCTTATAAGGAGGATCGATTTATGGAGCGTTTTGATAACAGCACTGCTTCCCTGGAGACGGTGAAACAGGCACTGACCCAGGTGCTGGAGAGTAGGGAGACGGTGGTGCATATCAATTTTACGGGGGATCTTGCCCAGCTGGCACGGCTTTTAAAGCCGGAGATCGATGTGGAGAACAACCGCAGAGGCAGCTCCCTGGGGAAAGGAACGGTGCTGTGATGGAGCAGGTCTTTTTGATGGACGGCATTGCCTATCCCGTACGGGTTTTGACCCTAAAAAGAAAATTTGCCCTGGTGGAGACCGGCGTTTCCGGCCGCACCCAGGACGGACAGATGTATCGGGACCTGTTCGGCACCTACTACCACTATGCGATGACTGTTGCGCAGCAGGGTGAGGCTGCACAGGCTTTGGAGGAATTCTGGGAGGCAGTGTCTGAGCCGAAGGTCAGTCACATCTGCGTGTTTCCTTACGGACAGAAGACCCTTGCCCAAAGGATGTATGTTACCGCCGGCGAGCAGGCGCTGCTGCGAATAGAAAAAGAGAAAAATCACTGGGGAGAGATACAGATCGAATTTATCGCCATGGCGCCGGAGGTGATGCCGTGAGCCTGCAGGTAAAGTATATGGATGTGCCGGAGGGAGCGCAGGAATCGGCGGTTATTACGGCAAACGGTGCCCAGCCCTTTTCTGAAGTCCGGCAGCTCTCCGAGGGGGCTGCGGATGTTTCCTGGGCGACCTTGGAGCCGGGCAGCTGGACACTGGACGGCACGAAAAAGCTGTTGCCGGACACCCCTGGCCGGATGGGCTGGTGGAGTCCAGAGCCGTCGGGTGATGACGGAGTGTTTTCAAGTCCGCCGGTGATTACGGTGACATTTCCCCAACCTTATACCGCCACCGGTCTGACCTTCCGGTTCTGGCCGTCGGCGGATCAGTGGTGCAGCCATATGGATGTGGCCTGGTATCGGGGTGAGGAGCTGCTGGACCGGGCAGATGCCTATCCCGCCGCCGCCGAATGGGTGTTTTTCCATCCGGTGGAGAATTTTGACAGGGTGGAGATCTGTATGATCGCCACCAATACCCCCGGCCATTTTGCCAAGCTCCAGCAGCTGCAGATCGGCCGGGTGATGGTGTTTATGGGGGACGAATTGGTGCAGGTCCGCCTGCTCAATGAAACAGACCCCTCCCTGTGCGCGCTGACGGTGGACACGATGACCGTAGAGCTCCGGGACAGAAAGGGCCGCACACTGCAGCCCCAAAGAGACCAGATGGTGCATCTGTACCGGGACGGTGTCCTGCTGGCCACCCATTATATTACAGATGCCCAGCGTCAGTCCCGGCAGAATTACCGTCTGCGGAGCCAGTCGGTCATCGGCCGGCTGGAGGATACCTTTCTGGGCGGTATTTACCGGCAGTATCCCCTGGATACCCTTTTGCGGGAGGTAATGGGGGAATTTCCCTTTGGGACGGATGCGGCCTTTGCCGGGAAGACCGTGACCGGCTATCTGCCGGTATGCACCCGTCGGCAGGCGTTGCAGCAGATCGCCTTTGCTGTGGGCGCGGCGGTGATCGCCCGGGGTGATGGCTCCCTTTGGCTGCAGCTGCCGCAGGAGCACATCAGCGGCAGTTTTACCGCGGACAGGATCTTTTCCGGCGGCAAGCTGAAGCAGGAGACGCCGGTGGCAGCTGTGGAGCTGTTTGTGCACAGCTATGTGCCCGGCGATGAGGAAAAGATACTCTTAAAGGAAGCAGAGGTCTTTGGCGATGGGGTGCTGTTTGTGTTTTCTGAGCCGCACTACGACTATCAGATCACCGGCGGCACATTGACAGGCGGCGGTGCCAATTGGGTCAGGCTCACGGCCAATGGCCCGGTGACGCTGACTGCGAAAAAATACCGCCACACCGTGTCTGTCCGGAGAAAAGAAAATCCCCGGGCAATGGCTGCGGAAAAGGGCAATGTGGTCGCGGTGGAAAAGGCAACGCTGATCCACGCAGAAAACGCGGATGCCGCGCTGCAGCGCCTGTACAGCTGCTACGCAATGCGGGATCTGCTGACCCAGGATGTGGTGGTTGCCGGAGAGAGAGCAGGTCAAATGGTGGACAGTCTCAGTCCCTGGGGCGACAGGGTGACAGGCTGGATCATCGGTATGGAAAGCACCTTTACGGATACCGGCCATACCGCCAGCATCCAGATCCGGGGCAGGGAGGTGCAGGCGCAATGCAGCTGATTACGGACAGAACTCAGGCCGATGTGCTGCTGGGCACAGAAAAAGGCCGCTACGGCGTGGCGGATCTGAACCGGGTGGAGCAGGCGGTGGCAGAGCTTTATGATATTGCCAAGGCGCTGGACGCTTCCGGAATATCCCGGATCAAAACCGATTGGGCGCATGGCGCGGCGTTTTCCCCGGATCAGTGGCCCACCCGGAGTCAGATGGACCGATACCTCAGCAACATTGTCCGTCTGTGCGACGCGGCAGCGGTGGCGGCAGAGCTGCCCCGGTCTATGGAAAAACTGACCTGGGAGGGTGCGAACCAAATTGAGGCGGCACTGCTTGCCGCGTATGACCGAACATTGGAAATGATACAGACATTTCGTTTCAGCGGCGAGATCTTCGCCGGAGAGGAGAATAGATTATGACAGACAGAATACCCGGCGCGCCGGGCAGATGCAAGGCGGTGGTCACCGGCCAGGAGCTGCAGAAATTGCAGGCGGGAGAAGAATTTGCCATTACCCTCCGGCGGGATGATCAGCCCATCAGAGAAGGTACGCCCTACAGCAAGGCAAGCGTTTTGCCGGACGCATTGGCGGCTAAATTATGTCCCGGAGTACAGGACCCCACCCCCGGTGATGCCTTTGCGGCTTTGCAAAACCAAAAAGCCGATACGGTACGGCAAGCCGCCGGAGAACATATCCTGCTTGCCGATGCCGCCCATACTCCGCTGATGGGCCTGCGGATCATCGGCTCGGGCAGAGCAGACGGCTGTGTGGGCGACAGCGGAAGCGTGACAGTAAAGGTACAGGGTAAGAACATTGCCGATGTGCGGAAATTTACTACTGATTCCAGACTCGATACACCTACAACAACACCAGAGCTTTCAAATAGTTACGGAACTACAATATCCGCAACAAGTGGCGATTCTATTACGGTTACGCAAAGCAAATACACAAATACAAGCAATGTCACTTCTTTTAGCAACGGCTTTTTCGCAGTTGGTTGTTATTGCCCATGGAAATCTGGCGATAAAGTTACAATATCCTTTAACTATGATATTAAAACTAACCCGCTAAATAGTTCCGATATGTTGCTGTTTATAGATGATAAAAGTACAGCTAGTAATATTTCTGTAAAAGATGCAAAAACAGGCTTATATTATTGCACGCATACAGTTCTTACCGAACAGGAAAAAGAAAATAACTGGCACTATATCGAGGTTCGTGTGGGTGGAAAATCCGGCGTGTTCTCTAATTTCCAAGTGGAGTATGGGAACACCGCAACTGAATACGAGCCGTACCAAGAACCACAGACCCTTACAATTCCCACCGCAGCAGGCGGCCAAACCGGCTTGGAGGGTGACGGGCTTGTACAGGACGAGATCGACCTTGCAAGAGGCGTGCTGATCCATCGGGTTTTTGAGGAGAAAGAATATGCACTGCCCGACGATGTGATGGAGGCCTATGCCAAGCTGCACACCTACGCGCCCACCACTGTTCTTACCAACGATGCCGGCGCAGATATGGAGCTGACCTACTACACCCCCACAACGGCAGTGCAGATGGTTCAGGGTGCGGCCAATAAGGGCAAGACCTTTACCGTTGATGACCACGGCTGCGTAACATTGACACCCGATGATCCCGTTATCGCTTCCGGTGTTACTGAATTAGACGGTGTAACCTGGTACTACCGAAAGTGGGCAAGCGGTATGGCGGAATTATGGTGCTATGCGCAAAGGGACGGTAGAGATACAGAGGAAATGGAAACACCTCGTATTTTAGAGACAGCGCTTCCTCTGCCTTTTCCTCTGGCCGGTTTTCTAAGTTGTCAGCTTTACGCACAAGCAAACAGAGGGCTTGCCGATATGTATAACTGGAGCATAGTTACGGTACACAGTGATGCTGTATATGTTTCGTTAAAAAACGATGCGGGTAGCCCAGGTATGGTTTTTGACCTTCACATCATAGGTAGCTGGAGGGCAGTGAAATGAGAGTTATTAACAAAAAAGGCGAAACCATTACCGAATACGATCTGACCAAAGGTCGATTGATCCTTACCAAAGCAGTCCGCGCCGACGCCCCTCCCATCGACAATGAGGAGAAGTTCGCATGGACAGATGCCGATTTCGAGGAAGTACAGATGTATGTTCCCAACCGTGAAAAGTCCGCAGCGGAGAGGGTCAGAGAATTAAAGGCCCAGCTTTCCGCAACAGACTACAAGGTCATCAAGTGCAGCGAGTGTCAGCTGCTGGGGCAGGAGCTGCCCTACGATGTGGCAGCGCTCCACGCCCAGCGGCAAGCCATCCGTGATCAGATCAACATTTTA
>JAZRIT010000004.1:0-26233 GCA_045645385.1 Faecousia sp.
GGTGGCCCAGTCTCTTACCCGCTTGCGGTAGCAGCGGTCGATGGCCTCCAGCGCCACATCCTTCAGGTCTTCCATCAGCTCCTCGGATTCCTTCACATAGACGAAACCTCTTGTGATGATGTCGGGACCGCTGATGAGGGAGCCGTCCTGACTGCTGATGTTGACGCAAACCACGATCATGCCATCTTGTGCCAGATGCTTACGGTCACGCAGAACCACAGCGCCCACATCACCCACACCGGTGCCATCTACAAATACCTTACCGGAAGTGACGGTACCGTTTGCCTTGCAGGTCTTGCCGGTAAATTCCAGTACACCGCCGATCTCGGGGATACGGATATTCTTGGGATTCATGCCAACCATGGTGGCCAGCTTGCCATGCAGCTGCAGATGGCGCTGCTCGCCATGGACGGGGATGAAGAACTTGGGTTTGCACAGGGCATGAATGATCTTCAGCTCCTCCTGGCAGGCGTGGCCGGATACGTGCAGACCCTCGCTCTTTTCGTACACCACTTCCGCGCCCTTGCGGTAAAGCTCATTGATGATCCGGGAGACCGCCTTTTCGTTGCCGGGGATAGCGGAGGCGGAGATGATGATCCGGTCGCCGGCCTGGATATCCACCTGTTTGTGGGTGGAAAATGCCATGCGGTACAGGGCGGACATATTCTCGCCCTGGGAGCCGGTGGACACAATGACCACCTTGTTTTTGGGCAGACTCTTGATGGCAGCCAGCTCCACCAGGATCCCTGTCGGTACCTTCAGATAGCCCAGCTCCTGGGCCACTTTCAGCATGTTTTCCATACTCCGGCCGGATACGGCCACTTTCCGCCCGTACCGGTGGGCGGTGGCCAGCACAGCCTGCAGCCGGTGCATATTGGAGGCGAAGGTGGTGACGATGATCCGGCTGTCGCAGTTTTTGAACTGCCGGTCCAGGCCCTCTGCCACCACGCTCTCACTGGGGGTATAGCCGGGGCGCTCCACATTGGTGGAGTCGGCAAGCAGCGCCAGCACGCCGTCGTTTCCTAACTGACCCAGCCGGGTCAGATCGGTCATACCGTCCTTGGCGGTGGGGTCGATCTTAAAGTCGCCGGTCATCACCACCGTACCCACGGGGGTCTTGATGGCAAAAGCTACCGCGTCTGCAATGGAGTGATTCACGTGAATGAATTCCACGCTGAAGCAGCCGGCCCTTACCACATCGCCGGGCTTGTGGGTGATGAGCTTCACCGCATCCTGCAGCCGATGCTCCTCCAGCTTCAGCCGGATCAGCCCGTTGGTCATAGCCGTGCCGTGGATGGGGCAGGACACCTGCTGCATACAGTAGGGGATAGAGCCGATGTGGTCCTCGTGTCCGTGGGTGATGAACATACCCCGCAGCTTTTTCGCGTTCTGCACCAAATAGGTAAAGTCGGGAATCACCAGATCCACGCCGTACATCTCCTCATCGGGGAAGCCCACGCCGCAGTCCACCACGATCATATCCTTGCCGTACTCCAGCACGGTCATATTTTTGCCGATCTCATCCAAACCGCCCAAGGGGATAATCTTCAGTTTTTCAGCCAATTTAATAAACTCCTTTCGAAAATAGACACAACAAAACTTGCAACCGCCTGTCTCTTTTTTGGCCCTGTAACGCCTGTCAAGATACCCAAACGCCTGCATAAAATGTGTAGTTGATAACAGTTGCACGGGTCTGTTCGCCCGGTGCCGATATAAGTATTATAACACAAAACCCATCGGTTGTATACATTTATTTTTAAAACGGAAAAAATATAAGCCTAAAAGCAAAATCATAGTTGCACCTTTGACGGCGATTTGTTATAATATAAGGACTATTATGGAAAGTTTACCCATTTCAAGGAGTTGACGGCATTGAATAAGAAGCTGGAACGGTTGCTCAGACCCAATATGGGCGTGTATTTCATACTGCTTTTCTGCTTTGCGTTGGCAGCGGCCCTGCTGCAGCAATATCTGCTGGCGACCATTGAACTGGGCGTGCTGGCGGTGGGTATCGCGCTGTATCTGGTGCTGCAGACCAATCGCAAGAAGCAGCTGAAGGCCCTTTTGGAAAAGACCGCTGATGAGCAAAGCGGTGTGCAGGGCCAGCGGCCGCCGTTTCCTATGCTGCTTGTGCGCCTGTCCGACGGCGGCATCCTCTTTGCCAATGACCGGTTTGTCCGGCTGACGGGCTTTCACGATATCATGTCCGAGCGGAAAGTTACCGATGCACTGCCCGGTATGGATCTGCAGTGGCTGCAGGAGGGGAAGACCGAATATCCCTACGACATCAAGTTGGGGCAGCGCCGTTACCGGGTCTACGGTACGGTGATTCCCACCGGTGACCCTATGGATCCCCCGCTGGGCGTTTTGTATCTGGCGGACCTGACGGAGCTGTATCTGGTGCGGGACGAGTATGTGCGCTCCCGCCCGGTGGTGTCCATCATTCTGGTGGACAACTACGAGGAGATCACCAAGAATCTGTCCGAGGGCGCGGTGTCCAATCTCAACGCCAAGATCAACGATGCCATCACCCAGTGGACCGAGGGCTATCACGGTCTGCTGCGCCGCTTGGAGCGGAACCGGTATCTGTTCGTGTTTGAAAAGCGGGATCTGAAGGGCGCGATGGAGGATAAATTCTCCATTTTGGAGGATATCCACGCCATCACCAGTCCCTCCGGCCTGGCCGCGTCCATATCCTTCGGCTTAGGCGTGGACGGCGAGACCTTTGAGGAGAGCTATCAGTTTGCCTCCCTGGCCATTGAAATGGCCCTCAGCCGCGGCGGCGACCAGGCTGTTCTCAAGGACCGGGTGAACTTCCATTTCTACGGCGGCCGGAATAAAGAGGCCGAGCAGCGCAGCAAGGTCCGCTCCCGTGTCACCGCCAACTCAATGATGGAGCTGATCGACCAGAGCAGCCATGTGCTGATCATGGGTCACAGAAATGCGGATCTGGATGCCATCGGCGCAGCCCTGGGCATTTTCTGTATGTGCCGCAAAAAGGGCAGAACCGCCCATATCGTGATGGATACCAGAAACAATATGGCGCCGGAATTTGTCTCGGAGATCCGGCAGGATCCCAATTATGCAAACGCCTTCATCTCCGGACAGGACGCGCTGCTGCTGTGCGATAACCGGTCCACCCTTGTGGTGGTGGATACCAACCGGCCGGACCAGGTGGAGTGCCGCAATCTTTTGGAGACCGTCCCCCGGATCTGCATTGTGGACCATCACCGCCGGGCCGCGGATTACATCCAGCCTGTGGTGGTGAATCTTCACGAGCCATATGCCTCCTCTGCATCGGAGCTGGCAACGGAGCTGCTGCAATACGCGGTGGAGATGGACGATGTGCTGCCCATCGAGGCCAAGGCGCTGATGGCCGGCATTTTCTTGGATACCAAGAGCTTCAATGTCCGTACCGGCGAGCGTACCTTTGAAGCCGCTGCCTTCCTGCGGCAGCTGGGCGCGGACACGGTGGAGGTCAAAAAGCTTCTGCAGAATGACTTTGAAGCCACAGTAAAAAAACACGACATCATCAAAAACGCCAGACTCTACCGGGACGAGATCGCCATCGCGGCCCTGTCCGAGGCCACCTCCCGGGTGCTGGCATCCCAGGCGGCAGACGAGCTGCTGGACATTTGCGGCATCACCGCATCCTTTGTCATTTATCCCGACGGGGAGCAGGTGATGATCTCCGCCCGGAGTATCGGCAAGGCCAATGTGCAGGTGATCTTGGAGCCTTTGGGCGGCGGTGGCAATACCGCTACCGCCGGCGCGCAGATCACAGGCAGCACCGTCAAAGAGGTGCTGGAGCAGCTGACTGCATCAATTGATAAATTTTACGAAGAGTGAGGAATAAAAAATGAAAGTGATTTTGTTACAGGATGTGAAGGGCAAGGGCAAGAAGGGCCAGATGCTGGAGATCTCCGACGGCTACGCAAGAAATTTCCTGCTGCCCAGAAAGCTGGCTGTCGAGGCTACCCCCGATGCCATCAACACCATGCGTATGAACGACAAGGCCGCCGCCGAAAAGGCCGCCAAGGAGCGGGCAGAGGCGCTGGAAATTTCCAAGCGGCTCCGGGAGCTGACCGTGACCGTCACCGCCAAGGGCGGCGGTGCGGGCAAGCTCTTCGGCTCGATCACCAGCCAGGAGATCGCCGACGCGCTGAAGGCCGCCTCCGGCATCACCCTGGACAAGCGGAAGATCGTGCTGGCAGATACCATCAAGAATGTGGGTACCTATACCGTCCAGTGCAAGTTAGGCTATGAGATCACCGCGCCCCTGACCGTAAAGATCGAAGAAGTATAAACAGCAGAAAGGAGACAGGGAAATGGCTGATGAACTGGTTGCCAGACAGCTTCCCCATTCCGTAGAGGCGGAGCAGGCCGTGCTTGGCTCTATCCTCCTTGACAGCCGGTGTCTGACCGATGTGATCGGCATCGTCCGCCCGGAAGATTTCTATTTACAGCAGAATCGGGAGATTTATGAGACCATCTACAGAATGTTCAATTTCTCCCAGAACATAGACCCGGTGACGGTGCTTGCCAAGATGCAGGAGCTGGGTGTCCATCACGACAATTCCCGGGACTATATCCTGCAGCTGCTGCAGATCACCCCCACTGCCGCCAATGCGGTGCAGTATGCAAATATCGTCAAGGATAAGGCAATGCTGCGGGCGCTGTCCGATGCATCCACGGACATTGCCCAGCTGGTGCAGGAGCAGGTGGGTACTACCTCGGAGATCTTAGAGGTAGCGGAGAAGAAGATCTACGCCATCCGCAAGGGTGAGCGGGGCGACTCCCTGGAGCCCATCGGCATCACGCTGCACAGGGTCTTTGACCATCTGACGGAGCTGAGCCAGTCGGATTCCGCCATTCCCGGTATGTCCACCGGTATGCGGGATCTGGATAAGAAGATCAACGGTCTGAACAAGTCGGACCTTTTGCTGGTGGCGGCCCGGCCCGCTATGGGTAAGTCTGCGTTCGCTCTGAATTTGGCGCTGAATGTTGCCAAGAAGTACAAAAAGACCGTGGCGATTTTCAACCTGGAAATGTCCCGGGAGCAGCTTGCGATGCGCCTTTTGGCCATTGAAAGCTTTGTGGACGGACAGAAAATGCAGACCGGCAAGCTCACTGAGGACGAGTGGAGCAAGCTGAGTATGGCATCGGTGGCCCTGAGCCAGACCGATATCCGCATCGACGATAACCCCTCCATCACCGTGGCGGAGATGAACGCCAAGTGCCGCCGGGTGGAGAATTTGGGTATGGTGGTCATCGACTACCTGCAGCTGATGCAGGGCTCCGGCTACGGCAAGGGCGGCGACAGCCGTGTGAATGTGGTCAGTGACATCTCCCGCTCCTTAAAAATTATGGCTAAGGAGCTGAATGTCCCTGTGGTCTGTCTGAGCCAGCTGTCCCGTGGACCGGAGAGCCGGCCTGACAAGCGGCCTATGCTGTCCGACCTCCGGGAATCCGGCGCTATTGAGCAGGATGCCGACGAGGTTTTGTTCCTGTATCGGGATGAATATTATCACGAGGACACCGAAAATAAGGGTATTGCCGAGTGCATCGTGGCCAAGAACCGTCACGGTGAGGTAGGCAAGGTGGAGCTGCAATGGATTCCCCAGTACCAAACCTTTACCGACCGGGAGTGGAAGCATGCTGAATAAGCTAAGCGCCTTTATGGCCGCTTACCGGGGCGGGCGTGTGGTCTGCGCGGTGTCCGGCGGTGCGGATTCCATGGCCCTTCTGTGGGGGTTGTACCTGCTGAAGGATAAGCTGGATATTCAGTTGTTTGCGGCCCATTTCAATCACCGCCTCCGGGGCGCGGAATCGGACCGGGACGAGGCCTTCGTCCGGGATTTCTGCACCGGCTACGGGATTCCCTTTACCGCCGGCAGCGGGGAAGTGGTTCCCGGCAAAAAGGGTTTGGAGGCAGCGGCCCGGGAGGCAAGATATGCCTATCTCAAAAGCCTGCCCGGCTTGATCGCCACGGCCCACACCGCTGACGACAATGCAGAAACGGTCCTGATGCACCTGATCCGGGGTACAGGACTGAAAGGCCTTGGGGGCATTACGCCTGTAAACGGCAATCTGATCCGCCCGATGTTGGATATCACCCGGGCCGAGGTGCTGGAATTCTTAGCCGAATACAGTATTCCCTTTGTGGAGGACAGCTCCAATGCCGGCGATGGCTTTTTACGCAACCGCCTGCGGCACCACATTATGCCCCTTTTAAAGCAGGAAAATCCCTGCCTGTCAGAGAATCTTTCGGCAATGGCCGCCAGACTGCGGCAGGACGCGGAAGCTTTGGACAGTATGGCCTGCAGGAATATGACCGACAGCGTGTCGGAACTGCAAAAAATGACACCGGCCATCCGCAGCCGTGTACTTTCCGAAATGCTGTGTGATGCCGGTGTGAAAGAACCGGAAGCGGCCCACATCGGGCTGCTGGAAAAGCTGGTGTTTTCGGCCAGTCCCTCTGCCAAAGCGGCCTTTCCCGGCGGCGTGACCTTCACCCGGTGCTATGATATCCTGCAAGTGGACGCCGATGGAGCAGAGCTGACGGAAACGCCGCTGAACTGCCCCGGCGTTACCGAGCTTCCGGGCCTGCGGATCGTGTGCAGTCCCAACGAAGATACAATCTACAACACGGATTCTTTCCCGGTGGCTATGGGGAAAAATCCCGTGGTGCGTTCAAGAAAGATCGGCGATACTCTCCGCCTGTCCGGCGGCACGAAAAGCATCAAAAAGCTGCTGATCGACCGGAAGATCCCGGCCGCTCGGCGGGACTGTGTTCCCGTGATCGCCGACGATGCCGGTGTGCTGACGGTAGTGGGGATCGGCGGAAACTTAGACAGACTTTCCTTGAAAAAGGATGCAATCAGAATCGAGATACATTATCTGTAAAAACATAGAATGGGAGGCTTCCGGGATGGAAAATAACATCAAAGAGGTCCTGTTGAGTCAGGCGCAGATCGAAGCAAAGGTGGAGGAGCTGGCAGGCTGCCTGCGGGCAGAGTATGCCGACAAGAACCCGATTTTTGTGGGTGTATTAAAGGGTGTGGTGATTTTCTTTGCGGATATGGTGCGGAAAATGAACTTCCCCTGCGAAATCGACTTTATGTGCATCTCCTCCTACGGCGCAAGCGCCACCACCTCCGGCAATGTGGTGGTGAAAAAGGACATCTCTGCGGACATCAAGGGCCGTCATGTGGTGATTTTGGAGGACATTTACGATACCGGCAACTCTCTGACCTTTGTCCGGGATCACCTGCTTGCCAAGGGGCCGGCCTCCTTGAAGATCTGCACCCTCTTGGACAAGCCCGAGCGGCGTAAGCCGGGCATCACCCTGAAGCCGGAATATGTGGGCTTCACCATTCCCAATGAATTTGTGGTAGGCTACGGTCTGGACTATAACGAGCAGTACCGCAACCTGCCTTATATCGGTGTTTTAAAGCCGGAAGTATACGAGAAATAAGGAGTACCGTTACCATTGAAAAATCGGAAAATCTTTAGTGTAATTTTATATCTGATGATTCTGGCGTTGGTGTTTTCCCTGGTGCTGACGGCCTTCGGCGGCAGAGCCAATGCCATCACCTATTCCCAGGTAATGACCCTGTTCCGGCAGAATCAGGTCCGGCAATTTGAGATAAGGGGCAGTGTCATCACCCTGCAGCTGCATACCCCCTTTGCGGGCAAAAATGAGGTCAGCGCCGTGCTGGCTGACCCGGAGGGCTTTATGCAGGAAATGCTGCCCACCCTGGAGGAGCAAACCAAAACGGGTGTGCTGGAAGACTACGATTATAAAGCAGCCAAGCAATGGACGCCTTGGCACTATGTGCTACCCATCATCGTGGCAGGCCTGGTGATTTTAGTTGCCTGGGTCTTGCTGGTGGGCAGAGCCAATCAGCAGAATCCTATGGCCAATTTCGGTCGGGCCCGCACCACTCTCGGTCAGGCGAAGGGTAAGAAAATCACGTTTGCTGATGTAGCCGGTGTGGACGAGGAAAAGGCCGAGCTGCAGGAGGTAGTGGACTTCCTGCGCAATCCCAAGAAATTTACCGATATGGGCGCTAAGATTCCTCACGGTATTCTCCTGTCCGGCGCGCCCGGTACCGGCAAGACCCTTCTTGCCAAGGCAGTGGCCGGTGAGGCGGATGTGCAGTTTTTGTCCATTTCCGGCTCGGACTTTATGGAAATGTATGTGGGCGTAGGCGCCACCCGTGTCCGTGACCTGTCCGACCAGGCAAAGAAGATCGCCCCGGCTATTATCTTCATCGATGAGATCGATGCAGTGGGCCGTAAGCGCGGCTCCGGCCTGGGCGGCGGCCACGACGAGCGGGAGCAGACCCTCAACCAGCTGCTGGTTGAGATGGACGGCTTCAGCCGCACCGAGGGGGTGATCGTCCTGGCAGCCACCAACCGCCCGGACATCTTAGACCCGGCACTGCTCCGTCCCGGCCGATTCGACCGCCAGATTTATGTAAACTCGCCCGATGCCAAGGGCCGTGAGGAGATCCTGAAGACCCACGCCAAGGATAAGCGGCTGGATTCTACGGTCAGCCTGAAAACCGTTGCCCTGGCCACATCCGGCTTCACCGGCGCGGATCTGAGCAATCTTCTCAACGAGGCCGCCATTCTGGCCGCCCGGGAGGATCGCCCGGTGCTGACGATGAATGATCTGAACGAGGCAATGATGAAGATCATGGCAGGTCCTGAAAAGCGCAGCCGTGTCCGTCTGCAAAAAGATCTGAAGATCACCGCTGTCCACGAGGCCGGACACGCCGTTGCCGCATACAGTCTGCCTACCCATGACCCGGTCCACCAGATCTCCATTATTCCCAGAGGCCACGCCTTGGGTATGACCTGGTACACGCCCAATGAGGATAGCGACCATCTGACCCGTAACGAGATGTATGAGCGCATCGTAAGCCTGCTGGGTGGCCGCGCCGCAGAGGAGCTGTTCTTAAAGGATATTTCCACCGGCGCATCCAACGATATCGACCGGGCGAGCAAGCTGGCCCGGGATATGGTGGCCCGCTACGGTATGTGCGAAAGCTTAGGTATGGTCTCCTATACCGGCGGCGATGAGCTGTTCATTGGCCGTGACTACGAGAAGGTAAAAGGGTATTCTGAAAAGGTAGCCGGCACCATCGACGATGAGGTCAAGGCCCTTATCGACAAGGCCTATGACCACTGCAAGCAGATCCTCACCCGGGATGCAGACAAAATGAAGCAGGTGGTATCCTTCCTGCTGGAAAACGAGACTATGACAGGTACCCAGTTTGCCGACTGTATGGCAGGCAAGGAGATCGGCACCGCAGAAAAATCCACCCTGTTCGACAATATTAAAACCGAAGAATAAGCAAAAAGACCTGTCATCCGACAGGTCTTTTTCCTGTTTTGGGTTGTCATTGCGAACCAGTGACCGATGTCACTGGTGTGGCAATCTCCCGGTATAATCTCCGGTGTAGGAAACGGCCTGTGTGCTGTTCCTGTTGTAGGGGCGACCATTGGTCGTCCGCAAGTAATTATTCATGTAGGAAACGGCCAGTGTGCCGTTCTTTACAGCATATAGAGAAAAATTGCCAGCGCCTGCAGTAAGCTGCCCAGCACCACAAATATGTGAAATACCGAGTGAAACCACGGCTTTTTTGCCCCGATGCCGTAGAGCACCGCGCCCACTGTGTAGGCGATACCACCGCTGAGCAACAGTAAAAAGCCTCGCTTTGTCAAAAGTTCCACGGCTAGCCTCAGGAAGAAAATAATTCCCCAGCCCATGGTGATGTAGCAGATCATAGAAAACACATTGTACTTCTTTAAATCGATTGCCGTAAGCGTACCGGCGGTAATGGCCAACGCCCACTCTGCCGCCAGCAGCCCCCAGCCGATGACTGGGTACGCCGGCACAAAGGCGGACAGTAAAATGGGCGTGTAAGTACCGCAGATGAGAAAATAGATGGTGCAGTGGTCGATGACCTGCATCACCTTCTTGCCGGTACAGGGCCGCAGTCCGTGATATACACTGGACACGGCGTACAGGGCGATCATGGTGCCGCCGTAGATGGCAGACCCCACGACCCCAAAGATATTGCCGCCCAGCGCCGCTTTGACCACACAGGCCACCAGCGCGATGATCCCCAGACCGCCGCCTGCGATGTGGGTCACCATATTCATAATTTCCTCTCCACGGGTGTAGTCCGGCAAGCGCCGGTTGCAGAGCTTCGTCCGTTTGGCCATAATGCCACCGCCTTTCTGCTTCCAGTATATCCCCATTCCCCCAAAAGTCACCCTACCGGAGGCGAATTTCCTGCCCGTCGGGGGAGAGAAAGGATTCTACTATCGGTAGAACTTGTGCAATGTGCACAAAAACAAGCGCTGATTTTTGGCGGCTTAACAGGAAATTTACAATATTTTTCGATGCTTATTTGCGGAATTTATGCTATAATGTTAGTAGTGGCAGGAAGCCGCTGAACCTTTGTGACGAGGGAGCCGTTATGGATAACATCTTGTTTTTCTTGACACCGAAGGCTATGTGTGCCTTCTTGAGTGATGATTATACTGTGCGTCAGGCACTGGAAAAAATGGAATCGGCGGGCTTTGCGGCGCTGCCCATTCTCAACAAGCGGGGGGAGTACCGGGGTACGCTGACCGAGGGCGACCTGCTGTGGGCGCTGAAAAATATGTGCTATATGGATATGCGCCAGGCGGAGGCCCGGAAGATTATGGAGATCACCCACCGCAGAGACTATGTCCCCGTGCGTGTCACCACGGATATGCAGGACCTTGTCCGGCGGGCCAGCTCCCAGAATTTTGTCCCGGTGGTGGACGATAAGGATACCTTTATCGGTATCGTCACCCGAAGCGCCATTATCAAATACTGCTCTAAGCAGCTTTTCCCCGATGAATGATACATAAATACCGCCGGCGGACGCATTTTCTATTGAAAATGCGTCCGTTTTCTGTTAAAATAGAAGAAAATGCACCCACGGAGGGAAACTATGAACGACGAAACACTCAAGATGACGCTTGGTAAGAACATCGGCGCCCACCGCAAGCGGCAGGGGCTGACCCAGGCGACCCTTGCGGAAAAATTGAATTACTCCGATAAGGCGGTGTCCAAATGGGAGCGGGGGGAATCCATCCCCGATGTGCTGACGCTGCTGCAGCTTGCGGAGCTGTTCGGTGTGACGGTGGATGACCTGCTCCAAGACCCCAACCGCCTGCCGGAGCAGACCGGCGCGATGGTGGGCCGGATGGAAAAGGCTGTGGAAAAGCACCTCAAGCGCAAGGCGGACAAGCGGATCATTTTGGGCTTAAGCTCCATTTTGGTGTGGTTCGTGGCACTGCTGCTGTTTGTAGTCATCTCCTCCCTGGGGATCGAAAAGAGCTGGCTGGCCTTTGTCTATGCCATTCCCGCCGATGCCATCGTGATGCTGAGCCTGCTGTCTGCCTGGCGGGATTTCCGGTGGAATAAGACCCTGGTGTCCGTCATAATGTGGGGCAGCCTTCTGAGCCTGTATATGTCATTGATTCTCTTTGGCGGCTTCAATATTTGGAAGCTGTTTTTGCTGGGCATTCCCGGTCAGATAGCGATTTTCCTTTGGTTCAGAATGTTCCGCAAGCAGCCGAGGGAGGAACAAAATGGATAAAAAAGCTCTGCGCCGGCAAATCCGGGAGAAAAAGCGCGCTATGACGGAAGCGGAGATCCTCAGCCGCAGTCAGCGGTTAGGGGAGCTGTTTGCGGCCACCGAAGCCTACCGGAATGCCAAATCCGTTTACGGCTATCTGCCCTATAACCAGGAGGTCCGTACAGTGCCGATCCTGCAGAAGGCATTGGCCGACGGCAAGCGGGTGGCTGTTCCCAAGGTCTACGGGGATACCATGCGGTTTATCTGGCTGGAGGATCTGTCCAAGGTGGAAAAAAGCGAAATGGGCATCCCCGAGCCGGTGGAAGACGGCCCGGTTGCCGATGACGAAACGGCCCTTGTGCTGATGCCCGGCGTGGCCTTTACCGAAAAGGGCGAGCGCATCGGCTACGGCGGCGGCTATTATGACCGCTTTTTAGCCCGGGAGCCTGACCATCCTACGGTGGCTCTGTGCTACGACTTTCAAATCGCAGAAAGCCTGCCCACAGAGGAATTTGATATCCCCGTGGACACAGTTCTTTGGGCATAAACGGAGAGAGAATTATGCACATACCTTCTGTCACCACCGATAAATTGGAGCTTGTGACCTTCCGGCAGGCGCTGGAGGCGGCCAATACCCCAAGCCGGGAATATGACATTGCAAAATGGCTCTACGCCCCCAATTTCTATTCGGAATACCGGTACATACTGGGCACCCGGGGCGAAAACCCCCTGATCTGCATCGGCATCAATCCCTCCACCGCCCGGCCGGGGGATTTGGACAACACCTTAAAATCCGTGGAGCGGATCGCCCACGGCAACGGCTTTGACAGCTTTATTATGTTCAATGTCTATGCCCAGCGGGCCACCGACCCGGATGCTATGGAAAATACCTGCAATCTGCAGCTGCACCGGGAGAATTTAGAGGCCTTCCGCTATGTGCTTTCCATTTCCCGAAGGCCTGCGGTGTGGGCAGCCTGGGGTACGATCATTGAAAAGCGTGATTATTTGCCCCGCTGCCTGCAGGATATGCTGGCGGTGGGTAAGGAACACGGCGCCAGTTGGTATTGCGCCGGCGCAACCAGCAAAAAGGGCCATCCCCATCACCCTTTGTATCTGCGCAAGGATGAGAAGCTACGCCTCTTTGATGTGGATGCCTACTTGGAAAGGCTGTAAACTTATGGAAAATGAATGTGAATCCTGCTGGCATTACGACTACGACGAGGAATACGACGAATACTACTGCAAAATGGACTTGGACGAGGACGAGGTGTACCGCCTGTACACCAACCCCAAGGCCCACTGCCCCTATTATCGGCGGGGTGACGACTATACCCTTGCAAGGAGACAGTAAATGAAACGGTTATGGATCATATTGCTGGCAGCGCTGCTGCTGGCAGGCTGCGGCCGGAAAAAGGATACACCCCAGCCCACGGAATCAGACCCGGGAATCCCGGCGCCTGTGACCCTGTACATCCCCGAAAGCAATGTGGAAAAGAAGACCGACGGCGCTGTGCGGGTCTACGGCCTGGAGGACGATACCTATTTCGGCATTTCCGGTATGGGCAGCCACCTGCTTCTGATGGGCAATAAGGGCCTGACCGTCCTCACCGGCGAAGAGGGCCAGGTGCGGGCGACCCTTCCCACCGATACCGTCCGTGCCGGGACGGTGATGGATGTTGCCCCCACCGGTATGGCCTATTATCAGCCCAATTCCCGGGTCGTGACGGTGCTCAATCCCCAGCTGCAGGTGGCGGGGAAAATGGAATTGCCCAAGGAGATCGTGGGCGATCCCCGTATCAGCATTGCAAAAAATGAAGTCTTTTACTCCACCGGCAGTGAGCTGCGGGCACTGAATATGACCACCGGCATCTCCCGTCTGCTGCGGCAGCAGACCGCATCCACCCAGACCCTGCTGGGCGCCTATTTTGACGGCAAGGTGCTTCTGTGCCGGATCACAGATGCCGACGGCGATGTGTCTACAGAGTATATTTCCGCCGAGACTGGCCAGACCCTGGCGCAGAGCCGGGAGGATGCTGTGCTGCTGACCGACGGCGACCGCTACATCGCCCAATGGCAGGAGGGGATCCTGCAGCAGACCGCCTTCGGCGTCCGGGGAGAAACGCCCCAAAGTCTGCAGATCCTGCCTCCCACAGCCGAGGCCAAGGGCGGCCGCGCTGTGATCCCGGCGGCAAACCGGGCGGTGGACTATACGATGACGGAAAGCGGTTTAGAGCTGACCTGCTATGACCTCAATTCCGGCAAAGCCATTGGCCGGACGGTGCTGCCCGGTGTCCGGGCACCCATTGCCTTCTGCAGCGACGGCAGTGACATTTGTTTGCTGGCAACGGATGCGGAAAACACCTGTCATGCCCTGTACCGCTGGAATGTGGCCAAATCCGCCACCGGAGAGGAAACGGTCTGCACCGGCCCGCTGTACACCGCTGAAAACCCCGACACCCAGGGCCTTGCCCAGAGCCGGGCACTGGCGGATACCTACCAGACCCAGTACGGCGTGAAGCTGCTGCTATGGCAGGATGCAGTGCAGGTCACCGGCGGACATACCCTGACCCCGGAGTACCATCCCCAGGTCATCAACGGAATGCTGGAAAAAATCAAGCCTGTTTTGGAGCAGTTCCCGGAAAAATTCCTGCTCAAGACGGTGGAAGCCGGTTGGATTCGCATCGCCCTGGTCCGTCAGATCGCAGGGGACGCCGATTGGGTGCAGTTCTGGGAGGGGAAGGACTGCTGGGTCATCCTGTCTGCTCAAGCGGATATTGCATCCAGCCTGCTGCAGGGCATTGCCTACGGCGTGGACGCCCATGTGCTGGGTAACAGCCGTGAGTTTGACACCTGGGCGGAACTGAATCCCAAGGGCTTTGACTACACCTACAGCGCCCATGTTACCGGCAACACCAAATACCTTGCCGAGGGAAACCGAGCCTTTGCAGACCTGCAGTCTATGACCTATCCCCACGAGGACCGCTGCCGGATCTTCTATTATGCAAATCTCCCCCAGCGGGCGGAGCTGTTCCGCTCCCCGGTGATGCAGGCAAAGCTTTTGCGGCTTTGTAAGGGCATCCGGGAAGCCTACAATCTGCAAAAGAGAACGGAAACATTTGTCTGGGAGCAGTATCTTGAAACCTCCCTGGCTTACATACCCGAATCATAACATTTATCCCCGGAGCAATTACCATTCCGCTAACGGTCATTCCCACGGATGCTGACGCACCCTCGGAATGACCGTTTTCGTTTAACGCAATAGCGCCGGTAATCGCTCTGGGGTAAAAACCCCTTGCAAAGTGGTGTAAACTTGCTATAATAAGGTAAAATACATTTATAATATAGAAAAGGAGGGGTGCCTGTGTCCGGTGAAAAAAGAGCCTTGCGGTTTTGGAAGCGGGTGCGACGGCTGCGGTTAAGCGCGACCCAGATCATTGCGCTGGCCTTCGGGGCGATCATCGTGCTGGGTACGGTGCTGCTGAGCCTGCCGGCCGCCTCCCGCAGCGGCGTGTCCTGCGGCTTTGTCCCGGCGCTGTTTACCGCCACCTCTGCCACCTGCGTGACGGGCCTGTCCCTTTTTGATACCTGGAGTCAGTGGAGCGGCTTTGGACAGGTCGTGCTGCTGCTGCTCATTGAGGTGGGCGGCCTGGGCTTTATGTCTGTGGCATCCCTGGTGATCTTTGTGCTGCGGAAAAAGGTCGGTTTAAAGCAGAGAATGATTATGGCCCAGGCCATGAGCCTCACCGATATGCAGGGCGTCGTCCGCCTGCAGCGGATCGTGATCTTCGGCTCGCTGGGCGTGCAGTTTGCCGGCGCGCTGGTGCTGTTTTTCCGCTTTCTGCCGGAATACGGCCTGCGGCAGGCGGCTGTGTGGGGCATCTTCCACGGCGTGTCCGCTTTCTGCAATGCCGGCTTTGACCTGTTTGGCGTCCTTGCGCCGGGACAGAGCGTGATACCCTTCAATCAAGATCCTGTCGTGCTGATCACTTTGATGGCGCTTATCACCGTTGGCGGCTTGGGCTTCTTTGTTTGGGAGGAGCTGGCAAGAGTACGGTCCTTCAAAAAATGCAGTGTCTATACGAAATTGGTGCTCATCGCCACGGGAACGATCATCCTTGTGGGCACAGGCCTTGTGCTGCTGCTGGAATGGGATAACCCTGCCACATTGGGCAATATGCCTGTGGGGCAAAAGATACTCAATGCTGTTTTCCAGGCAACGACCCTGCGGACAGCGGGCTTTGCGTCGGTGGACCAGGCGGGGCTCACCGATGCCGGCAAGGCGGTGAGTATGGTCATTATGCTCATCGGCGGCTCCTCCGGCTCCACTGCCGGCGGTATCAAAACTGTGACCTTTGTGGTGCTGATCCTGTTTGTTGTGGCAAAGGCCCGGGGCAGGAGCACAGTCCGTGTGTTTAAAAGGACCGTTCCCAACGAAAAGGCCATTGATGCAATGACCATCGTTTTTATCGTGCTGTCGCTGGTATTTTTCGGCGCATTTTTCATTACTGCTACCACAGCGGTATCCTTTACGGACAGCCTTTACGAAGCGGTCTCTGCCATGGCAACGGTGGGCGTGACCGCCGGCGTGACCCCCACCCTGGGACTGCCGGCCCAGCTTTTGATTATCCTGTTTATGTACTTTGGCCGGGTGGGCGTGCTGACCATCAGCTTGGGCTTCCTAATGGGGAATAAGGCGGAAGACCGTTTCCGCTATGCAGATACCAATTTACTGATTGGATAGGAGGATATTATGCGTTCTTATATTGTTGTAGGCTTAGGCCGTTTTGGATCGGAAGCAGCCAGACGGCTGTGTGAGCTGGGCTGCGAGGTGCTGGCGATGGATACCAAAAACGAGCTTGTCCAGTCCATCAGCGCCGATGTGACCCAGGCGGCCGTGGGCGATGCCCGGGATAAAGAGGTGCTGCGGGCCTTGGGCGCAGCGGATTTCGATTGCGCTATCGTTGCCATCGGCGACAGCTTGGGCGACTCCGTGCTGGCCACTATGAATCTGAAGGAACTGGGTGTTCCCTATGTGGTCTGCAAGGCCCACGATGAGACCCACCGGCAGGTGCTGATAAAGCTTGGCGCTGACAAGGTGGTCATCCCGGAGCAGGAGCAGGCCTGCCGTCTGGCCCGGAATCTGTCCAGCCCAAATGTGCTGGATTATATCGAACTGTCCGATGCCCACGGCATCATTGAAGTGCCGGCGCCGGTGTCCTGGATTGGCAAAAGCCTGAAGGACCTGAATGTGCGGGCAAAGTTAGGCGTGAATATCATCGCGGTCAAGCAGGGGCGTACCGTTAATGTGTCCCCCGGCGCGGACTATGAGATTCTGCCCGGCGATGTGATGGTGGTGCTGGGCGATACCGCTGCCCTTGACGCGGTGCAAAAGCTATGACAGAATACATTACCTCCCGGAAAAATCCCCTCTTGCTGCAGGTAAAAAAGCTGCTGATCTCCAAAAAAGCAAGATTGGAAGCGGGGCTGTTCGTGTCCGACGGTACCAAGCTGCTACAGGAGGCCATCCGCTGGTGGCCGGGCCTTGACACGGTGATTTTGTCCCAGGATGTGGAAATGGATATCCCCGCCGGCGTACGGGTGGTGACTGTCCCTAAGGATGTGATGGAATCCGTTTCGCCTATGCAGACTCCCCAGGGGGCGCTGTTTCTGTGCCGCCTGCCGGATGAAAAGCCTTTTGTTCCAAAGCCGGGAATGCTCCTGCTGGACGGTATCCAGGACCCGGGTAATTTGGGTACGATCCTGCGGACGGCCGATGCTTTGCAGATCCCTGTTGCCCTTTTGGAGGGCTGCGCCGACCCCTACAGTCACAAGGTGGTCCGCTCCAGTATGGGCGCGGTGTTCCGTATGGAAATTACCCAAACCGATTGGCAGACGGCAAGATCCGCCTGCGCTGATATGGGCATCCCCATCGCCGTCACCGCCCTCTTGGATAAGGCCCGGGATCTGCGGCAAGCGCCCTTGCAGAACATGGCAGTGGTCATCGGCAGTGAGGGCCAGGGCGTGCGGGATGAAATTTTAACCTATACCCAAAACAGCCTGATTATCCCTATGAATCCCCATTGCGAATCTCTGAATGCGGCGGTGGCCGCAGCCATTGTGATGTGGCAGATGAAACAGTGAAGGTGAAAGAATGCTTCTGTATTGGCTTTGGCTTGCGGAACTGAAGAACATATCCCTGCCGCAAAAGCACCGGCTTTTGGCCCAGGCGGGGGATCCGGAGAGCCTATACCATACCCAGCCGGAGGGTTGGGACATTCCCGAAAAAGCCAAAGAAGCTTTGGCTGATAAGACACTGACGGCGGCGGAGACGATCCTCGCCCATTGCAGGAAAGCGGCAATCGGCATCCTGCCTGTGGCGGACAGCGCTTACCCGGCCCGGCTTCGCAATACCCCGGATGCGCCCCTGCTCCTGTATTATAAGGGCAGATTGCCGGATTGGGACAGCGCGCCCTTTGTGGGCGTTGTGGGCACCCGAAAGGCCACCCTGTACGGCCTGCAGGTTGCCGGCCGTCTGGCCAGTCAGATCACCCGCTCCGGCGGCTTTATCATATCCGGCGGCGCAGCCGGTGCGGATACCGCCGCGATGCAGGGCAGCTTAGATGCAGGCGGTCCTGTGGTGGGCGTTCTGGGCTGCGGTGTGGATGTGGTCTATCCCCGCAGCAACAAAAATCTCTTTGCGGCGGTGGCGGAAAACGGCTGTCTGCTCTCGGAATACCCGCCCGGCACAGAGCCGCTGTCCTGGAATTTTCCCGCCCGCAATCGCATCATCAGCGGTATCAGCAGTGGTGTGCTGGTGGTGGAGGCGCCGGAAAAAAGCGGTGCGCTGATCACCGCCCGGTATGCTATGGAGCAGGGCAGGGATGTGTTTGTTGTCCCCGGAAATATCGACAATGCCGCCTGCGCCGGCAGCAATCTTCTGCTGCAGGAGGGGGCGACGCCGGTGTTTTCCGGCTGGGATGTGTTGGAAAACTATGAATTTCTGTACCCCGGCAAGCTGAAAAAGCATAAGACAGAACCGTTTTATGTAAACCAAGAGGCGACGGCTAAGGTAGCCGAAACCGTGTCCACGCCTACCCCAAAATCGGAAAATAGGACATCCGCCCGAAAAAATCCCATTGACAACGGGCCGGTTTCCACTTATAGTGTGTTAAAAACTGAGAGAATTGCCCTGAGCGGGGATGAGCAGGCGGTTTTGGCCCTGCTGACCGATACACCACAAGAGCCTGCGGAGCTGGTGGCAAAGCTTGCGCTGCCCACAGGAAAAGTCCTGTCAGTGCTGACGATGTTATCGGTAAAAGGCCTTGTGCATAAGCACCCCGGCGGCCGTTTCAGTGTGAAATAATTTTTAAGCGGAGGAAAGTATGAGCTCCAATCTTGTAATCGTGGAGTCGCCCCATAAGGCGAAGACCATTGGTAAATTTCTTGGCCCGGACTATGTGGTAAAGGCCAGTATGGGTCATTTGCGCGACCTGCCCAAAAGCACCATGGGTGTGGACATTGCCGGGGGTTTTGAGCCGGAGTATATCCCTCTGCCGGAACGGGCGGAGCTGATCGCGGAGCTGAAAAAGGCTGCCGAGAAGGCAGATACCGTATATTTGGCAACGGACCCGGACCGTGAGGGCGAGGCCATTGCCTGGCATCTGCAGGAGCTTCTGGAGCTGCCGGAAAGTAAGACCCTGCGGGCCCCTTTCAACGCTATCACCGAAAAGGTGGTCAAGGAGGCAATTGCCAATCCCCGGGCTATCGATGCCCATCTGGTAGATGCCCAGCAGGCCCGCCGCGTCCTGGACCGGATCGTGGGCTATGAGCTGTCGCCTCTGCTGTGGAAGAAGATCCGCAGAGGTCTGTCTGCCGGCCGTGTCCAGTCGGTGGTCACCCGTCTTGTGGTGGACCGGGAGAATGAGATCCGGGCCTTTGTTCCCCAGGAATACTGGTCGCTGGATGTGAAGCTGGATCTGACGGGCAAGCCCGGCTCTTTCGTGGCCCATTATTTTGGTGACGAGAAGAAGCGGGAACTGGAGAATGAGGCACAGGTGCAAGCCATCGTCCGGGATATCACCGGCGGCGAATTCACCGTTACCAGCGTCAAGCGGGCGGACAAGAAGCGCTCCGCTGCCCCTCCTTTTACCACCTCTACTTTGCAGCAGGAGGCGGCCCGCAAGCTGAATATGACCCCCAAGCGCACCATGGCCGTGGCGCAGCAGCTGTATGAAGGCGTGGATGTGGCCGGGGAAGGCACTTTGGGTCTGATCACCTATATGCGTACGGACTCCCTGCGTCTGTCCGATGAGGCGATGGCAGCAGCCAAGAGCTTTATTACCACCCGCTACGGCAAGAATTATCATTACGGTGCTTTCCATGTGTTTAAGACCAAGTCCGGCGCTCAGGATGCCCACGAGGCCATCCGTCCCACCCATGTGGAGCTGGACCCGGAGAAGATCCAAAGCAGTCTGACCAAGGAGCAGTACCGGCTGTATAAGCTGATCTGGAGCCGATTCTTAGCCTCCCAGATGGCCAATGCTGTCTACGATACCGTGGCTATCGACACCCGGTGCAACCGTCACACCTTCCGCTCCACCCATCAGAGCGTCAAGTTCCCGGGCTTTTTGGCCGTTTACGAAGAGGGCCGGGACGATGAGACCGAAGCCACCGGCACACCTCTGCCGGACCTGCAGGAGGGGGATAAGGCCACCGCTTCCCAGATCAAACCCGAGCAGCACTTTACCCAGCCCCCCGTCCGCTATAACGAGGCGAGCCTTGTCAAGGCAATGGAGGAAAAGGGCATTGGCCGTCCGTCCACCTACGCTACCATCGTCTCCACCATTCAAGACCGGGAGTATGTAAATAAGGTAGACAAGCGCCTGC
This sequence comes from Faecousia sp., assembly GCA_045645385.1. Taxonomy (GTDB): domain Bacteria; phylum Bacillota; class Clostridia; order Oscillospirales; family Oscillospiraceae; genus Faecousia. Next base: position 20,517 of record JAZRIT010000004.1, read on the forward strand.
AGCCCACGGCCTTGGGCGAGGTGGTCACCGGTCTGATGCTGGAGCGGTTTACCGACATTATCGATGTGGAATTCACCGCCAATATGGAGTCCCGTTTGGACGAGGTGGAAGCCGGCAATCAGAATTGGAAAGCATTGCTTGCTGAGTTTTATAAAGACTTCCACCAGGAGCTGGTGGACGCAGAAGAAGCCTTGGAAGGCACCCGGCTGAAGGTGCCCGACGAGGTCACCGAGGAGATTTGCGAGGTCTGCGGCAGGAATATGGTCATCAAGGCCGGCCGGTTCGGTAAATTCCTGGCATGCCCCGGTTTCCCGGAGTGCAAGAATACCAAGCCTATCGTGGAAAAAATGCCCGGCCGCTGCCCCAAGTGCGGCAGCACCATTCTAAAGCGCAAGACCAAGCGCGGCTATGCCTATTACGGCTGCGAGCGGGGCGCGGAATGCGGTTTTATGACCTGGGATGTGCCCACGGCCACCGACTGCCCCAAGTGCGGTCAGACTATGTTCAAAAAGTCCGGCCGCGGCAGAATGAAATCCTTCTGTATCAACGAAGCCTGCGAAAACTTCCTGCCGGAGGATAAGCGGGGCTATTATAAAAAGAAAGACGGGTCGGAAGGCGCTGAGGAGAAGCCTGCCAAGAAGACGGCGGCTAAGAAATCCACAGCCAAGCGCTCTGCAAAAACGAAGGAGACCAAGTGATGGCAGTTGTAAAAGTCATCGGCGCGGGCCTTGCCGGCACGGAAGCGGCCTGGCAGCTTGCCCAAAGGGGAATACAGGTGGAGCTGTACGAGATGAAGCCCCACAAAAAATCCCCTGCCCACCATGCCGATACCTTCGCGGAGCTGGTTTGCTCCAACTCTCTGCGGGGTGATAAAATTGAAAATGCCGTGGGCCTTCTGAAAGAAGAGCTGCGCCGTCTGGACAGCCTCATCATCACCTGCGCCGATGCCACCCGTGTGGAGGCCGGCGGCTGCCTGGCGGTGGACCGGCAGGGATTTTCCGACCTGGTAACGGAAAAGATCCGCAGTCACCCCAATATCAAGGTCATCGACGGGGAAGTGACCCAGGTGCCGGAGGGTCCAGTCATTGTTGCCACAGGCCCGCTGACCAGTGATGCCCTGTCCAAGGCTATCGGGCAGTATTTCGGCAGCGACTACCTGCACTTTTTCGACGCGGCCGCTCCTTTGGTGACGGCAGAATCCATCGATATGAATGCGGGCTGGTGGCAGAGCCGGTATGACCGGGGGACACCGGATTATGTAAACTGCGCCATGAATAAGGCCGAATATGAAGCCTTTGTGGCAGAGCTGATCGCCGCCGAGGAGGCGGAGGTCCACGGCTTTGAGGATAAGCGGGTCTTTGAGGGCTGTATGCCTGTGGAGGTGATGGCCCGCCGGGGCATCGATACCCTGCGTTACGGCCCGCTGAAGCCTGTTGGCCTAATTGACCCCAAAACCGGCAAAGAGCCTTACGCGGTGGTCCAGCTGCGGCAGGATAACGCCGCCAAGAGCGTGTTTAATCTGGTAGGTTTTCAGACCCATTTGAAATTCGGCGAGCAGAAGCGGGTGTTCTCTATGATCCCGGCCCTGCGGAATGCAGAATTCGTCCGCTACGGCGTGATGCACCAAAACACCTTCCTGCAAAGCCCCAAGCTGCTGGATCGGTATTATGCCGACCGCCGCAACCCCCTGGTAGCCTTTGCCGGGCAGATGACCGGCGTGGAGGGCTATGTGGAAAGCGCTGCTTCCGGCTTTTTGGCAAGTGTAGCCATGGCCGCCAAGGTGCTGGGAACAGAAATTCCCGACTTTCCCAAGGCAACGGCCATCGGCGCGCTGGGTCTGTATATCAGCGACGAACGGATCGAGAATTTCCAGCCGATGAATATCAATTTCAGCATCATTTCCCCGCTGGAGCAGCGGATCCGCAAGAAAGCAGAGAAGAATCTGGCCATCGCCAATCGGTCTCTTGCTATCATTGATACCTTAGCACAGCAGATGAAAGAGGTGCAGCTATGAAGATAATTCTGGACGCAATGGGCGGCGACAATGCCCCCCTGGCCCCGGTAATGGGTGCTTTGCAGGCAGCAAAGGACTTTGGCGCGCAGATCATTTTGGTAGGTAAGGGCGAGGAGATCCTGCAGGTTATGAACCGGCAGGGCATCGATACTCTGCCGGAGGGCGTGGAGATCATCCACGCAGACGGTGTGGTGGATGTCCACGATGACCCCACCGCCGCTGTGCGCAAGCACAAGGATTCGTCTATGATGATTGCCTTGAAGATGCTTGCCGATGGTGAGGGCGATGCGGTGATTTCGGCCGGCTCTACCGGCGCGCTGCTGAGCGGCGCAACGCTGATCGTCAAGCGAGTCAAGGGTATCCGCCGGGCGGCTATGGGCCCTGTGATGCCCAATAAGGCCGGCGGCAAAACGGTGATCTTAGACTGCGGCGCCAATGCCGAGTGTACCCCGGAGTTCCTTTTGCAGTTCGGCGTGGTGGGTTCGCTCTATGCCCAAAAGTACTTAGGTGTGGAAAATCCCAAGGTGGGCCTTCTCAACATCGGCGCGGAGGATACCAAGGGAACACCCTTGCAGAAAGAGACTTACGCGCTGTTAACGCAAGCGCACGAAAAAGGTCTTATTAACTTTGTGGGCAATACCGAGGCCCGGGATGTCCCTCTGGGCGCGGTGGATGTGGTGGTGTGTGACGGCTTTGCCGGCAATGTGCTCTTAAAATCCATCGAAGGCACGGCTATGTTTATGGGCAGTCTGATGAAACACAGGATCTTCAAGCGCAGCTTCCTGTCCAAGATCGGCTACCTGTTCTGCAAGACGGGCGTAGACGAGGTAATGGGTATGCTGGATTACCGGACCATCGGCGGCACTCAGTTTTTGGGCATCCGCAAGCCGGTTATCAAGGCCCACGGCTCGTCTGATGCCCTTGCCTTCCGCAACGCGGTAAAGCAGGCCATGGAAGCAGCCAATGCAGATTTCTCCGCCGAGCTGGAGCAGAGCCTGCAGGCCCTGGAGGAAGCGGAAAATGATTAAGGATCTGGAAAATGCCATCGGCTACCGATTCCAAAATATCACCCTGCTCCAAAATGCCCTGACCCATTCTTCCTATGCCAACGAGTATTGGCATGACAGCCTGAAAAGCAATGAGCGGCTGGAATTTTTGGGGGATTCTATCTTGGGAATGGTGGTGGCGGAGTACCTGTACCGCAATTTTCCGAACCGTCCCGAGGGGGAGCTGACCCGGATGCGGGCGGATATGGTCTGCGAGACCAGCCTTGCGGTCATTGCGGAAAAATTGCAGTTGGGCAGCCATCTGCAGCTGGGCCACGGCGAAGCGCAAAGCGGCGGCAGACTCCGTCCGTCTATCCTGGCCGATGCGGTGGAATCGGTGATCGCTGCCTGTTTTTTAGACGGCGGTATGGTCGCAGCTGAGCGCTTTATCCGGGAATTCGTCTTGTGTAATGTACCGGCCAGCCAGCTGAAGAATAAGGACTATAAGACCACCCTGCAGGAACTGGTGCAAAAGAAAAAGAACCAGCTTATCAGCTACCGGCTCACCGGTGAGACTGGCCCGGACCACGATAAGGAGTTTTCTGTAGAGGTGACCCTCAATGGCCAGGTGGTGGGCAGCGGCAGCGGCTCCAGCAAAAAGCGGGCCGAGCAGGATGCTGCCCGTGCAGCCATCGAAGCTTTGTTCTCCGACGAAATTTAAAAAAACGAATAATCCCTCCTGTGACGGAAAAAATACCACAGGAGGGATTTTCTATGACGGAAAAAGAATACGGAAAACTCATTAAAGATATGTCACCCAAATCGCCCATTGGCAAGGATTGTCTGCTGGCCTTTTTGGTGGGCGGCTTCATCTGCACCCTTGGCCAGCTTTGTATGAACGGCTATACTGCCTTAGGGCTGGATAAGGATGGAGCAGGTACCGCCACCTGTATTACCCTGATCTGCCTGTCTGCGCTTTTGACCGGCCTGAGCTTGTACGATAACATCGCCAAACACGCCGGCGCCGGCACATTGGTGCCCATCACCGGCTTTGCCAATTCCATCGCCGCCCCCGCCGTGGAATTCAAAACCGAGGGTTTCATCCTGGGCGTCGGCGCGAAGATGTTTACAATAGCCGGCCCGGTGATCGTCTATGGTGTGTCTGCAAGTGTAGTCTATGGCATTATTTACTGGATAACGACATTATTTTAGCAGGTGGATGTGGGCATCCACCCCGACGATTGAAATCGTAAATATTTGTAGGGGTCGATGCCCACATCGACCCGCACAAAAAGGCTTGACCACCCGGTCAAGCCTTTTGAACGCTATTTGATAAATTTTTCGAAAAGTAAAGGATCGAATTCCGATTCAGTTACTACACCGTCAACATAATGCGATAAGTAAAAATCATATTCTACAGAATCGTTAGTATTGACGTTGGCATTGAGTGAGAAAAGATATTCATCCTCGATAATGTACGCACTATAATTAACACCGTATGTATAAAAGCACGCCTTCTCAGATGGGAGTACCCACTCTTTTGTTGACAAGTAATTGTTTGTGATTTCAACAAATTCGTCTTTGGATAATTGTGGTTGTTTGTCAGGGGATTCCATAATTTGGGAGAGGGGGTCAACAAATCCGGTTGTCGGAGAAGGTTCTTTGTTATTGCATGCGGAAAAAGATGCGGTTATTAACAGTAACGTCAAAAAGATACATAAGTATTTTTTCATAATCATCCCTCCTTATGTATTAAAGCATACTGCGGAAGTTATAGTGTGAAAATTATGTAAAATTTTTAGTCTTAATAGAACACGAATGTATGGGTCCTAAGTTGACACAAGCAGAGGGCTTTATCCTCGGTGTTGGTGCCAAGATGTTTACAATCGCAGGCCCAGTCATCGTCTACGGCGTGAGTGCGAGTGTTGTGTATGGACTGATTTATTGGCTTGCTACTTGTGTTTTCTAAAAGCCAAGTGAGACGAATACAAAATGTCCCGGAATTGGAATCATACCAATTCCGGGATTCTTCATCTCAGTCTTTGTTTTAGATCCAGTATTCTTTCTTCAATCAGTTGGATTGTTTTCAGGAATGCGGCATCGCTTTTGCCTGTGGGGTCTTCCAGCCCCCAATCCTCTCGATGGGAGCAGGGCAGGAAGGGACATTGAACATTGCAGCCCATAGTGATGACAACATCCACTTGCGGGATATCAGAAAGGAGCTTACTGGACTGAGTGGCTTCCATATCAATTTTGTGGACTTGCTGCATTAGCCGCACGGCATCCTGATTGATCCGGGGCTTGGTTTCCGTTCCGGCAGAATAGCTCTCAAACACATCACTTGCCAACTTCTTTCCCAGGGCTTCAGCAATCTGGCTGCGACAGGAATTATGGACACAAATAAAGGCTACTTTCTTCATTGCGTTCCTCCAAAGAACGGGCAGAGTTTTTCGATACACTGATTATTCTGGCGGCTCCGTGAGCATACGGGCATTGCCTTTTCCATATGGACATCCAAATGCTCTGCAACAAAATCGATTGCGGCAAGAATGGATAAATAGGAATCTCGCTTGCAGCACCGGGGACCACCGTTTTTGCCGATGCTATCCAGTGCTTTTGCGGTCATCTGATTGCTTAGTCCCCAAGGTTTTTCCGCCAGCGGCGTGGAATCCGTCGCGATTGCCACAAACTGTCCTGCGCTGACACCGGCACCACAA
>JAZRIT010000005.1:0-6929 GCA_045645385.1 Faecousia sp.
AAAATAAAGGTTCGGCTCGGTCCAGCCCTCGCCGGCAACGCTCATCCGCGTTGCATTTAGATGGTTCGAGTCAGTCCACGACCATAATAAAACGCCCATCCCGGTGGGATGAGCATTTTATTGGAGCTAGTGACCTGACTCGAACAGGCGACCTTCTCATTACGAGTGAGATGCACTACCGACTGTGCTACACTAGCAAGCTTTAGTATTATATCTGTTATGCGAACCAATGTCAACTGATTTTTCTGTACGCAGGCAGATTTTTGCAAAATAAGGGTTGACAAATTCGGTCAGATAGAGTAATATATCAAGGCTGACTGCAAAACAAGTCAATATGTATGGAGAAGTCGCGTAGCTGGCCGAGCGCGCACGATTGGAAATCGTGTATACCCCAAAAGGGTATCGAGGGTTCAAATCCCTCCTTCTCCGCCAAAAGAAAGACCACCCATCGGGTGGTCTTTCTTTTGGCTTTTAAGAGGGATTTGAACGATCATAATGCAACGTGGACAAGCGTTGCCGGTGAGGGCTGGACCGAGCCGAACATTTATTTTTTGCACAGCGAAAAATGCAAACAAATCTCTTCTTCCCAGGTATTAGAAATCCCACTCTTCGTGTGTTTTTTGCATATGCAGGGAATTTGTGGCGTTTCAGAAAAAATATACAAATATTCATTTTATACTTGTATAATTACAGTGTCTATGATAGTATAATCAAGAATAGTGTATATTTCTGCATTTTATGTTACTTGTGTTCTGAAATATATTAAAAGGACGTGTAACCTGTGAAATTAGAGAGCATACAAGGTCACAGTGATTTGGCTGCGCTGTCCGCAGATGAGCGTGAATTGCTTTGTCAGCAGATCCGTGATTTTTTAATTAAAAATGTGTCCAGAACAGGCGGTCATATGGCATCCAATCTTGGCGTTGTGGAGCTGACGGTTGCCATTGAAACGGTGTTTGATACCGCTGTTGACAGATTGGTTTTTGATGTGGGTCACCAATCTTATGTCCATAAGATTCTTACCGGACGACAGGCAGATTTTGCCACATTGCGCCAATTTGGCGGTATGGCCGGCTTTCCCAAGCCCTCCGAGAGCGATACCGATGCCTTCGTTGCCGGTCACGCCTCCAGCTCTGTATCTATTGCATTGGGTATGGCCCGAGCAAGAAGCTTGCAGGGACAAAATTACAATGTGGTTGCCCTGATAGGTGACGGCTCTGCATCCGGCGGCTTAGCCTATGAGGGGCTTAATGATGCGGCGGTCAGTAACGAGCCGATGGTCATTATTCTCAATGATAATGAATTATCCATTGACCGCAATGTGGGTGGTATGGCATCACATCTAATGCAGCTGCGTACCAAGGAACGCTACCTGGGTATGAAGCGGCATACGAAAAATTTCCTGTCCAGGATCCACGGCGGCAGACTGGTTGCAAGACTTCTGACCTCCGTCAAGGACAGACTGCGCAGAATGCTGATCCCCGAAACAATATTTGAAAGTATGGGCTTTACCTACCTGGGACCCATTGACGGTCACGATACGGAAAAGCTGATCTCGCTGCTGCAGCTTGCCAGGGACATGAAACGGCCTGTGGTCCTGCATGTTATGACCCAAAAGGGCAAGGGCTACGTACCTGCCGAGGAACACCCCAAGCTGTTCCATGGCATTGGTAAATTTGATCCTGTGACCGGTGAACCGCTGCAAAAATCCAAGTCCGGTTTCTCCGATTGCTTTGGCGCTGCAATGGTGGAATTGGCCGAGCATAATCCCCGCTTATGCGCTATTACCGCGGCTATGCCCGGCGGTACGGGCCTTTTGAAATTCAAAAAGCAATATCCGAAGCGCCTGTTTGATGTAGGCATCGCGGAGGAACACGCCGTATCTATGGCTGGTGGCCTTGCCAAGCAGGGGATGGTCCCTGTGGTTGCCCTGTATTCTACATTCCTGCAGCGGGCATATGATATGATCCTGCAGGACGTTTGTATGCTGAATCTGCATGTTGTGTTTGCTGTTGACCGTGCCGGACTGGTAGGCGAGGATGGTGAGACCCACCATGGCATTTATGATGTGGGATTCCTGCGCCACGCGCCGGGATTGACATTGCTGGCTCCGGCCTCCTGCGCTGAGCTTAAGAATATGCTCTATTGGGCTGTTGAAGAACATGATGGGCCTGTGGCCATTCGCTATCCCCGAGGCGGCGATGAGGTCTATCAGGATAGCGCGTGGAACCCGGATGCGACAGTGATTGCCCATCGACGCGGCAGGGATGCAGCAATTCTTACCTACGGTCGGCTTGTGAATAACGCTATAGCCGCGGCGGATATACTGGCGGAACATGGGATCGATATTTCGGTGATACGGTTGACCCGTCTGGCTCTCATCGACTTTAACAGCTTGGAAAGTGTCATCGACGGCGTACAGAATGTGATCGTAGCCGAAGAGGCCAGCGCCGGTATCCACGATGCAGTGGCCTTTGCTGTTGGTGGGCATCACAGCGTATCCTGTGTGGATCTGGGCTGTGAGTATGTGACCCACGGCAGTGTAGCGCAGTTATACGAAAAATATGGCTTAAGCGCCCCGGCCTTGGCCGGCAAGGTGATGGAGGTACTGGGCAAATGAAAGTGAAAAAGCGGCTTGATGTCCTGCTTGTGGAATTGGGACACGCGGAGACTCGTACAAAGGCCCAGGCCGTCATTATGAGCGGTCTGGTCTATGTGGACGGACAGAAAGCGGACAAGCCCGGCGTTTCTTATGAGGAAAATGTTTCCATTGAGGTTCGCACCGGCGGTTGTCCCTATGTGAGCCGCGGCGGTCTGAAGCTGGAAAAGGCCCTGCGGGACTTTGGCGTGGATCCTACCGGCTATGTCTGCAGCGACTCAGGCGCATCCACCGGCGGCTTTACAGATTGCCTGCTGCAGCAGGGGGCCAGTAAGGTTTTTGCCATTGATGTGGGATACGGACAGCTGGATTGGAAGATCCGTTCCGACCCCCGGGTGGTGGTGATGGAGCGCACCAACGTGCGTTATGTAACGCCAGAGATGCTTGGTGAGATGTTGGATCTGTCCGTGATCGATGTGAGCTTTATATCACTGCGGATCGTTCTGCCGGTCATCAAGACCTTTCTGAAACCCACAGGCCAGGTGCTTTGCCTGATCAAACCCCAGTTTGAAGCGGGCAAGGAAAAGGTCGGCAAAAAGGGTGTTGTACGGGATCCTGCGATCCATAAAGAAGTACTGGACGACTTTGTGGCCCTGACTCAGCAGACCGGTTTTACTATTTTGGGACTGACATTTTCCCCGGTGAAAGGCCCGGAAGGAAATATTGAATTTCTCGCCCATCTGACTCTGGAAGATAAGCCCGGTATGATACCGGATACGGCATCTATTGTAAGCAATGCCCATGAAACTTTAAAGGGGTGATTCCTATGAATCGGGTAATATTGTCCCCCAATCCTTATCGGGATAAGAATTTTCAAACATTACGGGAAGCAATGTCGGTTCTGAATGCTGCCGGCGTGGAGACTCGCGTCTGCTTGCCGTTTGAGGTAGACAGGACCTATGACCTTCCCCGGGATATTCGGTTTAGCCGCATTGAGCGGGAATTGCCAAATGCGTCAATGCTGATCTGCTTTGGCGGCGACGGTACGCTGCTGCACACGGCAAAAACGGCGACCCGCCAGGGAATCCCGGTTCTGGGTGTCAATATCGGCACAATGGGTTTTATGGCAGAACTGGAAAACACAGAACTGTCTCAGCTTGCCAGGATCGCAACCGGGGATTATACCATTGACCACCGAATGATGCTGGATGTGACGGTGCAGAGAGATCGGGATATCATTTTCCACGATCTGTGCCTGAACGATGTAGCTATTACTAAGGGTGCGGTTGCAAGGATCGTGCATTTCCAGGTGCAGTGCGACGGTGTGCAGCTGATGGAATGCGGCGGTGACGGTGTGATCATTGCTACCCCCACCGGTTCTACGGCATACAGCCTTTCTGCCGGCGGTCCTATTGTAGAGCCGGATGCCCACAGTATTCTGGTGACGCCTATCTGCGCCCACGATGTGGCCAGCCGCTGCATCGTTGTTTCTGATAAGAGAACGGTAAATGTGGCTATGACTCACAATGCCAGACGCAATGCTTACCTGTCTGTAGATGGGGGCAAGGCGCTGCGGATGAATCTTGGCGATGTGGCAACTATCCGTAAGTCAAATCTTTGCACAAAGCTTGTACGGTTGAAGGAAAGAAGCTTTTTTGATGTTGTTAACACAAAATTCAGAATCGGCTGATCGAGGTGTGAAATATGAAGAGTCAAAGACAGGCAAAAATCTTGGAGATTATCTCCAACAGAAATGTGGAAACCCAGGAGCAGCTTTTGGCTGCGCTGCAGGAAGCCGGTTTCCGGGGCACACAGGCAACCGTCTCCAGAGATATTAAGGACCTGCGCATCGTCAAGGAACTGACGAGTCTGGGCACCTACCGCTACACCACCTCATCCAATGAGCTGGCCGGATCCTTCTCCAGCCGGCTGAATACGATTTTCCGTGAGAGTGTTGTGAGCTTTGATTATGCACAAAATATCGTGGTCATCAAGACACTGCCGGGGTTGGCGTCTGCCGCAGGCTCGGCCATAGATGCTATGAATCTGAGTATGTCCATCGGCAGTTTAGCCGGTGATGATACCCTGATGATCGTTATGCGTGATACCAACTCTGCCGCTGCCTTTTGCGGCGAGATCAAGAGCCTGCTGAACTAAGGAGGGAAGGACAGTGCTGAGCCTACTGCATATTGAAAATATTGCGGTGATCGAATGTGCCGATATTTCCTTTGATGCCGGGTTCAATGTGCTGACCGGTGAAACAGGTGCCGGTAAGTCAATCGTTATTGATGCGATCTCTGCGATCCTCGGTGAGCGTGCCTACCGGGATATGATCCGCACAGGCACCGAGAAGGCTTCTGTACGCGGTGTATTTACCGATGTGCCGGAATTGACCTGGTTTGAAGAAAACGGTGTGCCCTATGATTCAGAGGTCGTGATTCACCGGGAAGTATATCTTGACGGTAAGAATATTTGTCGGGTCAACGGTACATTGGTATCCGTCTCCATACTCCGCAAATTGGGCATCCAGCTGATAAACATCCACGGCCAGCACGATTCTGCGTCTCTGTTCGATGAAAATAACCACCTGGTCCTGCTGGATGCTTTCAGTGAGAATGCATCGTTGCGAAATGAATATCAGTCCCGGTATGAGACGGTTTGCGACCTGCGCAGGCAGATACAGAAAATGGATATGGACGAGAGTGAAAAGCTTCGCCGTATGGAGACCCTTCGCTATCAGATCGATGAGATCTCCAAGGCTAAGCTGGAGGCGGGGGAGGATGAACTGCTGGAACAGCGTCGCAAGATTCTCCAAAACGCGGAAAAGCTCAGCGACGGTATCAATGCAGCTGTGTCCTGCTTATACGGTGATGACGATTCCGACGGCGCGGCAGCTCTGCTCGCTGAAGCAGAACGGGAATTAAGTCGCCTGTCCCGCTATACGGATTCGTTTGCATCCCTGCAGGCGAAGATTACAGATCTGATGTATCAGGTGCAGGATGCCGCTGAGGAGATTCGGGATGCCCGGGATGACTTGAGCTATAGTGCCGATGAACTGGAGCAAATTGAATCCCGGCTGGATATTATACATAGATTGCGTAAAAAATACGGTGCAACCTGCCAGGATATCTTAGAATATCTTGACAGTGCGGCCCGGGAATTGGATGCAATCGAAATGGCCGATGATACGATTGAACGGCTAAAGAATAAGCTGGTATCTGCTGAGAAAGAAGCGATAGATTATGCACTACGTCTCAGAGAAGACCGAAAAGCAGCAGCTGAACGGCTGTCTGCGCACATTTTAACAGAACTTTCCCAATTGGATATGCCGAAGGTACAGTTCTCCTGCAGTTTTACAGAAACTGAACTGTCGGGTAACGGTGTCGATACGGTTGCATTTTATATGTCCGCCAATGCAGGCGAGGCGTTGAAGCCCATGAGCAAGGTGGCTTCCGGCGGCGAACTGGCAAGAATTATGCTGGCAATGAAGAATGTGCTTGCAGAAAAGGACGCGGTGCCTACGCTGATCTTTGATGAGGTGGATACCGGTGTTTCCGGCCGTGCCGCCCAAAAAGTTGCGGAAAAGCTGCGCAGTGTAGCGGCGAATAAACAGGTCCTCTGTGTGACCCACTTGCCCCAATTGGCGGCGTTGGCCAGTACCCATTTGCTGATCGACAAGCAGGAACGGGGCGGCCGGACCTACACCACGGTCACACCCCTTGATCTGGAAGGACGGAAACGGGAGCTTGCAAGAATTATCGGCGGTGCGAATATCACAGAAACCACATTGAAGAGCGCCGAGGAAATGCTGAAGACTTGACAAATTGTTCAATATTTGTTAGGATAAATAAATAAACGCAATGATGGGAAGAAGTAAGCGATCATCCTGTTTCAGAGAGCCGCCGGTGGGTGTGAGGCGGCAGGGAAATTGCTGAAGCTACCTCCCGGAGCGGCTTGCCTGAACGCATAGTAGGGCAGGACGGGTTCGCCCGATACAGCGCAGGCGTTTTATACGCCGTGAGGGTACAGCCGTGAGACTGTGCCAATCCAGAGGTGGTACCGCGTAATTTACGCCCTCTGTCCTTCGGGGACAGAGGGCTTTAATTTTTGGAGGACATATTATGAAAGTATATGACGAACTGGTTGCCCGTGGCTTGATCGCGCAGGTGACCAATGAAGAAGAGGTCCGCGAGATGATCGATAACGGCAAGGCCGTGTTCTATATCGGCTTTGACCCTACTGCCGATTCTTTGCATGTTGGACACTTTATGGCGCTGTGTCTGATGAAGCGTCTGCAAATGGCCGGCAATAAGCCCATCGCCCTGATCGG
>JAZRIT010000006.1:0-3713 GCA_045645385.1 Faecousia sp.
AAGGCCAACCAGCAGAAGATCATCGACGAAGCCAAGAACGACGACTAATCAAATCAAAAGCGGTGCAGTCCAAAGCTGCACCTCTTTTTATAATTATGTAGGGACACCCCTCCCTTACACACGCAGATATATTTGCCCGTAGGGGCGATTCACGAATCGCCCGTAAAAGGCCCCCTTGCCTAAAGGGGGCTGCTGAGCGCAGCGAAGCTGGGGGATTCTATGCCGCTTTGCGGCATATTGCCCTTTGAGCAATTATCCCTCCGTCATTTTCTTGCGAAAATGCCACCTCCCTTTAGGCAAGGGAGGCTTTATTTCTCTGCCGGGAGGCTACCCAAAAGCTCCAAGATCTGCCGGCAATGCTCCCGTTCCTGCTGGGCCATCCGGGCGAAGATCTGCCCGTATTCCGGGTGGTCTGCCCGGGCCTCATACTGGGCAAGACACCGCATCTCCCGCCCGTAGCACCGCCGCAGGATGGTCTGCACGGGAGCGTTATCCACCGGGGGAGGGGGCGGCACCTCCGGCCGGCCGGTACCCTGCAGGGTGTATATCCCCTTCAGGCAGGCCATGTGGGCTTGCTCCTCCTGACCCATTTTCCGCAGCGCCGCGGCGGCATTGCCCTGCACCCGCCGGGACAACGACAGATAAATGGCCGCATCGGCCCATTCCTCCGCGATCATACCTGTCAGCCCCTGGGTGGGATTGGCGGCAGCATCCCCCTGTACCCGCTGCCATACCCGGGCAGCCTTGGCTTTGTCGTAGGTTTCCATACTGATCCCTTCCTTTATTATGGTCTATAATCAGTATAGTGCCTGCAAGGTGCGGAATTTGGGAAAATGCGTTTGCAAAATCAGAAAAAATCTCTTTTCTTTTTCGTTCATATGTGCTATAATAGCCATAAGCCGTAATACGGCGAAAATAAAGGAGGTAGCAGTATGAGTTTATTTAACAAAAATCAAGGCGCAACTGTTCAGCTGAGCCAGCGGCAGATGCTGGAGAACACCGTCAATAACACCAGACACAATCTTCTGCTGGTACTGGCATTTACGATCATCAACATCATTTTGCTGGTAGCCAATGCCAATACATACTTCCTGTTTTCGGCTTATGTGCCGTATATGCTTGTGGATTACGGTATGTATTTCGGTGGTATGTATCCGCTGGAATACTACGGTGAATACCTGTCAGAGGTCGCTTTCTTGGGCAAGGGCTTCTTCGGCGTGATGCTGGCCATTGCCGCTGCGGTGCTGATTTTGTATGTCCTGTGCTGGGTGTTTGCCAAAAAGCATCCCAAGACCTGGCTTGTTGTTGCGCTGGTTTTCTTCAGCATCGATACAGCGGTACTGCTTTTGTGGTTAGAGATCTCTGCGGATCTGATTATGGATTATGTGTTCCATGGCTGGGTCATTGTATCCCTTGCCAGAGGCCTGTCTGCGCTCAAAAAGCTGAAAAACCTGCCGGAAGAGGTTGCGCCGGCCTTTGTAGAGGCAGAGCTTGCCCGGGAGGATGAACCGGAAGCCGTGCCGGCAGAGGAATAATCCGGCAATTTTTGAAACGGAGGGAAATCTATGCCCAGAACAAGCAATAAAGCAGACCTCGTTTTGGCGTTTGTGAACAGGTTTGTGCAGGAAAACGGCTTTGCCCCCTCTGTGCGGGAGATCGGCGCGGCAGTGGGCCTCAGCTCTACTGCCTCTGTCAGTTATCATCTGAATCAGCTGCAGGCCAAGGGTCTGCTGCTCTCTCCCGGTGCCAAGGGCCGCAAGCGCTCTATCGTCACTGCTACCCGTCCCGGTCAGATTCCCGTGGTGGGCGTGGTCACGGCGGGTATGCCCATCCTGGCACTGGAAAATCAAGAGGGGACTATCAGCTGGGACGGTGATCCGGCCTGCTTTGCCCTCCGTGTCCGGGGCGACAGTATGATAAACGCCGGCATCCTCAGTGGGGATATGGTGGTGGTTCGCCCCCAGCAGACCGCTGACGACGGTCAGATCGTGGTTGCCCGCATCGGCGACGAAGCCACCGTCAAGCGCCTGCGTTTGCAGAATGGGGAAGTGTGGCTGATGCCGGAAAACGATGCCTACAGCCCCATCAACGGCAACGAAGCGGAGCTGATCGGCTTAGTCAAAGCCGTCGTCCGGGAATATTAAAAAATAACGGTCATTGCGAACCAGTGCGCACACTGGTGTGGCAATCTCCTTCTTATGATGGGGATTCCCACGGGTGCTGAGACACCCTCGGAATGACCGTTTTTTTATTGTTTTTCCGCATCAATCTTCTGCTGCAGACCAAGATTATATTCTTCATTGTCACAGGGGACTTTCACCGGCATATCCTTCCAGCCGGAGAGTTGGATCGCGTTTGCCAGCTGCACCTCCCGCAGGCTGTCCTTACCGGTGGCGATCAGCGGTGTGCCCTTGTGAATGTGGGCGGCAAAGTTCTCGAAAATTTCAAGGTCTCCCCGCCAAATGGCTGCCCTGTCAGTAGCGCGGCGTAGAGTTTTCCCTGCACACCCATACCCACAATACCGAATCTTAGCTTTTCCATAAGCACCTCCAAAAGGCCTTTTCTCTTATTTTACCGCACGGGCACTCTGTGTGCAATCCTGCAAATAGTACACAATTGCCTGAAAAGGTGAAAATATTTCGCTTTTTTCTCCGTCTTTTTGGAAAAAGTATTTGCATTTTCTTCCTTTTTGTGCTATGCTTATCTGTGCCTTATAGCATCTAAAAGGAAAAAGACAAAAATAGGCGGCAGAGCTGCCTGCAATGATTGAAAGGAGTATTTTCAATGTCTCACAAGTATGTTTATCTGTTTACCGAAGGCAACGGCTCTATGCGGGAGCTGCTGGGCGGTAAGGGCGCTAACCTGGCAGAAATGACCAACATCGGTCTGCCGGTTCCCCAGGGCTTCACCATTTCCACCGAGGCCTGCACCCAGTACTACGAGGACGGCCGCAAGATCAACGACAGCATCCAGGCTGAAATCATGGAATATGTTACCAAGCTGGAAGCCATCACCGGCAAGAAGTTCGGTGACAAGGAAAACCCCCTGCTGGTCTCCGTCCGTTCCGGCGCCCGTGCTTCTATGCCCGGTATGATGGACACCATCTTGAACCTGGGTCTGAACGAGGAAGTCGTTGAGGTCCTGGCTGCCAAGTCCGGCAACCCCCGTTGGGCTTACGACTGCTACCGCCGTTTCATCCAGATGTACTCTGATGTCGTTATGGAAGTCGGCAAGAAGTACTTCGAGACCCTCATCGACGAGATGAAGGAGAAGAAGGGTGTCAAGCAGGATGTTGAGCTGACTGCTGAGGACCTGAAGGAGCTGGCCGGCCAGTTCAAGGCTGAGTACAAGGCCAAGATCGGCGCTGAGTTCCCCTCCGACCCCAAGGAGCAGCTGATGGGCGCCATCAAGGCTGTTTTCCGTTCCTGGGACAACCCCCGTGCAAACGTTTACCGCCGCGACAACGACATTCCCTACTCCTGGGGCACTGCTGTTAACGTGCAGTCCATGGCCTTCGGTAATATGGGTGACGATTGCGGTACCGGCGTTGCCTTTACCCGTGACCCCGCTACCGGTAAGCGCGGCCTGATGGGCGAGTTCCTGACCAATGCCCAGGGCGAAGACGTGGTGGCCGGTGTCCGTACCCCCATGCCCATCTCCGAGATGGCTGACAAGTTCCCCGAAGCCTTCAAGCAGTTCCAGGAGGTTTGCCA
>JAZRIT010000007.1:0-7255 GCA_045645385.1 Faecousia sp.
CAGCGTACTTGGAAAAGGCGGCGGTGCGCCGGGATTCCAACTGGACAGCATCCCGAATCAGGTCGGGCAGAAAGGCGTCCCACTTCACCTCCAGAATGATGGGAGCGTCTCCCGCGCTTACTGTCACGCAGTCCGGATTCAGGAAATCTGTGCAGCGAAGACCGGTGCGGATATTGTAATCCAAGGTCACCCGTACATTTCCTGGCGCATACACAAAAGGCTCCCGTGTGTAATCCACAATGGTTTTTGGCCGCAGACCTTGCCAGAGCATTTTGCTGTAAAGCTCCTGCACCAAAGGCCCTCCGGAATCCATCATCCACTCTAAATTTCCGTCCACAATGGCCTGTGCCTCGTCTGCCGTCAGATCGCAGGAGCGCTTATTGCCAAGACCATTCCATTTGCTTTTCTTCTCTAAACGGATCAGGGAGGTGTCGCCATTGTAGTATCGGATGCGGAATTTTTCCCGTCGGTTGACACCGTCTATTTTCTCCATGAGCGCCTTGTCCGCCGGGCTGTCAAAATACAGGCTGCGGACCAGATATTTCCCGTCTGTGGCATGCTCGTCCGGCTTTGCCACCGCACGGAGCCGATGACGGATGGTAATCATATCCGAATCATTGATCTGGAGCTTGTATTCATGGCGGTAGTCCATGTTTTTTCACATCCTTTCCCATACCCAGACTCTACCTGTGTCATATCAAATTGTACCTGCCGGTGCTGAACTAAATCTGAAAACAAGCGATAAAGTTGTAAAAATGCAGGAAACAAAATTTTTTCAGCTGTCGCAGTGCAGCAGCTTCCGGATATTTTTGTTGTTGAGTATCAGCAGAAAACGGGGAGGTCATTGGAACACAATGACTTCCCCGTTTTCATATCATCAAAACAGCAGGCAAGCTGCGGCCTTACCTTGAGAGGACGGAAGACAAAACACAGGTATATTTTTGAAAAAGCGTGTCTGCTGCTTTGTGACTGGCTTTCAGTTCAGAACAATGGCGTTGACTGCTTCGATCAAATCCACCGCATCGCTGCGGGGAACCAGAGCAAAGGTTTGACCATCTACCACAGCAAGGCAGTCCTCACCGTCATAACGGTACAATTCGATTTTGACCTCGGGATGATGCTCATTGTCCAGATGGAATGTCAGATTGATCTCTTTTTTCTCAGAGGGCTTATCAGAGATAAAATCATCGGAATATTCTGCACCCAGAGTTTCTAAGGCATCCTGAAGGTCATCGATTTCAACCTCGTCCTCGTTATATTTCCAGATGCGCTCGTCATCCTTGTCCTCGCCGTCTACGGCAATGGTATAGTCAGCACCTTCCAGTGTGACATCAATCTGATAGATGTCCTCAAAATCGGCAGGCAGAACTTCGCGATGGCGAAGCTCATTATAGGATACTGCTCTCAGACTGTTGCTGCTGACCTCTGAAATCTTATAGACAATCTGAGACTCGCCAATACGGACATATGCAGTGACCTCTTCCGCTTCCTCGTCGTTGGCCTCGGCTTCCTCTGCAGCAGCCAACTCTTCGGGATTGCGGCTGATGGACAGAACAAAGGTGTCGGAGATTTCCTTTCCATCCTTATCTTCAGAGGTGTAATCCACTGTGATGGTCAATTCAGGATCAACCAGATTGTAGGACTCCAGTTCTTCCTCCGTGGCGTTGTAGGTCACATAGTCAGTCGGATTGAGCGTGGTGAGGGATTCCAGCCAGGTGCCAACCCGGTCAGTATCAAGAGGCAAGGTTTCGCTGTTTTTCTCTGTGAAATAAACATCGTCAGCGCAATAAGTAGCGGTGCTTTCCTCCTCATAGAAGATGGTATAATTTTCCTCGCCCTCAAACTTGATCTGAGTAACACTGTCATAGGAGAGGTCTTCATCGTGCTTGATCATATCTTTCAGCACCGCATCAAACTCCTCCAACGGATCAACCTTTGCCAGATACACATTACCGTCACCAATGGAAATGTAGCGCTCTTCATCCATGTTGCTGAAGTCGCCCAGCTCAATGGTGTAGGTTTGATCTTCCGTTGCGAAATTGATAACACATTCCGGATCATCCAGACCATACATGCTGTAATCAGTTACTTCTTCGATGATGAAAGACACGCCAAAAGCTTCAAACTGTTCCAGCATTTCATGGACTTTTTCCTCGTCCACGGGGAATGCCTCATCTTCATCATAAAGCCATTTTTCATTCTTGTGGAAAGCCAGAGAGGTTTCCCCGTATTCCCAGCTCAGGGACTGGACATCGTCGCTGGATACCTCCAGAATAATCTCGCCGGTAGCCTTGATTTGCTCCTTGCCTTCTTCCATCTGTGTTACCGCAAAGGTAGCGACACAGGCAACCAACAAAATGCCCAGCAGTGCGTAAAGTCGTTTAGACCGTTTCATTTTGCACCTTCTTTCGATTCAGAATGACGCAGATACCCGCACCCAGATAAGCCAGCGGGAACACACCGATCATCAGGACTTTCAGCAGAGAAGAAGTAGAGTCGCTGATGGTCAGGTAGTTGTAGTTCAGGGACTTGCTGCGGATGGCCATAGCTTCGCTTTCGCCAATCAAATCGGACAGGGCGTTCATGGCCAAATCCATATTGGAGCCGGAGGAAAATGCGTTATACTGCTCTTCCAGGAACTGGTCGGACGTGAACCAGTAGATCTGTCCGCCACTGTTGTCCTCTACGGAAACGGCAACAGTGAAGGGGCCTTCCATGTCGCCTTCTTCAAAGTCGTAGGTTGCAAGGTCGTATCCGGCAACCTTGCTGAAAGACATATCGGAAGTCGTCAGCAGATCAGTCACGGTGCCCTTGCTGCTGTAACCTTCATTGGTCAGGCCCAGCGCAACCGGCATAATGGTGTAGTAGTTTTCTTCAATCAGAGAATCGGTGACAGCACTGCTGGCCATGTCGGGGATCAGGACAAGGGGTGCGCCGAAGGCATAATGATTCTGGTCGCTGTCCACCACAATGCCCTCGTTGGCGGTCACGCCGTAATCACCCAACAGGCTGTACAGATTTTCCAGAATACCTTCTTCCACGGGGCCTGCGCTGACCCACAATTTGCCGCCGTCCGCCACATAGTCAGCCAGCATCTCTTTTTCCTCTGCGGAAATATCGCTCTGCGGAGCGTAGATCACAATGCAGTCAGCCTCTTCAGGGACTTCATCCACCGTCAGCAGGGACAGGGTCTGGGTCTCCATATTTTCCTTTTCGATCTGCTCGGCAAAATCAGCAGGCAGCTCTGCCTCACCGTGACCTTCCAGAAGATAGACCTGGGGATATTCTTCGCTGGTCACATAGTCGATGGCAGAGGTAAGAGCGCCCTCGCCGTCAAAGCTGTCAGCACTATAGGTGCCGGAGTAAATGTTGACTTCACCGATATAGATGTCTTCAAGGCCGATATAACGGTATTTGTCGCCGCACTCCACCACAAGGCTGTTGTTCTGGACATACTCGTCGGTGTACTGTTCAGCAAAGGTGGGATAGACGTCGGGGTTCTTCTTCATAACCTTGATGTGGTCCGACAGACTCTCGTACTTGCTCAGCAGGTTTTCAATGACCTGATCCTCTGCACCGGACTGCACGATCCAATAGATGGTCACATCCTGCTGCAGGGCGTTGACCACCACCTTTGTATTGCTGGTGATGGAGTAGAGCTTGGAGGAAGAAATGTCGTATTTAGTCAGGCTGGTGGGCAGGGCTGAGGCAAAGATATTGACCACCACCACGATAGCCAGCACCACGGCGGTCATGGCCAAGGAATAGGAGCCACCCTTGGTTGCCTGACGGTTTCGTTCACTATTCCCGGAAGACAGGAGGTTTTTCAGTTTGTTCATCAGTTGTACCTCCGTTTCTCAAGAGACTGGACAGACAGGAACAGGAAAAAGACAATAACACTCAGATAATACACGATGCCCGTCATATCAAATACGCCGTTTACAAAGACATAGAATCGCTCAAAGAGGGACAGTGCGTTCATCATATTGGGGAGCAGCCCTTCAAACTTGGTATAGTCCACCCAGGAAGTGATCATGATGGCAACATACAGAGGAATACAGACCGCCCAAGCCAGTTTTTCATTTCGAGTCAGGTGGCGAATCACGAACCAAAGCACGATCAGCAGGACTGCCAGAGCAATCATGCTTCCCATAGCGGTGGAGGATACGCTTTCGGAAAGGGTGACACTGTAATAGTTCAGCAGAATAGCCGCAATACCGATACCGGCGGCAAAACCCTGATTCTCCGTCAGCGAGGAGATGAAAACGCCCAGGGCGATCAGCGCCGCACCCAGAATGAAGAATGCCAGAATGGAGCCGTAGGCCGTCAGCAGATACACATCGCCGTACTTGGAGAAGATCAGCGGATAAATACTGATAACAGCCAGCGGGACCAGATATACCACCAGCAGAGCCAAATACTTGCCCACAACCACCTGTGTGGTTGTGATAGGCAGAGAGTAGAGCAGCTGGTCAGTCTTCTGTTTGCGTTCTTCTGCGATGACACGCATGGTCAGAATCGGAACAATGACCACAAAGACGAGGCAGCTGAAACTCAAAACGAGCTCAAAGTTGCTGACTGCCGCCTGCAGATTGTAGAGAACAGAGCCGATGCCGATAAACAGCAGCAGGAACGCTCCGAACACATAGGCGGTCAGGGAGCGGAAATAAGTCCGCAGTTCATGTTTCAATACCGCGATCATGCTTCCTCCACCTCGCTTTCCTGGTCATCAGAGACAGGGTCTGCCTCGGACAACTCAATGAAGATGTCCTCCAGCGTACCCTTCTTCAGACTCATTTCCAAAATCACTTTGCGGCTCCTGGCAAAGGCCAGGAACACGCTGCGGGACAAATCGTAAATATTGCCATGGTCAGTCCTGATGTGAGCGACCGTCCAATTTTCTTCCGCAATGCCCGTGGTCACTTCGGTAATGTGGTCAACACCGCATAGAATATCGCTCAATTCGCCTTCGGTGGCGTCGGTGGTCAGGATGATCTCATTGGGCGAAAGCAGCGCCTTTTCCAGATTCTGCGGGTCATCAAAAGCCACCAACTTGCCGTGAGCGATCATCAGGATCTGGTCGCAAATGGCTTGCACCTCGGAAAGGATGTGGGAACTGAAAATGACGGTGTGGTTCTTGCCCAGTTCCTTGATGAGGTCGCGGATCTCGATGATCTGGATAGGGTCAAGGCCAACAGTGGGTTCGTCCAGAATGATAACCTTTGGATTGCCCAACAGAGCCTGCGCGATACCTACACGCTGCTTATAGCCCTTGGAGAGGGCAGAAATGCGGCGGTGCTTCATGTGCTCGATTTTCGTCAGGCCGATGACCTCGTCGATCTGCCGCTTCAGCTCCTCGCCCCGCAGTCCCTTGGCCTCGCCTACAAAGGTGAGATACTCCAGCGGTGTTTCATTCATGTACAGGGGCGGATGCTCCGGCAGGTAACCAATGAGCTTTTTAGCCTTGTCCGGCTCATCGAAAATGTCGTATCCGTCGATACGCACATGGCCAGCCGTTGCCGAAAGGCAGCCTGTCATGATGTTCATGGTGGTGGATTTACCTGCGCCGTTAGGGCCAAGGAAGCCATAGACATGGCCCTCACCGATCTCAAAGCTCAGGTCGTCCACAGCCGTGAAATCACCATAACATTTCGTCAAGTGTTCAACTGAAATCATAATGGACCTCCTTTATGCTGATTTGCTGTCCGAGAACTTATCGTTTGAAAGTCAGAGGAAGCACTTTGCTGTTTCACTCTAACATCCCGGACTGAACCATCTCTGAAAAAACAGGGAGCGATTGCAAAAAACAGGGAGCAAACTGCGCCGCAGTTTGCTCCCTGTTTTCATAATGTTTCAGTTGTGACTGGCAAATGAACCGCAAAGGTGTTGACTCCGTCTTTGCTCTCTGCCCAGATTTTTCCCCGATGTGCTTTTACAATACCCTCCGCAATGGAAAGACCTAATCCGTAGCTGCCTGTCCGTTCGCGGGCGGTGTCAGCCCGATAGAACCGCTTAAAAATATCTTTCAGTTCTTTTGCGGACATAGGCGTTCCCTCGTTGGCGACCGTCAGCAGGCAATACTTTGTGCCTTGACGCCGCAAAGTCACCCGGGTATGCCCGTGTTCGATACTGTATTTCTGTGCATTGTCCAGCAGAATATCCACCACCTGTGTTAGATGTGACGAGCTTCCTTTCACCCAAATATCAGCCTGAATATCGCTGTCCAGTTCCATTTCCCGTTCATAGAAAATGGAATCGAAAGGCAGAAGTGCATTGAATACCGTATCACTCAAATCAACGGCAGAAAACTGCATGGCATCAATACCCTGATCTACTTGAGCGGAATTGAGCAGTTTGGCGACCAGATCTTTCATCTGTTGGGATACAGTCAAAATGTTAGCTGTTAGTTTCTCCCGAAGTTCTGGGTCCTCGCCGTTTCCGGAGAGCATCTGTGCGTTGCTGAGAATCACAGTCAGCGGCGTGTTCAGTTCATGAGAAGCATCTGCAACGAATTGCCGCTGCTGTTTCCATGCGGTTTCTACCGGTTTGACAGCCCAGTGAGCCAGAAGAATGCTGATAATCAGGAAAACGATAAAGCTGACCGCACCGATCAGCAGGCAGTTTTGCAGTAGATCGCTCATGATGCTTGTTTCGCGGGACATATCCGCGAACACGATGTGCTGGCTGGTGGGGGTCGCCACCCGCACAAAACGGAGTCCGTATTCCTTCAGAACGCCGGACTTTTGTGCGGAGGAAAGCTCAATCAGCTCCGACAGCATGGTGGTGTCAGTCAAGTCATAGTTTCCGGTGCCAGAGACCATCCATTCACCACCGGGGCCGGTTTGGAGGGTAAAGTGGGGCAACTGGGTGCCGGGTCCATGCTTTCCTGGGATACCCAGCTGGTGGGGATTCATGGCCACAGTGTGCATCATTTCAAAGCTGTCCTTCTCCATGCTAACGCTGGTGAAATGGAGGACAAGTCCAAAAATTGCGCAGAGCATAATGGTCACGATGGTCATATTGATACAAACGAATTTAATGCGCAAACGCTTGATCATTCTTCTGTCACCTCCAGATGATACCCCAGCAATCGAATAGCCTCAATCTTCAGGTTAGACTCTATGTGTTTCAATTTTTTGCGAAGAAAACCCACATAGGCTTCCACATTGTTTTCTGTTGCGTTGGACTCATATCCCCACACCTGGGTCAACAGAATATCCTTGCGGATGCTGCGGCCCTGGAACTGCATCAGGCG
>JAZRIT010000008.1:0-2233 GCA_045645385.1 Faecousia sp.
GTTATTCCGGAGTACCAAAAGGGATTCGTTTGCATTAAAAAATGGACGAATGCCGACAAGCGTACCGCTTGCTGTCATTCGCCCATGGACTCTCCCACGGGCTAAAAACTGTCCACCGGACAGTTTTTACACCAGTGTGTGCACTGGTGCCGCCCTTTCGAGTCCCTTCCTTACATAAAAATTTAACAGGTCATCCCAAATGGGATAACCTGTTAAATGGTACGCCGAAAGGGACTCGAACCCCCGACCTACTGGTTCGTAGCCAGTCACTCTATCCAACTGAGCTATCGGCGCGTACTGCGCTCTCACAAGCGCTTGCATATAATAGCACATCAAAACGGAAAATGCAAGTCCTTTTTTGAAAAAATGTATTTATTTTCCCAAATTCCCATTCTTGACACGGATTTGCCCCCTGTTGTACAATGAACCAAAAGAGTGGAGGGGTGTACCGTGGATCAACAATCGCAGATTGCCTGTCTGCCGGAGGCGCTGCTTGGCTGGTATGCGGCCAACCGCCGGGAGCTTCCCTGGCGGCAGGATAAAGACCCCTATCATATCTGGGTGTCGGAGATCATGCTGCAGCAGACCCGGGTGGAGGCGGTAAAAGGCTACTATGCCCGTTTCCTGAACGCACTGCCCACGGTCTCTGCTTTGGCGGAATGTGATGATGAGCTGCTCCACAAGCTGTGGGAGGGCCTTGGATATTACAGCCGTGTGCGGAACTTAAAGAAAGCCGCCCAACAGATAATGACCCACTATAATGGCCAATTTCCCACAGCCTATGCGGATATTCTGGCCCTGCCCGGTGTTGGTGAATATACCGCCGGCGCAATCTGCTCCATTGCATTCAATCAGCCAACCCCTGCTGTGGACGGCAATGTCCTGCGGGTGATCTCCCGCATTACCGACGATCCCACCCCCATTGACCTGCCGGCCTATAAAAAATCCGTGCAGCAAAAATTAGCTGCGGTCTATCCCAAGCAGGCAGGGGATTTCACCCAGGCACTGATGGAATTAGGCGCTACGGTCTGCGGCCCAAACCGCCAGCCGGATTGCGAAAACTGCCCCTGCAAGGATTTTTGTCTGGGTTATCAAAACAAAACCGCCAATGATCTGCCGGTAAAATCTCCCAAAAAGCAGCGCAAAATCGAAGAATACACGGTGTTCATCCTTTCCTGTGACGGAAAAATTGCCCTTGAGAAGCGTCCCGATAATGGATTGCTTGCCGGTCTGTGGCAGTTTCCCAATACCCCCGGCAGGCTGGATACGCAGGCTGCGCTGGAACGAGTGGAGCGATTTGGATTAAAACCAAGCGAAATGCTTCTGCAAGTGGAGCGGAAACATATATTTACCCACATAGAGTGGCGTATGTGTGGAGCGTATGTGAGTGTGGCGGACTGCGGTGGAGATTTCGTTTGGCTGTCAGAGGAAGAAATCCGCGCCCAGGCGGCGCTGCCCACAGCTTTCCGTCTGTTCCTCCCGGAAGACAAGCCGTGAATTTTTTAAAGAAAAACTGAAAATAATGTTTGACAAATCGGACAAATACCTATATAATAGCTAAGCACGACTGTTAGGAGGGGGATACTATGCGACTGGAACTGTCTTCCATCATAGACCGTCCCGGCCAGAGCGTAACCTTCTCTGCCAGCGTGGATCTGAGTGACCTTGTGTACGGCACGAGCCGGCCGGTTTCCGAGCCGGTGCTGGCCAGCGGCACAGTGCGGAACACCGCCGGTGTTCTGGTGATGAAGGGGTTGATCACCACCTGCATCCACGGCACCTGCGACCGCTGCGCTGCGGACTTTGACCGCGAAATGGAGATCCCCATCGACGCGGTTCTGGTATCGGAGCTTGCCAACGAGGAAAATGAAGATGAATGGGTATTCCCGATGGAGGCAGACACTGCAGACCTGGAGGACATCGTCAGAACGATCTTTGTTCTGAATATGGATTCCAAGCTGCTGTGCAAGGATAGCTGCAAGGGTTTGTGCTGCAGATGCGGCAACAACCTGAACGACGGTCCCTGTACCTGCCAAAAGGAGTTAGACCCCCGTTTTGCTGCTTTAAAGCAGCTTCTCAATAAGGAATAAACAAAGAATGCTGTAAAAAGCAGTTTGACCAAGGAGGTGTCATCCATGGCTGTCCCTAAGTGTAAAGTGTCCAGCGCCCGTCGCGATAAGCGCCGTGGTTCCAACTGGAAGCTGTCCGCCCCCAGTGTGGCTGTTTGCCCCAA
>JAZRIT010000009.1:0-17175 GCA_045645385.1 Faecousia sp.
CCACGGCGCGTGAGAGCAGATCGGTGGTGTACATCAAGGGAAATTTGGGCAAGTGATAGGTGTGACGGAGTACATGGGCGAATACATCCCATGCGCTGACAAAGCCGCAGTCGGCGGTCGCCGCCACCACGTTGGGGGGGAGTGTTTCCTCCCCTAACGACATGAGCACGGTAGATGCTCCCATGGAGATGCCGCTGATGATGATTTTTTGAGTTTCGCCGTAGCGATTGTTGATAAAGGTTATCCAATCAATAAGGTCGAATCGCTCTTTTGTGCCGAAGCATATGTATGTTCCCTCGCTTTTTCCGTGGGCGCGCTGATCCACCGCTAAAATATTCATACCCTTATTATGATAAAAATCAAATACCGCGCCGAATTCCAGGCACTTATTGCTGCGATATCCGTGAGCCAGCAATATTGTACCCTTGGGATCTTCCGCCGGTACGAAATCACCGTACAGCACGAGCCCGTCTTCACTTCTGATTCGTATAGGCCGGGCATTGTGTTCTTTCAGGAATCGGTCACCGGCAAGAATGTTCCGATAGTATTTTTCGTAGGGTGTGTTTAGGACTTCCTCTTCCACCAGCCAATTGATCTCTTTTCTGCGGACGCAGCCCAGTACGAAGACTACAAGTCCGCTGCAAAGTATCAATAACGCAACGGATAGCAGAAGATAGATCAGAATCGGCATAAAATTTACTCCTTCTTACCCAGCTTAGAGAACCATTCAAAGGTCATTGGCCACAGCATCCCCGCAAACAGAACCACAAGGAAATAGCGCACCGCTCTGCCCCAATATTCACCAAGCAGCATATTCAGCTGCGGTTTCGTTCCGCTTTTAATAACCAAAACCAAAGCAAGGCCGGCAGCGACCTTTATGATCTGCGCCCACCAAACAGCACTTGTCTTAAAGTTTAACCATTTTTCGTCGAACCAGTACACAACAAGCATACCAAGTAAAGCGCCAAGCAGTGTATAGGCATTCTGCAGTCCTGATTCGTAGTTATGGGGATCAATGTCCCGGGGAAAGGCATAAAACTCCACAAAACACAAATAGCCCACAGCCAACAGAAGCATAATTCCAAACAGCACCGGCATACGCTTGTGATCATTGCCAAGGATCAGCGGACGGAACACAAGGATCAAAAGCAGCGCGATAGCAACGGACACTACTACATCCAAGGGTGTATGGACACCGATATACATTCTGGAGATCGGCACGAGGATCGCTATCACAATGGCAATAATACGGATGATCCTCTTTCCGGTAACCCCGGCAATACAGCCAAACGTGCCAACCGCACTCTGTGTATGTCCGCTGGGGAAGCTATAGCCGGAGGCAGCCTCCCTTGCCTGCTCTAATATGGTGAAGTTCTTATCCAGCACCCACGGCCTGGGAATCCGAAACCACAGTTTCAAAAATTGGTTAGCAAGTGTCCCCACAAAACCCACGGACAGGGTGTAGTAGCCAACATATTTATCCACGCACCAGAACATCACCAGTGCAATCACAAGGAAGGCAGTTTCCTCGCCCAACATAGTCACACCAAGCATAAATTCATTCAGCACAGGCACCCGGATATTCTCAAGGAAATACAAAAAACGCATACGCACCCACCTTTACAATCCAATGGGAATATTATACACTTCCGCCCGTAAAAAGGCAATGGTGACTATTGCATTTTTGGAAAAAGTGGGTATACTAAAGAAAAGTATTTCTCATATGGAGGTACCTTATGCCTTACTATTTTTACGGATTCGATTGGACGTATGTTTATATCGTACTCCCCTGCTTACTGCTTGCTATGTTCGCCAGCGCAAAGGTCAACAGTACATTTAAGCGGTATTCCAAGCAAATCTCTGCCCGGGGAATCACCGGTCACGAAGCTGCCATGCGCGTTCTGCGGGCAAACAGCGTGACCAATGTATCTATTGAGCGTACTGCCGGCAACCTTACAGACCACTACGACCCCAAAGCCAATGTGATCCGTCTGTCTGCACCTGTCTACGACAGCGCCTCCACCGCAGCCATCGGTGTTGCCTGTCACGAGGCCGGCCACGCCGTGCAATACGCCGAAGAATACGCCCCCATTAAGCTGCGGGCGGCGATCATTCCCGTGACCAATATCGGCTCAAAACTGGCATTGCCTTTGATCCTTTTAGGCGTTCTGTTTGGCTCCTCCTATACGCTGGTTTATTTAGGCATTGCGATGTTTGCCCTTAGTCTTGTATTTCAGTTGGTTACGCTTCCTGTTGAGTTTAACGCCAGCCGACGGGCGATGCAGGCCATTGAGGATACGGAAATTCTTTCCGATCAGGAGCTGAGGGGTGCGCGAAAGACACTTACCGCGGCGGCTATGACCTATGTTGCTGCAGTTGCCGTCTCTGCTGCCCAGCTGCTGCGGCTGATCCTGCTCTTCGGCGGTCGCAGAAGAAACGACTGATTTTTGCCGCTCCGGTATTGACAACCGGGGCGGTTTTGTTTATACTTTTGTATGAAAAGTATGAAAAGTAGGAAAGGAGTGATCTGATGGCCGGAGGAAAACACATCCTCGGAAAAGGTAATTCCAAACGGGTTTTCGGCACTGCCAAGGTGGGTGACCGGGGGCAGATCGTCATACCCAAGGAAGCGCGTGAGCTGTTTCAGATCAAGCCCGGAGATACACTGCTGATTTTGGGCGAGGAAAGCAAAGGGCTGATCGTATCCCGTCCGGAACTATTGCGGGATCTTGCTGATGAAATTTTTGAAGGTGACAGGTAAGAGATATGGAAGAATTATTGGAATTGTATAATACGATGGGCATTAGCCCTGCTGTCTATCACTACGGCGAGCGGACATTGGAGCGGTTAAAAGACCGTTTTGTTCAAATCGATATGATTGCCGAACACAATCAAGCAAAAGTGGTGGCCGCTATGCAGAAAAACCGTGTATCCGCCGCCTGCTTTGCTGCAACCACCGGCTACGGCTATGATGATGTGGGCCGCGACAATTTAGAAAAGGTCTATGCTGATGTATTCCACACGGAGGCTGCTCTTGTCCGCCCGCAGATCACCTGCGGCACGCACGCGCTGACAGTTGCACTGTCCGCAAATCTTCTGCCCGGTGACGAGCTGCTCTCTCCTGTTGGTCTGCCCTACGACACTCTACAGGAGGTCATCGGCATTCGCGAAAGTCCCTGTTCCCTGAAGGAATACGGCGTTTCCTACCGACAGGTGGATCTGCTGCCGGACGGTACCTTTGACTATGAGAATATTCGCAAAGCAATTAATAAAAAGACCAAACTTATCACCATTCAGCGGTCCAAGGGCTATGCCACGCGGCCCAGCTTTTCCGTCAGACAGATCGGCGAGCTGATCGCTTTTGTAAAATCCGTAAAACCGGATGTTATCTGTATGGTGGATAACTGCTACGGCGAGTTCGTGGAAACCATTGAGCCTTCGGATGTGGGCGCAGATATGGTGGTCGGCAGCCTGATCAAGAATCCCGGCGGCGGTCTCGCCCCCATTGGCGGTTACATCTGCGGTACTGCTGCCTGTGTGGAACGGTGTGCTTACCGACTGTCTGCCCCCGGTCTGGGCCAGGAGGTAGGCGCCAATTTAGGTCTAATGCCCGCACTGTATCAAGGTTTCTTCCTGGCTCCCACTGTGGTGGCCGGCGCGGAAAAGGGTGCTGTATTCGCAGCCAACCTCTATGAGCCTTTAGGCTTTAAGTGCATTCCCAACGCCACAGAAAGCCGTCACGACATTATTCAGGCGGTGGAGTTGGGCAGCGAGGAGGGTATGATCGCCTTCTGCAAGGGCATCCAGGCCGCTGCGCCGGTAGATTCCTTCGCCACTCCCCTGCCTTGGGATATGCCGGGCTATAACGACAAGGTCATTATGGCTGCCGGCGCATTCGTGCAAGGCTCTTCCATCGAGCTGTCCGCAGACGGTCCTATCCGTCCTCCCTACGCTGTGTATTTCCAGGGCGGTCTGACCTGGTGTCACGCAAAACTGGGTATTTTAATGAGCCTGCAGAAAATGGTAGATGCAGGACTTGTAACACTATAAAGAAAGAGGAAATGTTATGAATTGGTTATTCTTCTCAATCGCGACCGCCCTTTTATGGGGTGCCGCAGAACTGTTTTACAAAAAGGGCGCACTGCCTAACGAAAAATATTCCCACCTGAAGATCTGCGTCTGTGTGGGTGCTGTTATGGGTGCCCATGCCATCTTTACCCTGCTGACAAAAGATATTAACTATGATCCCATCAACCTGCTGGTCTACTTGCCGGTATCTTTGCTGTATATCGTTTCTATGGCCTTTTCCTATTTTGGAATGCGCTTTTTGGAAGAATCCATTTCTGACCCCATTGAGAACACCTCCGGTGCTATCTGCAGCCTGCTGTGCGTTATTTTTCTGAAAGAGTCCTTGACTCCCCTTTCTGTTATTTCCATTCTCATTATTGTGATTGGTGTTCTGGGTGTTGGTTTCCTGGAAAACAAAGGTGAAACTGTCAGAAAAAAGACTCTTGGTAAAAAACTCGCAATTGTAGCATTCTGCATGCCCTTTGTGTATGCCTTGCTGGACGCCTTCGGCTCCTTTGTGGACATTTTCTACTTGGACGACTTTGCCAGCACCCCCCTGATTGGCGTAACGGAAGATACCATTGAAGATGTTGCCAATACCAGCTATGAGCTGACCTTTGCCCTGTTTGCTCTGGGACTGTTCATCTTTATGAAGGCCAAGAAGGTTAAGTTTGGCCCTGTTCCGCAGCATAAGGATAAGATCCTCGCCGCAGTATTTGAAACCGCCGGCCAGTTTACTTATGTGTATGCCTTAAGCGGAAACGGTGCAATTGCAGCACCTATCATTTCCTCCGTTTGCGTTGTTTCCCTGCTGCTTTCCCGTATTTTCCTGAAAGAAAAGCTTTCCTGGAAGACCTACGCCTTTATCGCCGTTGTGATTATCGGCATCCTCCTGTTGGCGGTAAGTGAAGAACTCTAACATAGACAAAGCAAAAAGCGTTATAGGGAAATCCCTATAACGCTTTTTTGCGTAATTTTCGAATCAGCTCCAGCGGGCCATACATCACCAGCAGCACACCGACGATAATGACCGGGAAGCCCCAGAGGTGACTCCCCCACATCTGCTCAAACAGATACAGAGGATTTCCCGGATCTGCAGACATCAAAAACATAAAATTCGTGTCCAACAGCAGATTAATTCCGTAAATAGGAACGGCCATCAGAAGCAGCAAACCAAGAGATTTTGGCAGGTTCTTGATCTCCGGCTCAATATCTCCGTTTACAGCAAGAACCACAGGATATAAAGCCAGCTGAATATGTACCGTAAAGCTATGCCAATGCATACCGCTTGTAGCAGGAAGGCTTGTCCAGGTGGGGAACAGCAATGCCGCCAGCGCACCGGGAATACACACCGTATACAGGAAATTATCCAGCACCTTGGAGGGCCGATATGCGTGCACCGCGATCACCAAAATATTGATGCTGCAAAGATGCAGAGGCAGATAATTCACAGTATGATTTCCGCCGTAAAGCAAGATCACCGTCTTAAACAGCTCATTGGCAACCAACAGCCAGGCAACAGTCTTTCTCCACCGGCTTCTGCCAATCTGACCAAGTTTCCTGTAAACAATACAGTTTGTCAATACGGTCAGCACAAACACAGCCAACCAGGTCAAATGCAGAGGATCATATAACGAAAAACCCAGACCCTCATCAATAGTTTCAGTTGTATCCAAAAAATGTGTCATTTCTCTGTCTCCTGTCATAAAATCAGGAATTACTTTCCTCCATTTTGCTTCAACAGGCTGAACTTGATGTCCCAAAGCTTCTGGGACAGGTCCACATAATAGGTGTGAGGATTGTCAAATCGCTTGACTTCGTCCCAGAGCTTATCCACCTGCTCAAGACAGTAGTTACGAATCTCGTCGATAGGCGGACAGCGATAGACCAATTCGCCATTTCGGAAGATAGGAATCTGCAGCTCCTTAGCCGTGAAATTATACACCGTCTTGGTCTTCCAGGTGGCATCCGGGTCGAAGATCTCCAGATCCTTACTGTCATCAACGGTCTCGTCGTACACGCACAGATAATCCGCTATAGCCTTACCTGTATCGTTTCCAAAGAAGCGGTACAGTTTTTTATAGTGGGGGTTGGTGATCTTGCCGGTATTTTCGGAAATTTTGATCTTAGGGGTAACTGTGCCGTCAGCTTCCTCCACGGCGGTCAGCTTATACACGCCGCCGAACACCGGCTCGCTCTTTGCGGTAATCAACCGCTCACCCACGCCGAACATATCAATCTGCGCGCCCTGGTGGAGCAGATCCTCAATAATATATTCATCCAGCGAATTGGAAACAGAAATTTTACACTCCGTCCAACCGGCATCGTCCAGCATTTTTCTGGCCTGGCGGCTCAGGTATGCCATATCGCCGGAGTCCAGGCGGATGCCGCACTTGGTGATGCCCATAGGCTTAAGGACTTCATTAAATGCCTTGATGGCATTGGGAACGCCGGACTTTAATGTGTTGTAGGTATCTACAAGTAATGTTGCATTATTGGGATACATTTGGCAATACGCCTTAAACGCATCATATTCCGTGTCAAACATCTGCACCCAGGCGTGGGCCATCGTACCGCCGGCATAAACACCGAACAGCTGATCGGAGATAGTACAGGCAGTACCGTTACAGCCGCCGATATAGGCCGCTCTTGCACCCAATATCGCAGCATCTGCACCCTGCGCCCGACGGGAACCGAATTCCAGGACCGTACGGCCCTTCGCTGCCCGCACGACCCGGTTGGCCTTGGTGGCGATCAGACTCTGGTGATTGATAGACAGCAGGATAAAGGTTTCCATCAGCTGAGCCTCAATAGCAGGGGCGCGGATCGTCATAATCGGCTCTTTGGGGAAGATCGGTGTACCTTCCGGCACAGCCCAGATATCACCTGTAAAACGAAAATTAGCTAAATATGCCAAAAATTCCTCACTGAAGAGCTTTCTGCCCCGTAGATAGGCAATATCTTCTGCCGTAAAGTGCAGATTTTGAATATAGTCAACGATCTGCTCCAGACCCGCTGCAATAGCAAAGCCGCCATTATCCGGACACTGCCGGAAAAACACATCAAAATAACAAACCCTGTCCTTATAGCCCTTCTCAAAGTAGCCGTTACCCATCGTCAGCTCGTAAAAATCACAGAGCATCGTTAAGTTCAGTTTATCCTGCGTTGCCATAGCCAAGCACCTCACATATAATTGTGGATTCATTATAGGTCAGAATTATTGAAATTGCAATCCTTTTTATTGACATATCAACACTTTTCGACTATAGTATGGGAAAAGGATTGGAGGTATTTCTATGGAAATTACTGTCGGAATGATAGGCAATGCATCTACCGTTGCGGAACGTGAGGATACCGCTTATGAGGTAGGCTCCGGCTCTCTGTTGGTGTATGCAACACCCTGTATGGTGGCGCTGATGGAGGGCGCAGCCTGTGATGCGATCGCTGATGCGCTGCCGGAGGACAAGACCTCTGTGGGTACCGAGCTGCAGATCAGCCACATCTCTGCCACGCCGGTTGGGCTTGAGGTCCGGGCTGAGGCCGAGGTAATTGCCGTTGACAGCAATACCCTTACATTCCGGGTCGCCGCATTTGACGAAGCCGGCAAGATCGGCGAAGGCACCCATAAGCGAGTGATCGTCACCGCACAAAAATTTTTGGATAAAACCTATTCCAAGCTATAATATGAGGGAGAAAAATGAGTAAATACAAAGCATTTCTGCAACGGAAAAATATTATCTTTTCCGGCAAGCGGTACGGTATTGATGCGCTGGGCGCTATGGCTCAGGGTCTGTTCTGCACCCTGCTTGTTGGCACGATCCTTAACACCGTCGGTCAGCAGTTTGGTCTTGCATTTCTGACAAGCAAAATCGTAGGTGACTACACAATCGGCGGACTGGCTTCCGCTATGGTTGGCCCGGGTATTGCAGTTGCTATCGGTTTTGCGTTGGGTTGTCCACAGCTGGTGCTTTTCTCTTTGATCCCTGTTGGTTTTGCCGCCAACGCTATGGGCGGTGCCGGCGGTCCCCTAGCAGTTTACTTTGTGGCAATCATTGCTTCCGAATGCGGCAAGCTGGTATCTAAAGAAACCAAAATTGATATTTTGGTAACACCGATTGTCACAATTCTGATTGGTATCGGCATTTCCTATCTGATCGCTGCGCCCATCGGTACTGCCGCATCTGCTGTGGGAACTGCTGTAAAATGGGCAACGGAACAGCAACCCTTCCTGATGGGTATTCTGGTCTCAGTAATCATCGGCATCGCGCTGACTTTGCCTATCAGCTCTGCAGCCATCTGCGCTGCATTGAGTCTGACCGGTCTTGCCGGCGGCGCGGCGGTTGCCGGCTGCTGTGCCCATATGGTCGGCTTTGCCGTTATGAGCTTCAAGGAAAACCGCTGGGGCGGTCTGGTTGCGCAGGGCATCGGTACCAGTATGCTGCAAATGCCCAATTTGGTAAAAAATCCCCGCTGCTGGATTCCTCCTGTGCTGACATCTGCCATCACAGGACCTATAGCAACCTGCCTGTTTAAGCTGCAGATGAACGGCGCACCAGTCTCCTCCGGTATGGGTACCTGCGGTCTGGTAGGTCAAATCGGTATCTATACCGGCTGGGCAAATGATGTTGCCGCCGGCACTAAAGCCGCAATTACCGCCATGGATTGGCTCGGCCTGTTGCTGATCTGCTTTGTACTGCCTGCTGTTCTTAGCTGGGCATTCTGCTTCATCCTGCGGAAACAGAGCTGGATCAAGGACGGTGACCTGACACTGAATCTGTAATACATAAGAGCCGCACGGAATAACCGTACGGCTCTTTCTTATATTTCTTGTCTGCCTTCCAACGCGCGGGAGATGGTCACCTCGTCAGCATACTCCAGCTGACTGCCCACCGGAACACCGTAGGCAAGGCGGGTCACCCTGACCTCCATAGGCCGTAGCAAACGAGAGATGTACATCGCTGTTGCCTCACCCTCCGTATCCGGATTAGTCGCCATAACGACCTCGCGAACGCCACCCCTGGCTACCCGCTGTAAAAGCTCCTTCACGCGGATATCGTCCTGTGTAATGTGATTTAGCGGGGAGATCACACCGTGCAGCACGTGGTACATACCGTTAAATTCCCGGCTTCGCTCCATTGCGATCACATCCTTCGGCTCAGCCACCACACAGATAATACTGTGGTCACGGGTGTCGTCATCGCAGATGGGGCATATCTCTTGATCAGTCAGATTTTGACAGACCGGGCAGGTATGGACAGTGCGTTTTGCCTCCACGATAGCATCTGCAAATGCCTGGGCATCATTCTCCGGCAGACTCAGCACATAGAACGCCAGACGCTGGGCAGTCTTGCCGCCGATGCCGGGAAGCTTTGCAAACTGATCTGTCAAATCTTGCAAAGACGCAGGAAAGTACTGCATAGTCCCTCCTTAGAACAGACCGCCCAGATTCAAACCGCCGGTCAGCTTGGACATATTGTTGGCAGAATCCACATCCGCAGCGCGCATAGCCTCATTGATGGCCGCCATCACCATATCCTGCAGCATTTCCACATCGTCAGGATCCACAGCCTCGGGATTGATCTCCAAAGAAACCACCTCGTGCTTGCCGTTCACTTCAGCCTTCACCATACCGCCGCCGGCAGCTGCGGTATAGGTCTTATTTTCCATTTCTTCCTGCATACGCAGCATTTCCTGCTGCATTTTCTGGGCCTGCTTGATCATAGCGGCCTGATTCATACCGCCCATACCGCCGGGCATACCGCGGAAACCACCTTTAGCCATTGCAAATTCTCCTTAATCCTGTTTAATGTTAATTACGCCGGAATGCTCCCTGCCAAATTGCAGAAGCTGCTCCATCTGTCCGTTCTGAATACCGGTCTTGTCAGATGCGATCACGCGGATGGGCCGCCCTAACCTTGCAGACGCCTTTCTGGCAACGACTTCCAACACATCCGGCTTATCCACTGTAACCTTGGCAAAATCACTGTTGCACAACAGAATGAGCACATTGCCTTTCAGGATACCCTGCACCAAACC
This sequence comes from Faecousia sp., assembly GCA_045645385.1. GTDB lineage: Bacteria > Bacillota > Clostridia > Oscillospirales > Oscillospiraceae > Faecousia. Next base: position 10,105 of record JAZRIT010000009.1, read on the forward strand.
GTTCGCGGCAAAGAAGCCCAACGCCGGGGGTTTTAATTCCATTCTCACCTGGGAGCATATCTCCAACCAAAAGCCGGCAGGCGCTTCATCCTCAATTTCAGTCACATTCGTCTGCGGTATATCCGGCAGTTCTGCGGGTTCGTCCGGGAGCGCTTCCTCAGTATCTGCAGGTGCAGACTCCCGTCGAACGGCAAAGCTGCCGCTGCTGACCTGCTCTTCCAGGCGGGAAAGCCGTGTGTTCAAGCTCTGGGCATCCAGCTTCAGTTCCGGCTGACACAGACGCATAATACACAGCTCTGTGTCCATACGGCGGCTTGCGCTTCTGGCAAATCCCGCTGCGGTCTGTTGGATCAGCGACAGCATACGCACCAGCTCTGCAGAGGTAAACCGCTGGGCAAGCTGCTTGACTTCCTCATCGGATGCCACGCCGGACAGCAACCTGATCGCCTCACGGGGTGCTGACTGCACGATCATAAAATCGCGGGTCAGGCAGGCAAGCTCGTCCAGCAACGCGCCCATATCCTTACCTTCGGCATAGAATCGGTTCAAAAGAGAAAGCGCATCTGCTGTATTATGATCGGCAATGGCAGCCATCAGCTTTCCGCACTCCTGAATGCCGGCAATGCCCAAGCATGCATATACCTTTTCAGCTGTCAGGTCGCCGGTGGTGGCTGACGCGCATTGGTCCAGCAAGCTTAAGCCGTCACGCATACCGCCGTCTGCCAATCGGGCCAGCACCCGGGCAGCCGTATCGTCAAGCTCAATATTCTCCTGATAGGCAACATATTGCAGTCTTGCCGCAATATCATCCTGGCCGATCCTGCGGAACGAAAACCGCTGACAGCGGGACAGAATGGTCGCCGGGACTTTGTGCAGCTCCGTGGTTGCCAGGATGAACAGCAAATGCTCCGGCGGCTCTTCAATGATCTTCAAAAGCGCATTGAAGGCCGAGATGGAAAGCATATGCACCTCGTCAATGATGTACACACGCATTTTTACCTGTGACGGGGTGTAAATGGCGTCATCCCGCAGATCGCGGACATTATCCACACCGTTGTTGGATGCGGCATCGATCTCCAGCACATCCATACAGGACCCGGAATCGATGGCAAGACAGGACGCGCAGCGATTACAGGGATTTCCGTCCTGGGGATTCTCGCAGTTGACTGCCTTGGCCAGAATTTTGGCACTGCTGGTCTTACCCGTTCCCCGGGAGCCGGTGAACAGGTATGCGTGGCTCATCTTTCCGCTTTGCAGCTGGGTCTTCAGCGTCTGCGTAACAGCCATTTGCCCTACCACATCATCAAAGGTCTGTGGTCTGTATTTTCGGTACAGCGCCTGATACATAGCAATTTCCTCTCTACTGAAAAATTCCGGCTCATAACAAGATCGCACACCCACATTTGAACCTGCTCAATGCCCGGTATCCCAGCAGCCAGCTCAGAAACGGCAGCCCCACGGCACACAGAAAGATCCGCTTAATGCTGCTTGGTTCCCCACCTGACATGGTTCACGGGATTCTGTTGCGTAAGACCGTTTCGTCAACACCGCTTACAGGGTCCGGACGGCACTGAGGCAGGCCCGGGTGTGGGAATTCATCCCTGCTGTAGCGGATTGCAGGAAAAGGGCACCGCTAACTCCCCGACTAGTGCGACCTTGTTATGAGCCGAAACGCCATAACAAGGGTATTTATTAGTTGATCTTAGATTCGATAAAGTCAGCCAATTCCTGGAATGTGGTGATCTTCTGATCCTCCATTTCCAGCTCTACGCCCAGCTCGGACTCCAAGTCCATAATCATCTCCACGATATCCAGAGAATCGATACCCAAGCTTTCAAAAGTGCTGCCGGGGGTGATGTCTTCAGGATTCAGATCAAGCTGTTTTGCTGCATAGGAAACCAGTTTATCGTACATTTTTCTATACCTCCAAATCGGTCGTTTGCATACTGATATTTTAGTACAAGTGCCATTGTTTGTCAATCACAGTTTTTTGCCGCCAGACCGGCCGCATAGCCGGTTGCCCAGGCGATCTGCAGGTTAAAGCCGCCTGTGTAGGCATCGCAGTCAATGATCTCCCCGGCAAAGAACAGACCTTTGATCAGTTTCGACTCCATTGTCTTGGGATCGAGCTCAGATGTCTTGATGCCGCCGGATGTAATAATGGCCTCCGCCACAGGGCGTTTACCGGTAACCGTAACAGGAAACGCTTTCAGTAGTTCCACCAATCCCCTGCGCTGCTGCTTTGTCAGAGAATTGGCCTGCAAATCGGCAGGTATAGCGAGCATTTCCAACACCACGGGAATCATAGACCGGGGTAACAGATCTGTCAGTGCGTTTTCCATTGTGCGGTTTTTATAGGAGTCCAGATCCCGAAGGATCCGGTCATTAAGCTTATTCTCATCCAGTGCCGGCTTCAGGTCGATCAGCAATTTACACCCCTCACCCTTTAAATGGGCACTGGCGCTGAGGACCGTAGGCCCGGAAACGCCAAAATGGGTAAACAGTAATTCGCCGAAATCCTTAAACAAAACCTTTCCCTTTTCATTTATAAGCTTGACCGCCACATTCCGCAGGCTGAGTCCTTGCATACGCTGGCAGGTATCTCCTGCTGTTTCCAACGGCACTAAAGAACCCTGCGGTGTTATAACCGTATGTCCGTATTTTTCTGCCATTGCATAGCCGTCGCCGGTGGAACCTGTGGCGGGATAAGATACACCACCGGTGGCAAGGATCACTGCTTTTGTATGACAAACACCGCTGCGGGTCTTAATGCCAACAACCGCGCCGTTCTCCGCAACGATATCTTGAACCTTTTCGTTTTTCACTGTGACCCCTAATTGCCGCATTTTGTTCTGCAGGCATTCCAGTACCGATTGGGACCTGTCGCTTACAGGGAAAACACGGTTGCCCCGTTCTGTTTTGAGTGGGCAGCCATTCATTTCGAAAAAGTTCATCACATTTTTGGGCGGACAGCTTTCCATTGCGCTATACAGGAATCTACCGTTCCGCGGCACATTCTGCAGCACTTCCTGCCCGGTACAATCGTTGGTGACATTACACCGGCCTTTGCCGGTAATCAGCAACTTTTTACCCAAACGGTCATTCGCCTCAAAAAGAACGACTCCCAGCCCTTGCTCGGCTGCAGTGATAGCCGCAAACATTCCGGCAGGTCCGCCACCGATGACGATCACATCTGTATTCATAATAAACACCAAAATCCTATGTTCAAACTCATCCCAGCAGCTGCTCAATTTCCTGTGGGGTCAAACTGCGCCATTTTCCTATTGGAAGATCACCCAGCTGTAGCGGTCCCTCTGCGATCCGAATTAAGCGAATCACAGTCAGTCCCGCTATATCACACATCCTGCGGACCTGACGGTTTCTTCCCTCGTGAATGACCACTTCCAGCTCTGCACGGCCGGATGCATCACCGCGAATCAAGCGAACGGAGGGCTTTGCGATGGTGTAGCCGTCCATGATAACCGGCTGACTGAGTTTATCCAGCGCCTCCGAAAAAAATCCGGTTACTGTCACCCGGTAGGTCTTATTGATCTCGTGCTTCGGATGCATCAGTCGGTTTGCAAAATCCCCATCGTTGGTCAGCAGCAGCAAGCCTTCCGAATCCATATCCAAGCGGCCGACGGGATAGACCCGCGTACCGCAATCGCTAACCAATTGGGCAACATTGCGTCTGCCTTTTTCATCGGACAGTGTGGTCACATAACCCCGTGGCTTATGCAGCATAATGTACGTGTGTTCACCGCCGGACGGGAGCGGTTTCCCGTCCAGCAGAATCATATCGATATCCGGGTCAGCCGATTCACCAAGCAGGCAAACACGACCGTTACAGTTAACCCGCCCTGCAGCGATCATTTCCTCAGCCTTGCGGCGGGATGTGATCCCCCGGGACGCTATGATCTTCTGTATGCGTTCGGTCATTTTTACCTCCTTTTAAACAGCTTCTCCCATAGAGAGGGTTCATTTATCGTTTCTGTTTCTACCGTCTGCCCGTAAATCAGCGGGATCTTTCCCACCGTCTTTCCGTTTAGACACACATATGCAAAGCCGGCTTTCTGCCCCTGCACCACCGGCGCATAGACGAATCCCGGTTGGGAGAGAATAATTTGCGGCTGCTCATCCTTTGATAAAGCATAGGAAAAATCAGCATCTGCCAATAATTCTACATTTATTTGATCGCCGGAGATCACCGGGATCGTCCCCAGGCACTCCCCTGCATCTATGATCTGCCGTACAGAATAATTGGCAAACCCGCTTTCCATCAGCTGCTGATGGTCAGTCCAGTCGTTTCTGTCGTTCATTGTGACAGCGATCAGCCGCCTGCCCTGCCGCGTACAACTGGATACCAATATTCGTCCGGCCGCCTTTGTAAAGCCGGTTTTCACGCCGTCAGCACCATCCAGGAGCCAAAGAAGCTTATTATGGTTGCGCAAAACCCGATCACCCACAGTGACCGTCTTTGTGGAGACAGTTTTTGCAAAGATAGGATTCTCCATAGCATAGGCTGCCAAAATCGCCATATCCCGGGCAGTTGCATAATGTCCGGGACTGTCCAAGCCGTTAGGATTGACAAAATGCGTGTTATGCATTCCCAAACGGTGGGCTTTATCATTCATCAGCTCTGCAAAACCCTCCACCGTGCCGCCGCAGTAGATTGCAAGGGCTACGGCAGCATCATTGCCGCTATGGAGCATCAGACCGTACAGCAGATCCTGTACCGTCAGCACCTCACCGGCCTTCAGGTATATGGAAGACCCTTCTATACCAACTGCTTCCTGCGGAATCCGCACCCTGTCCAGCACATTTGTTTGCTCGCAAACCACCAGCGCCGTCATAATTTTGGTAGTGCTGGCGATCAGACTCTGCTTATCCGCGTTCTTCTCATAAAGCACACGGCCGGTCTGCGCATCCATCAAAATGGCGCTTTGCGCAGAAAGTGCCTTGCAAGGCAAAGCAAGGGCAGCAGCCAGTAATGCAGCTGCCACCCCGGCAAATAATCGTTTCATTTCATCACCCGTGGATAGTCTCCCCGATGAAATGTCATTTATTCTGCTTTTTCTCCCAATGGGAATCAATAAAGCCGGTAATCTTATCCAGTGTATCGGGAACCAATTCCACAATGCGGTCTGCCGTGGTGTTGGCAGGAGCTGCAACCGGCAGCATACGCACGCTTCCGTCCTTAATGATAATGAATGCTACCGGGGTTACCTTGACACCAGTACCCACGCCGCCGCCAAAGGGATTCTCCTTTGTGTTGGGGTTTTTGGATACAAGGTCAGAACCGCCACCGCCAAAACCGATGCTGATCTTAGAAATCGGAATGATCGTGACACCCTCGCCGGCTGTAATGGGTTCCCCCACAACAGAGTTTGCATCCACCATTTTTTTGATCTCATCAATAGTGCTTGAGAGCATATTGGAAAGGTTTAAGTTCATAAATTGGCACCGCCTTTTCGTAATTTTTTCAATTCAAGAAGTTCTTTTATCACTTTCATACCGTGACGCGACAGCAAATGCAGCGTTCTGCCAAGGGTGATCGTGGCATTCAGCTTTGCATAGATCCGTGTCTTATCCCCGGCAAAATCGCAGTCCACAGACAGGTCACGCTTTTTGATCACAAATAACCGCTCCATCTGCGGCAGCAATACACCCAAGGCTGCCCAGGCGCGGCCGTAATTTACCGCCAGGTCGCAGGGGTCTTCCCCAGCAAGGGTCAGCTTCAGCTGCAGATCGCGAATGCGGATCTTTTTGCGGAACTGGCCTAAAAAATCAAAAATCGCGCGGACCACCGGCCCAAAATCCCGGTAGCTTCCGCCTTTTGGGGAGAATGGATTTTGGGATTTCGATTCTTTCTTTTTCGGGTTTCCCTTTCCCGGGTAAACACGGAATTTGAGCGGCCCGATCAATAGCCACACACCGGGGTCGTTTTCCCGGTATTCAGCGGAAAACCCCAGGGGGAAAACAGCCAACCCGCACAGTACGGCCAAGATTATCAGCCATACCATACTCAGACCTCCTCAATGGTCAACTGGTCCGGGTCGACCGTTTCCTGTGGAAGCTCCGGCTCGCTCAGGCTCACCTTTTCAATGGGCGGCAGGTCCTCCAACGAGCTTAACCCGAATGTCCGCAGGAAGTTTGCGGTAGTGCGGTACAAAATAGGTCTTCCCGGTACATTCAGACGGCCAGCATCTTCGATCAGTTTTTTATTCAGCAAGGCGCTGATAGAATAGCTGCTGTCCACGCCGCGAAGCTGCTCCACCATCGCCTTAGTGGCGGGCTGATAATAGGCGATGATCGTCAGTGCTTCCAGCTGGGATGCAGATAGCTTTGGCGGCTTGCGGGTCTCCAGCGCCTGGGTAATGTAATCGGCCATTTCGCCGGAGGATACCATCTGATAGCCCTTTTCCACCTTCAAAATCCCAATGCCGCGGCGGGTAAAGGCAAGCTCGTCCGCCAGAGCATCAGTGGCGGCAACCACGGCCTTTTCGTCCGCCTCCAGCACGCCCACAAGCTGTGCGACCTCCACCCGCTCACCGGCGGCAAACAAGATGGCTTCAATGGCCCTCTGTAATTCAATTTGTTCCATTTTCGTCATCTCCTTGCATCATAGCAGCATTTTCATCCAGCAGATGGACATCTGGATTTTCACCGGTTGCATCGTCGCCAAGGGAAATGGAATTGGTCTTGCACAGTTCCAGGATCGCTAAAAATGTGGCAACGATCTCCGAACGGCTGCGGCTTCCCTTGAATAGGCTCTTGAGTCTTTGCACACCACGCAGCACCAAATTACGCAGCAGTTCCTTTGCTTTGCGGGTGACAGGATAGGGTTCTTTGCCCACGATACCCTTGAAATTCACCGTAGGTGGCGGCAAGCGGCGCTGATTGCGTTCAGCGATCTCATCCAATGCCCAAAGCATATCCATCACATCGTGCTGATAACGGTAAGTGGTATCCCGGCGCAGAGGCTCAGGATTTTTGACAAAAATGCAGCGGCCGATTTCATTTCTCGGCTCCAGCTGGATCACAGCGGTACGGATTTGCTCAAGCGCTTCC
>JAZRIT010000010.1:0-29679 GCA_045645385.1 Faecousia sp.
AATGCATAGGGGGAGAGAGACGCGCTCGCGCTCAGCAGCGCACACGCATACACGCACACGAAGGGAGGCGGTCCGATGGCAAAGGCAAAGGACTTCAAGCGAACAAAGGAATATCGGGAACTAAAGCGCACGCTGGAAGAAAATCTCGCATCCCGCGGACTGGTTGAGCCAGTGTATCAGGATATGGTTCGGCGGTATCTGAGCTTTCGTGAGATGGAGTTTATCGCTGAGCAGGATATAGCGGAAAATGGCCTCAATATCTGGGATGATAAGCGGAAAAGCTGGCAAGTAAATCCAAGCGTAAGTACACTAACCAACGCAAGCCGGCAGGCTGCCGCAATCTACCGGGCACTTGGTTTCGAGGATGAAGCGAAGAAGTCCCGGTCCGGATCGGGTGACGACGATGAGCTGTAATATCCCTGCCCCGGTTCTGGAGTATATTCAGCTGGTGGAGTCTGATGCTCCGCGGGCAAACCGTTATCAACATGCACTTGTCGCACTGGTGCGGAAGGCGTTTGAAGCGGAAGACCTGTATGTGGATGAAAAGCAGATGGAGAAGTATCTGGGGATTGCCAAATACTTCAGCTTTGAGCGGCTTTTCCCCTGGGAGGCGTTTATCGAAGTCCTTTGGAATTGCGTCTATAAAAGCGATGGACAACCCCGCTGGCCCAATGTGGTGGCAATGGTTGGCCGTGGTGCCGGCAAGGATGGCTTTATCGGATACGATTCCACCTGCTCTGTCAGTCCCTATAATCCGGTTAGTCACTACAATGTTGACATCTGTGCCAACAACGAAGAGCAGGCAATGACCCCGGTGCGGGACGTTCTGGAAGTGTTGGAGTCGCCTAAGTGGGAAACGAAACTGAACAAGCATTTTTACCACACTAAGGAGCTTGTCCAGGGCAGAAAAAATAAGGGCGTTATCAAGGGAAGAACCAATAATCCAAAAGGCCGGGACGGTATGCGTTCCGGCAAGATCATTTTTAACGAAGTCCATCAGTACCAGGATTATTCCAACATCAAGGTTTTTGTTACCGGTCTGGGTAAGGTAGCCCATCCCCGGCGCGGCTTTTTCACCTCCAACGGTGATGTGAATGAAGGCCCGCTGGATGATTATTTGCAGGCAGCGGAAGCGGTTTTGTTTGAGGGTGCTCCGGATAAAGGCACCTTGTACTTTATCTGCTGCCTGGATGATAAGGACGAAGTGCACGACGAAGCGAACTGGTATAAAGCGAACCCTTCGCTGCAGTACTTGCCCCACCTGCTGACAGAAACCCGGGCTGAATATGAAGACTGGCTGGAGCATCCGGAACAGAACGGCGATTTTATGCCAAAGCGTATGGGTATCCGGGACGGTAAGAAGGAGATCGCCGTTACGGAATATGCCAAAATCAAGGCTACCAATAAGCCAGTCCCGGAGCTGAAGGGGATTAGTTGCACTGTCGGCATTGACTATGCCGAACTGAGTGACTGGGCGGCTGTTAATATTCATTTCCGCAAGGGTGATGTGCGCTATGATATCAATCACGCCTGGGTGTGTACTCAGTCTAAAACACTCCACAAAGTCAAAGCACCGTGGAAAAAGTGGGCTGAGGATGGACACTTAACTGTGGTTGAGGATGTTAGTATACATCCAAAGCTCCTGGCGGAATATATCCGCCGGCAAGGCACGATCTACAACATTCGGAAGATCGCCATGGATAATTACCGGTGGACACTGGTCTCTGAGGCTATGCGTGAGGTCGGTATCGATGCATCCGACAAAAACCGGGTTCGTTTGGTGCGACCCAAGGATATTATGCAGATCGAACCGGTGATACAGGAATGTTTTGACCGGGAGTTGTTCTGCTGGGGCGATCAACCCCATTTGCGATGGGCGGTCAACAACACAAAGCGTGTTCGTGCATCCAAGAATATTGGTGTGGATACGGGCAACTTTATCTATGCCAAGATCGAAGCCCGCAGCAGAAAAACAGACCCCTTTATGGCTTTGGTCGCTAGTATGGTGATTGAGGACGAATTAGGCTCTGGGAAGCCTGTGGAGCTGCCCCCAATGGGGGCAATCATACTGTAAGAAGGTGAAAATATGGGATTGAGTTTCTTTGACTTCTTTAAGCCGAAGAATGGAAAAACGCAAAGTACGGAAGTAATTATACGCGAGTTTTTCGAGGCAGCACAGGAATACCAGATCCGGGAGCTGTGCCTTATGGTCTGCGTGGATCTGATCGCCAATGCTCTGGGCAAATGTGAGATCAAGACATACCGCAACAATGAGGAGATCTTTGAACGAGAGCACTATATGTGGAATGTTGAGCCGAATGTGAACCAAAGCAGCTCCGCATTCCACCACAAGTGGGTCAAACGCCTGGTGGAAGACGGTGAGGTTTTGATCATCTCCACAACCGGCACTGACGGATCTGAAGCCGTTGTGGTGGCGGATTCCTTTGAGTGCTCCAATCAGTATCCGGTACGGCAGAATGAGTATACGCAGGTGACGGTTGGTGATATGACCTATCGAAAGACCTTTCTGGAGTCGGAGGTTATGCACCTGTCCTTGACCCATACGAATGTTAAGTCTGTTATTGACGGTATGTATCAAAGCTATTATCGTATGTACGATGCGGCGGTTCGTGCCTACACTTGGGGTCAGGGTAAGCACCTGAAGGTCCATGTGGATCAGACGGCATCCGCAGCGGAAGGCTGGGCGCAAAAGTTTCAGGATACGCTTGAACAGCAAGTCAAGCCGTTCCTAGACAGTAACGGCGCGATCCTGCCGGAGTTCGACGGATACAAGTACGATTGGTTCAATAAGCCAAATTCCGAAAAGGGTGACACCCGTGATATTCGGGCGCTGGTGGATGATATTTTCGCATTCACCGCAAGGGCGCTGCTGATCCCGGCAGTGCTGATCGAAGGCAAGGTGGAGGCAACCGGCGACGCCCGGCAGCGGTTCTTGACGGACTGCATCGATCCTCTTTGCGATCAGCTGCAGGAGGAAGCCAACCGGAAACGGTACGGCTATAAGGCGTGGAGGGAAGGTACATATCTTCGCGTAGACTCCTCCAGCATTACACATTTTGACCTGTTCGCCAATGCTGCCAATGTGGAAAAGTTGGTCGGCTCCGGTGCGTTCTCTATAAATGACATCCTGAAGGCGGCGGGCAGGACACCTATCAACGAAGAATGGGCAAACAAGCACTATATGACCAAGAACATTGCAGCTCTGGCAGCGGCGCTGGATGCCCTGGAATCGTAGAAAGGAGGTAACCTATGAAAAGATTATGGGAAATCAAACAGTCAGCTTCTCCCAACACGCTGGATTTGTATATCTATGGCGATGTTGAAGGCGACCATTACAACTGGTGGCAAGACAGGGTCATTGAAAGTGAAACCAGTGCAGAACACTTCCGGGAAGAGCTTGCTAAGCACCCCAATGTTGAGCAGATCAATATCTACATCAACAGCTACGGTGGCAGTGTGTTTGAAGGCACTGCGATCTATAATCAGCTCAAACGCCATACCGCGCATAAGACGGTTTACATTGACGGCTTTGCCTGCTCCATTGCATCCGTCATTGCAATGGCAGGCGATGAGATCGTTATGCCGAAAAATGCGCTGATGATGATCCACAATATGTGGATGTGCGCCTGCGGAAATGCGGCAGAGCTTCGCAAGGCTGCGGATGATTTGGACATCATCAACACTGCCGGCCGCGGTGCCTATATGGAAAAGGCCGGAGATAAGCTGGAAGAAGCAAAGCTCATTGAGATGATGGACAATGAAACATGGTTGACAGCTCAGCAGTGCATCGAGTACGGTTTAGCTGACCGCTATGCTGAGAATGATGCGGATATGCAAAGTGCTACCGCTGTTCTTCAGAAGGCTAAGCTCAACCTGGAGCAGCGCATCCAGATCAACAAATCCCTTGCCGCCCAGCTGAGAGACCTGACGGCGGCTCCTGCTCAGGGTGATCCTGAGCCCCAACCCAATGTAAACGAACCCGGAAACAGCATTATGCAAATGCTGACCGGGTATTTTAATGCTCAAAATTAAAAGGAGGAAATAAAATGAAATCCAACGACATTACAAACAAGACCCGTGAAGAGTTCCGGGCACTTATGCAGAAGGCTCTGAAGGAGAATAATGCTGAGGCTTATGCTGAAGCCTTTGACGGCATGATGCAGTCTATCGGCGATGGTATCCGCGCTGAGTACGATCAGCGTCTGGAGGCTATGCAGCAGAGTATGGATAGCAGCGTGCTGGCAGCCCGTGGCGTCCGTCAGCTGACCAGCGAAGAGGATAAGTACTACCAGAAGTTGATCCAGGCTATGCAGTCTGCAGATCCTAAGCAGGCCATTGCCAACCTGGATGTGGTTATGCCCAAGACTGTCATTGACAGTGTGTTTGAAGACCTGCGTACCAATCATCCTCTGCTGTCTCAGATCGATTTTGTGCCCACTGCCGGTGCTGTGGAGCTGATTATGAACGAGAACGGCTATCAGGAAGCTGTTTGGGGCGACCTGACAGATAAGATCGTTCAGGAAATTTCTGCCGGCTTTAAGAAGGTTCCTGCGAACCTGCTGAAGCTGACTGCGTTCCTGCCTGTCTGCAAGTCAATGTTGGATCTGGGCCCCGAGTGGCTGGATCGCTTTGTCCGTGAGAGCTTGTATGAGGCTCTTGCCAACGGTATGGAGCATGGCATCATTACTGGCAACGGTAAGAAGCAGCCTGTTGGTATGGACCGTCAGGTTGGTGAAGGCGTCACGATTACCGACGGCATCTACCCCAAGAAGAAGGCTATTGCGATCACGGATCTGTCCGTTGACACCTGCGGCAACCTGCTGTCTATGCTGGCAGTGGATTCCAAGGGCAAGGCCCGTCTGGTGAACAATATCCTGCTGATCGTCAACCCTCAGGACTACTATCTGAAGGTGATGCCGGCAACCACCCTGTTGGCAGCTGACGGCACCTACCGCAAGGATGTGCTGCCCATTATGGCTACGATCATTCAGTCCCCGGCAGTTGAGCCCGGCGAGGCTTTGTTTGGCCTGGGCAAGCGTTATTTCGCACCCATCGGCACTGCCAAGGAAGGCAAGATCGAGCACAGCGACCATGTGCGGTTCCTGGAGGATGAGCGTGTATATCTGATCCGGGCATACGGCAACGGTATGCCTAAGGATAACAACTCCTTCCTGCGTCTGGACATCTCCGGTCTGCGGCCTGTGACCCTGAAGGTGGAGCTGACAAATGCTCCCGCTGCTTCCAGCAATGCCAATCTGATCGATCTCCGGATCGGTGCGCTGTCCCTGAACCCTGAGTTCAGTGCGGATGCTTCTGCGTACACCGCAGAAACCTCCAATGCCACCAATACCATCAGTGCAATCCCTGCAGATGCAGGCGCTGAGATCTCCATTGAGGTCAATGGCGAGGCTATCAACAATGGCACTGCTGCAAAGTGGACTGACGGAGAGAACACTGTGAAGGTGTCTGTGGTTGCTGCGGATGGCGCTGCCACAAAGAACTACACCGTAACGGTTACTAAGTCCTGATGCCGGGTCTGGTGATCTCGGATACTCTGTTTGCGGATATAAAAGCTCAGTTAGATTACACTTGGTATGATGATACTCTTGACAGAAAGTACAAGGGCTACATCCTCTCCGGTATGATCTTCATCAACGATAAGCTGGGGGAAGCCGCCAACTACGAAGTTGACGGTTACCCCCGCACGTTGCTGTTTGAGTTTGTCCGCTATGCCAGGGACGGAGCAATGGATATATTCGAGAATAACTACAGAAGTATGATCCTGGCAATGCAAAACCAAAAGGCGGTGAATGCTTATGCGGAAAACACCGTTTCGACCGAGTAACGAAATTTCCCAAACCTATAACAGCGGAACGGTTGAGATCTTTGTGGTAACGAATGGCGCAAAGCCTGGCTATCAGTCAAAACCTGCACTGTCCTCAGGGCCTAAATATACGCTGCATTATGAGGAGCGCATATTAGGAATAACCCGTCTCTACCTGAGCCGTCAGGCTCAGGCAGAGATCGTGAAGGTGATCCGCGTCCCGAGAGTGGATATATCCCCCCAGGATGTGGCGATTACTGAGGACGGTAAGCAATACGAGATCAACACGGTCCAGCTGGCTAAAGGCGTGTATCCGCCGTCTTTGGATTTGTCGCTAAAGAAGGTGGAGCAGAATTTGAAGGTGGTGCCGTAATGAATTGGTATGAAAAAATTATTGCGGCACATCTTGCTGTAACGGATTGTGTGAGCCACGGCGAGCGGATGAAGTCTGACCGCTATTTTGTGTGGCAGGAAGACGGCAGCGATGACCTGGCTGTGGATAATATCCACGGCGAATTTGCCGTTACCGGCACAACAGATCTCTTTACAAAAAGAGAGTTTGACCCGTGGAAGAATGCCTTTGAAGCAGCCCTGAATAATGATCCGGACATTGCCTGGCGGTTAAACAGCATCCAGTTTGAGGCGGATACCGGCTTTTGGCATTATGAATGGATCTGGAGCGTGGTGTAATGGCAAGTATCTCTTTTAAGGGTTCAAGCGTGTACTTTGAGAAGCTGCAGCAGATGGAGCGGCACTTTCTCAAAGACTCCACCATTGAGAAGGCTGTCCACGCAGGGGCGGCCATTGTGGCGGATAAGATCCGCGACAACCTGGAGGCTCTGCCGGAGGAGGATTTTAAGCATCTTCAGGAGGGCGAGATCTTCCACGGTATTCCCAAAGGTCAAAAGAAGGACTTGCTGGACAGCTTTGGTCTGGCACCGATTTTACGAGATAAGAACGGCTTTGTTGGAACCAAAGCCGGTTTTGACGGTTATGGTAGCTTTCCTACGCCGGATTATCCAAAGGGTCTACCCAATCAGCTGGTGGCAGCTGCCACGGAAAGTGGATCTTCCGTCCGTCAAAAAATGCCGTTTGTACGGCCGGCTGTAAAAGCTGTACAAAAAGAAGCTATCGAGGCTATGGAAGATGTAGTCGATAGCGAATTAAAAACGATTTTTTAGGAGGAATTCAATATGGAAAAGGCAAACGGTAAGGTATGTACCGGTTTTTCCCATCCCTTTGTGGCAAAGTATAACTGCGCCGGCAATGATGTGTCCTTTACAGAGGGTATGCCTCTGGCGCGGGGCGTAAGTGTGGACATCTCACCGGATGTGTCTGACGGTAATTCTTTTTATGCAGATAATCAGGTGGCAGAGTCCGACGAGGGCCAGTTCACCGGCGGCACTGTGAAGCTGACTGTAGACGGCTTGCATCAGGCTGCAGAGCGTTTCATTTACGGTCTGCCCGAACCTGTGGAAGTGCCTTATGGGGCAAGCCTGAAGGCTAAGATGACAAAGCACGGCAATAAAGCAGTTGCCCCCTATGTGGGTATCGGCGTAATCGTCCGTTATCAGTCTGCCGGCGTTACCACTTATGTGCCTGTTATTTTGGTGAAAACCAAGTTTAAGACTTCCGGCACAGCAGCTGAGACCCAGGAAGAAACCAAGAGCTGGCAGACCCAGGATCTGGAAGCAGTTTTGCATCGGGACGATACCGAGGAAGCAAACTGGAAGTGGGTCGGCGAGGATCTGTCTACCGAGGCGGCGGCTTTGGATGTTCTCAAGGGCATCTTGAATGTGGCTGCCGGTACGGATGGTTCTGGCGCAGCGGGGTCCTGATTATGGTTGAGGTAGAGATCAGGGGGAAGCAATTCCCCCTTTGCCTCACTGTGGCGGCTCTCGATAAAGTCAACGCTAAGTGTGGCGGCATTGGAGGAATTGGTAAGTTCCTTGATGGCGTCAATGATGAGGGGGACGCGGATTTCTCCCAGTCTATGTGCAATACCGTCTGGCTGCTTGGCTTGTTGATCCAGGAAGGCGAAGAAAACCGGCTTGTGTGCGCCCGGTGTGATGGAGCGCAGGCGGAACGCCGCGCTGTTCCGGATGCTGCTGCCATCGGCCACTTGCTGACAGTGGCCAGTGCAAAAAAATATAAGATGGTTGTTGTTGCTGCAGTCAACGAGTCTTTGACACAGGAAATTGAGGCAGCGAACCCAAAAAACGTAAAAAGCGCGGAGTAAAGGTAAAACTTTGCTCCGCGTGGTTTTTGTATTGGGGGCGGCGCTTGGGAATGGGCAGGAGCGAGATTATGTCCACTCGTTTAGGCGAGATGATGGAGATGATTGATTGCCATGCCATAGCGAACGGTGCTGAACCGAAAAAAGCGTCTGCCCCCATGAGTTTTGATGATGTATTAAAGTTGAGGTGATACCGTGGGATATAATATCGGCCCTAAGATCGGCATAGACGGCGAGAAGGAGTTTAGGAAGGCACTTCGAGATATAAACGAAACCTATAAATCCCTGGAAGCGGAAACCAAAGCCGTAACAGCTGCCTATGAGGCCCAGGGCGATAAGCAAGGTAAGTTGGAGGCTACATCCAAACAGCTGCAGAAGCAGATCGAAAACCAAAAAGGAAAAATGCAACTTCTGGAAGATGCCGTAAAAAAGGCGTCTGATAAGTTCGGCGAAAATTCCATAGAAGCAACCCGGCTTCGTGGTGCGCTCTACGATACGCAGGCTACGGTATCAAAACTGGAATCCGAACTCGGTGACACCCAGTTGAGGCTTAGCCAGGCAGGCGAGGCAATGGATGACCTTGCGGACAGTGCAGACGATGCCGGCAATGCAGCCATTGATCTGGGTGATATCATTTCCGGCAACCTGATATCCGATATGATCCTGGACGGCCTGCGGGAGCTTGGAAGTCTGGTGAAGGACTTTGCGGTTGATTCAGTAGATGCTGCTGCAGAGGTGCAGGCGTCTACCGCGCAATTTCAACAGACCTTTAAGGCGCTCGAGGCGTCCGCCGAAACATCCCTTGAGAATGTCGAGGATAATACCGGTATTGCTTCCACCCGCATACAGGGCTATTTTACGACCCTGTATGCGTTTGCCAAGAATGCCGGTATGGGACAGGCTGAGGCACTGAACCTTTCCAGCCGGGCTATGCTGGCAGCTGCAGATATTGCGGCTTACTACGATAAGACAATGGAAGCGGCTGCAGATCAACTGCAGTCCTTCCTGAAGGGCAATTATGAGAACGATGCGGCTTTGGGTATTTCAGCAACCGAGACGACCCGGAACGCAAAAGCGAACGAATTGTACGCTAAGAGCTTCCAGGAGCTGTCTGAAGCTCAGAAGGTGGACACCCTGCTGGCAATGGTCGAGGCTGGTAACGCTGCGTCTGGTGCCATCGGACAGGCTGCCAGAGAGTCCGACAGCTGGGCAAATGTTACTGCCGAGCTGGCGGAAGTCTTCCGCTTGATCCAGGCTGAGGCGGGCAAGCCGGCCCTGAAAAAGCTGGTGCCGGTCATTCAGAAGATCACTAAAGAGGGCTATGAGCTGATCGAGAAAACCGATTGGGATAAGTTCGGTGACACGGTGGCGGATATTGCCGACGGCGTAATCGAGCACGGTCCTGGTGTGGTTAAGCAGATTGCAGCGATAACCGCTGGTATCGTAGCAATGAAAACTGTCCAGAGAGTGGGCGAATTTGCCTCCTTAGCGAAGAGCGTCCTGAGTATTGGAACAGCTGCGCAGACTGCTGCATCTACAGTGGCGGCAAGTGGTGCGGCTTTATCTGTAACGCCCTGGGGTGCTGTTGCCACCGCAATCGGTGCTGCCGTGGCACTGATTATTACCTGTGCCGGCAATACGAAAAGCGCAGCGGATGAGCTGCGCGGTGCGATGGATGATCTGGAATCTTCCGTTGCAGATGCCAACTCTCGATACGAGGAAGCAAAACTGGATGTTGACGGCGCGGCCGGTGCTGCTAAGCACTATGTAGACAGACTTCGAGAGCTTGAAGAAGCTGGACTGAATACGGCGGCGGCGCAGCGGGAATATGAGCTGGTCGTGGAAGAGATCAATAAGTTGATCCCGGATCTGAATCTGGTGATTGACGAACAGACCGGTCTTATTGAGGGTGATACGAAAGCCTTGTACGAGAATATCGAGGCGTGGCAGAAAAAAGCTACCCAAGAAGCTCTACAAGAGAAATTTACCGACATTCTGAAAGCGCAGGGCAAAGCACAATCAGAGATCATTACCGCCCAGGCAAAACTGAATCTGTTGATCGAGGACGGTACAGATTTAGAAAAAGAACTGATAAAAGTTAAAGAGGCAGAGGAAGCTGCCAGTCGAGAATGTGCTGATGCAGAGAAGGAGATGGCTAAAGCTGCGATTGAAGGTGGCGATGCATATTACGAGGCTAGCTTAGCGTTTGATGCGGCAAAGAATAAATCTTTAGATCTCATCAATACATATAACGACCTGGCATCTGCTATTGATGCCAATAAAACTGAGCAAAGCAAGCTGGAAAGGGAGATTGCAAAGGGCGAAGAGACCGTGGCATCCTATGCTGACGATATTGCTTTAGCCGAAGAGGCTACCCGCTTGTTTGCAGAGGAAACAGAGGGAACGGCTGAGAGTCAGGAAGATCTAAATGAAGAGCTGGAGAAGGTCAATCAGGCTATTGCGGATCTGGAAGCGGAGTATGCTGATGCTTCTACGGAAGCACGCAAATCCCTTGACACGCAAATCGGTCTGTTTGAGAAGCTTTCTGAAAAGAGCGACTGGTCTGCTAAAAAGATCATTAAGAACTGGGAGTCTCAAAAGACTGCTTTTACAAACTATTCTGCAAATCTTCAAAAGGCTGTGGATATGGGTTTGGATGAGACCCTTGTAAAGCAGCTTTCCGATGGCTCTACAGAGTCTATGCAGATCCTGAATGCATTGGTTACGGATGTTGGAACGGATGTAAACCAAATAAACCTTGCCTTTGCCGGTATGCAGGAGAGCCGCAACACGGTTGCTAATGTAACTGCCGGAATCCAGACGGATTTTAATACAAGAATGGCGGGGTTGAAGATTGATGCAGAAGCAGCCGGTAAGGATGTTCCAGATAAAATGGCAGCTGGCATCAAGCAGAACGCAGGCAAAGTAACAACTGAAGTTTCGACTATCAGGAACACGGCATATCCAATATTTAGAGGGATTGTTAGTGATGCAGAAACTGCGGGCAAGGATATTGTAGCCGGTATGATTTCCGGTGTTCAGTCGCGCCAGGATCTGCTTGCAGAGGCAATCGAGTATATGGCGAATGGCAAAGTGGTTGATGTATATAAGGGCGTATTAGACATCAACAGTCCCAGCCGTGTAATGTTTGATGCTGCCAGTGACACAGTCGAAGGCGGCGTGATCGGCATTCAAAAGAATGCCGTGAAGTTTGAGAAAAGTATGGAAGATCTGGCATTTGCCGGCCGTGATGCGTTCCTGCAGGGGCAGATGGACCGGGCGGCTTTCTACCCGCAAATGGTGGGCGGCTCTGTTTCCAATGTAACAAACAAGAGCACCAATTACGGCGGCGTCACATTCCAGATCTACCAGCAGCCGGGAGAATCGGCGGAAGATCTATACTACAGGATGATGGATATTATGCAACATGAAGTGAGCGCAAAGGAGGCGGCATTCCGATGAATAGTGGATTTCGTTTTGGCGATAAAGGAACCTGGGATTTTGATATGCACATAGAGAGATTCCCAGCTCTGGGTGCGCCGGTAAGGAAGCTACAGACTGTGGAGGTGCCTGGAAGAAACGGTGCGCTCCACGTTTTGCAGAACGCCTTCAGTAATTATACCCAGCCTTATGACTGCTATTTCCACAGTGACCTTCCAGCTCCGGAACAGGCGCACGCTGTCAAGGCGTGGCTGCTTGCCTCCGGGGCGTATCAGCGCTTAGAGGATACTTACGACCCAGAACATTTTCGCCTTGCTGCCTTCACCGGTCCGCTTGATATCGAAAATATTCTCAATAAGTACGGCCGTTGTACGGTCAACTTCGATTGTGATCCCAGATCTTTCCTGAAATCCGGAGAAACGGCTTTGACCTTCACAGAGCCCGGACAGCTTATGAACCCTACTTTGTTTGAGGCGCTTCCTCTGATCACTGTGTACGGCACTACTTCCGGAACGGTAACAGTAGGGACGGCGACGGTGGATATCCGCTACATTACCGATCCCATCATACTGGACTGTGAAAACCAAAATGCCTACAGCCAGCCGGGGGAGGGCGCACCGGAAAACCAAAATATTAACATCAAGGCAATTCCATTCCCCACACTTGCTCCGGGCAGCAATCCGGTGTCTTTTAGTGGTGGAATTACAAAAGTTGAAATCATTCCAAGGTGGTGGGAACTATGAAACCTATTTTATACAGTCCCGGTGAGTGGGTGTTTAATACAAATGGCATCGGCGTTTTGACTGATGCCATTTCCTGCAAGGTCAAACAAGTCCTGAACGGTCAGTACGAGCTGACGATGCAGTATCCGGTGAAGGGGTTGCACTTTGGCCAGATAATCCGGCGAAGGATTATCCTTGCAAAGGTTGATCCGGTTTCTGACCTACAGCCTTTCCGGATCTATCGGATCACAAAGCCTTCTAGTGGTATTGTGACCATCTATGCCCGGCATATTGCGTATGATCTTAACGGCATTACAGTATTGCCTTTTACTGCAACGACTGGT
Source organism: Faecousia sp. (assembly GCA_045645385.1). Classification (GTDB taxonomy): domain Bacteria; phylum Bacillota; class Clostridia; order Oscillospirales; family Oscillospiraceae; genus Faecousia. The sequence goes on from JAZRIT010000010.1 coordinate 12,589, forward strand.
ACTCTTGCGCTTTTGAGTATCGCTCAGAATGCTGTACCTAACTGCCCCTTTAATTTTTCTATGGATACGGATCCATCCCCTTCCTTTAAAGTGCCGGTTCCTACGGCAATATGGAAGGTTCTGGGCGGCACAGAAGGTTCTTTGCTGGATGTCTATGGCGGGGAATATGAGTTTGACCGCTGGGATGTCAAACTGCTGACCAGACGGGGAATGGATCGAGGTGTTTCCATACGCTACGGCAAGAACCTGACATCTCTGGAGCAGGATGAAAACTGCGCCAACTGTTACACCGGAGTTCTGCCTTACTGGGTAGATCAGAACACAAACGAGGTTTTTATGCTGCGGGACAGGACGGTGGCGGCGGAAGGTACTTTCGGATACACGAAGATCTTGCCGCTGGATCTGTCCGGAAAATTTGAGCAGAAGCCTTCTGAAGCGGAGCTGAAAGCGGCCGCAAAGGCATATATGACAGACAATAAGATCTGTGAGCCGGTTGTGAGCTGGCGGGTGGAATTTGTGCAGCTGGAGCAAACCGAAGAATATAAGGGAATGGCGCTGCTGGAGCGCGTGCTTCTGGGTGATACCGTGGAAGTGGTGTTTGATGAATTGGACATCTCGGTAAAATCCAGAGCTGTATCCTGTCAGTATGACAGCATTCTTGAACGGTATGATCACATAGATTTGGGCAGTGTGCGGGCAAATATTGCAGACACGATCGCTTCGCAGAATAAGGACATTTCAGCGAAGCCTAACAAGTCAGAAATGCAGCTTGCCATTGAACGGCTTACCGGATCTATCTTAGGCGCCAGAGGCGGCGCTGTTCGTTTTCTGGACACGGATGGAGATGGCCTGCAGGACACACTCTACATCGCTGACAACGCAGATCCTGCGTTAGCTGTCAAGGTGTGGCGGTTCAATTACGAAGGCTGGGCGGCTTCCAGTAACGGCTACAATGGACCGTTTATTATGGGCGCGACCTTAGATGGCGGCATCCTTGCAGAATTTATCAAGGCTGGTGTGCTGCAGTCTGCTGATGGAAAGATCCAGATTTTCTTGAACGCCGGCGCATCCGGCCCAATCTTCAACACAGGTATTTCCACAAACGGTCTGACTGTGCGTGGTGATGCCGTGGGAGCGCCTCAAGTTTTTTCTGTTGCTGCAGTTGAAAACAATGGCAAAGAAACTGTAGTTGTGAATGTTCACAGTGCAGCTGGTGCGCTTGTTGGATATCTGCAAGAACTGTTTTCCGGTTCTGCAGAAGACGCTACCGGCGTCAGATCCGGACTGGTCAGTCCTAATGGAGCGCGTGAGCTGTTGCTGTATGCGGACAATACCGAGAGTGGCGTACGGCTGCTTAATGGTGCCACTGTAGCAGGTAAATTTACCCTTGATGCCGATGGCAAGGCCCGTCTGCGTTGCGATGAGATCGAGGCGACCGGCTCTGTTACGGCAAAGAGCGTAGATGCCACGGGCGGAATGTCAAATTTTTCCACGGTGCTGGTTGATCAGGTGAATCCTGGCAAGCACAGTCTCTATACCGGAACGGTAACTCCGGGCAGCTCGTTCACTGTTCCAGATACAGGTAATTATGATCTGTTTGCCATTCGGCTGGGAGATGAAAACAATGCTGAGCTTGTAGCAGTTTTGGCATATAAAGTGGGTGATACGATCCGTGGTGTTGGCGGCTGGGCCGGCAATGAATCCACGCCTAAGACATTGTATTTTGTCAGTGCAAATTTTGCGGGCAACAGTTGGATCTTGGTGGATGCCAATAAGCAGTCTATATCTGCCAGCGGCTCTGTCGGATCTGCAACAAGCTTATGTATCAAAGAAGTAATTGGAATTATTTAGGAGGGCTTTTATGGTAATTAAAAAAGAGCTTACAATTGATTTAGTAAACCGGGCTGTACCGGAACGTATCCATGCAGTCCAGTGCGATTCCAACACACGGGCGGTGGAGGTTACACTAACAGCTGCTGGCGTGCCGTGGGAACCGCCTGAAGGAACTGCCGTTTCTGTGGCTTTCAGAAAACCGGACGGAAACAAAGGCTGGTACGATCAGCTTCCGGATGGAAAGAAAGCCTGCACGGTTGCCGGCAATGTGGTCACAGCAATTCTTGCACCGGAGGTGCTGACAGCACCGGGGCAGGTTGATGCAGCTATCCTATTCCAGGATGCAAATATGAACCAGCTCTCTACCTTCAGCTTTACTGTCAAGGTAGCGCCGAACCCAGCTGCCGGCAATGTGATTTCCAACAGCTACTACAAGTACTCCACAATGGCAGATGTGAACACTGCCATGGAAGTGCTTGATAAGACTATTGCTGAGTTGGAAAGAGCCAAAGCCAACGGTGAGTTTAAAGGCGAGAAGGGAGACAAAGGCGAGAAGGGCGACAAGGGCGAAACCGGCGCGCAAGGCCCTCAGGGCGAGAAAGGAGACCCCGGTGAGGTCAATATTGATGATACCACTGTTGGCGCTGATGCTTGGTCCGGCAAGAACATAGCGGACAAGCTGTGCCCTGCTTTTGAAGAAACTGGCGCTGTGGTCAAATGCAAGCCTGTGGAAGGCTATCCGTTGGAAGTGGTAAGCCATTTGGTGGCGGCAGAAACACCTTACACCGAGGTTAAGCTGACCTGTTGTGGAAAGAACCTATTCAACAAGGACACAATTTCGCCTGGATATATAAACGATGTTGATGGCTCATTTAAGTCCGCCGCGGCATACTATGCTTCGGATTGGATGCTGGTAAGCGGCGATCATATAACAATTACAACGACGCAAACGAGAGCTTTATGGGGTGCGTTTTATGACGAGAATAAGCAATTCATTAAGAGCATTGGCTGGTATTCAGCAAACGATCATCCAACACAAGCAGTCCCTGCAAATGCAAAATATGCCCGTCTAACAACGATTGCGAGCAGTCTCGACACCTTCCAAGTGGAGCTTGGCTCAGTCGCAACGGCTTATGAGCCGTACAAGGGCAATACCTACACAGCAGAACTGGATGAGCCTGTCTATGGTGGTAGTCTGGACTGGAACAGTGGTGTGCTGACCGATACCAGCGGCAACACAATCCAACTGACACCGCAGGAAATTCCAGCCATTGAGGGAGAGAATTATCTGCTCTGTTCCACTGGAGATATTCAGGTAGGCGGCCGGCTTGATCCCTTACCAATCATTGAAAACCAGAAGGCTATCAATAAGGATCTTCTGGACCGTGTAGCTGCTCTGGAAGCAGCCGTAGTCAACAATACATAAGGAGGAAGTAATATGTACAATATTTTTAAAAGCAGAATTGAATCCGGTGGTTATAAGCTGGCGGACATACAGCACAGGGTTAAGAAACTGTATGCATTGGGAGACCTGACCGATCAGCAGTTGGACGAGCTGCTGATTATGGCACAACAGTACGCAAGCGCCGATGCTGAGCGTCCGGAAGCACTGGCTTTGATCCAGAACCTTGCCAACAGGGTGGAGGCTCTGGAGAAGAAGCAGGCTGGGGAGGATAGCCCCGAGGGAGAGATGCCGGAATATGAGGTCTGGACACCTTGGAACGGAATCAGCGATAAATATCAGCCTGGTGCGATCGTTAGCCACAACGGACAGCTCTGGCAGTCGGTACATTCCGGTCAGAACACCTGGGAGCCTGGCAGCGTTGGGACAGAGAGCCTTTGGGTGAAGTATTCTCCGGAGACCGAGGGGGAATAAGCTATGTTCAAAATCGCATACGGTGCAGGGCATAACCTGCACACCACCGGACGGAGAATTCCCAAGTCTTTGGACAGAAATGAAACAAAAGAATGGGTGCTCAATGACCGGGTGGCGCGGTATTTTGCAGAGGCTGCCGGGCAGTACGAAGGCGTAGAGCTTCTGCGGGTGGATGATCCGAAGGGTCAAAGAGAAGTGGACTTGTCCGCCCGCTGCATCACTGCCAATAACTGGGATGCGGACTTCTGCCTGGCAATCCATCACAACGGTGGTATCGATCTGGGAAAAGGCGGCGGCATCGAGGCATACAGCTATCCGGGAAGTCAGAAAGGCGCAGCCTACCGGAATGCCATTTACGATGCCTGCATTGCCGCAGGCGGGCTGAAAGGCAATCGGGCTGCTCCAAAAAAAGAAGAAAATTTTCAGGTGCTTCGGCAGACCAATGCCCCGGCAGTGCTGATGGAGTATGGCTTTATGGACTCGGCAACCGATGCGCCGGTCATTATTACCGAAGCATACGCAAAGCTGGTGGCATACGCCACGATGGAGGGCATTGCTAAGGTGGCAGGATTGAAAAAAACGATCAACAAGGAGGATAAAGAAGTGAATATTACATTAAATGTTCTTAGAAAGGGCAGCAAGGGACAGCAGGTCAAGGCGTTGCAGCGGATGCTTTATGCTATGGGATATTCCCTGGGCACAAAGAACCCCATCGATGGCGACTTCGGCAGTAAGACCGATGCTGCTGTTCGTGCTTACCAGAGGGATAATAGCCTGACGGTGGACGGCATTGTCGGTGCTAAGACCTGGACAAGCCTGTTGGGTACATAAGGAGGAAAAGCCAATGGAAAAATGGACACCGGCGGAGATCTGGTCCGCCGTGGCTTGGGCGGCTGCCGCTATCGTTCTTCTGTCCAACGCAGCTGAGAAGATCGTTAAAGTGGTAAAGGCTGCCAAAGCGCCCAACCACCAGCAGAATCAGCGTCTGGAGGTTCTGGAGGAATGGCGCAAGAAAGTGGACATTAAACTGGACAACGACAAGAAACACCTGGACGCAATCGATGAGAGCAACCGCGTTACTCAGGTAGCCCTGCTGGCCCTGCTGGATCACGGTATCGATGGCAACAACACTAAGCAAATGCAGCACGCCAAAGAGGAGCTGCAAAATCATTTAATTAACCGTTAGGAGGATACATATTATGGATTACATTAACATTCTTTTCAGCTATGGCAGCATTCTGATGGCCGTAATGGCACTGCTGGTGTTTGCCACCACCCTTATCGTGGAGGTGATTAAGGGACTGTTCCCCAAGGTGCCTACTAACTTTGTGGCAGTGATCGTGTCGGAGATCGTAACAGTTCTCTCTGCGCTGATCCTGTGCGCAGTACTGGAGATCACTGTTATGTGGTACTATGCCGTCGGTGCAGTGGTCCTGGGCCTGTTCGTAAGCTATGCGGCTATGTTCGGCTTTGATAAGTTTAAGGCCGCCTGGGAGAAAGCAAGAGCCCACAGCGGAAAATAAGTAAATAGGCTAACGAACATTTTTGAGAAAATATGATCGTTAGCAGGCAAGCAGAGACCCGCCCTGGATGCTTCAATCCAGGGCGGGTTTTTCCCTTATTTTTTCCCTTTAGACGGTGTAAACACTTGCACAAATATAGCCTATATTGCAAAAACTGCACCTAAAAAAGTAGTAAATAACACGCATTAAAGCACAATAAAAGTAATGTGTTTAATTCAAGTCCCGCCTCGCGCACCAGAAGGAAAACCCGGTATTCGTTTTGAATACCGGGTTTTTTGTGTCTTAAAATAGGTTTTTGCTGATAAAATGTTTTAGTATCGGTAGCGGTCGCTAAGGTGTTTCCCTTTTGTTTTCCCTTATGTGTTCACAGCCTTAATGAATTGCTCCATACGGTTGGCACTTTCTTTTTTCATCCTCTCGGTTACATGACCGTAGATATCCAGGGTGAATGATGCTGTAGCGTGCCCAAGGTTTTCCTGCACTGTTTTGATATCGTCTCCTGATTTGATTGCTGCTACGGCGTAGGAGTGTCGCAGATCGTGAAAGCGGGTTTTCGGACATCCTATCTCAACCATAATCTTTTTGAAGTCCAGATAGACGGTCTGCGGCTTTAGGTGCTGTCCGAGCTCGTTGGTAAATACAAAGCCACTGCTTTCCCAGCACTCTCCGTATTTTAGGCGGTTTTCCAGCTGCTTTCGTTTGGCGCCGGTTAGAACCTTAATTACGAAGGGCGCGAGGGCTATTGTGCGCCCCTTGCTGTTTTTGGTTGGGACCAAGGCATATTCACCGTTACTACCTCTGATCTTTTGAAGCTGCTTGTTGATCGTCATAGTGCCTTTTTCCAAATCAATGCAATCCCAGAGCAGGCCGCAGACCTCGCCTTCACGCATACCGGTGAATAGAGTTGTAATAAACAGTGCTTCGTACCGATGCCCTTTTATGGCTTTCAAGAATGCTCCGATCTGATCTTCGTCCAGCGGCTGTAGCTGCTTTTTTGTGATACGCGGTAAAACACAGGAGTCAGCCGGGTTAAATCGAATGTAGCCGTTTGCCACTGCTTGCTGAAGCGCCTTGTGCAGAACACCGTGGATGTTCTTTATAGTTTTTGCAGACAGTGGCCTGTCACTGCTTTCCTGACTGCCCAGCCGGTTATACAGGCTCTGGATGGAGTGCGCGTTTAGTGTTTCTAAGCGAATAGCCCCTAGGCCAGGCTTTAAGTGTGTTCGCACGGTTGCATTGTAGGAGTCCACTGTCCGCGGCTTTACTCCACCCAGGTATTCAGAGGCCCAGATGTCCAGCCATTGGGCTACAGTCATCTTACTAGGAGCGGTATAGGTGCCTTCGTCGATGGCGGTGGTGGCGGCTTTCAGCTTTTGGGCGACTTCCTTTTGTGTTTTGGCAGTGATTGACCGCTGGATCTGCTTGCCTGTACCCGGATCATAGCCGGCAGTGTATCTGGCTTCCCAGTATGAGTATTCCTTTCCGGATCTGATTACTGTCTTTTTGCGAATTGTGCCGGTACCGGCTGCTGCTTTTCTTGCCATATTTTCCTTGCCTTTCCGGGGCAATTCTGCTATTATAAAAAGGCAGACTGCCCCTATCGTGATGGGTTGGGTGTTTTTCTGCATTGCCGCTCGGGTGTTGGTAGCACCCGGGCGGTTTTGTTATTTACTGGACAAAATCAAATCGCGGTTCTTTGCCAATATATTTTGCGGTTGCACAGAACTCTGCAAAGGAATAGAAATCATCGGATAATGAATCAGATCCCGATTCGCATTGGATAGCTACAGTATAACCATACCAGGAATCGGTAAAAGAACCGTTGGTATTTATTGTGGCATAGCCATTGTTACTTTCTTCGGCATACATTTCCATATACACTGTTTTTCCGCCGAAATTTATTTCTTGGAGCTTTTCGCTATATCGAGTGGAATTTTCATTAACAAATACTTTCATTTGTGATGCAATGTACTGCTGCACATGGCCTTCGTCAAGAATGGAAACATCAGTTGCAAAAATGAAGATTGAACAGCCACTTTGTTTTGAAGTTAAAAAGTATGAATCGTTTGATTTTTCAGCGGAGAAACCGTCCGGAATAGTCATAACATAATTGCCAACAGTAAAGGTGGTGCCGGTGACAGTTTCGCTGGAGTTCCCCTTATCCGAGGTAGTGCCGCAGGCGCTTGTTGAAAGCAGTGCCGCGAGGCAAAGAGTAATTGCAACAATTTTCTTTAGCATAACACTCTCCGCTATCTAATTGCACTCGTGAAGGCGACGGCCTTACCCAGGATACGGACTGTGTTCATTTCTTCGCCCCAGTAGACCATCGGTCTGTACTGGGGGTTTTCCGGTTCAAGGGAAATGTGATCCTCATAGATCTGGACGCGCTTCAGGGTTGCTTCGCCGTCGATCAAAACGGCGGCGATCTGTCCGTTCTCCACGGTATCCTGCTGCCGGATATATACGATATCGCCGTCAAAGATCCGGGCGTTGATCATACTGTCCCCTTTGCAGGTGAGAGCAAAGTCAGCGTGGATATGTTTGGGGATGTCAATGTACTCTTCAATGTGTTCCTCCGCCAGAATGGGAGCTCCGCAAGCAATCGAACCGATCAGCGGGATCTTCCGCATTTCTGGAATTGATATGATGTTGGGAATATCTGTGGTTATGGTAATTGGCATATCATCTACCATTTCGAGCATCTCCATAACCGTCATATTCATACCGAATGCCAATTTTTTAAGCTGCGGAATAGTGGGGGTTACTGGTTTTCCGGTATTGGGGTTAGCTCCTTTTTCTAGAATAGAGATATACCCATTGGACAAATCACATTTATCTGCAAATTGTCGCTGAGAAAGTTCTGATTTTTCGCGATACTCACGAATTAGATCTCCAAGTTTCACGGCTGTCCTCCTTAATGTTGTTTAATATATTGTACAATCTGGGTTTGTGTTTGTCAATTATAAATGTTGAATTTATTAAACATTTTTTGTTTAACCCTCTTGACAACAATAAAATCTTGTTGTACTATGAGTGTGCAATCGATTAAACACCCACAAAAATATCATAGAAAGTGAGGTGAATAAATAGTGGGGTATAAGATTAAAGACCTTCGCGAAGCATTAAATATGACCCAAGAGGAATTATCTGAAAAGGCGGGTGTGAGCCGGGGCACAATATCTGCGTTGGAAAACAACACCGCCAGATCGACAACAACAAAAACGCTTGTGAACATTGCAAAGGCGCTTGATTCCACTGTGGATCAACTTTTTATTTAAACTAAGTGTTTAACGGGTTAAACAAAGGAGGCATCTACCAATGGTCGAGAAAATTCAGACGCAGAAATTGACCTACAGCATTCCCGAGGCCGCTGAGGTTCTTGGGGTCAGTACGTCCAAAATGTACCAAGTAATCAAAATGGAAGGATTTCCGCTGGTAACACTGGGCAACCGTCGGTTGGTTCCGATTAAGAGCCTGGAACGGTGGCTAGATCAAATGGCAGCCATAGGTGCACCGTAAATACATACTGTGGCGGGTATCAGAAAGTATTCTTTAATATCACAAAGGAGGTTTTTATATGACAATTGCGGAAATGAACAAGGCAGATATGCAGGTGATCGATTTGGTCAATGCAGCCAATGATCGGAAGTGTGCAGAAGAAGCGCACCGGAGAGAGGTTAACCGTAAGCTAGATCTGCTGCAGGCAGAAGAGGATAGGCTGATCCGAAAGAAGATCAACCGAAGAATACTGGTTGCATCCGGATCTGTGGGTTGTTTCCTGTTTTCTATGGCATCTGTTGCCGCTATGGAGCTGGGTCGGCTGACGCCTACAGTTGGCATTGTGGGTATGGTCGTGCCGGCACTGGTGGCGGCGCGGATGATGATCCGTGACGCGGGGAGGTAGGAATATGTGCTATCGTGTATGTCCGGATTGCGGCGCTAACCTGGATCCCGGTGAGGTCTGCGACTGCCGGAAGCCTCCGGAAGAAATTGAAGATAAATAAAAATGCTCCGATGCCTGCCAGCATCGGAGCGGGTCTCCAAAGGAGTATTAATGACAATGAAATTATATAGCATATTCCTTGATTTGTCAAGGAGGGGGTGTTTGCGTGGAAAATAACACCCCGACTTATTACATAGCAATACCCATCCACATTATGTCGGATGTCAGCCTTTCGCCAACGGCAAAGCTGTTGTACGGAGTGATTGACTCTTTCCAGCTGGCGACCGGTGTTTGTTACGCATCCAACGCCCGGCTGGCGGAGGAAGTGGCGAACTGCTCAGAGCGCACGATCTCCCGCTGCGTAGCGGAGCTGAAAGATGGCGGGTTTATTTCTGTGGTTACAAGCAAGGTGAAAAAAGGAAAACAGCCTTGCCGGCAGATACGGCTCATACCGTCCATACCTGACGGACAGGGGGTAGACAATTTTGGCGACCCCCCTAGACAAAACTGTCTACCCCACCTAGACAAAAGTGGCGACATAGTAACTAAGAAAAGTAAGACAGAAAAGAAAACAATAGATCCGCTTCCGGTTTTTGTGTCGTGGATCGCGGACGCTTTCAGCGAAGCAGCTACCACCGATGAGAAAAACTCACTGTACCTCTGCTTGAAGGCCTATGCAGAAATGCGGGCAGAAAGCAAAAGTCCGCTGAACACGCAGCGGAAGGTAGACGGCCTGCTGGAAGATCTGGTGGAGAAATCAAAGGGCAGCTTGCCGGTGATGTGCGAAATGCTCACCACGGCAAAGCGGCGGTGCTGGCTTAGTGTCCACGCACCCGGCGGGGATCAGGCGCCCACTGTTCCGGAAAAGAAAGGGCGGGTGTATGAGGAATTATGAACAATGAAAACTGGTTGGATGCTCAGTGCAGTGTTTTGGGTTCTGTGCTGATCGAGCCGGAGTTAGTTCCCAAAATGTTGCAGATGACCCGCAGCACAGATTTTTCCGGCACCTGCAGCACAGTCTATATGACAATTCGCAAAATGTTCCAGGACGGTATGCCGGTGGATGTAGTATCTATTTCCCACGCATTGGGATCTGAGTACCGCAAGTTTCTCTTAGATATGATGGAGGTGACGCCTACAGCTGCCCGGCTGGATCATTACATCCAGATTTGCCGGGAGCAATCAAAGGTGCTATCTGTCCGTGCGCTTGCGCAGCGGATCAGCGAGGCGGAAAGCAGCGAGAGTATCCGAAAATTACTGGACGAAGCGAACGGACTGATGGTAGACAAGCCGTCCCTGCGGATCACCACAATGGGGGATGCGCTCAAATCCTTTATGGAGCGGCATACAGGAGAAGTGAAATATCTTACCTGGCCTGTTCCGGAGCTGAATGATCGGCTGTATGCAGACAATGGAGACTTTATCTTGATCGGTGGTTATCCATCTTCCGGAAAATCAGCCTGGTCTTTGCAATGCGCCAAGCACTGGGCGAAGGGAGCGAAGGTTGGATTTTTCTCATTGGAAACCAGTCCGGAAAAGCTGTTTGACCGGCAGATGTCCTCACTGGCGAATTTGAGCATGGATGATATTAAGCGCAATCAAATCTCTACGGAAGGTTGGGACAGGGTTTGCGCAATGTCCGGTGACATAGCAGCACTGGATTTGGAGCTGATCCCTGCCGCTGGAATGACGCCGGCAGATATCCGGTCTGTCACTGTTATGCGGGGATACAAGATCATCATAATCGATTATGTGCAGCTGCTTACTGCCACCGGTGCGAACCGGACAGAGCAGGTAACTAACATTTCGTTGGCGCTACACAGAATGGCGCAGGATATGCAGGTTACGGTTGTTGCTCTGTCTCAGTTGAAGCGCAAGGGGGATGATTCCACCCCGGAAAGCTCGGATTTGAGAGAGTCGGGACAGCTGGAGCAGGACGCCGATATTATTATGATGCTTAAGCTGGAGGACAAAGACCGTCCGGATGGAAACCGGAAGATGTATATCACCAAAAACAAAGAGGGTACCTGTCCTATGATCCTGCTGGCATTTGACGGTAAGCATCAGACCTTTTCAAAGGCGTTGCGTACCGGAGAGACAATCAATAAATATGTGGCTGACGGTAAGCGGATAAAGAGTAGAAACCGGCAGAGCAATACTCAGGACGAAAACCAAATAACCGTTTTGCCGGATAATACGCCGGTACCGTTTTAATTGATATTTCGATAAGGAGAAAACTATGAATGTTTTTGAAATGATAGAAGCTCAGCAGAAAGGAAAAGAAAACACTGCTGTTTGGATGGTAGGTGAACAACTAAAGGATATCTGTCGCGCAGATCCTGCCTGTGAATCCATTATTGCAGAAGATCTTCAAAATCCGGATATGTCTTTGGAGAAATGCGAGAAAAAGATCAAGGCGTGGGCTGATAAGCAGAAGCGTACCGGCAACTGCGTGTGTGTTCCACCCAATGTGGCTGAGGGGATTATCCGAGAGTTTTATGGTTTAGGTGAAAAAGAAACGGCAGAAAAGGAGACAAACACCGGTTCGCATATCTTAAGCCTGGAGGATCTGATCGGTGGATAAGACATTTATGTGCAGGGTTCTTCCTGAACGAGCACCAGTGAAATTTGAAAACTGGATGAGGCTGCGTATGGCAGAAGAATTTGTGCAGGATATGATGATTTTCTCAGCTGAACGGTTTTCCTATTATACCGACGACGATAAGAATACACGCAGTATCTGGCTTACGCGGTGTACCTGCACTGCGTGCACATCGGAATTTGAAACAAAGCACATATCTGCTACGGCAGGAGTAAAAGGTTTTGCCTTGTACCAAGGAGAGGATAGTTGCCTGTATCCTTTAGATCCGCTTGACGGTGTGACCCCAATGACAGATCAGGAAATTGAGGATTTTGGCTACGACTTTGGTTATATTGAAGTTGCAGAAGGCGACCAGATTATGTGTCCGTTCTGTGGTGAATGTGTAGAGGTTATTCATAAGAGCAGGCTCCGTGGCAGTAGAACGCGTCAGCTGTTGGGATGCTCTATCCAGAATGTCTGCGGTTATACAGCAGTTATATGCTGGCTGGCAGCTCGCCGATGGTATGATGATGGCAGTTATGATGTAGATATTTACCCCAGGGACGCCTATGTAATTGGTGAGCGTGGATGTCTAACGCGCTTTCGTCATACAACCGGTACAGGTTCCTTTGCTGTTGAAAGAAACCTGGGGAAATGGGTTCCTGCGACAAATCTGACAGATAGCTTTGCTGTACCATACCACGACTGGGGTAGTATCAATAACCGGAAAATTGGCGGCTGTGTTTGGCGTGAGTGCAGCTCTATGGCAGGTGAGACCGGTGAGAAATCTGGACTGTCTGCGTATATCACATCTGGCGGTGCATATCCCATTTCCTACTTAAAGCTATGGCGTAGTAACAAAACGGTAGAGAATTTGGTTAATGCTGGGTGGACTCGATTGATTGAGGAGAGTATTTCCAGATATGCAGACTATAATCCACGCGATCTTCGCTCCAGTGTCCCAGGGGTAGATTTTACAAAGGCGAAGCCGCACGAAATGCTGAAGATGTCAAAAGCTGACTTCAAGGCTATCAGTAAACGCCCAGCAAAATGGTCTGTTGATGTATTTTGTGAGTGGGTTGAGTATTATGATGCCGGCGGCAGCTGCTCTGCATTGGAATTTGAGAAGTACTTTGCAGAGGCTGGCTGTGAAGGCGTAGCAGCATTGCTTGCATTAAAGGAAGATGATGATCAGATAGATTTCCCCGAGGTTTCCCGGTATATGCAAAAACAGGGCTTGAGGCTCAGCTCTCTGCATTACTTGGTAGATGCCAGAAGAATGGCGGAAGAGCTGTATCCGGATAGAGACCTAACGCAGGAAGAACTGTGGCCCCGGCGATTGGCGGCGGTGCATGATCGGCTGCAGGCAATTCAAAGGGTCAAACAGGACGAACAGAAAACAAAAGAACTTCAGTCCGGTTTTGATCGGGTACTGCAGGAATGTGGCTGCTTGGAATGGACCGATGGTGATCTGCAGATTTTGCTCCCCAGGAGCAATGACGATCTGATCCGCGAAGGATCTGTATTGCAGCATTGTGTTGGTGGCTATGGTCCTGGTCACGTAGAGGGACGCGGAGTGATCTTCTTTGTGAGAAAGTATCGAAGACCGGAACGAAGTTTCTTTACTCTTGATATCAATATGAAGCTGGGCGCACCATCCGAAGTGCAACTGCACGGTTACAAAAATGAGCATATCCGTCTTGGCAAAAACAGGAAGATACCTGTGAGAGTGAGGGCATTTGTAGATCGATGGAAGAAGGAGATCCTGATACCCTGGTATTTGCAACAAATGAATAAGGAGGAACGAATAGCGTGAGTGATATTATTACGGTTCGTGATATTGACACGATTACCACGGAGATCAAGACAATTGAAATGCAAGTGGCAAAGATGGCCATTTATGGCTGCATCGAAATTGGCCGCCGGTTAGTGGAAGCAAAGGAAGTTGTTGGACACGGTGGCTGGGGTAAATATTTAGAAGAGAAAGTATCTTACTCCCAGCAATGGGCGACCAATCTGATGAACTTATACAAGGAATATGGGAATGCCCAAGAGGGGATTTTCGATGCTTTTTCAAATTCCAAATCGTTTGGGAATATTGATGTAACCAAGCATATTCTCCTTCTGGCAGTGCCGGCAGAGGAACGAGCGGAGTTTGCAGAAGCTGCGGATGCAGAGCATAGCACTGTTCGACAGTTGCGGGAAGCTATCAGGGATCGCGATGCAAATCTTCAGGCTGCTAATGAGCAGATCACCCGCGCCCAGACTGCAGAGGCTGAGGTTGAAAAGCTAAATGCTGCTGTTTTGGAGCAGGCCAACATGCTGGATTCTAAGGACGAAGAGCTGTCTAAATTGGAGGATCATATCGTAGAGCTGCGGCAGCGGGTAGAGTCTGCAGAAAGTCAGCGGGCAGATGCCGACGGCAAGGTGGACAAACTGAAAGCCCAACTTGCAAAAGCTAAGGAAGCTGAAAAGGCTGCTAAGGCTGAGTTGGATAAGATCAAAGCTAATCCTGAAATCCCGGAAACCCTTGTGGAGGAAATGCGTCAGAAGGTTGCTGCAGATGTGGCGGAAAAAGCTACGGAAGATCTGCGTAATGAGTTGGCTAAGGCTCAGGCGGAAGCTGCTGAAGCACTGCGTCAAAAGGAAGCTGCTGAAAAGCAGATTGCCGAAGCGGAGAAAAAGGTCCAGTTGGCCAATCCGGATATGGTTCTGGTAAGCACTTATTTATCCGGTGTTCAGGAGCAGTTCAATAAAATGCTGGGTGCGCTGAAGAAGATAGCAACAGCAGATCCTACCACTGCAACCAAGTTAAAGGAGAACTTGAAAAGCAAGCTGATTGAAGCTATGCAGACGGCGATAGAGAGGGTGTAAAAATGCAAACGGTAAAATATCCTTGCTCGAATTGCAGGCGGGTTCCAAAACCAAATAATTGTGAGAACAAGAGTTGTAAAGTGTGGCGCGAGTGGTTTCTGAAGAAATGGACTGAAATCAACGCTTGTGTTAATCACTCCGATGTGTGTAGCAGTAATACTGCCTCAATATGCTGTCCCTGGATCAGCGTGAAGGAGCGGTTGCCTATTGCTGAGTATGAAGCGTATAAGCAAGTATACAGGGGCGATCCTGAGTATGTTGTGCTTATCGAAAATGCAGTGGAAGCATCAGTGCTGTGGTTTGGTAAAGACTCGGACGATAACTATGTTTGGTATGATGAGGAGGCTATCTATCCGGTTTCTCACTGGTTGAAAACATTCCCACCGAAGAGGAGTGAATGACTATGGAAAAATATTTAAATACCGGCGCGTTTAAGGTATATGACTATGAGATGTGTGACGGTGAAGCGGAGCTGCGGCAGATCATAGAGCATATCAATACCCACGATTATACTCTGATCAGTGTAACACAGCACGAGCACACATACACTGTTTTCTTCAGGAGGCCTGCTTGTGGCTAAGGATTTTTATGTTCGCACAATCCGGGCGGGTCGGTATATTAAATCCGTCCGGTACCGGCGCAGCCTTCCTAGCGATTCAGATGTTGTCCGGGCGGCTAAGTCAGCCACAACCTGCAAGGCCCAGAAGTATATCAATCTGAAGAACGCAGCGGAACGGCTGCAGATGTTACTGTGCGCAAACTACGACACGAAAGATGCTTGCTTTTGCACCTTTACATATTCGGAGGACAACCTTCCTGTAAACCGGAAGATGTCCCGGCAGTGCATCAAGGACTTTTTGTCAGTACTGCGGCGGGAATGGAAAAAGCAGAGCCGGGAGCTGAAGTACATCTATAACATAGAGGGAACATCTTTAGCAGCTGATCCAGAGGCAAAGCCGGTGGAGGGTGTGCAATGGGAGGTCCGGCCGTGGCAGGTCAAGTCCAAGTGGGACACGATCGAGAAGCCGGGCAAGAAAACAAAGGATACTGTCCGGTTTCACGAGCACTGCTTTCTTATATTAAATAAGGCTGACCGTGAAACAGTGCAGAAGTTGTGGACGCACGGGCATGTATTTATTAATCCTATAAAGGTAGATTTACCCGATACCTTCCATAAGCTGGCTTACTATGTAACAAAGGATGCCCGCAATGGATCTCTTCCTTCTGGTGCCAGAAGCTATGTGCCCAGCCGCAATCTGGAGCAACCGGTAATTGAAAGTCACTGGTGCGAGGAATATGAAGTGCTGCAGCCTCCGGCAAATGCAGAGCATATCCACACGGCAAATGAAACAACGGACTATGCCAGCTTTCAGTATTGCTCCTACCGTTTACCACGCCAAAAACGCCAACCAAAGTCTTATAAATCCAAGGGCAGGATTTAGCCTGTCGCCAACTGAAAAATACCTAAGCGAGGTCATCGTTTTGACTTGGTGGTGGTTATTATCTTATGAACACCCAAAAAGCGAAAAATGGAGGTGCAGAAATGAGCAAACCGCGATACCTTTGGTGGGGTTTTGTGCGGGCAATGATACGGGAGTACCCAAAGCTGAAAAGTGAGCTGGACGACCTGCAGGCGCAGAGCACCACCGCAAGCTTGACAGGAATGCCACGAGGCGGGGGCAGTGGTCGTACAGTCGAGGGGCTGGCATTGCGTCAGCTGCCAAAAGATTCTATGAGCATCTATGAGGCTGTGTCCAGTGCAGTCCAGATCGCAAAGGCGCGGGCAGACGGCCAGGAGCGAATGCGTCTGATCTTCCTGATGTACTGGGCAAAGCGGCCGCGCACTATGCAGGCGGCGGCGCTGCACCTGCATATATCTGACGCCACCGCAAAGCGCTGGCACGGTGAGTTTGTCCGCCTGGTTGCGAAACGCTATGGCTTCAATGTTGATACCCCAGAGCCAAAATAATGTGCTAGAATGGTAGCATAAGAAAATTGCAAAGAGGCTGAGGGTTGTCCCTTGGCCTATTTTGCGTGGGTGTGAAATATGACCGAAAAGTTTCTTACCTGGTTGCGATCGCTGATCGCGGCGGGCGATACGCATCCGTTTTATGTCTGCGGTCAATGGCGGGCCTTGAGTGTAAATGTTCTGAGACAGGATCGGCACGAGTGCCAGATCTGCAAAGCAAAGGGCAGGTACAGCAAGGCGATAATGGTCCACCATGTAAACCACTTGACGCGGCGGCCAGATCTGGCCCTGGATATGTACTACATAGCACCTTGTGGTCAGAAGCGGCGCAACTTGATCAGCGTGTGCCGGTGGTGTCACGAGAATGTGTGCCACCCTGAGCGGCTTCGCAAAGTGAAAGCACCGCAATTCACCACGGAGGAGCGTTGGGATTGATCGGCATACCCCCCATCGAAAAAACGGGGTTGACCCCCGGCGTCGTTACAAGTCGGA
>JAZRIT010000011.1:0-5064 GCA_045645385.1 Faecousia sp.
AAGACCGCATCTTCTCAGAAGAAGCTGCGTCTTGTCAAGCGCTTGGAGGTTGTGGAGGCCTTCCGGGAGTCCGGCAACGATCCTGCCTGGATGGTGATGGATGTGCTGCCTGTCATCCCTCCCGATATCCGTCCTATGATCCAGCTGGACGGTGGCCGTTTCGCTACCTCTGACTTAAATGACCTGTACCGCCGTGTTATCAACCGGAACAACCGTCTGAAGCGGCTCATCCAGCTCCATGCCCCCGACATCATCGTCCGCAACGAAAAGCGGATGCTCCAGGAGGCTGTGGATGCGCTGATCGACAATGGCCGCCGGGGCAGAGCCGTCACCGGTGCCAACAACCGGGCACTGAAGTCCCTTAGCGATATGCTCAAGGGCAAGCAGGGCCGCTTCCGTCAGAATCTGCTGGGTAAGCGTGTTGACTACTCCGGCCGTTCCGTTATCGTTGTCGGCCCTGAGCTGAAGCTGTATCAGTGCGGCGTGCCCAAGGAAATGGCTATCGAGCTGTTCCGTCCCTTCGTGATGAAGAAGCTGGTTGCCGACGGTCTGGCAAGCAACATCAAGTCCGCCAAGAAGATGATCGACAAGGGCAAGACGGAGGTCTGGGACGCTCTGGACGAGATCATCAAGGACCGCCCGGTTATGCTCAACCGTGCGCCTACCCTGCACAGACTGGGTATCCAGGCTTTTGAGCCGATCCTGGTGGAAGGCCGTGCGCTGAAGCTGCACCCCCTGTGCTGTACCGCATTTAACGCCGACTTCGACGGCGACCAGATGGCTATCCATGTGCCCCTGTCTGCAGAGGCCCAGGCTGAGGCCCGTATGCTGATGCTCTCTGCCAACAACCTGCTGCGTCCCCAGGACGGCAAGCCCGTTACCGTGCCCACGCAGGATATGATCCTGGGCGCTTACTACCTGACCTACACCCGTATCGGCAAGGCCGAGAAGGGCGCAGAGGAGGTCTTTGTGCTTGACGCCGGTGAGACCGACCTGCCTGTCGGTCAGCTGGTGGACGGCGATGTGTTCGTGGAGGCCAACAAGAAGGCCAAGGCCGAGGGCAAAGCTGCTGCCACGTTCCGTCCCAAGCTGAACTACTCCAGCGTGGAAGAGGCGTTGGCCGCCTACGCCGATGGTGATGTGGGCCTGCATGCCCCCATCCGTGTCCGTTACAGCAAGGAAGTGGACGGTGTCACCGAGACCCGCATCATCAATGCAACCGTGGGCCGTGTGATCTACAATGAGCCCATCCCCCAGGATCTGGGCTTTGTTGACCGCAGCGATCCCGAGCGCGCTTTCGACCTGGAAGTGGACTTCCTAGTGGACAAGAAGCAGCTGGGTAAGATCATCGACAAGTGTATCCGCAAGCACGGCTTCACCGTGGCTACCGAGATGCTGGACCGCATCAAGGCACTGGGCTACAAATTCTCCACCAAGGGCGCTATCTCCGTGTCCATCGCGGATATGGTCGTCCCCGAAATCAAGTACCAGCTGGTCCGTGAGGCTGAGCAGAAGGTGGTTGAGATTGAAAACTTCTACCGCCAGGGCTATATCACCAACGATGAGCGTTACCGCTTGGTGGTCCAGCAGTGGGAAAAGACCACCGGCGAGGTCACCAACGCTCTGTCCGGCAACCTGGACGAGTTCAACCCCATCTATATGATGGCTGACTCCGGCGCCCGTGGTTCTATGGCACAGATCCGTCAGCTGGCCGGTATGCGTGGTCTGATGGCCGATACCGCCGGCCGTACCATCGAGATCCCCGTTAAGGCAAACTTCCGTGAAGGTCTGTCTGTTCTGGAGTACTTCATTTCCAGTAGAGGCGCCCGTAAGGGTATGACCGATACGGCTCTGCGTACCGCTGACTCCGGTTACCTGACCCGTCGTATGGTCGATGTCTCTCAGGAAGTGATTATCCGCGAGCACGATTGCGGTACCACCAAGGGTATCTGGGTGGGCGCTGTGGTGCAGAACGGCGATGTGATCGATACCTTCGGTAACCGGATCCGCGGCCGTTTCCCTGTAAACGATGTGCTGCATCCTGAAACCGGTGGGCTGCTCCACTCCAAGGACGTTATGATGATGCCCGAGGATGCCGAAAAGTTCGAAAAGGCCGGTATCGACAAGATCTATATCCGTACCGTTCTGGGCTGCCGCGCAAGAAACGGTGTCTGCGCCCAGTGCTACGGTATGAACCTGGCCACCTCCAAGAAGGTTGACCTGGGCGAAGCAGTCGGTATTATCGCAGCCCAGTCCATCGGTGAGCCCGGTACCCAGCTGACCATGCGTACCTTCCACTCCGGCGGCGTTGCAGGTGACGATATCACCCAGGGTCTGCCCAGAGTTGAAGAGCTGTTCGAGTCCCGCCGTCCCAAGAAGATGGCCCAGATCTCCGAGGTCACTGGCGTTGTGGCGATCGATGAGTCCCACCGCACCGCTATGCGCAACATCACCGTTACCGCAGAAGACGGTGAAGTCAAGAACTATCAGGTGCCTTACTCCGTGGGCCTGAAGGTCCAGAACGGCAAGACCGTTCAGAAGGGCGAGCCCATTACCGACGGCGCGCTGTATCCCCAGGATGTGCTGCGGATCTCCGGCGTGGAGGCTGTCCAGAATTATCTGGTCCAGTCCGTCCAGGCTGTGTACCGTCAGCAGGGCGTTGAGATCAACGATAAGCATATCGAGGTCATTATCCGTCAGATGATGCGTAAAGTCCGCGTGGAAGATCCCGGCGACAGCAGCCTGTTGGTTGGCACTGTGGTGGATTCCTTCATTTTCGAGGATGCCAATGCTGAGGTCCAGGCCCGTATCGACGCCGGCGAGACCGAGCTGCGTCTGGCAGAGGGCTCTGCAATGCTGATGGGTATTACCAAGGCGTCTCTGGCCACCGATTCCTTCCTGTCCGCTGCATCCTTCCAGGAGACTACCAAGGTCCTGACCGATGCCGCTATCAAGGGCAAGGTGGACCGTCTGGTGGGTCTGAAGGAGAATGTCATTATCGGTAAGCTGATCCCCGCTGGCTCCGGCCTGATGCCTTACCGCGACTTCCAGCCCGGGCAGACCCCTGCACCCGAAGCTGAGGACGAAACCGCTGAAGACATCGCTGACTAATCACGCAATAAAGCCGCTGCCCAAAGGCAGCGGCTTTTTGTGAGCGAAAAAACGCAAAATATGGCGAAAAAATGATTGCAATTGTGAATAAACTATGTCATAATATTTACAGGGGTTTGCCCTGATATTCATAAAGAAAAGAGGTAGTTGTATGAACAGAGCAGAATTGAAATCAAGAGCAAAAGAACAGATCAAGGGTAAAATTGGTGTGTTGTTTGTGATCACACTGATTATTGCGCTGATTTCCGGTGCAGCAGGCGCTGTGCTGAGCTTCATCCCTATGGGTTCTCTGGTGGCTTCCATCATTATAACACCGGCCTTTGCGTTAAGCTTGGTTAGAGTATATCTGAACCTTTTTGGCGGTAAGGCTCCTGAGGTGAAGGATGCATTTACCGGCTTTGATGATTTCTGGAGTGCATTTAAAGTGAACTTCCTGGTTGGCCTGTTTACCTTCCTGTGGTCTTTGTTGTTTGTGATCCCCGGCATTATCAAGAGCTTTTCTTACTCTATGTCTCTCTACATTCTGGCAGAGAACAAGGGAAAGTCCGCCCGCGAGTGCATCGCAGAGTCCAAGGCTATGACCGAGGGCCACAAGATGGAGCTGTTCGTGCTGGGCCTGTCCTTCATCGGTTGGGCACTGCTGGTTGGCATCACCTTCGGCATTGCCGGCATTTGGGTTGTTCCCTATATGAATGCTACTATGGCCAATGCTTATCACAGCCTGAAGCCCGCTGCTCCCGTAGTGGAAGCTCCTGTTGAAGGAGCTCCTGCTCAAGAAGAGATTGCTGAGTAATTTTATTCGTCACGATCCCGGCTGCATTGCAGCCGGGATTTTTTTGTGCGGAAGACTTTTGCTTTTCTGCCGGGGACAAAAGGGGAGAAGAGGCAGAAAGTCCTGCAATTGCAGATATTTTTGCAAAAAAATGTTGACTTTTTCCATTTGTTGCGTATAATAGATTTCTGTATGGACACTAAAAAAGATAATAGTATCGTAAAATGCGGTACTATGGCGGAAATTCGCCGGGACAATGTGGTCGTAGGCGCGAAGCAACTCAAAAAAGCCCTGCGGGCGGGCCGTGTTTTGTTAGCCTTCCTGGCTGCCGATGCCGACCCCGGGGTAACAGAGCCCATCGAAGCATTGTGCATAACCCAGCATATTCCCATAACCTGGGTAAAGACTATGGCAGAGCTTGGCAGGTTTTGCGGGATCGATGTGGGTGCCGCCGCTGCCGCTACAGTCAAGTCAATCTGATTCTTACGGAATTATTCCGTGGAATATAAAATCTATGAAAGGAGAAAATTGGATGCCTACTTTTAATCAGCTTGTTAAGCATGGCCGTCAGCAGGTCGCCTACAAGTCCACCGCTCCTGCTCTGCAGAGAGGTCTGAACACTCTGGAGAACAAGGCTACTACCGTACCCTCCCCCCAGAAGCGTGGCGTTTGCACTGCTGTCCGTGTCACCAGCCCCAAGAAGCCTAACTCCGCCCTGCGTAAGATCGCCCGTGTGCGTCTGACCAACGGTATGGAAGTTTCCGCTTATATTCCTGGTGTCGGCCATAACCTGCAGGAGCACTCTGTTGTTCTGATTCGCGGCGGTCGTGTTAAGGACCTTCCTGGTGTGCGTTACCACATCATCCGCGGCACTCTGGATACCCAGGGCGTTCAGGGCCGTATGCAGTCCCGCTCCAAGTACGGTGCAAAGCGTCCCAAGGCCGGCAAGAAGTAATTGCCCAGACCCTAAGACAAAAATTTGAATTATCCCAAGCCTGTTCGCAAGGCAAATCCTTGCCAAGGTTTTTCTATATATGGGACTTATCTCCTAAAACCTTTCCGGCGGAGCGGCAGATCTTATAACCCAGCAATTCACTTTGAATCCTCAAAATACACAAAGTATTTCTTCGGCTCCAAAGTTTTTGCTGAGATATAATCTCTTGCCGTCCATCCGAAAAAGT
>JAZRIT010000012.1:0-7249 GCA_045645385.1 Faecousia sp.
CGCCGTCCCAGACGACAGACCGGCCGTTGGCAGCGGTCAGGCCATAGTGGGTACTATCCAGGTTGCCGGTCCAGGTGATACCCTCGCCGGTTTGCTTATTGTCATCCACAGCTACGGAAAACTGCTTCAGCGTGCCAGCGATCTGGGTGTTTTCTGCCAGCGCGATCATAGGCAGCAAGCCGATGACCATACACAGAGCCAGCAGAAGACTTAAGATTCTTCTTTTCATTATGGGAAACTCCTTTCAAAAATAACTTCTTGATTTGTGACTTTTGCTGCTGCGAAAAGGCTCACCACACCTTCCGGTCGGCAACAAAACAGGATGTCGTTTATCATTGTAGCACACCGGCCCAAAAATTGCAACTACTATTTATATAGAATAAATCTGTTTTTTGCCAAAAAACGGGGACTTGAATTGGTTAAAATGCCGAAAATGCAGAGGCGGATTCCGTGTCCGCCTGCAGGCAATTTTGCCAAAGGCGCGCAGGGGAAGGGGATTACCCCTCCCGCGCGTTTTGGTGCGGCAGATATTTACGGAAAACAGCTTGCTTTTTGCCGCTGACCTGCTATAATGAAGACGGTTTCAAATCAAACCGGAGGAGAGAAGCGTATGAAAAAATTTGGCAATGTTTTGTGTGTTATTCTGGCGTGGCTGCTGAGCATCGTGCTGGTGGTCATGCTGACGGTGACGCCGATGACCCTGTCGGCGCTGTCCCTGCTGAAATCGAATACCATCGCCGAAGTGGTGATCGATGTCTTTATGGACCTGGTGGAGAAGGAATTCAGGGGCGATCAGGATGTGGCCGCAGACTATCGGGTGACCAAGCTGGCCGCGGTGACCGGGCAGAGCGATTCTCAGGACACCAGCGGCATTGCCGGCGTTTTAGAGCGCTACCTGGGTGCGCCGGTGAGCCAGGAGACAGTGGAAAAGGTGCTGTCCTCCAATACGGTCAAGGAGATCGTCCGCGCCTACTCAGGCGATCTGACCAATGTCCTGACCGGCGAGGAAAAGCTGTCGGAGCTGGATGTGCAGAAGATCGAGACCATTGTCAATAACAATATGGACGAGGTCGTGCAGCTCGTCCGGGAGATCAAGCCGGATACGTCAGAGAAAACAACGGAGGAACTGAAAGCCTCTATTAACAAGGTTGTGGAAGAAAAGGCTGAGGAGATCATTCAGCTGCTGCCCAAGCCTGAGGAGATCCGGCAGCAGATGGTGGAAAATCACCCGGAATTGGAGGTCGCGCTGGATATTATCGCCCGGAAAAACACCATTATGTGGTCGCTTGTCGGCGTGATCGTGTTGCTGTGCGCGCTGATCTTTGTGTGCCGTCTGAGCGGCTTCCGGGGCTTCCGGTGGCTGGCGGTGGATATGTTCGTGGGCGGTGGCATCAATGCGCTGATCAGTCTGGTTGTTCTGGTGGAGACCCCTGTTGTTTTGAGGATGATCCCCGATTCCACGCTGAACTCCGTGATCAGCGGTGTCCTGCATGCCTTTGATCTGGCGCTGTTTGAGCGGGCGGCGATCATACTGGCAGCCGGCGGTGTGCTACTGACTGCGTATATACTCATCAAGAAAGCGCGCGCCAAAAAGGCCTCTGTAAATGTGGAGGAAGCATAAATGGAAAAATATGATATTATCATTCTGGCCGGTCAGTCCAATGCCGAAGGCCAGGGCCGCGGTGAAGTCACCAAAGAGTTCGTGCCTGATGAGCGCATCCACTTTATGAAGGACGACGCTAATCCCAAGTTTTCCCACGAGGGCGGCGTGACCAAGCTGGTTATGAAATGGCCGGCTGTCAACACCGTTTCCGTGGCCGACGAGCGGTGTAACCCCAGCGGCGAAAAGATCGGCTGCTTTGCCCTGCAGTTTGCCGAGAGGTATGTGGAAGAATACCTGAAAGCGGGCAGAAAGGTGCTGATCGTGAATGCCAACTTCGGCGGCACCGGCTTTGCCCGTCCCGAGTGGGGCGTAGGCAATCCTATGCACACCCGTATGCTGGCTATGACCAAGGCCGCGCTGGATTATAATCCGGAGGAGAACCGGGTGGTGGCGATCCTGTGGCTCCAGGGCGAACACGATTCCTTTGAAAATGCCGATTGGGACCCTGAGCGCCGCTACACCACCCATAAGAAGAATCTGATGGATACATTCAACGATTACTACGCAATGCTGGGCGACCGTTCCATTCCGCTGATCGCCGGCGAATTTCCGGAGACCTTCTGCAACCAGTGGCCCGAGGCCACAAATGCGGTATTGAAAGCCATCCGTGAGGTCATCGTGGATGAATTCGGCGGCGGTTTTGTGGAGACCAAGGGCCTGCCCAGCAACGCGCTGAAGCTGCCCGACTGTAACGACATTTACCACTACTGCAGAGAATCTCTGCACATTCTGGGCGGTATGTTCTTTGAGAAATATCAGGAACTTCGTAAATAAGAAATTTTGAGAGCGTGTCTTCGGACGATCCCGTTGAGCTCGTTGTCATTGCGAACCAGTGACCGATGTCACTGGTGTGGCAATCTGAAGAAACGATTTTGTTCTTGAGATTCCCACGCCAGTGTGCGCACTGGCTCGGAATGACAATGTGTTACTTAACGGTGTTGTCTTGGGACGCGCTCCTTTTTTGGAAAATCTGCCCAAAAAAATAATGGCAATTTTGTGCAAAAAACCGTTTACTTTCAAGGGTTTTTCGTGATAGAATGGCACAAAGCAAAAACCCGTCCGTATAAAGATTTGCCAGTGACAGTGACTGCAGCGGAGGATGCCATATGAAACAGAAAACCATCCCAAAAACAGAACAAGACGACCCGGCGAACACACAAAATGCCCCCATACGGGATGCGGTGAGCGTGACCGTCAACCCGCCCTTCCGGGGCCGGCCGTATGCCGCCAACAAGCAGTTGACTGACGCAGAGCTGGAAAAGCTGGAAAAAGCTGTCCCCGAAGCGGAGCTTTTGCAGTTTGTGGTGGTGGGCGATCTGAGTCTGAAAAACCGGTACACCCGGTCGGTGCTTGCGGTGACCGACGGGCGCATTTACGGATTTGACGAAAACTACGATGACGGTGTCAGAATCCGCACATTTGCCCAGGTCGGGAAGGCTTCCGTGAAGCGGTATTACGGCAATGCTTTGCTGGTATTTGCCGCCGGGAACGAGGGTGAAAAAACCAATTTCCTTCGCTTTTCCTACCGGGAAGCGCCTCTGTTTGAGGCCGCCGCTGCCTATATTAACTCCATAGCCGACGGCGTCAGCCGGGAGGAAGCCCAGACCCGGATCGAGATCGCCTTTGAAAAGAAATTCTGTGTCTGCCCCAAGTGTGGCCGCACCCTGCTCCGGCCCGGCGCGCCCTGCATGAACTGCGAGACCAAGAACAAGGTGATCAAGAAATTAGGCCGCTATGTGCTGCCCTACAAGAAGCTGCTGGCCTTCTGCCTGGTGCTGTCCGCGGTGACCACCGGTGTGTCCTTGATTCCACCCTATATGACCAAAACCCTGGTGGACGATGTGCTGCCCAACGGTTCCGGCAAGGGCCTGCTCACCTGCGTTGTTGTGCTGCTGATGACCCATCTGATCCATTACGGCGTGGGTATTATGCGCTCCTATTATCTGAAGATCTGCGGCGACCGGATCGTGGCGGATCTGCGCAACGATGTGTATAAAAAGGCCCAGCAGCTGCCAATGCGGTTCTATGACACCACCTCCACCGGCTCTATCATCAACCGCATCAGCGGCGACAGCTCCACCATCCAGGCCTTTATGCTCCGGGTGACCCAGGAGGTGCTGGTCCAGTTCTTTATGCTCATCGGCATCGTGATCATTATGTTCGGTATGAACTGGCAGCTGACCCTGCTGTCGCTGGTGCCGGTGCCGTTGGTGGTGGTCGGCTCCCGGATCTTCCGGAAAAAGATCCGCCCCTATTACCGCCGGATCTGGCGGCATTGGGCGGCGGTGACCAGCGTGCTGACGGATACGATCCCCGGCATCCGGGTGGTCAAGGCCTTTGCTAATGAACGTAAGGGCGTGGAAAAATTTGCCGCCAGAAACGCGGTCTGGCTGAAGACCAATCGGCGGGCGGCCCGGATCACGACCCTCTATCCCAATGTGGTGGGCCTTATGATGAGCTGCGGCTCGCTGCTGATCTGGAGCGTGGGCGGCAATCAGGTCATCCGCAATCCGGAGTTTATTTCCGCGGGCCTTTTGGTGTCCTTTATCTCCTATACATCTATGTTTTATGGGCCGGTAAATTTCTTTGCAAATTTCAACGATTCCTACCAGAGCTTTCTCAATGCAGCCGAGCGTTTGATGGATATTATCGACGCAGAACCGGAGAATGATTTCTCCGGCGGCTGGCATCCGGAGAAGCTACACGGCAAGATTGAATTCCGCAATGTAAACTTCTCCTTTGACCGCACCCAGAAGACTTTGTCCGATATTAATTTCACCATCGAGCCCGGTGATATCGTGGGCATCGTGGGCACCACCGGCGCAGGCAAATCCACTCTGGTCAATCTTTTGATGCGGTATTATGACCAGTATGACGGAGAAATTCTGATCGACGGCATCGATATCCGCAAGATCGATATGACCTTCTACCGCTCCCAGATCGGCTATGTCCAGCAGGAGCCTATGATGTTCCATGATACCATCTACCAGAACATCGCCTACGGCTGCGAGGGCGTCACCGTGGAGCGGGTGATGCAGGCGGCGGATGTTGCCAATGCCCACAGCTTCATCGCCCGCCTGCCCGACGGCTATGACACGGTGCTGGGCGAGCGGGGCACAGGCCTGTCCGGCGGCGAGCGGCAGAGATTGTCCATCGCCCGGGCGGTGCTGAAGAATCCTACGATTTTGTTCTTCGATGAGGCTACCGCCTCCGTGGACTCGGAGACAGAGCATCTGATCCAGGAGTCCATTGAACAGCTAATCCATGGCCGGACCACCCTGATGATCGCCCACCGGCTGTCCACTCTGCGCAAGGCCAATAAGATCATCGTGGTGGATAAGGGTAAGATCCTGGAAATGGGCACACCGGAGGAGCTGCTGGCCCAGAAGGGCAAATACTATAAGCTGATTCAAATTCAAACCATGTCCGATGAGCTCCAGAAGACCAAGAAGGAAGAGAGGTTTGACTAATGGAACGACTGTTTATAGATAAAGATATGGCCACCTTCGTCCGCAAGGATCTGACCTTGCTGGATGTAACACTGCACGACGGCACAACCTTTGAAAGCGTAGAGCCCCGCAGACTGTTTCCTATATCCGACAAGACCCGGTATATCGCCCTTTTGGACGAAAGCAGTACGGAACAGGCTGTGATCCGGGATCTTTCCGTCCTGCCGGAAGAAGATCAGAAGATCATCGAAGCGTGCTTGCAGGAATACTACCTTGTCCCCAAAATCAGCTGCATCCGGGATTGCCACGAGCGCTTTGACGGCATCACCCTCTTTACCGATACCGACCACGGCCCTGCCAATATTGAGATCCGTGTTTTGAACCACGGTTTGCGTATGGCTGACCAGTACCGGGCGCTGATCCGGGATGTGAACGATAACCGTTACGAGATCCCCGATGTCTCCCGACTGGATAAGCACAGCCGCCAGATCCTGGCAAGATACCTGTAACTTATATTCACGGTCATTCCGAGCCAGTTCGCAAACTGGCGTGGGAATCCCTATCATTTACCCAAAACCCCTGTTTCGGCAGGGGTTTTCTTTGCTTTTTGCAGAGTGCAGGAAATATTTCAGAAAAAAACGGCAAAATGCTTGCAAGTTTTGCGGTTTGGTGGTAAGATATATTCGATAATTGCGGCTGTTTTGAACCGCCGCAACATAAAACAAGGAGGAATACCATGACTTCCAGTGAAAAGAAGCAACTGCAAATCACTGCCTGCAAGGTCCGTATGGGTGTGATCGAGTCCACCTACGGCGCAAAGGCAGGCCACCCCGGCGGCAGCCTTTCTGCTGCAGAGGTGTATACTTACCTGTACTTTAAGGAAATGAACATCGATCCCCAAAACCCCAAGTGGGAAGACCGGGACCGCTTTGTTCTGTCCAAGGGCCACACCACCCCCGGCCTGTACTCTGTGCTGGCTAACCGTGGCTTCTTCCCTGTAGAGGATCTGCCCACCTTCCGGCATATCGATTCCTACCTGCAGGGCCACCCCAATATGAATATGGTTCCCGGCGTGGATATGTCCACCGGCTCTTTGGGCCAGGGCATCTCCGTTGCCACCGGTATGGCGCTGGCCGCCAAGCACACCGGAAAGGCCAACCGCGTCTACGCCCTGCTGGGCGACGGCGAGATCCAGGAGGGTCAGGTCTGGGAGGCTTGTATGGCTGCTGCCCACTACAAGCTGGATAACCTGTGCAACATCGTGGATAACAACGGCCTGCAGATCGACGGCAACATCGCCGACGTGATGAGCCCGTACCCCATCGTGGACAAGCTGGTAGCCTTCGGCTTTGAAGTTGTCGAGCTGGACGGCCACGATTTTGACGCTCTGGAAGCTGCTTTCAACAAGGCACGGCAGACCAAGGGCAAGCCCTTTGCTATCGTGATGAAGACCGTCAAGGGCAAGGATGTTTCCTTTATGGAAAACGATGCCGGCTGGCACGGCAAGGCGCCCAATGACGCTGAGTACGCCCAGGCTATGGCCGAGCTGAAGGCCAAGCTGGCAGAACTGGAGGCATAAGATATGGCAGAAATGAAGAAGATCGCGACCCGTGACAGCTACGGTAACGCTTTGGCAGCCCTGGGTGCAGAAGCTGCTAACCTGGTGGTTCTGGACGCCGACCTGGCTGGCGCCACCAAGACCGGTACTTTCAAGAAGGCATTCCCCGAGCGCCACTTTGACTGCGGCATCGCCGAGGCCAATATGATCTGTA
This sequence comes from Faecousia sp., assembly GCA_045645385.1. Classification (GTDB taxonomy): domain Bacteria; phylum Bacillota; class Clostridia; order Oscillospirales; family Oscillospiraceae; genus Faecousia. Next base: position 6,885 of record JAZRIT010000012.1, read on the forward strand.
TGGCTGCCGGCATGTCCACCGCAGGCCTGGTGCCCTTTGCCAGTTCCTTTGCAATGTTCGCAGCCGGCCGTGCTTTTGAGCAGGTCCGCAACTCCATCGGCTACCCCCACCTGAATGTGAAGATCGGCGCGACCCACGGCGGCAGCTCCGTCGGTGAGGACGGCGCACCTCACCAGTGCTGTGAGGACTTCGCACTGATGCGTTCCATCCCCGGTATGACTGTTATCTGCCCTGCTGACGACATCGAGGCAAAGGCTGCTGTGAAGGCCGCTTATGAGCTGGAAGGCCCTGTGTACCTGCGGTTCGGCCGTCTGGCAGTGCCCGTATTCCATGCAGAGGACTATAAGTTTGAGATCGGCAAGGGC
>JAZRIT010000013.1:0-15503 GCA_045645385.1 Faecousia sp.
CCGCCAATATGCGCGCTATCGAGGCTGGTATCAAGGTCTACAACCGTACCAACGGCAAGCCCATCGTCAACCCCGCTGACGCCGGCTCCCGTATCGGCTACATCGACCTGGCTGCTGCCAACGATGCTATCTGTATCGCTCTGTGTTCCGCTGACGGTATCGCCAAGGATAACGACGAGCGTATGATGCACTGTGACAATATGCTCGAGCGCGGCCTGAGCCTGGGTATGTCCTCCGACGACCTGTGGTTCGACCCCCTGTTCCTGGTCGTCAAGGGTATGCAGGACAAGCAGATGGAGGTTCTGGAAGCTATCAAGATGTTCGCCGACAAGGGCCTGAAGTCCACCGGTGGTCTGTCCAACAACTCTAACGGCGCTCCCAAGGAAGTCCGTCCAATCATGGACGCAACGCTGGTCGCTATGTGTATGATGCAGGGCCTGACCTCCGCCATCGTCAACCCCAACGACCGTCGCCTGATGGAGACCATCAAGTCCTGCGACATCTTCAAGAACCACGTGCTGTACTCCGACAGCTACCTGGATCTGTAAGAAATAGGATTGTAGGGGCGTGCATCGCACGTCCGCGGACGACCAATGGTCGCCCCTACGAGAAAAATTCCCCGCATTTTATGGCAGGGAGGGAAGACTCCCTCCCTGCCATTTCGCTTTCTTTGTTATATGTTTTGTATATTTAGCCATATGGCTTTATACATAATAAAATATTAGGAGGAAACATTATGAGCGTATTAACCGATCTTATCTATGGCGGCAGCAATGCCGTAGCCGGCCTCGCCGAGGGCGCAGTCAATGATGCCATTGCCAAGTACGGCGCAGACCATCCCATCGCCTTCCCCGATACCGCTTATTATTTCCCCACCATTTATGCGGCCACCGGCGTGAAGGTCAAGACTCTGGGCGACCTGCCTGCCTGCGTCGGCGTGCTGAAGAGCCTGATTACCAATCAGGAAGACCTGGGCCAGGCGCTGAATGCCGGTCTTGCCACCGCTGTTGGCGCTGAGATCATCGAGGGCCTGAAGTATGCCGAGGGCGGCGATCCCTATGCCAACGATTCCGGCATCGGCTTCGTGCCCGACCCCATTATTCGCTCCTTAGGCGTGCCCCTGGTTACCGGCGATATCCCCGGCGTAGCCGTTGTCCTGGGCAAGGCTGAGAATCCCGCGGATGTGGTCAAGGTGGTCAAGGACTACCAGTCCAAAGGCATTATGACCTTTATGGTAGGCGATGTCATCGAGCAGGTAGCCGAGGGCGGTGTGAAGATGGGCCTGGAGTTCCGCGTCATCCCCCTGGGCCACGATGTGACCTCCGTCATCCATGTTGTCACCGTTGCCGTCCGCGCAGCGCTGATCTTCGGCAATGTGCAGCCCGGCGATCTGGCAAGTCTGCTGGACTATACCAAGAACCGCGTCCCCGCATTTGTCAATACCTTCGGCGCTATTGATGCCGTGGTGGTCTCCGCCGGCGCCGGCGCTATCGCCCTGGGCTTCCCCGTTGTCGTGGATATCGACCTGGGCGAAAACCAGGTGCCTGGCGCGCTGGAATCCGTCTGCGACCATAACGACACCGTCAAGAAGTCCCTGGAACTGCGGAACATCAAGGTCAAAGTCACCGAGCTGTCCATTCCTGTGGCGTTCGCCGCTGCATTTGAGGGCGAGATCATCCGTAAGGCCGATATGCACAACGAGTTCTGGTCCTCCAAGAATCCCACCGCTGAGCTGGTGGTGATGCGGGAACTGAACGAGGTGGAAGACCACAAGATCACCGTCATCGGCCCGGACCTGGATGCCGAAAAGGATCTGGCACTGGCCACTTTTGTCGAGGTTGCCGGCAAGAAGATGCAGGTGGACTTCGAGGCTGTTATCGAGCGGAAATTCCACGCTTGGTTCAACTATATGGAAGGCGTGATGCACACCGGTCAGCGCAATCAGGTTCGTGTCCGTGTAAGTAACGCTGCCTATGAGGCCGGCCTGCGGCTGAAGGACTTTGCCGAGGTCCTGCATGTGATGATCATGGACGAGTTCGACGCGGTGGTTGACAAGTGCCAGATCACCCTGATTACCGACCCTGCGGAAGCCGGCAAGTTCCGTGACGAGATCGCAATGCCCCGTTACGCCCAGAGAGATGACCGTCTGGCCTCTATGACCGACGAGGCCGTTGACCGTTACTATACCTGCATCCTCTGCCAGTCCTTCGCCCCCGCTCACTGCTGCGTGGTCACCCCCGAGCGTCTGGGCCTGTGCGGCGCGGTGAGCTGGCTGGATGCCAAGGCTACCAACGAGCTGGACCCCAACGGTCCCTGCCAGCCCATCCTGAAGAAGGGCCTCATCGACGAGCGCACCGGCCGTTACGAGGAAGTCAACCGTATGATCGCGGAAGCCACCCACGGCGCTGTGGAAAATGTCACTCTGTACTCCATTTTGGAAGATCCTATGACCTCCTGCGGCTGCTTCGAGTGCATCTGCGGCATCGAAGCGGTGTCCTCCGGTGTTGTCGTTGTCAACCGTGAGTATAAGGGTATGACCCCTGCCGGTATGACCTTCGGTGAGCTGGCCTCCTGCACCGGCGGCGGTGTCCAGACTCCCGGCTTTATGGGCCATGGCCGTCACTTCATCGCTTCCAAGAAGTTCCTGGCAGCCGAGGGCGGCTTAGAGCGTATCGTCTGGATGCCCAAGGAGCTGAAGGACGATGTGGCTGAACGGCTGAACAAGACCGCCAAGGAGCTGTACGGCATCGAAAACTTCTCTGATATGGTTGCTGACGAAACCGTCACCTGCGACGCAGAGGAGCTGCTGACCTGGCTGACCGAAAAGGGTCACCCGGTGCTGGGTATGGATCCTCTGATGTAATTATGTAAACCTAAAAAGGGCTGCAGCACTGCTGCAGCCCTTTTTTTTATGGGTTGCAATTACGATATAAAACAGTTAAAATAGAAACAGCTTACAAAATCCGAAGGGAGATCGTAAAATGAAAATTTTAGTCACCGGCGGTATGGGCTATATCGGCAGCCATACCTGCGTAGAGCTTCTGAATTTGGGGATGGAGGTCGTCATTGTTGACAATCTTTCCAATTCCAATCCGGCAGTGCTGGACCGGGTGGAGACCATCACCGGTAAGCGCCCGGCATTTTATCAGCTGGATGTATGCGACGAAGCGGCGCTGACCAAGGTTTTTGATGCCCACAGTATCGACTGCGTGATTCATTTTGCCGGTATGAAGGCGGTGGGCGAGTCTGTGGCGATCCCGGAGCGGTACTATGCCAATAATTTAGGCTCGACACTGACCCTTTGCCGGGTGATGGCGGCCCACAATGTGAAGAAAATCATTTTCTCCTCCTCTGCAACCGTCTACTCCGGGGACAACGAAATGCCCCTGCGGGAGACCTCCAAAACAGGCAATTGCACCAACCCCTACGGCTGGACCAAGTATATGGGCGAGCAGATCCTCCGGGACATCGCCTTTGCGGATAAGGAATGGTCCGTGGTGCTGCTGCGGTACTTTAATCCCATCGGCGCCCACGAAAGCGGCCTCATCGGCGAAGACCCCAAGGGCATTCCCAATAACCTGCTGCCCTATATTTCCCAGGTGGCGGTGGGCCGCAGAGAATTTTTAAGTGTATTCGGTGACGATTATGATACCCCCGACGGCACCGGCGTCCGGGACTATATCCATGTGGTGGATCTGGCCAAGGGCCATGTGGCGGCCATCTCCTATGCTGCCGCCCACACCGGCACCGAGGTATTCAACTTGGGCACCGGTACCGGTTACAGCGTGTTGGATATGGTCAAAGCCTTTGAGCGTGTGAACAATGTGCCTGTTCCTTACAAAATTGCCTCCCGCCGTCCCGGTGACGTGGCTACCTGCTATGCAGACCCTGCCAAGAGCCGTGAGCAACTGTGCTGGGTTGCGGAGAAGAATTTGGAAGATATGTGCCGGGATACCTGGAACTGGCAAAAGAATAACCCGGACGGCTACGGCGCATAAGGAGGAATACGATGTCTGAGGCTATCTACTATGTAAAAACCCAAGGCCAACCGGATGTTTTTGCGATTTCCAACAGCCATCCCAAGGGCGCGCAAGCCCCCAAGGTGGAAGGCACTTTGCGCTATATCCCCGGTACTGGACTGGAACTGACAATGCAGTGCTGGGAGAGAAATCCCAAGGCGGTGGTCACCGCTGCCGACGAGCGGGTCTGCGTGGACAGCTGTATGGAGATGTTTTTGTGCTGCTTTCCGGAAGAGCCGGGCGCCGGCTATCTCAATGTGGAGATGAACGCCATCGGCAATGCCAAGTGCGCCTTCGGCCCGGACCGGTATAACCGCCAAACCTTGACGGAAATGGGGCTGACGCCCCGTCCCACCATCACGGCAGCAATAGGGGAGGACTCCTGGCAGCTCAAATGCCTGGTGACAGAAGAACTTCTGGAAAAGCTTTATAACCGTCCCTGCCATTTTGCACTGGGCCAGGAAATGCGGGCCAACTTCTATAAGTGCGGCGACGAAACGGATGCCCCCCATTGGGCCACCTGGTCACCCGTAGGCCGGCTGGATTTCCACGCCCCGGAGTTTTTCGGCCGGCTGATCATTGCGTAAAAAGCGGGCAGGGGAGAGCATCAAGATCCTTTTAGGCAATATAGCCAAAACCCAACAGAAATTTGAACTGCCCCAGTTTGTGCGGACAGCACAAAAAAGAACCCCTGTGTAGGAAATATTAAATTTTAAGCGGAGTGGCGCAACGTCAGCGGCGCCACTCCAGTTTTATTCTGGATGCGCTCATGATTGTAGAAATGAATGTATCTGTCGATCAGATCGTTTGCTTCTGCAAATGTCCTCGGCTTGTGCCGGTATATGCACTCTGTTTTGAGGATGGAGAAGAAATTTTCCGCCATTGCATTGTCATAAGGATTTCCTTTCCTTGACATTGACGGCATTATCCCGTAAGATTGAGTTAGCTTAAAATATGCTTGTGACGTATATTGAAAGCCTTGGTCGCTGTGGAGCTGCAACTCCGCAGCGACCCTCTTTTTCTCCTTCTTTATTGCTAATCGAATTGTGTCCAGTACAAGATTAACGGTCTGATGGGTGGCTGTCTTGTAGGCTACAATACTGTTGTCATACAGATCCCGAATCATTGACAGATACAACACCCCCTCTTTAGTTTGTATGTAGGAAATATCTGTAACCCATTTGCTGTTAGGTATGTCTGCCCGAAACTGTCGTTTCAGCAGATTCTCATATTTATGTACCTGCTGCCCAAGGTTTACCCACTTGCGGCGGCGACGAATTTCGGATAATAACCCATACTTTTTCATGATTCTGAGTACGGTTTTGGGATTTCTCTTAATGTTTCTATCTCTCAGCCATTTCCAGACCCGTCTGTAGCCGTAAGTATTGTCTGTTCTATTCTGACATTCCTGGATCTTCTCGGCCAGATCTGCGTCATGCTCGGGCTGCCCAAGGCGCTTAACAAAGTCGTAGTAGCCACTACGAGACACCCCGAAGAATTTGCACATAACTACTACCGGGTAATCGTCCCGGTGCCGATAGATTACCGCATACTTTACCTTTGGCCTCACATCCTTTCTGTGAATTGCAGAAAATCCCGCAACAATTTATTCTCCATACGAAGTCGTGCAAGTTCCTTTTGAATATCTTGCTTTGGTGGTTGTCCATCCTTTCGAGGACGGCCTTTGGGTTTGACTTCTTTACCTAATGCAAGCATTCGCTCTTTTCTGTTATGTCGTTTGATGCAATTCTTTACCTGCTCTATCTCTAATTCCAAATAATCTGCAACTTCTTGGTTTGTGTATCCATTACTTCTCATTGAAAGTATGGTGCTTGTTAGGCTCTGAATATGTGTGTACTTTCGTTTAGACATAATATTAACCCCCTGATGCAATTATCCTACATCAGGGGGTGTTTTGTCTATTGTCCGTTTTTACTGGATCTGTTCAAATTTCTGTTGGGTTTTTCCTTTTTTTAGTGAATAATCCTGTTGCAAATACTGGGTTATTTTGATATACTGCACATAGGTGGAAATTTGCATTTTTCCGCAAAAATACTGCCTGCTGTATTAGCAAGGAGGAAAATTTATGAGCGAAGAGATCAAAAAGAATTATGTGTTTGACCGTGGTTCTGACGAGGCCAAGCGCGTTATGAATCAGACGGGTGTCCGGGCCAGAATGCCGAAAATGGAAGATGCCGAAGGCGCCAATGCCTGCTGGGATGCAGTAGTCGCCCCCGACGGCCGACTCTACTACCCTCTGTCTTCCGAGAATGGCTTCTGCAAGCACACCAAGCTTGCCTACTTCGACTATGATAAGGACGAGGTGGTGGTCTGCTTTGATGCGGCGGATGTGCTGCTGCACCCCATCCGCAAGCTGCCCCACTCCAAATTCCATACCTGTCTGAACATCATTCCCCGTACCGCCCTGTACCCGGAAGAGCCCTATGACGAGAAGGATTACCTGGTGGTGGGCACGACCCACTCCACCGACCGTGCCCCCCATCATATCGAGTGGATGCCCTTCGGTCACCATAACCATGTATGGGAAGGCTTCCCCGGCAGCCAGATTTTGGTGTACGACCCCAAATATAACCGCGGTATGACCTTAGGCACGCCCGTTCCTCAGGAGACCATCTACGGCGCCAAGTACGACCCCAAGCACAACCGTCTGTATATGATCGGCTTTATGCGCGGCCACATCTACTGCTACGACTTCAATGAGCGCCGGGTCATCAAGGACTTAGGCAAGGTGGCTGAGATCTTCACCTACCGTCTGGTGTTGGGTGCCGACGGTAATATCTACGGCATTTCCAAGTCCGGCCAGATGTTCAAGGTGGACACCGAGACCGTCACTGTAGAGCATATGGAGTTCCATGTACCCGAATATGTTAACGGTTCCAAGATCGGTCAATGGTACCAGTATATGGTTCAGGGCCGCAACCACCCCAGCGGCAAGTACCTGTACTTCGCGGTTGCCGATGTGAATATGATGTACAAGCTGGAGTTTGCCACCGGCGAAGTCACCGAGCTGGGCCTTATTTACCCCAAGGACGGCCTGTTTGAGGGCAGCCGGGGTATCGTCAATGCCTTTGATATCGACAAGGACGGCGTCCTGTGGATCGCAGCCCTGGCCGGCGGCAAGACTGACCTGCCCAACCGCTATCCCTCCAACTGCTATCTGATCCGCTGGGATCCCGATAACGGCGAAGCGCCCTACTGTTGCGGCCTGTTCGGCAGACCCGAGCGTATCCAGTCTTATGTTACAGAGGTGGAATACGACCACAATAACGACCGCCTGTTCTGGGTGGATCAGGTTTCCACAGAGCCCACCAACCGTCCCTCTGCCGGCGGTGTGGATCTGAAGCAGTTCCGTAAGACCTATCGGGAGCGCGGCCCTGTGACCGAAGATCCCAGAGTAGGTTGGAGGCGTCTGTCTGATGAGCAGCTGGCCCGTATTGAAGCCCGTAAGAAGAATTGGGTAGGCGAGGAAAACTCCGAGCATAACCCCTTCCAGGCCTGGCACCCCACCAAGGTGGAAGCCATCCGTGTTTGGAGAAGCCTGCCCCGCCTGGAGGTGGAAGAATCTCCCGTTATTGGTATGGCCTTCGACAAGAAGTCCAAGGATTACCGTTGGAAGCTGCACGTTGTCTGCGGCAAGAGCGGCGATTTTGAGACCGCTGCCTATGTTCAGGAGCTGGTGGACGGCAAGGTCACCAAGGTCACGCCCTTTGCTGAAATTGATGAGAAGTATAAGAAGTGGCTGCGGGAGAGTATCCTGCCCCAGCCCCTGAACTTTGACGAATCCATCAAGCTGCCGGAAGCCACCGGCCGCCGTTACCGCGCCAAGGCATCCTGCGTGGTAGATTGGAACAATGACCGCAAGTTCGTGGGTACTTTGGACGCCATGGCTGCCATCGTCAATCCCGACGGCAGTGTTTACAGCTTAGGCAATGCCGCGGCCTACGGCCCCATCCGCTCTATGTGCACCAACAAGGCGAAGACGAAGTTGTGGGGCGTTGCCGGTGACGATGAGGACCTGGGCTATGTCTTCGAGTATGATGACAAGGAAGGTCTGCGGCAGAGAGGTATGATCAACTACAATATTCCCAATTTCTCTGACGGTCCCTCCGTTGCCAATGTGATGTCCAGCATTTGTCTGTCCCCGGACGAAAAGTACCTGGCCATCGGCAGCTGCGACCGGATCGCAGCAGTCCATGTGATCGTTCTGGATTGATAAAATAGAAGCGCCGCAGTACCGAAATCGCTGAGATTTTCTGTCTGCGGCGCTTTTTAAGCTGTTTTCGTGATGCTTGTGCATTTATTGCAATGCAATTTGGAAAAGAATGCAATTTACATTTCAATAGTTATGCTCTATCATAAAATACGGTATGAAACGATACCGCCATACCGATTTACCGACAATTGCTGCAAGCAAGGAGGAAACGTGATGAGTGAAGAACTGCAACTGAGATATGAATTTGAGTTGGATTCTCCCGAATCCAAGCGCGTGATCAACCAGACCGGTGTCCGCGCCCGTATGCCCAAAATTGAGGAATCCTACGGCTGTAACGCCTGCTGGGACGGCGTTTGCGCCCCCGATGGCAGATTCTACTACCCTCCCGGATCTGAAAGCGGCTACGGTCTGAATACCAAGCTGGCCTATTTCGACTACGATAAGGACGAAGTGGTTATCTGCCTGGATACAGACGATGTTCTGTTGCACCCCTATCGCAAGATGCCCCACTCCAAGTTCCATACCAGTATCAATGTGATCCCCCGTCACGCACTGTACCCTGAGTGCCCCTATGACGAGAAGGATTACCTGCTGGTTGCCACTACCCACGTCAGTGACGGTGCTCCCGGCCACCCCGAAGAGCTGGATATGGGCTACTTCAACCATGTTTGGGAAGGCTTCCCCGGCGGTCAGATCGTTGTGTACGATCCCAAGGCAAATCGTGGCTTTTCTCTGGGTACTCCTGTGCCCCAGGAATCCCTGTACGGTGCCAAGTATGACCCCAAGCATAACAGACTCTATATGATCGGCTTCACCCGTGGCCATGTGTATTGCTACGATTTCGCTACCAATAAGGTCATCAAGGACCTGGGCAAGGTGGCAGAGATTTTCTGCTTCCGTCTGGCACTGGGTGCTGACGGCAATATCTACGGCTGCTCCAAGTCCGGTCAGCTCTTCAAGATCGACACCGATAAGGTGGAAGTGGAGAATCTTGACTGGCATGTTCCCGTTGAAATTGAAGGCAGACCTACCTCTAAGTGGTATCAGTACATGGTTCAGGGCCGCAACCACCCCAGCGGCAAGTATATGTACTTCGTAGTAGGCTACTACTCCTATATGTACAAGCTGGAGTTCGCCACCGGTGAGGTCACCATGGTAGGCTGCGCCTGCCCCAAGGACGGCCTGTACCAGGGTAACCGCGGCTCTATCAGAGCCTTTGACTTTGATAAAGATGGCGTCCTGTGGATCAGTATGATGACCAGACACAGCCGCCCCGCGCCTTACCGCACCAATATCTTTTCCTACCTGGTCCGTTGGGATCCCGATAACGGCGAAGCTCCCTTCTGCTGCGGCCTGCTGGGCAAGCCTGAGCGTATCCAGTCCTATGTCACCGAGCTGGAGTACGATCCTGTGTATGACCGCCTGTACTGGTCTGACCAGTGCTGCGGCGATGAGCCTGACCGTCCTTCTGCCGGTGGTGTGGATCTGGCGCAGTTCCGCAAGGTTTACCGTGAGCGCGGTCCTGTCACCGAGGATAAGAGAGCTTACCTGCGGCTGATGAATGCCAAGCAGATCGCCCGTGCCGAGATGAAAGCCAAGGGTATTGTCCTGGCAGAAGAAAATTCTGCAGACAACCCCTTCCAGGCATTTGAGGCCGAAAAGGTGGAGGCCATCCGCGTGTGGAGAAGCGTTCCCCGACTGGAGGTTGAGGACTCCAAGGTCGTCGGTATGGCCTTCGACAAGAAGTCCAAGGACTACCGCTGGAAGCTGCATGTTGTTTCCGGTAAGAGCGGCGATTTCGAGACCGCTGCCTTCGTTATGGAGCTGGTGGACGGCGTTGTCACCAAGACCACCCGTTTTGCCGAGATCGACGAGAAGTACAAGGCATGGCTCCGGGAGAACATCCTGCCCCAGCCTGTGAACTTCGACCGTTCCATCAAGCTGCCTGAGGTTACCGGCCGCCGCTGGCTGGCGCAGGCCTCCTGTGTTGTAGATTGGAACAATGATCGTAAGTTCGTTGGTACCAAGGATGCGCTGGCTGCCATCGTATCTCCCAATGGCAAGGTCTTCAGCCTGGGCAATGCCGCCGCTTACGGCCCTGTTCGTTCTATGTGCACCAACAAGGCCAAGACCGAGCTGTGGGGCGTTGCCGGCGACCAGGATGATCTGGGCTATGTCTTCCATTTCGATGAAGAGACCGGCCTGAATCAGCTGGGTATCATCAACTATAACATCCCCAACTTCTCTGACGGTCCCTCCGCTTCCAATGTCCTGTCTTCCGTCTGCCTGTCCCCTGACGAAAAGTACTTGGCCATCGGCGGTGCTGACCGCATTGCAGCAGTCCACGTGATAGCTCTGGACTAATCCGAAAATCAAATGCCGCAGGGTTGATACCCTGCGGCATTTGATGCTTTTTGCAGTTGACATTTAAAGGAAAATGACCTACTATAAAAAATAGTGTAGAAGCTATGTTTTGCACTTTACTGAAACAATGATTGCTGTAAGCAAGGAGGAAAATCATGAGCATAGAATCGCAAAAGAGATTCGAGTTTGAAGTCGGATCTCCGGAATCCAAGCGCGTGATCAACCAGACCGGTGTCCGCGCCCGTATGCCCAAGCTGGAGGAGTCCTTCGGCGCAAACGCCTGCTGGGACGGTGTGGTTGCTCCCGACGGCAGATTCTATTACCCCCTGTCTTCTGAGAATGGCTATTGCCTGCATACCAAGCTTGCTTATTTCGACTATGACCAGGATAAGGTGGTCACCTGCTTTGATGCGGCCGATGTTCTGCTGCACCCTGTTCGCAAGCTGCCCCACTCCAAGTTCCATACCTGTCTGAATATTATCCCCCGTCACGCACTGTATCCCGAGTGCCCCTATGACGAGAAGGATTATCTGATCGTAGGTGTTACCCACTCCACCGACCGTGCGCCCCAGCATCCCGAGTGGCTGCCCTTCGGTCACCATAACCATGTTTGGGAAGGCTTCCCTGGCTCTCAGATCATCGTATGGGATCCCAAGACCGAGCGGGGTATGACTTTGGGTACGCCTGTGCCTCAGGAGACCCTCTACGGTGCAAAGTACGATCCCAAGCACAACCGTCTGTACATGATCGGTTTTATGCGCGGCCATATTTACTGCTACGATTTCAATACCCGCAGTGTCATCAAGGACCTGGGCAAGGTGGCGGAGATCTTCTGCTTCCGTCTGGCCTTGGGTGCTGATGGCAACATCTACGGCTGCTCCAAGTCCGGCCAGATGTTCAAGGTGGACACCGATAAGGTGGAAGTGGAGAATATGGAGTTCCATGTTCCCGATGAGATCATGGGCGAGAAGACCTCCAAGTGGTATCAGTATATGGTCCAAGGCCGTAACCATCCCAGCGGCAAATATATGTACTTCGTGGTTGGTTACTATGGCTATATGTACAAGCTGGAGTTTGCCACCGGTGAGGTTACCCTGGTTGGCTGCGCCCGTCCTAAGAACGGTCTGTTTGAGAATAACCTCGGCGGCATTCGCGCCTTCGATTTCGATAAGGACGGCGTGCTGTGGCTGAGTATGATGGCAAGAGAAAATGCCAAGCCCCCCTACAAGAGCTGCATTTTGTCTTACCTGATCCGCTGGGATCCCGATAACGGCGAAGATCCCTACTGCTGCGGTCTGCTGGGTAAGCCCGAGCGTGTCCAGGACTATGTCACCGAGATGGAGTACGACCACAATAATGACCGTCTGTTCTGGTCTGACCAGTGCTGCGGCAGTGAGCCTGACCGTCCTTGCGCCGGTGGTATCGAAATGTCTGAATTCCGTAAGGTCTACCGTGAGCGCGGCCCTGTGACCACGGATCCCAGAGCTTATAAGCGCGCTATGACCGCAGAGGAGATCCAGAGATGGGAAGAGAAGATGGCTAAGGGCTTTGCCACCGAGGAAAACTCCGCAGAGAACCCCTACCAGGCATGGCCTCCTGCCAAGGTGGAAGCTATCCGTGTGTGGAGAAGTGTTCCCCGTCTGGAGGTGGAGGACTCCAAGGTCATCGGTATGGCCTTTGATAAGAAGTCCAAGGACTACCGCTGGAAGCTGCACGTTGTTTCCGGCAGAAGCGGCGATTTCGAGACCGCTGCCTTCGTTATGGAGCTGGTGGACGGTGTTGTCACCAAGACTACCCGCTTCGCTGAAATCGACGAAAAGTATAAATCCTGGCTGCGGGAGAACATCCTGCCTCAGCCTGTGAACTTTGATCCTGCTATCAAGCTGCCGGTGGCCACCGGCCGCCGTTACCGCGCCAAGGCCTCCTGCGTGGTGGATTGGAACAATGACCGCAAGTTCGTGGGTACGATGGACGCCCTGGCTGCCATCGTCAATCCCGACGGCAGTGTTTACAGCTTAGGCAATGCCGCGGCCTACGGCCCCATCCGTTCCATGTGCACCAACAAGGCAAAGACCCAGCTGTGGGGCGTTGCCGGTGACGATGAGGACCTGGGCTATGTCTTCAAGTATGACGACAAGACCGGCCTGAACCAAGTTGGTATCATCAACTACAACATTCCCAATTACTTCGACGGTCCTTCCGTTGCCAATGTGCTGTCTTCCGTCTGTATGTCCCCGGATGAAAAGTATCTGGCCATCGGCAGCTGCGACCGCATCGCAGAGGTCCATGTGATGGTCCTGGACTGATCCTTTCATAAAGATGCCCTCGGGTCTTGCCCGGGGGCATTTGATTGTTCTTACGAAAAATACGCAAAAATCACGATAAAACGGAAAAATGGTTTGCAAAAATTTACTGTATCTGTTATACTGACCATGTTTAGTGAGAAAACTCGCGCCCCATTAAGGAGGAACATTATGGAACAAGAAATCAAAAAAGAGTTTGTGTTTGAACGCTTTTCCGATGATGCAGCCCGGATGATGAACCAGACCGGCGTCCGCTCCAGAATGGCACCTATGGCAGATGGCCCTGTCACCAACGCCTGCTGGGACGGTATGGTCGCTCCCGACGGTCGGTTCTATTTCCCTCTGTCTTCCGAGGGTGGTGAGTGCGGCCACACCAAGCTTGCCTATTTCGATTATGATAACGACAAGGTCGTAGAGTGTTTTAACGGCGCGGATGTTTTGCTGCACCCCATTCGCAAGCTGCCCCACTCCAAGTTCCACACCTCGCTCAATGCCATTCCCCGAAATGCGCTGTATCCCGAGTGCCCCTATGACGAGGAGGATTATCTGGTGGTGGGCACGACCCACTCCACCGACCGTGCGCCCCATCACGATGAATGGCTGCCTTTCGGCCACCATAACCATGTTTGGGAAGGCTTCCCCGGCTCTCAGATCCTGGTCTACGACCCTAAGTCCGGCCATGCAATGACATTGGGTGTTCCTGTACCCCAGGAGACCATTTACGGCGCAAAATATGAGCCTAAGCACAATCGGCTTTATATGATCGGCTTTATGCGCGGCCATGTGTATTGCTATGACTTCAATGAGCGCCGGGTCATCAAGGACCTGGGCAAGGCGGCTGAGATCTTTACTTACCGCCTGGTACTGGGCGCTGACGGTCATATCTACGGCATTTCCAAGTCCGGTCAGATGTTCCGGATCAACACCGATACCGTAGAGCTGGAAAATATGGAGTGGCATGTTCCCAAGAGTGAGAACGGCATTGCCAAGTCCCAGTGGTACCAGTATATGGTGCAGGGTCGTGTGGATCCCAGTGGCAAGTACCTGTATATGGTCATCGCCAGCTTCCCCATTATGTACAAGCTGGAATTTGCCACCGGTGAGGTGACGGTGCTGGGTAGCCCCGTTCCCAAGGACGGCCTGTTTGCCCCCGGCTATACCCGTATCACTGCTTTTGACATCGATAAGGACGGCGTTCTGTGGTTGGCTTTAATGGGTGCCAGCGGCACATACCCTCCCTACAAATACTTCGATCGTTCCTACTTGACCCGTTGGGATCCCGACAATGGCGAAGAGCCCTTTGTTTGCGGCCTGTTCGGCAGACCTGAGCGAATCCAGTCCTACATTACCGAGATCGAGTACGACCATAAGTACGACCGCCTGTATTGGGTGGATACCGTTTCCAGCTCTCAGCTGCGGCCCTCTGCCGGCGGCGTGGATCTGGCCCAGTTCCGTAAGGTTTATAGAGAGCGCGGCCCCATCAGCAATGACTCCCGTGCCCACGACCGCTCTATGACTCCCCAGGAATGGGAGAAATACGAGGAGCGGAAGAAGAAGGGTGTTACTACCGAGGAAAACTCCGCAGACAACCCCTTCCAGGCCTGGGTTCCCTCCAAGGTGGAAGGTATCCGAATTTGGAGAAGCCTGCCCCGGCTGGAGGTGGAGGACTCCAAGGTCATCGGTATGGCCTTCGACAAGAAGTCCAAGGATTATAAGTGGAAGCTGCACGTTGTTTCCGGCAGAAGCGGCGATTTTGAGACCGCTGCCTTTGTTATGGAGCTGGTGGACGGTGTTGTCACCAAGACTACCCGTTTTGCTGAAATCGATGAGAAGTACAAGTCCTGGCTGCGGGAGAACATCCTGCCTCAGAGAGTGAACTTTGACGAATCCATCAAGCTGCCGGAGGCCACCGGCCGCCGTTACCGCGCCAAGGCATCCTGCGTGGTGGATTGGAACAATGACCGCAAGTTCGTGGGTACTTTGGACGCCATGGCTGCCATCGTCAATCCCGACGGCAGTGTTTACAGCTTGGGTAATGCCGCTGCTTACGGCCCTGTCCGTTCCATGTGCACCAACAAGGCGAAGACGAAGTTGTGGGGTGTTGCCGGTGACGATGAGGACCTGGGCTATGTCTTCGAGTATGATGACAAGAACGGTCTGCGGCAGAGAGGTATTATCAACTATAATATCCCCAACTTCTCCGACGGTCCTTCCGTTGCCAATGTGCTGTCCTCCGTGTGCCTGTCCCCGGATGAAAAGCACCTGGCTATCGGCAGCATAGATCGCATCGCGCAGGTCCATGTGATGACTCTTGACTAAATTGCAAAAGAAGATCCCGGTTCGCAAGAACCGGGATCTTTGCTGTTGGTAGGACCAAAGGCAAACCCCGGCTCTGCCGGGGGAATAAAAAAGCGTTAGCGGAGAGGAAAGAAAAAAAAAAGGATCCCTCAATAGAGCAGAAGTGGTTTGCCGACCACACATCTACAATAGAGAGGGATTCCAACTGACAATTTAGGGCAGTATCGTCTACAAAAAAGTTAGAATAGAAAGATACATTGCCCCTTTAGGGGCGGCAGTGCAGTT
>JAZRIT010000014.1:0-23519 GCA_045645385.1 Faecousia sp.
TACCTTCTTGTCGCCTACCTTGTGGGTCAAACGGCCGTCAATGTAGATGCGCTCACAAAGGCCCTTTGCAGACACATCACCGGTTTCGGGGTTCATCAGCTGATACTTCAGGCTGGAAGAACCAGCATTGATGATCAAAACATTCATTGGAAATTGCCTCCTAAAATAAAATGATTTTCTTTTTGGGGAATATGTGGTAATATAACCGTAACTAAATGACATTGTATAATAAATTTCAAAATTTCTCAACCCCTTAAGGCGAAATATTTTTGAAAAGGAGGGATATTTTGGAGGCAACCGGTATTATTTGCGAATATAACCCTTTGCATTTGGGTCACAGGAAACAGATCGACGCGGTGCGGGCAGCTTATCCCGATGGGGGTATTGTGTGTCTGATGAGCGGAAATTATGTGCAGCGGGGCGCGCCGGCCATTTTGGACAAGTCCCTGCGGGCAAAGGCTGCGATCCTCAGCGGCGCGGATCTGGTGCTGGAATTGCCTGTCACCGCTTCCCTTTCCTCTGCAGAGGGCTTTGCCCGGGAGGGCGTACGGATCTTGGGCGCTTTCTGCAGCCGGCTGTGCTTCGGTGCAGAGAGCGCTGATGCAAAATCCCTCTCTGACACAGCCAAGGCGCTGCTTAGTCCCGCATTTTCGGAAATGCTGCGAACAGAATTGGATAAGGGGCTTTCTTTCCCGGCTGCAAGGCAGGCAGCATTGAAAAATATGGGGATGAAGGCAGATATTCTAACGCAGCCCAACGATATTTTGGCCACGGAATACTGCAAGGCGATCATAGAATTGGGCGTTCCTGTTGAACCGATGGTTATCCGCCGGGACGGCAGCTATCACGACACCGACATTGACCGGTCTAATCCCTCGGCAACTGCCCTGCGGGAGCAGATATTAAGTGGCGGAGATTGGCTTCCCTTTGTGCCGGAAGCGGCAAGGGCAGTCTTTGACGGTGCGGCCATCCACACCCTGTCTGCCGGCGAACAGGCGATCCTTTACCGGCTGCGGACAATGACGGATGCAGAATTTGAGGCCCTGCCCTACGGCAGCGAGGGGCTCTGGCGAAAACTGATGGCAAATGCCGGAAAATGTGCTACATTAGAGGAGATCATCACCGCCACCAAATCCAAGCGATACACCCGTACCCGGCTGGACAGAATGGTAATGTGCGCATTTTTAGGCATTACCGCCGCTGATTTGCCCTCCCCTGCCCCCTACACCCGGGTCCTGGCCTTTAACGATACCGGCAGGCTTTTACTGAAGTCTGCAAGGCAGACGGGCCTCTTCCCCAATGCAGGCGAATGGGTGGATTCCCCCTATCAGACTTTGGAAAACCGGGCCGGTATTCTATACAGTCAGTTTTGTACTGACAAATGCGAACCTCCCTGCCGGGAGGATGACCGCCGGGTCTATTACCATAAAGGAGATTAAATAATGGAAAAGTTCAAAAAATTTGTACCTCTTTTGATACTCGTGGTCGCTGCGCTGGCAATCTTGGTGTGGGCCTGTTTACAGACGGAAGGTTCTGAAAACTACAATTATGAAGGGTATATCATTGGGATTCGTGAAACGGACGAAGGTACTGTGCTGACCACCCTGAGCGGCAATGCCCAGTCGGAATTTGTTGTAAAATGGAACACCAAAGAAAAGTATAACGGCGATGTAAAGGAATTGCGGGCGGGTGATTGCATCAAGCTCAGCACCACCCGCCGCAGCGACAGAAATATCAAACGATTCTCTGTTTACAGCGGTTTCGCTATGGAGGGAAGGATCGTCAACGCTGAAGGACACGATACTCCGTTTTTGCTGACCACCATAGCAAACACAAAGTATTACAGACTGTACAGTCTGATCACCGCACAGGATACTGCACCCACCCTGCAGACAGGTACACAGGTCAAGATCTATTACCAATATCCCCTGAATGCAGCAACTGTAAGCATCGTAGCGGACATCATTCAGCCTGTCAGCGACACCGTTTCGCCCCTGACCGAGGAGGAAGTTTCCTACATCACAACGCAAGGGTATACGGTTTCCGCGCCGTAAAGCTCCCATAACAAGCAAAAAGAGGTCTGTTGTACAGACCTCTTTTTTATTTCAGTTCCCAAAGCTTGACCTGAGTGGCTTTTTCATACAGCCGGAGGTAGCTTTCGTATCGGGTTTTTTCCAACTCCCCGTTCTCTACCGCCAGGCGCACCGCGCAATCCGGTTCGGCCCGGTGGGAGCAATCGTGAAACTGGCACTGCCCCAAATAGGGAGCAAAATCCGGGAATGCATACTGGAGATTTTCCTTCAGGATCACATCCATCTGCTCGGTGTCAAAGGAGGAAAAGCCCGGAGTGTCCGCCACATAGGTATCCTCCGCCAGACGGTAAAGCTCCACATGCCGGGTGGTATGCCGCCCACGGCCCAGCTTCTCCGAAACCTCGCCGGTGGCAAGCTGCAGCTGGTGGCAGAGGGCGTTGAGCATACTGCTCTTGCCCACGCCGGTGTTGCCGGTAAAGGCGGTGAATTTGCCTGCGATCAGCGCTCGCAGCTCCTCCACACCCTCTCCGGTGATGGCGCTGGCCCGGATCACGGAAAAACCGGCATTGCGGTAGATCCGGATCAGATCGGCGGCAGGGTCTAAGTCGCATTTGTTCACGCAGATATGCACCGTGACCTCCTGGTCGCCGGCAATGGCCGCCACCCTGTCAATGAGGAAGGGGTCGGTGACCGGGTTGACATTGGAGGCAAACACCACAAGCGCATCCACATTGGCCACCGCAGGGCGGATAAAGCGGTTTTTTCTGGGCAGAATCCGCTCGATCATGCCCTTGCCCTGCTCTACGGATATCTCCACCATATCTCCGGTCAGCGGGGATTCATTTCCCTTCCGCAGGTGGCCGCGGCCACGGCAGGTGACCGTCCCCCCGGGGGTCTGCACATCGTAAAAGCCGCTTAAGCTGCGGAGGATCCGGCCTGTCGTTTTAACCATTGGCAGTAAAGGGTACGGTTTGATCCCAACCGTCCATTTCGTTGACGGTGATATGATAGGTTGCAGAGCCAACAGCAGTCTGGTTGGGCAGGGTCACGGACAGGGTGCCCTTGGGCACTGAGCCGGAGTAAAGGACCTTGCCATCCCGCTTGATCTCAATACGGCAGGAATATTGCTTTGCACTACCCTTTAAATCAAGGATCACATCCTTGGTGACCGGCGCTTTGGAGCCGTTGGACACCTGGAAGGTCATCTGCGCAGTGATCTCGTGCTCTGCTTCCTTTTCCAAAGACTGTCCGACCACGGTATCCTTGGGCTGATCACTGTCCACATAGGTAACGACCGGCTCCTTAAAGCCAAGCTCCTTCAGCTTATTCTTTGCCTTGTTCAGCTCCATACCAATCATGTCCGGTATGATCTTCTTCTCGATGCCTAAGCTGACCTTGAGGATCACTTCCTGGCCGGTCTTGAGCTTTTCGCCCTTGCCGGGGGTGGTAGCCATCACCGTACCGGCCGGCACGGTCAGGTCATAGACCTCATCCAGCTTGATCTTCAGATCCAGCTGCTGCAAATCCAGAGTACTCTTCGCCGCTTCCACATTCTCATTGATCAAATTGGGCATCGCTGCGATCTGGACCTTCTTTCCCTTGCTGACCCACAGGGTGACCGTCTGGCCCTGGGACAGTTGAGCGCCCTCCTTGGGCTCGGTACGGATCACATAGCCGTCAGCCACAGTGTCGTGATATTCCTCTTTGATCTCAATATTCAGGCTCAGCTTCTGCCCGTTCAAATAAGAGGTGGCCCAATCCTTGGAGCGCTCTGCCAGATTCGGCAGTGTCACAGTGTTCTGTACAGGGCCCAGGCTTACATTGACCACAACGATGGAGGGCTGGGTCACCTTTGTTCCCGGCTCCGGCTTCTGGCTGATAATGACACCGGCAGCCACCGAATCGTCATACCGCTCTTCCTTCATAACCGTCAAGCCTTCGTAGGCAGGCAGCTGTGCATAGGTTTTGCCCACCAAATTGGGGACTTCCACCATCTTTTTCTTGGGGGCGAAGCCACCGCCCAGGAAGACTGCCAGCACGATACCGATGGCGATCACCGCCACCAGAGAACAGGCGATAATGGCGATGGTGGTCATACGGGTACGCTTTTCCTCCTGAGGACTGGGACGGCGCCGGGGTTTGTGGTTTGGAACACCGCTGGGTGTGCGCCCTGCGCTGCCACCGGCTGTACGGCGGGAGGGATCTTCCCGACGGCGCTCCGGGGTCGCGCTTGTATCAGAGGGTCTTCTGTGGGGTGTTTGCTCTATATCCGGATTGCTGACCGGATCTGCAGAGGGCTGCAGCACCAGCGTGGGATTCTGAACACGCATAGCCGCATCCAGGGGCAGACCCGTATAATCAAACAGGATCGTAGGATCCTTGCGGAATTCATCCATATCCGCAAGCATTCTGGTGGCAGAGGGATACCGGTCAGAGACATTATGGGCCATAGCCTTCATAATGATCTGCTCCAGGCCGCCGGGAATATTGGGGTTGAGCACAGAGGGCAGCGCAGCGCCGCCGTTGATATGCTGGATGGCAACAGACACGGGAGATTCACCGTCATAGGGCGGACGGCCTGCCATCATCTCATACATCACAACGCCTAAAGAATAGATGTCCGAACGGTCGTCCACACGGCCGCCTCTGGCCTGCTCCGGGGAGATGTAGTGGACAGATCCCAACGCTTCCTTGGTCAGGGTATTGCCTCTGGAGATCAGGCGGGCAATGCCGAAGTCCATCACCTTTACAGAGCCGTTCTTCAGCACCATCACATTGTGGGGCTTGATGTCCCGGTGGACGATACCCTTACTGTGGGCGTGCTCCAGGGCCTTGGCGATCTGCATAGCAAAGTGGAGGGTCTCTTTCCAATTGAGGACACCCTTCTTCTCCATATACTGCTTCAGGGTGATGCCCTCGCACAGCTCCATAACGATATAGTCCGCCATCACAGAGGTGGACACATCGTAAACCGAGACGATATTGGGGTGGCTGAGCATAGCGACCGCCTGACTTTCCGCGTGGAAACGGCGGCGGAAATCCTCATCGTCCAGATTGTCGTCCTTCAGGATTTTTACGGCCACCAACCGGTTCAGCCGGTG
Organism: Faecousia sp.; assembly: GCA_045645385.1. Taxonomy (GTDB): domain Bacteria; phylum Bacillota; class Clostridia; order Oscillospirales; family Oscillospiraceae; genus Faecousia. The sequence continues at coordinate 5,135 of JAZRIT010000014.1, forward strand.
GCAGCGGGCTTTATAAACCACAGCCATACCGCCGGTTCCGATCACTTCCAGGATCTCATACCGGTTATCAAGCAGTCGGCCTATGTATTTATCCTTATCCATTCAATAACGCTCCTTTCCTTAAAGGGAAATCAGTACGCAGGTGACATTGTCCGGCGCACCCCGCTTCTTGGCTATGTCCATCAGTCGCTGGCAGCACTGGGCTTTATCCTGCCCGTAGATCACCTCAAACAGGATCTCCTGATCATCCAGCAGATTGGACAGGCCGTCTGTGCAAAGCAGGAAGCTGGCGCCCTTATCCACTCTGCGGTGGAAAATATCGCAGAATACCTGGGGTTCTGTGCCGATGGCCCGGGTGATCAGGTTCTTGCCGGGGTAATGCTTGGCCTTTTCCTGGGTCAGCTCGCCACGGGAGATCATCATCTGCACCAGGGAATGGTCGGTGGTGATCTGATTGATGCCGTTACCGTCCACCAAGTATGCCCGGCTGTCACCCACATTGACAACAGTGGCTCTTTTGCCCTGGATCAGCAGCGCAACCAGAGTGGTGCCCATACCGTTAAAGTCTTCAAACTGCTGGGCCTGGTCATAGACCGTGAAGTTTGCCAGCTTCACCGCGGCACCCAGCATCTGCTCCAGCCGGTCCGGGTCCATATCTCCCGTCCAGGAGCGTTTTACCTCCTGGGTAAAGACATCTGCGGCCAGGGTGCTTGCCACATTGCCGGATTTTGCGCCGCCCATACCGTCACACACCACGCAAAGCAGTGTGTTCTTATCCAGCGCTTCGATCTGGCAGGTATCCTGGTTTTGGGTGCGGGCCACGCCCGGGTCGGTCAAGGACCAATATTGCATATACATTCACTTCCTTTGTTGGTCTGCGGCATCCGCCTGCCGATTGTATTTCCGGCGAAGCTGGCCGCAGGAGGCATCGATATCGCTGCCCAGTGTGCGGCGCACGGTGGCCGTTACGCCGCCGTCCTCCAGAATTTGCTGGAAGGCTGCCACCGCAGCTTTGGTGCTGGGCTTTAGGGGACTTTCTTCCACATGGTTTAATGGAATTAAATTTATATGAGCCGGGAGACCTTTCAGCAAAGCCAAAAGCGCTTTGGCCTGGGCCGGGCTGTCGTTCAGATCCCGGATCATAGCGTACTCAAAATGGATGCGCCGGGAGGTCTTTTCATAATACCGCCGGCAGGCCGGGATCAGCTCCTCGATAGGATATGCCTTATTCACCGGCATAATGCGGCTGCGGATGGCATTGTCAGGGCCGTGGAGAGAAATGGCCAGGCTGATCTGCAGCTGTTTTTCCGCCAATTCGTCGATCTTCGGCACTAAACCGCAGGTGGACAGGCTGATGTGCCGCATAGAGATATTCATACCGTCGGGGCTGTTCACCAGCTCCAAAAAGCGCAGCACATTGGCAAGATTATCCAGCGGCTCACCGATGCCCATCAGTACGATGTGGGACACCGGCAGGCCGGAATCCAGCTGGGTAAACAGGACCTGGTCCAGCATCTCGTAAGGCTCCAAAGGCCGTACCAGACCGCCCAGGGTGGAGGCGCAGAAGGCGCAGCCCATCCGGCAACCCACCTCTGTGGAAATGCAGACGGTATTGCCGTAGTGGTAGCGCATCAGCACCGTTTCCACGCAGTTGCCGTCGGACAACTTCCAAAGGTACTTAATTGTACCGTCCTTTTGGGATTCCTGTTTGCGGACCACCTCCGGGGCGTTGATGGGGTACTTGTCCGAAAGGGTATCCCGCAGGGCTTTGGGGATATTGGTCATCTCCTCGTAGGTTCTGACACCCTTATGCAGCCAGGAAAAGAGCTGCTTGGCCCGAAAGGCCGGCTGACCCAATTCCTTCAGCACACCGCCGATCTCCGGAACGGTCATAGATTTCAAATGGTTCATAGGTTTCTCCGCAGGCGGCAGATAAAAAAGCCATCTGTGTCATATTCTCCCGGTACCAGGGCCAGCATACCGCTTTCGTTCTTGGGAAAAGCTGCAGGCAATGGCAGGGGTTCTGTAGTAAAGTCGGGGTGGGTATGAAGGAATTCCGCCACCACATCCTCGTTTTCCGCCTGCACCAGGGTACAGGTGGAATACAGCAGCAGGCCGCCGGGTTTTACATAGCGGGCTGCATTATGGATAATTTCTTTCTGCAACGGAGGTAATTCTGTTACCACCGACAGGTCCTTGTAACGGATATCCGGTTTTTTACGGATAATGCCTAAGCCGGAGCAGGGTACATCGGCAATCACAGTATCAAAAGCCTGTTCCCATTGGGGGACAAAGGCAGTTGCGTCCTGCTCGGTTGCGGTGATATTTTCAAATCCCAAGCGTGCAGCGCCCTTTTGGAGCAATTCGATCTTGTGGGGGTGGATGTCACAGGAAATGACACTTCCCTGCCCCTGCATCGCGATCATTGCCGCAAAGCTTTTGCCGCCGGGGGCTGCGCAGCAATCCAAAACCCGCTGTCCGGGTGTCAGCTGCGCGCACAGAACGCTGAGCCTTGCTGCCGCATCCTGCACATAGAACAGGCCTTCCCGGAACGATGTAAGCTGCTCAAGATTGCCCGTGCCGGACAGGATCAGGCAATCGGCAAGCCAGGGATGCATTTCTGCCGTTACGCCCTCTTGCTGCAGTGTTTCCTGCAGCTGCTCCGTGGTGAGCTTCATAGTATTGGTCTGCACCGTCATAGGGGCAACGGAGTTATTGGCCCGGAGCATAGGTTCGATCCGCTCCTTGCCCACATAGGATTTCAGAAGGTTTATTAGGTCGCCGGGGTGAGAGTACTTATCCTCCCAGGAGACAGGCTCTTTTAATGTACCAGCATTGCGGACGGCATTGCGAAGAACGCCGTTGACAAGACCGGCGGCATTTTGCTGCTTGCGGCAATACTTTTTGGCAAGCTCCACCGCTTCATTCACCGCGGCGGATTCCGGTATCTTATCCATAAAATACAGCTGATACAGGCCCAAATGGAGAATATCCCGCAAAGCCGGGTGCAGATCCTTCAGCCTGCCTTTGAGCAGCTGCTGCAGGTAAAAATCCAGGCAATTTCGGTTTTGAATCACGCCGTAGCACAGTCTTGCGGCCAAGGCGCTGTCTCTGCCGTCCAGGCGGTCCCGGGCAGTGTAGGTTTTCAGCACGCCGTTGGACCAGCCGCCTTCCTTGCGGCAGGCAAGCAGCACATTCAGTGCGGTTTCTCTGGCGCCCACGGCTATACCTCCAGGGGGTGACCCCGGAAATAATCCGGCGCAGCCATACGCTTGCCGCCCTCTGCCTGCAAGATACGAATTTCAATTGCGCCCTCGCCGCAGGCGATCTGCAGGCCGGTCTTGGTAAGGCCCAAAACTGTGCCGGCAGGGGAAGCGGTGGGATTTTCCACGATGGCTGTGGTATACACCTTAAACCGATTTCCGCCGATTTCCGCGATCGCCACCGGCCAGGGATTTAAGCCCCGGACCTGGTTGTGGACCTGCTGGGCGGTTTTGGCAAAATCGATGGGGCACATAGATTTATCCAGCATAGGTGCCATAGATACCCCGCTGGAGTCTTGCTTTTGGGGCACCAATGCATTGTTTGCAAATTTCGTTAAAGTCTCGGACAGGAGGTCAGCGCCGAGCAGCGCCAGCCTGTCCAGCAGTTCGCCGGCGGTCTCGTCCGGGCCGATGGGAGTCTTGGAAACGCCAACCACATCACCGGCATCCATCTGGCGCACCATAAACTGGGCGGAAACGCCGGTTTCCTTTAAACCGTCCAGCACCGCCCACTGATACGGGGCAGAGCCACGGTACTGGGGCAGCAGACTTGCGTGGATATTGATAAAGCCGTCGGGAATGATATCCAGCACCTTTTGAGGCAAAATGCGGCCGTAAGCCACCACCGCCACCACATCCGGCTGCAGGGCACGGAGCTGTTCCACTGTTTCTTCTTCCCGGAAGTTTTCCGGCTGGAACACAGGGATATTCTCCGTCAGCGCCACTTCCTTTACAGGGGAGGGCATCAGCTTCATACCCCGACCCTTGGGACGGTCCGGCTGGGTGTAAACGCCCACCACTTCAAAACCGTCGGCAAGTATTTTCTTCAGACAGGTGGCCGCAATATCCGGCGTACCCATAAATACAACACGCATAGGAATTCCTCCTAACTTTTACTCGTCGGCCATTAGCTCCTCTTCGGTGAGCCAGCGCTCCATAACCTTGGTATAGAGAATGCCGTCCAGATGGTCCAGCTCGTGGCAGAAACAACGGGCGGTCAGCTCCTCACCCTCGGCCTCAAACCAGTTGCCGTTTCTGTCCTGGGCGCGAACCTTGGCATAGTAGGGCCGCTTCACAAGACCGTACTTCCCTTCCACACTCAGGCAGCCCTCAGGACCCTCCTGCTCGCCGTCAGTTGCGATGATGGTGGGGTTGACCAGCTCCAGAATCTCCTCACCGTTGTCCACCAGCACCACCCGGCGCAGAATGCCCACCTGGGGCGCAGCAAGGCCAACGCCGCCGGACTCAATGAGGGTATCGCGCATATCGTCCAGCAGTTTATGGAGCTTATCGTCAAAGTTTTCCACCGGCTTGCATTTTTTATGCAGGGCGGGATTTAGGTGACTTAAAATTTTACGCAGAGCCATTGATAATTTCCTCTCTATTCATAGCCGTTCACATCGATAAAGGCCGACACGCCACGGTTTTCCCGGTCCTGGGAGAACTGCCGCAGCAGGTGCGCCAGCAGCAGCCGCAGATTTCTTGTCATCGTGCAGCGCAGGGTCAGACGGTAACGGTAGTTGTAGTTGATCTTTGGTACGGGACAGGGCGCAGGACCCAGCACAGTGCAGCGCTCCGAACGGTAGTCCGGCTGCTGCATCAAATTTTGCAAGCTGGTCTTTAGCTTGGCTGCGCCGTGGAGAACACGGGACTCCTCCTGCCCGGTGACGGTGATGACTGCGATGTCACCAAAAGGTGGATTGGACAGATGCTTCCGCAAACCGATCTCCAGGCCGTAGAAGCTGTCATAATCCTGCTTGGCAGCCAGGGTGATCACTGCGTGATCCGGCACGAAGGTCTGGATGATAGCCTGTCCTGCCCTGTCGCCACGGCCTGCGCGACCCACAACCTGGGTCAGCATATTAAAGGTGGTTTCTGCGGCGCGGTAGCTGTCGGTATACAGACCCAAATCGCCGTCCAGCACACCTACCAGTGTCACATTGGGCAGATTCAGTCCCTTTGCAACCATTTGGGTGCCAATGAGGACCGGGGTATTCTCCTGCTGGAAGCGGTCCAAGATCATCTCGTGGGTGTTGGAGGCGGACACGGTATCCGCGTCCATACGGGCAACGGCAATGTCAGAAAACCGCTCCTGCAGCTCCTGCTGCACCTTTTGGGTGCCAGTGCCCATTCGCTTCATCGGTCCGCCGCAATCCGGACAGCGGCTGGGGGCGGGTATGGAATGGCCGCAGTAGTGGCACATCAGCCGCTCATTGGCGCTGTGATAGGTAAGCCTTGTATTGCAACGGGGACACTCCGGGGACTGGCGGCAATCGACGCACACCAGCGCGCGGCTGTTGCCCCGGCGGTTTAAAAACAGGATCGCCTGACGGCCCTCTTGCTTTGTATCCCAGATCGCATTTTGCAGAGGGTAGCTCAAAGACAGGTCGTTGCCTTGCTTCAGCTCATCCCGCATATCCACGATCTCCACCTCCGGCAGCTTTCGGCCGCCGAAACGGGTATGCAGGCGGTAGAGCCGGTAGATACCGGATTTTGCATAGTACATACTCTCGATACTGGGGGTTGCAGAACCCAGCAGCACCAAGGCATTTTCTTTGATCCCCCGCCACAGGGCCACTTCCCTTGCGTGGTAACGGGGGGGATTTTCGGATTTATAGGAATGCTCCTGCTCCTCGTCTAAGATCAAAAGACCCAGCTTAGGACAGGGAGCAAACACCGCAGAGCGAGTGCCGATCACCAGCTTGGCCTGGCCGGAACGGACCCGTTTCCACTGGTCATACCGCTCGCCGGCCGGCAGACTGCTGTGCAGCACCGCCACACTTTCGCCGAAATAAGCCGCCATCAACCCCAGCAGCTGGGGGGTCAGCGCAATTTCCGGCACAAGCAATATTGCCTGCTTGTCCTGTTCGATGCACCGCTGAATCAGCTTGATATACACAGAGGTCTTACCGGAGCCGGTGACGCCGTACAACAGCGCTGTGCCGGGTTTTCCCGATTCCATTTGGGCAGCTAAGCCGTCAAAGGCCGCCTGCTGCTCCTCGTTCAAGACCAACGGACCCTCCAGCTTTGCCGGACGGATCTCCCTGCAGCGGAGCACCTCTTTTTCGGTCAGGGTCACATAGCCCAGCTCTGCCAGCCGCCGGACGGTGGCAGAGGATGCACCGGTGAAATAACAGATCTCCTTGACAGGGGCAGAGCCGATACCGCACAGAAGCTGCAGGACATTTTTCTGCATTGCTGCTGAGCGGGGACGGGTCTGGGCATAGGCCTGGGCCTCCTCCGCAGAAACGGCCAGCGTGGCGATCTGCTGCTGCTTGTCGCCGGTGCGGCGGGAGAAGTCCCGCTGGGCGGCGATCCACTTCTTTCCCAGAAGGTAGGCTACCGCCTTTTCAAACCGCTCCTCGTCTTCGGTCAGCTGCCGCAGGGCATTGCCGTCGGCTGTACCGCCATTATCCAGCAAATACTGCAGTATCATTTTGCCGTCAGCCTGGCGCAGACTCTTTTCCTGCCAGCTGCGGTCATCGGTCAAAGTGTAGGTATCCTTACTCTGAAACCACAGGCCTGCCGGCAGCATTGCCCGGATGGCATCAAAGAAAGTACAGAAGTACCGTTCTCTGATAAACGCTGCCAGGCGCAGCATCGTGTCAGACAGCACCGGCTCATCATCCAGGCAGCGGCTTACAGGCTTCAGATCATCGCCTGCACCCTCCTCCACAGACAGCACCACACCCTCGGTATGGCGGTTGCTGCGGCCAAAGGGGACCATCACCCGCATTCCGGGGGTCAGGGCCATTTCCGCAGAAAACCGGTAGGAATAGGGCTTATCAATGGCAAAGGTCGCCGCGGAAACGGCAATTTTTGCGATCATATGCACCCCTCCTTTCCGATTTTTGCGCTCTTAGTGCATATACTCGTCCTTCAGTGTGGCAGTCAGTGTGCCCTCAGCCACCTCCCGGATGGCCAGGGTTACCGGCTTTTCCGTCAGCTCTTCCTCCCGCCGGTCTGCTTCAATGGCAATTTCTCTTGCCCGCTGGGCAACCACATTTACCAGCAGGTAACGGCTTTCCACATTCTTTAATAAATCTGCTACAGGGGGGTATAACATACGCAATTCCTCCAATAATTCAATCCGCCTCACGGGCGATGATTTGTAATATTTCTTCGGCGCAGGCATCCGCCCGGTCGTTGATTACCACATAGTCGTACTGCTTGCTTTGCTCCATTTCCCAGGCAACTCTTGCCTGCCGCACCCGGATCTGCTCCTCAGAGGTATCTCCCCGGCCACGCAGACGGCGCTCCAGCTCCTCCAACGACGGAGGCGCAATGAAGATCAGCACCGCGTCGGCCCGGACCTTGCGCACATTGCATGCGCCGTTAGGCTCTATATCCAGGACCACATTGCCGATTTTCAGTTTTTCCTCCAGCTGGCCCTTGGGGGTGCCGTAGTAGTTATCCATATGGGCATCGTACTCCAGAAATTCGCCCGCTTCGACCATAGACAGGAACTTGTCCCTGGTAATGAAATAATAATGCTCTCCGTCCACCTCACCGGGGCGGGGGCTGCGGGTGGTGGCCGATACGGAAAAACGCAGATCGGCGCGTTTCGCCATCACCTTAGCCAGGACAGTACTCTTGCCGACACCGGATGCGCCGGAGATCACAAACAGTTTTCCTTTAGCCATTTTCGGGCACCTCCTGCCTGTCCTCCCAGCGGGCGGCCAGCACATCTGTGGTCAGTGCGGAGAGGATCACATGGTCTGTATCCATCAGCAGCACCGACTTGGTCTTCCGGCCGTAGGATGCATCAATGAGCATTCCCCGGTCTCGGGCCTCCTGCACCACACGCTTGATGGGAGCAGAATCCGGCTCCACCACCGCAAGTACCCGCTGGGCAGCGACCATACTGCCAAATCCGATTCCGATCAGTTTCATAGCTTCCTCACTCGATATTCTGTGTCTGTTCCCGGATCTTCTCCAGCTCTGCCTTGATATCCACCACAATACGGGCTAAACTCACATCGGTACACTTGGAGCCGATGGTATTGGCCTCCCGGTTCATCTCCTGCAGAAGGAAGTCCAGCTTGCGGCCCACAGCACCGCCGGCGGTGAGCATATCGTTCATCTGCTGCAGGTGGCTGCGCAGGCGAACTGTTTCCTCATCCACGGCCACCTTGTCCGCAAAGATGGCAGCCTCGGTGAGGATGCGGCTCTCGTCGATGGCGGTATTTGCCAGCACCTCCTTGAGCTTATTTTCCAGGCGGGTGCGGTAGTCCACCACCGTCTGAGCATTGCCTGCTTCCACCTTGGCAACCAGGGACAAGATCGTCTCTCCCCTGCTGCGCAGGTCCTTATCCAAAGCCTCGCCCTCAGTAGTACGCATAGCGTCATACTCCTGCAGGGCCTTGGCAAGCACCGACATCATATCCGCCAGAAGCTGCTCCTCGTCAACCTGGGGTTTTTCCAGACTGAACACCTCGGGCATCCGGGACAGGTTCGCTGCGCTGATATCGTCGGCAACGCCAAACTCCGTTACCATCTGCCGCATTGCGGTCAGATAGCTCTCCAAAACGGCCTTATTCAGAGTCACCTGTATCTCGTCGCCGCCCTCGCTGCGGGCGGAAATGAACACATCCACCTTGCCCCGGGAGATGCTGTTCTTCACCGCCTGCTTCACTGCCTCCTCACCGAAGGTAAGAATCCGGGGCAGGCGGACGGAGCAATCCAGATAGCGATTGTTGACAGAGCGAAGCTCCACCGTAAATTCCCGGCCGTTTACCGTTTCCACGGCGCGACCGTAGCCGGTCATACTTTTAATCAAACCGATTCCCTCTTTTCTCTTACTGTTCACGCAGCTTGACAGACACCTGGTATGTACCCACAGCGCCCACATCCGGGAAGCTTTCGGATACGACTACCTTTGCCGTCATACTGGCTGTGCCTACCTGTGCCTCAGAAAGATCCACCTCTACAGACAGATCCTCACTCTTGATGGCCTTAATGTTTGCCTCCGTGCCCCGCACCGTGACGGACAGGGCTTTGGTGATGATCTCCTGCCGCAGTCCCGCCGGGACATTGACCGCAGAGATCTTGGTCACATTGAAGGTCTTGGTGGTAAGGCCGGTGAACTTGATCTGCACAGTGACCTCTTCCACACCGGTCAGATTGGTCACGCCCTCGGGCAGCACATCAGCCAGCTTGAAGGTCAGGGTCTGATCCTCCAGGACCTCTGCCAAATTCACGGCACCGATGGTCACCTCATTCAGGTTTTCCAGCAGTGTATCGCTGCCGGACACCTGGATCTGGGTTGGATCCACTGTAACGGCGCAGGTTTGCTCCGTGGCGCCGCCGCCGTAGACCACATCCAGCTTCAGAGCGATCTCCTTGACCCGCTGGACGGTGACCACAAGGTTCACCTTCTCGGCATTGACCGTCACCTTTTCCGCATTCACCGGCGCGCCCTGCTTATCGCACAGGGAGTATTGGTACTCACCGATCAGTGTCTTGGTCTGATTGTCTAAATTGATATTGATGACCGCCTGCTCGATCTGCTCCACCACGGATTCCGGGCCGGAAATTTCAATGCCGGTATAATCCAGCTGGGCATTTTTCAGGTCTGCCATATAGCCTTCCGGTACGGCGGTTTCGTTACGGTCAATCACCACCGGCACAGTCTTTCGGATCCGGTTCTCCACCACAAGTGTGATCAGATCCGTGGAGCTGCTCTGCACCGAAACAGAGCCTGGCTGGATATTGCCGGGATAGGAAACATCATAGGTCAGATGGTAGGTGCCGGGTTTTTCAATGTTGGCAACATTGGTAATGACATTGATATTGGATTCGTTCAAATCGTTCAGAACGGTACGGTCGCTTTTGAGCGACAGGGTGACCTTCGGCTCTTCGCTGACGATCATCAGACCCCGTTCAGACAGAATGTTTTTGTTCTGGATCACCACAGGAATATCGTAATAATCCTTCTCGGATTCCGGACTGACCACGGTGATCACATACAGCCACAGGCCAAAAGCAACCGCAAAGGACATCAGGATCGCCAATGCTTTCTTTTTCATTTTTGCTTTCCTCCCTTGTCCTTACTCAGCAGTTTTTCAAACAGGGGCTGCACCAGCTTTAACAACCGATTCTCCTGGGCGGGGGCTTCCTCGGTGCACAGCTCGTTGCGGAGCAGGCGTTCCAGGGTCTCGGCCTCTAAATGACGCTTCAGCACACCGCCCACCGCCACGGAGATGGCACCGGTTTCTTCGGAAACCACCACAACAACAGCATCGGACAGCTCGCTCATACCCACGGCCGCTCTGTGCCGGGTACCCAGGTCCAGGCTCAGGCGGTTGGTATCCGACAGGGGCAGCACGCAGGCGGCGGCTGTCACCATACCGTCACGGATAATCATCGCGCCATCGTGCAAAGCGGCCTTGGGGAAGAAAATATTGCGGATGAGCTGCTCGGAAACACGGCCTTCGATCATCGTGCCGGTTTTGAAATATTCATCCAACCGGTTATCCCGGGCAAAGACGATCAGCGCGCCCACCCGCTCCTTGCTCATTACCTCACAGGCGCGGACGGTCTGGGCAATGACCGTAAACATTTCCTGCTGGGGTTTTCCGTTTCCCAGGAATTGATGGAGCTTTACATTATTGCTCAGATGGTCGATCATACGGCGCAGTTCCGGTTGAAACAGCACCACCAGGGCCAAAAGACCAATGGTCAGAACCTGCGAGAACAGGTAGTGCAATGTGTGCAGATGCAGCAGCTCCGTCAACCAGCCCATCACGATGATGACACCCACCACCCAGGCAATCCGCACCGTACCCGTGGAACGGAATAAGGGCAACAGCTTAAAAATCAGGAATGTGACCAAAATAATATCCACATAATCCGAAAACTGCATGCCTTGAATTTGCAGCCAAATCGATTCTAATGTTTCCATAAATGCCCCTCTTTCTCCGCGTTCTTCTATTACTTTCGGTAAGCCATTTTGTGATTATGGCATAACAAGCCTATTATCTATCCTATTATAGCGGATTGGGCTGCTGTTATCAATAGCTATTCATAATTTTTTTACGATTGGGCCAGCATTTTCTCCATCTGCAGCAAAAAATTCCCGGTCTGCCAGGCTGCCGCATCGTGACCGTAGCTGATCCGCACCGTTCCGGTGTCCAGCGTCCCTGCGCTTTCATGGGCCAAGGGCGCGCAGTGCAGGCCCGCCCGCACCGCAATGCCGCCCTCCCCTAAGATCCGGGCCGCATCTTCGCAATCCACCGTCGGCACAAAGGAGACTGTGCCTGCCTGATGGTCGCCTGTGAAGGTGCGAAGGCCCAATTTTATAAGCGCTTTTCCGCATTTTTCCGCCTGCTGCTGCTCCCGGCGGAGGATTTTATCCGTCCCCTCCTGCTGCACATAGGCAATGCCTGCGGAAAGGCCGGCGATCCCCGGTACATTCAGTGTGCCGGCCTCTGCCATATCCGGCAGGAAATCCGGCATGGCCTGCTGGACGGACAAGCTGCCCGTGCCGCCCTGCAGCAAAGGCACAGGATCTCTGCCGCAAAGCAGGATTCCCGTACCTTGGGGTCCCAACAGGCCCTTGTGTCCGGGCATTGCGATAAAATCCGCACCCAACTTTTCCATATCCACCGGCAGCGTGCCGGCAGATTGGGCCGCATCCACAGCAAAGGGTACGCCGTAGTGTCTGCACAGGGCTGCCATTTCATATACCGGCAAAATATAGCCAAACACATTGGACACATGGGTGAACACCGCCGCGTCTGCCCCGCTTTTCAAGGCATTTTCAAAATCCTCCAGGGTGTCCTGCCAATCAAAAAGCTTTCTGCCGGCCACCTTTACCTTGGCCTTTCTTGCGTGCAGGGGGCGGGTCACCGCGTTATGCTCAAAGCCGGAGATCACCACCCTTGCCCCGGGTTTTACCAGGGTTTCTATGGCAATATTCAATCCATGGGTGCAGTTACCGGTGAACACCACCTGCTCCGGTGAGCAATGAAACAGCTCCCCTGCCCGCTGACGGCAGCGTAGCACGGTTTTGGCAGCAGCCATTGCGGCGGTATAGCCGCCGCGTCCGGGATTGGCACAATTTTCCAGGGCGCACCGCATTGCTGCGCCGACAGTTTCCGGCTTGTGAAACGAGGTGGCGCCGTTATCCAGGTAGGTCATAGGCGCAATTCCTCCGGCGCGCCGCTGTCGGCAAGGGCATATGCCTTTCTAAAGGCAATACCCGCCTGCCGCAGTAATACCGCCGCTGCCATAATATCTTCCCGCTGCAGCCGCACACTGTAGCCGCAGCCTTTCTCCTCCATCCATTTGGGTGTTCTCTGCAGGGTACATTCCACTCCCGCCCGGCGCAAGACCTCCTCTGCCCGTTGCGCAGGTGTCACGGAGCGGAAGGTTATGATACAATTTCTCATAAACAAACCCTCCCGAACCAATTTATGTCCGGGAGGGTTACATTGTGTTGATTTATGGTGATGTTTTATAGGTTTTCCAGCAGGCAGACCGCGTGGCAGGCCATACCGCTGCCGTCACCGGTAAAGCCAAGGTGCTCCTCGGTGGTGGCTTTTACATTGACTTGCGTTTCCGCCACACGAATGGCTGCGGCGATATTTTTCTGCATTTGGGGGATGTAGTCCTTCAGCTTGGGTCTTTGGGCGATCACGGTCACATCCACATTGCCCACCCGGTAGCCGGCGGCGTGGATCTTTTCCGCCACGCAGGCCAGCAGTTTCAGGGAATCCGCATCCTTATAGGCAGGGTCTGTATCTGGAAAATGTCTGCCGATATCGCCCAGCCCGGCCGCGCCCAAAAGGGAATCGCTGACTGCGTGCAAAAGAACATCCGCATCCGAATGGCCCAAAAGGCCCTTTTCGTAAGGGATTTTCACGCCGCCGAGAATCAGATCCCGGCCTTCCGTCAGCCGGTGTACATCGTATCCGTGTCCGATCCGCATCACATTTCCTCCAATAAGCTTTCTGCGATTTTCAGATCCATAGGGGTGGTGACCTTGATGTTCCGCTCGTCACCCTCTACAATTTTTACTGACATCCCCAGCCGTTCTACTGCGGAGCAATCGTCAGTGATTGCCGCGCTGTCCTTTTTCGCTTTTTCCAATGCGCCCGTCAGCAGGTCAATATCGAATATTTGAGGAGTCTGGACGGCCTGCAGGGTGCTTCTGTCCGGGGTGGATTTTACAAATCCGCCCTGTACGATCTTAATTGTGTCTTTCACCGGCACTCCCGGCGCAGCCGCGCCGTAGCGATGGGCCGCCCGGACAGTCCTGTCGATGACCGCATCTGTGATAAGGGGCCTTGCGCCGTCGTGAACGGCTGCCAAACGCACCTTGGGCGAAAGCAATCGCAATCCGTTCCGAACGGATTCCGCCCGGTCTGCACCGCCAACGGCAACGGCCTTTACTTTGGGGTAGTTTGCACAGAGTTTTTGGATCTTTTCCACCAGGTCTTCCCGGGTGACGATGACGATCTCGCCAATCACATCACAATTCTGAAACGCCCGGACGGTACGCAAAATCATCGGCTCACCGCCTAACTCTGCCATCACCTTATCGATTCCCTGCATCCGGGAGGCAGTCCCCGCAGCTACGATCACCGCGCCGCAGTATTTTAGAGGCAGGATCTTCCGGATGGCTTGGGTCAGCTTGGAAATTCCCATATTACAGCTCCTTAATCAGCTTCTTAAAGTAATCGCCCCGGGCCATAAAGTTCTTGAACTGGTCAAAGGCCGCAGAGGCCGGGCTCATCAGTACCACATCGCCATCTTCTGCATCGGCGGCTGCCCGGTGTACGGCGGTGGTAAATTCACCGCAATCAATGATTTCCGGGTTGCCGGAGGTGTATTCCGGCGCATTTTCAACCGCCTGCCGGATCTGCCGGGCGGTTGCGCCGTTTACATATAGCTTCTTCACTTTTTCGCAGATCACCGGGCCTAACGCATCATAGGGAATATGCTTATCGTAACCGCCGGCGATGAGCAGCACCTTTTGGTCGAAGCTACCCAGACCCGCGACGGTGCGGCTGGGAGAGGATGCGATGGAATCGTTATAGAATCTCACGCCGTCCTTTACCCGCACCAGCTCAATGCGATGCTCCACACCGCCGAATTCCCGGGCCACCTTGCGGACGATTTCGTCATCCACAAGGCCCTCCACCGCCAAAATGGCCGCCATATAATTTTCCACATTATGGACGCCGGGAATGGCAATTTCCCGGGTATCCAGCACAGCAGTGCCGTTACGGATAACGGTCGTACCATCTATACAGACATCCGCCTTTTGCTTCCGGGAGAAATAACGGGTAGCACCGTTGCCGGTGAATTTGGCGGTGATTTCGTTATCGGCATTCAGCACCAACAGATCGTTTTTGCTCTGGAAACGGAAAATATTTTTCTTTGCCTCCACATACTCACCCATATCCTTATGGACATCCAGGTGATTGGGGGCCAGGTTGGTCACCACGGCGATATGGGGGCTGCGGCGCATATCCATCAGCTGGAAGGAACTCAGTTCCACTACTGCAAAATCTACAGCCTGCATCTGATCCAGCAGAGGCAGCAGGGGCGTACCGATATTGCCGCCTAACCATACGGTCTTGCCGGCGGGTTTCAGCATTTCGGAGATCAGAGTCGTCGTAGTGGTCTTTCCGTCGGAGCCGGTGACCGCCAGAATGGTACAGGGACACAGTTCAAAGAAGATTTCCATCTCGCTGGTCACTTCTGCACCACGCTGCCGCAGGGATTCCAAGGCGGGGTTTCCCGGATGCATACCGGGAGTACGGAACACGAGATCCGCAGAGAGGTTTGCAAGGTAGTCCTCCCCCGTTTGCAGACGGCAGCCTGCGCGCTCCAATTCCAGCACTTCTGCGTCCAATTTCTCATAGGGTGTTTTGTCGCAGCCGGTGACCTTGCAGCCGTACTGCAAAAGCAGGCGCACCAGGGGGCGGTTGCTGACACCAAGACCCAGCACCACGATATTTTTATCCCGCAGCGCGGTGAAATAGGTTTCCAGGATGCTTGCCATAATTCAAATCCTCTTTTCAAGCCGAAGATTGCCACGCCGGTGCGCGCACCGGCTCGCAATGACAAATGTAGTTTCTTTTTATAGTATAGCCCTTCTTCTAAAAATTTGCAAGATGTTTGACATTCTGCTTTCTTTGGGGTACAATATTTCCGCGACCGGGTCGGACAGCCGCGGCTGCAAGCTGAAAAGCTGCAGGTGAGGAAAGTCCGGGCTCCACAGGGCAAGGATAACGGGTAACGCCCGCCGGGGGTGACCCCAGGACAAGTGCAACAGAGATATACCGCTCATCCCCCGTAATGGGGCCCCCGTCGAAGCCCAGCGCAAGCGGGTTCGATGGGGAGAGGAGATTCCGCACACAGTGTGAGCTTTGCCGCTTGCGGTAAAGTGAGCGTTTGTGTGCGAGAATCGACGAGTAAGGGTGAAAAGGTGGGGTAAGAGCCCACCCGGCCTATGGAGACATAGGTTTTACGATGTAAACTCTATCCGGAGCAACGCCGTGGAGGAACAAAAGGTTTGCCCGACCGTTCCAAGGAGGCGGCTTGATTCCGTGAGCAATTGCGGAACTAGATAGATGGCTGTCAAGACAGAACCCGGCTTACAGACCCGATCGTATAAAAAATGCACCGCAATCGCGGTGTATTTTTTTATTTGATTTTGGGAATTTGTGTGATATGATAATTATATTCAACACAGAAAGGAGACTTTCTATGAAAAACAGACATCTTATGCGAAAACTCACTGCCCTTTGGCTGGTCATGATTTTGCTGGCATCTCTTGTGCTGCCCGGCTGCGGCAAAAAGGCCACCCCGCCTGCCGGCTCTGATGCCACCGCAGGAAATGCGGCTACCGGCAGTGTGATCCCGGACAGCACCGGCCAGACCGACAGCTCCGGCGAATCTCAAAACACGCCCGAAAAGTCCGTTAAAAATGTGATCTATATGATCGCAGACGGCGGCGGCTATGACAATTTCACTTTGGCCGACAAGGTAAAAGAGGAAATGGTCAGCCGGGGTGTTAACAAGCTGGCCGGCGCAAAAACGGAAATCAGCACCAATCTGCTGTCCTCTTTGGGCAAAGATGCCGTCAAGGGTTTGTATCTGAACGAGTTTTTGGTGGGCTCGGCCAACACCCTTTTGGTGACGCCCCACGGCGATACGGGCAACTACAAAAGCTATCTCACCGACTCTGCTGCGGCTGCCACGGCTCTGTCCTCCGGCTATAAGACCATCTACGGCTACTGCGGTATTGACTCTGACAAGGTTCCCAGGGCCTCTCTGCCGGAGCTGGCGCGGCTGAACGATATGGCAACCGGTTTGGTTACCACCAAATCCTATGTGGACGCAACGCCTTTGGCGTTCTTTACCAGCCATGTCATCTATCGGTATGAGTATCAGGACGCCAGCAGGCAGGCACTGTTCAGCGGAATTGATGTGGTGATCGGTGAGGGTACGGAATACGGCGATATGATCGGCGGCGCAACCTCCTCCCACCCCGGTCTTTCCGCCTCCACAATGGGTTACACCGTAGCCAAAAGCAAAACCGAGCTGCTGCAGCACGCCAATAATTCTGCTACAAAAAAGCTGTGGGCGCCGATTCTGGGCGTGGACAACTCCTACAAGGACAACAAGACCTCCGACTGGGATCTGGCCGCCAGCCATATTTCCTACGATGTGGATGCCAAGCAATCCGCTGAACAGCCATCCCTGTTGGAGATGACCAAAGCCGCGCTGCAGGTATTGGGCAGCAATATTAACGACCCCGACGGATTCTTCCTGATGATCGAGGGCGGCGCGTTGGATAACGCTGCCGAGTCCGGCTATCTGCGGCCTGCCGTGGGCGAATACTTAGCCTTTGACGAGGCCTTTGGCTACTGTGTGAATTGGGCCGCCCAGCGGGGCGACACCATCGTCATTGCCACGGCTGACCACGACTCCGGCGGATTCTCCGGTATTGAAAAGTGCGAAAAAGCCCTGATTGACGGCATTATCACCGGCAAGATCGGCACGGATGAAGTGGACAATCTGACCAACTTCAACCTAATCAAAGAAATGCTGGATATCGCAGGTGCAGACACTTCTGATATGAAGCTGCACAGCGGTCACACCGATATGGCCGTTCCTCTGTGCGTATACGCCCCGGATAGCGTCAGGGCTGACCTGCTGACCAATATGGGTCTGCCCGCGGAAAAGGGCGATGTGCGGCTTGGCAGCAGTATGTACTATGTGCCCAACGCAGGCAATTCCCACACCTGGTACACCTCCTCCGCCCTGAACAACGACTACACCATTGAAAACACCGCTATCGCCCCGGCCCTGGCCAAGGTGCTGAAGCTGGGTTCTTTGGATGAAGCCACCGCCATTCTTTACAACAAGATCGGATCTATCGCAGATGGCAATTTCACAGGGGATTCCGGCGGTGGGATCGTTTTCAACGGAGATGTGCTTGAGAATAGTTACGCAAAATATAGAGATTGCCTCTACGCGAATTCAGATACACATTACCTTGTTAAAAGAAATAACCTGCCCATCGGTCTGTCCCTTCTCTACAGCAACGAGTGGGCACATATCAACAATATGCCTCTACGCTCTGTTTTTGTGTTAGACGAACGGCTGTTGCCGGAAAACGGCAGCTTCTATGTATCCTGCACTGAGCTGGTTGCAAGCAAGCTGGCCTGGAGCGTAACCATCAACTACACCGACCGCAAAATGCCCACGGTGCTTTTGGCTAAGGCCAACGAAAGCATCACCCTGCCGGACACCCCCGGCTTGACCTACACCGATGGCACGAATACTTACATTCCCGGCGATACAATCCCATATAACGGTAACAATATGAATCTGAATACAAAATAAGAAGATGGGCGTGTTGCAAATACTGCAACACGCCCATAATTTTATTCCGTTCATTATACCAAAAAACAGGCAAACGCAACACAAAAAGCCCCCGGTCCGAAGACCGGGGGCTAAAAGCTTATTCAGCGATCAAGAATTACTCGTAGATCTCGGTAACAACGCCGGAACCAACGGTACGGCCGCCTTCACGGATAGCGAAACGCAGGCCCTTCTCGATAGCGATGGGGGTGATCAGCTCAACGTTCATAACAACGTTG
>JAZRIT010000015.1:0-15112 GCA_045645385.1 Faecousia sp.
GCATTCGCGGATATCGGCCTCATGAGCACCGTCGAATACGGGAGTCATAATCTTCCAGCCGAGAGCTTTTGCTGCCATACCCAAGTGAACCTCAAGAACCTGACCGATGTTCATACGGGAAGGAACGCCCAGGGGGTTCAGCACGATGTCCAGAGGAGTGCCATCGGGCAGGAAGGGCATATCTTCCTCAGGCAGAACGCGGGAAACAACACCCTTGTTACCGTGACGGCCTGCCATCTTGTCGCCGACAGAGATCTTTCTCTTCTGCGCGATGTAGACACGGACAACCTTGTTGACACCGGGAGGCAGCTCGTCGCCGTTCTCACGGGTGAATTCCTTGACATCCACAATGATGCCGCTTTCGCCGTGAGGCACCTTCAAAGAGGAGTCACGGACTTCACGTGCCTTCTCACCGAAGATGGCACGGAGCAGACGCTCCTCGGGAGTCAGCTCAGTCTCGCCCTTGGGGGTGACCTTACCGACCAGGTAGTCGCCGGAATGGACCTCAGCGCCGATACGGATGATACCGTTCTCGTCCAGATCCTTCAGGGTATCTTCACCGACGTTGGGGATATCCCGGGTGATCTCTTCCGGTCCTAACTTGGTATCGCGGGCTTCGGTCTCGTGCTCCTCGATGTGGATAGAGGTAAACACAGCTTCACGGACCAGCCGCTCGTTGAGCAGGATGGCGGCCCCGTAGTTGTAGCCTTCCCAGGTAACGAAGCCGATCAGCACGTTCTTACCCAGGGCAACCTCACCGCCGGAGCAGGAAGGACCGTCAGCAATGATCTGATTAGCCTGCACCTTCTCGCCTACGGTGACGATGGGGCGCTGGTTGACGCAGGTGCCGGCATTGGAGCGGGCAAACTTGGTCAGCTTATGGGTCTGCACATCGCCGTCAGCATAGTTAACGGTGATTTCGTCGGCGGAAACGGCCATAACGGTGCCTTCGCCAGCAGCCTTCAGACAGACCTCGGAGTCCACAGCGGCGGCATGCTCAATACCGGTGGCAACGATGGGAGGCTCAGTGGTCAGCAGAGGCACGGCCTGCCGCTGCATGTTCGCGCCCATCAAAGCACGGTTCGCGTCGTCGTTTTGCAGGAAGGGAATGAAAGAGGTCGCGATGGAGATCATCATTCTGGGGGACACATCGATATAGTCGATCAGATTGCGATCCACTTCAATGATCTCATTGCGGTGACGGCAGGTGATACGGGCGTTCTGCAGACAGCCGTTCTCGTCCAGGGGCTCATTGGCCTGACCGATGTAGAAATCGTCTTCCACATCTGCGGTCATATAGTCCACCTGATCGGTGACCTTACCGGTGGCCTTGTCTACCTTGCGGTAGGGAGCTTCCACAAAGCCGTACTCATTGATCTTGGCAAAGGTTGCCAGGTAGTTGATCAGACCGATGTTGGGACCTTCGGGGGTCTCGATAGGACACATACGGCCATAGTGGGTGTAGTGAATATCACGGACATCGAAGGATGCGCGCTCACGGCTTAAGCCGCCGGGACCCAGGGCAGACAGACGGCGCTTATGGGTCAGCTCGGCCAGGGGGTTATTCTGGTCCATAAACTGAGACAGGGGGCTTGAGCCGAAGAATTCCTTGATTACTGCGGTGACAGGCCGGATATTGATCAGACTCTGGGGGGTAACGGCTTCCAGATCCTGCACAGTCATACGCTCGCGGATCACGCGGTCTAACCGGCTGAAGCCGATGCGGAACTGGTTCTGCAGCAGCTCGCCCACGCAACGCAGGCGGCGGTTGCCCAAATGGTCGATATCATCGGGAGTGCCGATGCCCATAGCCACACAGTTGAGATAGTTGATGGAGGCCATAATATCGTCCACCACGATGTGCTTGGGTACCAGCTCGTCGATCCGCTCGGCAATGGCGGTCTCCCAGTCGATATCGGGAGTGTCCAGCATTTCCTTCAGAACGGCAAAGGAAACCTTCTCCTTCACACCGTACTGCTTGGGGTCGAAGTCCACGAAACGGGCCATATCCACCATGCGGTTGGAGAAGACCTTCACATTCTGGTCGCCGATCTTCACAACAGCCTCAGAAACACCCAGGTCAGACAGCTCGTGGGCCTTTGCGCGGGAGATGATCTCGCCGGGCATGACCAGGATCTCACCGGTCATAGGATCGGCAATGGGCTCTGCAGCTTCCTGTCCGGACAGACGGCTCCAGATATCCATCTTCTTATTGAATTTATAACGGCCCACGGCGCTCACATCATAACGATGAGCGTCGAACAGCAGGCCCTTCAGGTGCTCAGCAGCAGTATCCACCGTGGGAGGCTCACCGGGACGCAGCCGGCGGTAGATCTCAAGCAATCCTTCTTCCCGGGTCTTGCAGGTATCCTTCTCCAGGGTAGCCATAATACGGGGATCGGTGCCGAACATATCCTTGATCTTCTCGTCGGTGTCCACACCCAGGGCGCGGATCAGGCAGGTGATGGGCAGCTTACGGTTCTTGTCGATACGGACCCAGAAAATGTCACTCAGGTCGGTCTCATACTCCAGCCATGCGCCACGGTAAGGAATTACGGTGGCGGTATAGGTATGCTGCTCAGCCTTGTCCACATCGTGGGTATAGTACATACCGGGAGAGCGGACGATCTGAGACACGATAACACGCTCAGCGCCGTTGATAACAAAGGTACCGCCGTTGGTCATCACAGGGAAATCACCCATAAAGATTTCCTGCTCTTTGATCTCGTCAGTCTCGGTGTTGCGCAGGCGCACCCGTACCTTAATAGGCTTTGCGTAGGTGGCATCCCGCTCCTTGCACTCCTCGATGGTGTACTTGGGTTTGTCGTTCATAGAGTAATCCAGGAAGCTCAGCTCCAGCTTGCCGGAGAAGTCCTTGATTACGCCAACATCCTTGAAGACCTCACGGAGGCCCTCATCCAGAAACCACTGGTAGGAATCTTTCTGGATTTTCAGCATATTGGGCATTTCCAGGATTTCCTGATACTTTGCGTAAGACTTACGGGCAGTCTTACCAAACATCTGGTCCTTGACCATTTCCATTGCTTTCATCACAGCCTTTCTTTCGGTATGTATACCGGAATGTTGTGTTGTTTACAGATTGATACACACGGGACCGTTGTTAGTTTGTAATTTTTTACACTTGACATCTGTGTCCGTCTGTGTTAAAATGCGCCATAGTGGGGAGAATCTGAAAAACCGCAGACTTTCCACAGTATGGAAGACCATTCTATCACATCTCATTTTCAATGTCAACCCACATTTTCCAATTTTTACCCGGAATTTTTCCGGGATTTTTTATTGCCAGAATAACCCCTTCCCTGCCCCGGAGATTGCCACACCAGCGACATCGGTCACTGGTTCACAATGACAGTCGGTAGGAACGGCATACAGGCCGTTTCCACAGTATTGCCCGTACGCACAATACAATATCCCCCTGCTCCGGTCGGAACAGGGGGTGTTATCATTTGTATTGTATTATTTTGTGTTATTTTTGCGGGCGATTGGTGAATCGCCCCTACGACGGTGTTGGTCACTCTTGATGTTCCGGCGCAACATTATCAGCCGTGTTTTTTGCCTCACTGTGTTGATGTCGGCGCAGAAATGCAGCTAATATCCACACTGTGACCATAGACAATGCACCCAAGCCCGACAGCCACGCCCAAATATCGGCATCACCGAATATGGCGGCTTTTTCTGACAGCATATCGAGGACTATAGACACCAGTGTTAAAACACAAAGGCCTATTTTTAATGTTTGTTCGATTTTCTTTTTGTTTTTCATCAGGTCACCTCAGATGGGTACAGCCGAATCAAAGGGTGTCTTTGCGGACAAGCAAACGCCCCCAGTCATAGCTGATGCCGTGCCAGTCTCCTCAGCGGGAGGGCCAAGATAGTTGTTCTACATATTATTACAGGGCAGAATAGCCGAAGCTGTTGACCAGGGCGTCGATGGGCTGGCCGGCCTTACAGAAGGGGCACTCCCGGAAATCATAGCTCTGGTAGCCGGGCAGGTCGCCCAGGGAGTACACCGATGCCACCGGGTAGCCGCCGGTCTCCCGCACAGCGCTGTACATGGCCGCCACACCGGCTACATAACCGCCGTAGTAGCCAATGGCTTCGATGCTGCGCTTGGCGGTAAAACCGGTGGTCATACTGGCCATCAGCACCAAAACATGCTTGCCCTTGATCATAGGCTTGATATTGTCACGGAAGATCATCTGGGAGTTAGCATTATATTCCGGCTCCACAACATAAATGGTCTGATGGCGGTTAATGCTCATAAAGCCACCCTTGGTCAGCTCCTCAGCTAAGCAAGTGCCGATGACTGCCGTACCGTCCAAGCACAAAATGGTATCGACGATGGTGGTGGAGTCAAAGCTGGGCACCAGCGCCTTGGCCACCGCCTTGGCTTCGCTCAGACGGGTCTTCTGAAAGGTAATGTCCACATAGTAGTTGATATGGCTGTGGTTGGTGGCAAAATGACCCTGGGCATACCGCAGAGGGGCTGCACAGCGCTTAGACTGAATATCCATCAATTTGATCATAGTTTCGTCCTCCAGATATTTTGATAAAAAAGAAAAGCGTTTTTTCTCACCGGCAGAAGCGTTCTTCGCCGGCGAATGAAAATACGCTTTTTTTCATCATACCGCATATTTATGAAATTTTCAAGTGAAAATATAGATGCACACTGTCCAAAAATTCACGGCTATTTTTGGGCATTTTGTCTGCTCAGCAGCATCGACTCCTGCCGCCGGAACTGATTGGCAATGATCCGGCACATCTTCTTTTCTTCGATCAGCGCGTGGATCTGCTCAAAGGTGGCCCACTGGGCCGCATCGGTCTCACCGGGCAGCAGGACGATCTGGGAAAGGGGTGTGTCCCGGCGGATGCAGTAATAATCAAAATAGGTATTGCCCTCCCTGCCGCTGTCCAGCAGTTCAAATTCCTCTTCCGCAGCGCGGATGCCTGTCTCCTCGAAAAGCTCCCGGGCGATGGCCTGCCGGCTGGTCTCCCCTGCCTTGGCCGCGCCACCGGAATTTTCCCAGGTGCCCGGGTGGGATTTTTCCCTGGCCCGGCGGGTCAGCAGCACCTTACCCTTACCGTCGTAGACCCATACGCACACCACCAGGCCGTATTCGCCGGGATTCCATCTGGTACCTCTTACATGTACGCGGCCTGTGGGTCTTCTGTCTTTATCATAAATATCGTTATATTCCACAATTACGCCTTCTCTCGTTCTTCTGCGTATATAATACCACATCTTTTTGCAAATAGCAACGATTATGTTTACATAAATTTCCACAAACGCAAAAGCAGACCGATTTACGCAGCGGGATCGGCCACGAATTCATTATAATACGCATCCGAAACCTGCTGCGGCGTCAATTCTCCTTTTAAATGGCGCTGCTCCAGCTCAATTGCAGAAATCATCATCTCTATATGCGCGTTGATGACCCGCACTTCCTGACCGATCTGATAGCTTTGCGTTTCAGGATCCAATGCTTGCAGGCGGTCAAAAGAACGCTGTGCGGAGTCAATATTCACACATATGAAATTATATGCCGACGGCGTGATCGTAGACAGCACGGACTCCATATCCAAAATCTTTTCCAATGTTACCGTATTACACTTGGCTGCCGTTTGCAATGTTTCCGCCATATTTGCCGGTACAGTCTCCCCTTCCTCCAATTCCGCATAGGGCTGATAAAAAATCCTGTTTACAGACAAACTGCCTTTTATTTCGATTACAGAAACATCCAGCAGCGCCATGATCTGCTCCTTTTGCTGCTTGTTTTGCTGGATCTCGCCCAAGTTCAAGCCGATCGTCACACTCAGCAAAATAGCAAGAAACTCCGCTGCGGTACGGGTCATTTCCTTTGCTAAATATTTCTTAAACCCGTCCTCCGGCCGGTCCTGCCAAATTGAAACCAGACGCAGACCGATCAGGCCCAGAACTCCGAAAGCCGACAGCAATACGATCATATCTTACCACCTCTGTATCTTTTTTGTTTTTCCATCATACTACAGTTTTCGGCAAATAGCAACCGTTTCTGTTTACATAAATTTTCTTAGGAATTCAACAGGATTTTCTCTTTTTCCCGCCGGGAATATGGTATGGTGGACAGGAACGCTGAGCAAGAAGGAGCTGTCATTATGCATTTTCAGAAAAAGCGGTGTATCGCTATGCTGTTGGCCGGCGGACAGGGCAGTCGGCTGAAGGTTCTGACCGAAAAGACCGCCAAGCCTGCTGTGCCCTTCGGAGGCAAGTATCGGATTATTGATTTCCCCTTAAGCAACTGTGTCAATTCCGGCATTGATACTGTGGGCATCCTGACCCAATACCAGCCGCTGGAGCTGAACGAATATATCGGCAACGGCCAGCCCTGGGGACTGAACAAGACCCACAGCTGCGCCCAGATCCTGCCGCCCTATGAGCGTCACGACAAAAAAAGCGGCTGGTACAAGGGTACAGCCAATGCCATCTATCAGAATATCGATTTTATCGAGCGGTTCCAGCCGGACTATGTGGTGATCCTATCCGGGGATCATATTTACAAGATGGACTACAGCGCAATGGTGGAATACCACGAGAAAAGCGATGCCGCCTGCACCATTGCCGTGCGGACCGTGCCGCTGAAGGAGGCCAGCCGATTTGGGATCCTGAACACCAATCCCGACGGCTCTATTTATGAATTCGAGGAAAAACCCCAAAAGCCCAAATCCACCAATGCCTCTATGGGTATTTATGTGTTTAACTGGCCGGTTTTAAAAGAAGCGCTGATTGCCGACGAGGCCGAGCCCGCATCCTCCAATGATTTCGGCAAAAATGTGATCCCGGCACTGCTGCAGGCAGGCCACCGGATGATGGCCTTTCCCTTCGACGGCTACTGGCGGGATGTGGGTACTATCGATTCGCTGTGGGAGGCCAATATGGACCTTTTGGGCAAAAATCCGGCCTTTCAGATCCGGGGCGATGAGCGGACACGGATCTACGCCCGCAACAGCGCCCTCCCCTCCTCCTACATTGACGCCGGGGCCAAGACCGTCAACGGCTTTATTGCCGAAGGCTCGGAGATCTACGGCACTATCCGCCACAGTGTGATCTCCGCCGGCTGCACAGTAGGCCCGGGGGCGGTGGTGGAGGATTCGGTGGTGATGCCCGGGGTCATCATTGAGCCGGGTGCCATCGTCCGCCACGCCATTTTGGGCGAGAACGCCAAGGTATGCAGCAACGCAGTGGTGGGCGGCGTGTTCCCGGCAGGGACCAAGCGGCAGATCTGCGTGGCAGCCAAGGGTACTGTCATTGACCAAAAAACCGTACTGCTGCCGGGCGAAATGCGATAAAGGGGGGCTTTTTGTGAATGTAATGAGCATTATTTTTGCCAACGATGTAAATATGGGGGATTTCAGCCGCAACCGGACCATGGGCAGCATTCCCTTCGGCGGCCGTTACCGGCAGATCGATTTTCACCTGTCCAATATGGCAGCCGCCGGCATCCGGCACATCGGCATCATCTCCCGGCAGAATTACCAGAGCCTTATGAACCACATCGGCTCAGGAGAGGAATGGGGACTGGAATTGGAGGAGGGCGGTTTGGAATTTCTGACTCCCTACGCTATGTCCGCCAATCACAGCTATCGGGGAAAGCTGGAAGCGCTGTACTACGCAATGCCGTTTTTGGATTACGGCCCGGACGACGAATATGTGGTGATGGCAGATTCCGCGGTGCTGTACAACATTGACTTGACCCGTGTGCTGAATGCGCATATTGCCAGCGGCAAGGATATCACCGCGGTCACCAAGGAAGGTATCGCCGACGGTGTCCGGCAGCTGGATCTGGCAATCAAACAGGATAAATCAGGAGACATTACCGACATTGCGGTGGACTATGCAGCGCCGGCGGCTTATCTTGCGTCGATGGATCTGTTTGTGCTGTCCAAGGGACTGCTGCAAAAGGCAGTGCAGG
This sequence comes from Faecousia sp., assembly GCA_045645385.1. Lineage (GTDB taxonomy): Bacteria > Bacillota > Clostridia > Oscillospirales > Oscillospiraceae > Faecousia. The sequence continues at coordinate 7,971 of JAZRIT010000015.1, forward strand.
AATGTATGGCAAGGAATTTTCACCATATGGACCGGGATCTGGTGCTTGGTGCGTGGCAGAAAGGCGCATTATCCGTGAATGTATACACCTTCCCCGGGCTTGTGATGTTCAACGATTCCGTGGAGGCCTATTTCCGCAATTCCCTGGCCTTGCTGGACAGGACTACCCGCCACGATCTGTTTTACTACAATCATCCGGTCTACACCAAGGTCCGTGACCGTGTACCCAGCTATTACGGGGAGGATTCGGCAATCGAAAACTGCATCGTGGCTGACGGGTGTATGCTGGAGGGCAGCACCCGGGACAGCGTTCTGTTCCGACAGGTTACGGTGAAGCCCGGCGCAGAGGTCAAAAGCTGCATCGTTATGAACGATACGGTTATCGGTGAGGATTGTCGGTTAGAATATGTGATCTTTGACAAGGATGTGACCGTCCGGCCCGGCACACGGCTCATCGGCACCCCCGGCAAGCCGATCATCATCAAGCGGGGAGATGTGGTATGAAGATCGCTGTTATCACATCGGAGGCCGCGCCCTTCATCAAGTCCGGCGGCTTAGGCGACGTGATGCAGGCCCTGCCTGCCGCGCTTGCCAAAATCCCCGGTAACCAAGTGGTGCTGATGCTCCCCTATTATAAAAGTATTGCAGAGAATCCGGCGGTGGAGGTCACGCAGGTAACAGATTTTTCTGTGCAGCTGGGCTGGCGAAAGCAATACGCCGGCATCTATCGGTTCAATGGGCCTGCAAAGGGTGTGCAGGTGTACTTTGTGGATAATCTGTATTACTTCGGCGCAAGGGGCGGGTCAGCCTACGGTAACGGAGATGACTGCGAGCGGTTCGCCTATTTCGCAAAGGCCTGTTTAGAAGCGCTGGCGTATATGGATTTTATCCCACAGATCATCCATTGCAATGATTGGCAGACTGCCCTGGTGCCGGTATTTCTAAAGGCCCAGTATTACCATTGCTTCCCGGACACCCGGTGTGTGTTTACGATACACAACATTGAATACCAAGGCTGGGCCGGGGGCGATTTCTTCGATGATGTATTAGCGCTGCCGGGGGACTATCGGGAGCGGTTGGATATGGGCGGAAATGTCAATTTATTAAAGGGCGCGATCGAAACCGCCGATTGGGTGACCACCGTTTCGCAGACCTACGCAAAAGAGCTGATGTTTCCCTACTATGCCCACGGACTGGCTGATGTGATCGCCGGAAACGCCGGCAAGCTGACAGGGATCACCAACGGCATCGATACGGAACTGTTTGACCCGGAAAACGATCCTGCCCTGCCTGCCCATTACAATGCGGACGCCTTTGCATCCGTTAAGACAAAATGCAAGGAAGAACTGCAAAAAGAAGCGGGTCTGCCGGTACGGTCGGATGTGCCGCTGATGGTAATGGTCACCCGGCTGGCAGAACACAAGGGGTTGGATCTTCTGTGTCACATCGCCCGGGAGCTTTTGGAGGAAGAAGATTGTCAGCTTTTGATCTTAGGCACAGGCGAGCCAAAATATGAGAACTTTTTCCGTCAATTACAGCGGGAATATCCGCAAAAAGTGTCCGCTAATATCACTTTTGACTTAGGCTTGGCATCCCGTATCTATGCCGGTGGAGACATCTACCTGATGCCCTCCAAAAGCGAGCCCTGCGGCTTAAGTCAGATGAATGCTATGCGGTACGGGACTGTGCCGGTGGTCCACGCAACAGGCGGCCTTGCCGATACCGTTCCCCCGGTAGATGGGTTGGGACAGGGCGGCCTGGGTTTTACCTTTCAAAGCTACAATGCCCACGATTTTGCCGCGGCAGTGAAACGGTGCATTGCCCTCTACCGCACCGATATCGACGCTTTCCGGGCGCTGCAGAAAAGGGATATGCAGCAGGATTTCAGCTGGGACAGGCCCGCCGCCCGGTATATGGAGCTGTTTAGAAAAATATCCGCCCAATAAGGGCGGATATTTGCATATTAAAAGAAGACGCCCTCACCCTCGTGGATGCAGCCACCATCCAAATAGATGGCTTTGACAGCCCGCTGCAGGCTTGTATTTTCCGGTAAATCCTGCATATTCTCAGGCTCATTGGTCAGGGTATCGAACAGGAACGAAATACACTCCCTGCCGTTACTGCGATAAGGGTATCGGATAAAGCGGTTTTGGAAGGAAAGGATATTGGAGTCCGGCTTCAAAATGGTGCGCAGCTGGGGCGACAGCAGCCAGGTGCGGCAATGGAAGGCTTTAAAGGGATAATCGGGGTAGCATTTGCGGAAAAGCTCCTTTGCCCGGGCAAAGGACTCGTCCATAGTTTTGGTATCAAACCCGCCGCCGGGAGGAATATGGATGCCCAGCACATTGTCTGTGGCAGAAAAACGCAGATTCCATTCTTTTTTGTCCAATTGGATTTTATCCGGCTGCACAAGGCCGTTTACGATGGGATAGCCCGCAACGGTAGTTTGGTCTTCGGTGATATCAGCGGTATAACTGCCCGGTGTATCTTCCAGGCCGGCTGTACCCAAAATGCCGCCGCTGCGGTGGACCTGCATACCGTCAGCAAGGACTGCTTGCTCACCGGAAGCATTTTCATAGACCCGGAAACCCTTTGCATAAGGGCCGGGAAGATCGTATTTGAAACGGTCAATATGGACAAGCTGATTATGGATAACCCGCTGAATCCACCAAAGGCGACCAAAGTCAAAGGCCGGGCGGCCACAGCTATTCTGGCACAGCTGCACGCAGTAGTCATACTCTGCCATGGTATCGGCGATCACATCCGCAGGCAGTCCCCGTTTTTGCAGATTGGCTACACTTTCGCAAATGGTAGGGATCACGGCAAACAGGTGCAGAAAATCGTAGGCAAGGCCTGTTCCGGTGGGGTTTCGGAAGCCGTCTTCGGGGATATCGCCGGCTTTTGCCCATTGTTCCAGCAGGCACACCAGCAGGCACATTGCCGGGTTTTCCCGCACCTGTGCGGCAGCTTGCAAAATCACATCCAGCCAGTCTGTCAGCAATCGGTTTCCTGTCAATATGCCACGGATGTAGGTATCGGACAGAATTTCCTTTGATCGGATTTCCCATGAATCACGGATTTTTTCATAAAACCCCGCAAAGCAATCCGGCAGGATCTGCAGTCCCAGTTCCTTTTGCATTTCCTCAAGTGTCATGGGCACTCCCCTGCCTTTCTGTTTGTACTATACCACTGCGCAATTGATTTATCAACCGCTTTTTCTGTTCCGCCCTTGACCTTTTTGCCTAAATACCGTATGCTAAGGAGTAACTGTAAATGCGTATTCTATTTGATTCACAGGAAATTGCCTATAAAGACCCTTTCGGGACGCTTCTTCCCGGGCAGCGCTGCAGGCTGCATATTCACATTCCCGCCTCCGTGGGTGCTGTAAAAGCAGAATGTGTGCTGGAGCTGGCAGATGGGCCGGTGTGCATCCGGGTGCATTTGAAAAAGGAATGCACCGTCGGTGATTATGATATTTTCTCCGGCAGTTTTTCTCTGTGGAAGCCGGGGCTGTATTTCTATTATTTCCGGGTGTATAAGCCGGAGGGGATGTTCCGCCTGTTTAAACAGGGCAGTGATACCAATATGGAGGCCGGCGACCGCTGGCAGGTGACCTGCACGCCGGCAGATTTTACCACGCCGGATTGGGCTAAGGGTGCTGTGATCTATCAAATTTTTCCCGACAGATTTTACAAATCCGGCAATGTAGATTTAACTGAAAAGCTGCAGCCTTATACTATCCACAAGGATTGGTGCGACGAGGTAGAATGGCTTCCCGACCAAGATGGCAAAGTTCTGAACAATGACTTTTTTGGTGGAAATTTCCGGGGAATCAGCGACAAAATGGACTATATTGCCTCTTTTGGCGTTAACATTCTCTACCTGAATCCCATCTGCAAAGGCTTTTCCCATCACCGTTATGACACCGCTGATTACAAGACCCCCGACCCGATGTTAGGTACGGTTGCCGATTTTCAGGCTATGTGTCAGGTGGCCCACGACCGGGGTATCAAAGTGATTTTAGACGGAGTATTCTCTCACACCGGCGCAAGGAGCATTTATTTCCAATCCGCCTGCGCATCGGTGGATTCGCCCTATTTTTCCTGGTACACCTTTTACCGCTACCCAGACAGCTACAATAGCTGGTGGGGCTTTGAGACTCTGCCCACCGTCAACAAGATGGATCCGTCCTTTCTCAATTATATTATTGATGGGGAGGATTCGGTGGTGGCCCATTGGCTGAAGCTGGGAGCGGACGGCTTCCGGCTGGATGTGGCTGACGAATTGCCGGACGCGTTCATTCTGCGGCTGAAGCAGCGGATTCGGCAAATTCGCCCCGATGCGCTGCTGATGGGTGAAGTGTGGGAGGATGCTTCCAACAAGATCGCCTACGGCATCCGCCGGCGGTACTTTGCCGACGGAGAATTGGACAGCGTTATGAATTACCCTTTCCGTACGGTTATACTGGATTTCGTCCGCGGGAAAGACGACGGCAGGCAGTTAAGACAAACCGTTATGACCATCGCAGAAAACTATCCGCCACAGGTCCTTGCCTGCAATATGAATCTGCTGGGGTCTCACGATACCCCCCGTATCTTAACGGCATTGGTTGATGATTTTGTGGGAAGCCGGGCAGATTACGCCGCAAGACGGCTCTCCCCTGCCCAGCGGGAGAATGCCCGGAAACAGCTTATGATAGCATCGTTTTTGCAGTATGCCCTGCCGGGAAGTCCCAGTATTTATTATGGGGATGAAGCCGGGTTAGAAGGGCATAAGGACCCCTTTAACCGCCGCACTTATCCCTGGGGACGGGAAGACGATGCACTTGTGGCGCATTACCGCCGTTTGGGGGTCATGCGAAGCAAATATTTACCCCTGCGGTTGGGAAATATCCGCTTTTTGCAGGCGGAAAACGGCCGCTTGGCCTTTTGTCGGGAATACAACGGTCAACAGGTGACCGTCTGCATTAACCGCACCGATGAACAATGGAACGCTCTGCCCCCTATGGGGTTTAGCATTCGGGAGGAATAATATGGAACAGGAACATTTTTTAAGCGGCTACTGCCGCACCACAGATCAAAGCCGCACCGTGACGGTGGTGACAGAGGACGCGAAGCTGACCGAGGTGGATTGCTGCTATGCGTCCTGCATCCATGCCCCCAACTGCGCCATTGCAGCGGAGATCTCCGCCCTGCTGAAAGAAAAATAAATGCCGGGAGGCAAGAAATATGAAATATATCCCGCAATTTTTATATATTCTATCCTTTTCCTTTATCGGTGAGGTGCTGCAGGCGGTAGTACCGCTGCCCATCCCTGCCGCCATTTACGGTCTGGTGCTGCTGCTGATCGCATTGGCAACCGGACTTTTGAAGGTAAGACAGGTCGCGGATGTGGCAAACTGGCTGATCTCCGTTATGCCCATTTTGTATGTGCCGATTTGTGTTAAAATATTGGAATACTGGGGCGTCATCTCCCAGAATGCTGCTGCGATCATTTCCATTACTGTGGTGTCCACATTCCTGGTATTCGCGGTCAGCGGTTTGGTCACCCAATGGCTGACGAAACGGAGGGCATCGAAATGACAGACTTTCTGCAAAGCATTTCCCTGTTCCCTCTGGTGCTGACCTTCGGTACATATCAGGTGGGTGTATGGTGTCAGAAAAAGACAAAATCACCCCTGTGCAATCCCCTGCTGATTGCTACCGTCTTGTCGATAGCAGTATTGCTGGTTATAGATTTTGATTTGAATATCTACCAAAGCAATTCCGCCTGGATCACCTGGCTGCTAACGCCCGCCACCGTTAGTTTGGCAGTCCCTCTTTACACGCAATTAAAGGCGTTCAAGAAGGATTTGGGAGCGATTTTTGCCGGTATTGCCGCCGGTACGGTTGCCAGCTTGGGGTTTATCGGCATTGTATGCGTTTTATTGGGAATGGACCGGTCGCTGACCGTTTCTATGCTCCCCAAGTCCATCACCACCGCCATTGGTCTGGTGCTTTCCGAGCAAAGCGGCGGTATTCCGGCGCTGACCTCTGCCGTCATCGTCATTACGGGAATTTTAGGCAACCTGGCAGGTTTATTTTTGTGCAAAATTTTCCACATCACAGACCCCATCGCACAAGGCGTTAGCTTTGGCACTGCCTCCCATGTGATCGGCACCTCCCGGGCAACGGAACTGGATCCCCTGGCAGGCGCGGTCAGCAGCTTATCGTTGGTTGTGGCCGGAATCCTTACCTCAATTCTATTTCCGCTGATTTGTATTTTTATATGGTAACATTACCGCTACCACGGACAAATGTCCGTCGGTGGCGGTCTGTTTTTGGTTGAATCGGCAAATCCACAAAAATCCCCTCCGGGGGGATACAAAATTCGTCGATTTATAGGCAAAATGTGCGTTGACTTTCTGCATAAAACCTTGTAAAATAATACTGATACACTATGTGCCGATCAGCATTTGTGTATCGGCACAAGAATCATGTATATAGGAGGAAATCACATTGAAGGATTGGGCATTCACAACGACTGTCGAAGAGATGGAAGCTGCCACCAACGAATTGCTGGAAACCGCAAACAAGGTTGGCGCTGACACCTGGCAGAAGAGAGTCAAAGATCAGACTCCCCACTGTGGATTCGGCGAGGCCGGCACCTGCTGCCGCATCTGCTCCATGGGCCCCTGCCGCATCACCCCCAAGAGCCCCAGAGGTATCTGTGGCTGCGACGTGCACGGTATCGTTGCGCGTAACTATCTGATTTTCACCGCCGGCGGTGCTGCTACGCACTCCGACCACGGCCGTGAGATCATGCACACCCTGCACCAGACCCGCGAGGGCGGCAACTATCAGGTCAAGGATCCTGAGAAGCTGATCCGCATCGCCAAGGAGTGGGGCGTGGAAACCGAAGGTAAGGATATTTACGAACTGGCTCACGAGATGGCTGAGATTGGCCTGCTGGAGTACGGCAAGCCCTTCGGCACTCAGAAGTTCACCGAGCGCGCTCCCGAGCACACCCAGAAGCTGTGGGATGACGCTGACATCAGACCCCGCGCTATTGACCGTGAAGTTTCTCAGTCCATGCATATGACCCACATGGGTTGTTCTTCTATGGCTGAGGCTCTGATCCGTCAGGCTCTGCGTGCAGGCCTTA
>JAZRIT010000016.1:0-9399 GCA_045645385.1 Faecousia sp.
CCTGATCGGAGATCAGACCGCAGGAAATACCTGCAACAGGCCGCTTGATGGGCACACCGGCATCCATCAGCGCCAGGGTAGAGCCGCAGATAGAGCCCTGAGAGGTAGAGCCGTTGGAGGACAGGACCTCGGACACAACACCGATCGCGTAGGGGAACTCTTCCACAGAGGGGATCACAGGCAGCAGAGCCTTTTCAGCCAGTGCGCCGTGACCGATCTCGCGGCGGGAGGTGGAGCGGGCTGCTCTTGCCTCGCCGGTGGAGTAGGCGGGGAAGTTATAGTGGTGGATATACCGCCGGGTCTCCTCGGGGTAGATGGTATCCAGCTTCTGGGCAGCGGACAGGGTGTTCAGGGTGCAGATGGACAGCACCTGGGTCTGACCGCGGGAGAACAGGCCGGAGCCGTGTACCCGGGGCAGCAGGCCAACCTCGGCGCCCAGAGGACGGATATCGTCCATGCCGCGGCCGTCAACACGCTTGCCGGCCAGCAGCCACTTCTTAACCACCTTCTTCTGCATCTTGTACAGGCACACCTCGATGTGCTCTTCGAAGTCTTCGTACTTTTCAGCGAACTTGGCAGCAAAATCCAGACGGGCAGCGGTGAGCCGCTCCTCGCGGATGTTCTTGTCATCGGTGTCCAGAGCGTGCTCGATCTGGGGCAGGCCGTACTCGATCAGCTCGTCCAGCAGGTCGTGGTTGACAGCTGCCTTCTCGAAGGTGAACTTGGGCTTGCCAATCTCGGCAACGATAGAGTTAATGAACTTCACGATCTCCATATTGGTCTCGTGAGCGATGCGGATGGACTCCAGGACGATAGCCTCGGGAGCCTCGTTAGCCTCGGTCTCGATCATAACCACCTTCTCGAAGGTGGAAGCGATGCACACGAAGCAGTCGCAGGTGTCCCGCTCCTCAGCGGAGGGGTTGATGATATAACGGCCATCGGCCATATGGGCCACATTGGTGGTGGCGACCGGTCCGTTCCAGGGCACGTCGGAAGATGCGATGGCGATGGATGCGCCCAGGGAAGCGACGATCTCCACGGGGTTCTCGTAGTCATTGGCGAAGACGGTGCAGGTGACCACGGTGTCGTTACGCAGCTCCTCGTCGAACAAAGGACGCATGGGACGGTCGATGATACGGCTGTTCAGAATGCCGCGGTCGGAGGGCTTGCCCTCACGGCGGTTGAAAGAGCCGGGGATGCGGCCCACGGCGTACATTCTCTCTTCAAACTCGATGGTCAGAGGGAAGTAGTCGATGCCGGACTTGGGGATGGGGTTGCAGGTGCAGGTGGTCAGAACCACGGTGTCGCCGTAGCGGCAGATGCACTCAGCGTTGGCCAGCTCAGCCACCTTACCGGTCTCAACGGTAAAGGGACGGCCGCCGATTTCCATCTCGAAAACCTTGTGATTGGGGAACTGTTTGCGAGTAATCATTTGTGTTTACCTCCTAAAAATTTTGTGTATTCGGGAGGTTTAGCACTTGAAAGGGGTGTCGATAGCTCAACAGCTCTTTCAACTGCTAAAATTCTCCCTGTTGCTTACTTGTTGCACAGCGAGAGATTTTGCTTCAGGCGAAGGTTGAAAGCGGCCATTATACTTTGTGTATATGGGCGCTTTCAAAACGCACGCATGGAGCAAAAGATCCGCTGTGCAAAAAGAGGCGACGGTGTCCGTCGCCTCTTTTTTGACTTACTTACGGATACCCAGCTTGGCGATCAAAGCACGGTAGCGGTTGATGTCCTTCTTGGCCAGATAGTCCAGCATCTTGCGGCGCTTACCAACCATCATCAGCAGACCACGACGGGAGTGGTTGTCATGCTTGTGGGTACGCAGGTGATCGGTCAGCTCGTTGATACGGGCAGTGAGGATAGCGACCTGCACTTCTGCAGAACCGGTATCGCCCTCGTGGGTTGCGTTCTCCAGGATAACCTGGGTCTTCTTTTCCTTCTGAATCATTGTGTTTTCCACCTTTTCTTGAATTTACCACACGCCAAGTAAAGGGTCGGTGTCGTCCCAAAACTGAGCTGTGGGCATAAATTTTCTGCCGGTCATAGCCAGCCCGACTATCTTACCATAAGTTTTTCCAAAAGTAAAGGAAAATTTTCAATATTTTCCGTTAATTTTTGAACTTTTTACACCAAATCGTAGGGGCGACCATTGGTCGTCCGTTACAATATCCATTTCTACCACCTTGCGGACGAGCAATGCTCGCCCCTACAAGCATTGTTTCAAGACGGTGCGCACATGAGAAATATCTCTGTTTATTTGTGCCTGCAATTGCTCCAGGTTTTCAAATTTTACCTCCGGGCGGAGGAAATTATGAAATGCTACGGTGATCTCCTTGCCGTAAAGGTCGCCGTCAAAATCCAGCAGATGCGCCTCCACCGTCACACCCTCGCCGGAAACCGTAGGCCGGGTGCCGACGTTGGTCACCGCCGGATATTCTTTGCCCTCTGATAGCACCTTGCAGGCGTACACGCCGAATTTGGGCGCGATCAGCCCTTCCGGCAGCAGAAGGTTCGCAGTAGGCACGCCGATGGTCCTGCCCAGCTGCTTGCCGGCCACCACCCGGCCTGTAACGGCATAAGGATGGCCCAGCAGACGGTTTGCCTGCTCTAAATCTCCCTGCTCCAAGGCTGCCCGTATCCGGGTGGAAGAAATTCTCTCCCCATCTAAAATCTGCTCCGGCACAACAGCAAAGGGCATACCGGCAGCCCGGCAATAGGCCTGCAGGATTTCAGCAGTGCCTTCCCCTTTATGACCGAAGCGGAAATCATCGCCGCAGACAAAGCCTGCTGCCCCCTTCTGGATCAGCTGCTCCAAAAAAGCAGACCAGGGGGTGGTCATCAGCGTCCGGTCAAAGGGCAGCTCCACCACCGTATCCATACCGTCGGCATACAGCAGGCGCTTCTTCTCTTCATTTGTTGTCAGCAGCGCCGGGGTTTTCCCGGCGACCAAGCTGTCCGGATGGGCGGTAAAAGTCACCGCGCCGGCCTTGCAGTTATGGGCTTCCGCCAGTTCCCGGCAAGCCCGCAGCAAAGCCTGATGACCCAAATGCACCCCGTCAAAAAAGCCTAAGGCATAAATTGTCTTTTGACTCATAAGCAAATCCCTTATCAAATTAAAAATTAAGAATTAAAAATTTTCAACTTTTAACTTTTAATTCTTAAATATTGAAGAAGCTTTTTATGGTGGACATTGTGCCGTCGTCTACTTTTGCCAGCATAAGAAATTCGCCGGCTTCGTCGTAGGCGCGGTATGTACCGTCGGCAAGCTCGATAGTGAAAGAATTGCCGTTGCGGCAGCGCAGGGCCTGTTTTTCCGTTAATGTCACCGCCGGGTGCTGGGTAAACATTGTGTCCACCCCATGTAAATATTGGCTGGGGTTATCGCTTGCTACTAAGTCAGCAAGAGGAACAGCATCTGCAATGGTATAACTGCCGGCGCTCACCCGGCGCAGCTGTGCCATACAGCCGCCGCAGCCCAGGGCCGCGCCGATATCCTTGCACAATGTGCGGATATACGTACCCTTGGAGCAGTGGACCCGCAAGCGGACATCTGCGCCATCCATTCCCAGAAAATCCAGGGTGTGAATGGTGACGGTCCGGGCAGGACGCTCCACCTCCTTGCCCTTGCGGGCTAAGTTACAGAGTTTTTGGCCGTTGATTTTAATAGCGGAGTACATCGGGGGAATCTGCTGAATTTCCCCTTTAAACTGCTCCAAAACCGCCAAAATTTCCGCTTCGGTGGTCCGGACAGGCTTTTCTTCCAAAACCGTTCCCGTAACATCCTCGGTATCGGTGGTAATGCCAAGGCGCAAAACGGTTTCGTAAGTTTTCTCTGCGTGTTCAAAAAACTCCACAGCCCGGGTGGCCCGGCCCACAAATACCGGCAGAACGCCGGTGGCCATAGGGTCTAATGTGCCGCCGTGACCGATGCGCCGGGTGGCAAATACACCTCGCAGCTTAGCGGTCACATCCTGGCTGGTCCAGTCCTGGGGCTTATCTACAATTACGATTCCGTCCATAAAAAGTTCCTTATACTTCAAATTCTTGCTTGTCATTGCGAACCAGTGCGCACACTGGTTCGCAATGACAGTAAAGGGGATGCCTTTTATATCCTCGGCATTACATTCTTGATAGCCTCTACCGCCTCGTCCATGGTGCAGGTCATAGAAGCGCCGGCTGCGCCCTTGTGGCCGCCACCGCCGAATTTTTGGCAGATGGCTGCAGCATCATAGCCCGGCACGGCACGGACGGAGATCTTAATGCGTCCGCCTGCCTCTTCCCGGAGAGTGGCTGCAATTTTGACCCCCTCAATAGACCGGGGGAAACCGGAGATATTCTCCAGATCGTCCTCCGTCAGACCCAATTCCTCCTCAACAGCCTTGGGCAGGGGGCAGATGGCAATCGCGCCGTTTTCCAGGAAAATTGCGTGCTCCACCAGATATCCCTGTACCCGCAATCTTCCCAAAGAATTGGTATCAAAGAGCGCCTGGTTGATGGCAAACAGCTCGTCGCTATGATATGCGCAATATGCGGCAACCTCAAAGGTCTTGGCGGTGATATTGGCATAGCGAAAACAGCCGGTGTCCGTGGAAATAGCGGTATACAAGGCATTGGCCATGGGCTTGTCCATATGATAATGGGGGCGCATCAGTGACAGAACATCCGCAACCAATTCGCCGCAGGCAGCGGCCTCCGGCTCTACCAGCTCCATTTCGGTAAAGGACGCGGCAGACCCGTGGTGGTCGATGCGCAAAGCGATGCGGTCAGCATATCGGGAAAATGCCTCCGGCAGCATACCGGCAGAGGCAGTATCCACGGCAACCAAAATATCACTGTCGCCTACGGTGTCTGTGGTCAGGCCCTCGTGGAGGTGAGCATATTTTGCCGTGATCTCCGGGTTGCGGAGAATGTGGGCGGTCTTGCCCCGCCGCCGCAGGCCTCTGCACAAAAGCGCAGCACTGCCTAAGGTGTCGCCGTCGGGACGGCGGTGGGTGAGGATCACAAACCCATCATTTTGGGATAAATATTCAGCTGTCTGTTCTCTCGTCAGAATCTGCATCTTTCTCTACCTCAAGTGAGTTAATGAGTGCAAGCATTTTTGCGCCGTAGGTGATGGAATCGTCCAGCGCCCAGGTAAGCTCCGGGGTGTGGCGCAGATTCAAGGCGCGGCCCAGCTCCCGGCGCAGGTATCCACCGGCGGATTTCAGGCCTTTCAGGGCGTCTTTTGCCCGCTCCTCCTGCAAAAAGCTCACATAGACCTTGGCAAAACGCAGGTCCGGGGTGGTCTCCACATGGGTAATGGAGATCATGGTGTCCTGCACCCGGGGATCTTTTAAATTTCTGATTATGGAGGCAAGCTCCTTCTGAATTTCTTCGTTGATTCTTCCAATACGATTGGATGCCATAAAAACACTCCTTCATTATGCATTATGCATTACGCATTCTGCATTGGTGAAAAGAGGCCGCACCGCAGCTGCGGTGCGGCACTCTTTTTACCGTTTTACTTCTTCCATGGCGAAGCATTCGAAAATGTCGCCTTCCTTGATATCGTTGAACTTCAGGATGCTCATACCGCACTCAAAGCCGGCAGTGACTTCCTTGGCCTGGTCCTTAAACCGCTGCAGCGAGCCGACCTCGCCCTCGTGGATGACCACATTGTCCCGCAGCACGCGGACCTGGGCATCCCGGGTGACCTTGCCGTCCTTGACCATACAGCCGGCAATGGTACCGATGGCGGAGACCTTGTAGGTCATACGCACCTCGGCGTGGCCGATGACCACTTCCTGATACTTGGGGGCCAGCATACCCTTCATAGCGGCCTCGATCTCATCGATGGCTTCGTAGATGACCCGGTAGAACCGCATATCCACGCTGGTGCGCTGGGCAGAAACCTGCGCGCCGGCATCGGGACGGACATTAAAGCCAACAATGACCGCGCCGGCGGTAGAAGCCAGCAGAATATCGGATTCGTTGATGGCGCCCACGCCGGTGTGGATCACGCGGACGCGGACTTCCTCGTTGGAGATCTTCTCCAGGGATGCCTTCACGGCCTCGGCAGAGCCCTGCACATCCGCCTTGACGATCAGCGCCAGCTCCTTCATCTGCCCCTCCTGCATCTTGGCAAAGAGGTTATCCAGGGTGACCTTTTGCATAGCGTTGGCGGCTGCGTCCTTGGCGGCCTGCTTCCGCTGCTCCACCAGCTCTCTAGCCATACGCTCGTCGGTAACGGCGTTGAACTCGTCGCCGGGGGCGGGGACTTCGGCAAGGCCGGTGATCTCCACGGGAACAGACGGACCGGCGGTCTTGACGGTGCGGCCCTTATCGTTAGTCATCACACGGACACGGCCAACGGCAGTGCCGGCGATGATGATATCGCCCTGCTTCAGCGTACCGTTCTGCACCAAAAGGGTTGCGATAGGACCGCGGGTCTTATCCAGACGGGCCTCAATAACCGTACCCTTGGCCCGGCGGTCGGGATTGGCCTTCAGCTCCTGCACCTCGGCGGTAAGCAGGACCATTTCCAGCAGGTTATCCAGACCCTGGCCTGTCTTGGCAGAGATGGGGCAGATGATGGTCTCGCCGCCCCACTCCTCGGGGATCAGGTCGTACTCCGTCAGCTGCTGCTTGATCCGGTCGGGATTGGCCTCAGGCTTATCCATCTTGTTGATGGCAACGATGATGGGCACATTTGCGGCCTTGGCGTGGTTAATGGATTCGATGGTCTGGGGCATAATGCCGTCGTCAGCTGCCACCACCAGAATGGCGATATCCGTACACATAGCGCCCCGGGCGCGCATAGAGGTAAAGGCGGCGTGGCCGGGGGTATCTAAGAAGGTGATGGGCTGGCCGTGACATTCGACAGTATATGCGCCGATGTGCTGGGTAATACCACCGGCCTCACCGGCAGTGACGGAGGTGTTGCGGATGGCGTCCAGCGTAGAGGTCTTACCGTGGTCAACATGGCCCATAACCACCACCACGGGGGCGCGGCCCTGCAGCTCGTCTGCAGTATCCTCGTGATCGTCGATGATCCGCTCCTCGATGGTGACGGTGATCTCCCGCTCCACCTTGCAGCCCAGCTCCACCGCCACGATCTCGGCGGTCTCAAAGTCGATGGTCTGGTTGATGCCGCCCATAATGCCGTTCTTCATCAGGAACTTGATGACCTCGCCGGCGGTCTTCTTCATCCGGCTGGCCAGCTCGCCAACGGTAATTTCATCGGGGATCTTGACGGTAACGGGGGCTTTCCGGGCAACCTCCATCTGGAGTCTGCGCAGCTTCTCCTGCTCCTCGTTGCGGGACTTGTTGCCCTTGGCGAACTTGTTGTCCTTTCTGTTCTGCTGCTGCTGACCCTTCTTGCCGCCGATGCGCTGCTTGCCGCCCTGGTAATTCTGCACGCGTTCGCTTACCAGGTCGTCCACCCGGTCATCGAAGCGGGCAGCGTTCACCTGCACCGCGGAGGTGTCCACCACCCGGCGCTCCCGACGGCGCTCCGGCTCGGCGGGCTTATTGGGCTTTTCGGCCTTGGGGGCAGGCTTCTTTTCCTCGGCCTTGGGGGCTGCCTTTTGCGGGCCGTCGTTGGCGCCGACCCCTGCATTTTTCTTTTCTGCGGTCTTTTGCGGGGCGTCGGCCTCTGCTTTCTTTTCTTCTACCTTCGGCTCTTCCTTCTTAGGTGCGGGTTGCACCGCAAAGACCGCTTCCAGAGAGGCGATCTGGTTTGTCTGGGTCATATAGTCAAAGATCACATTCAGCTCATCCTCTGTGAGCACCTGTGTGTTGGACTTGGGCCGTTCAAAAAACTTGCCCATTACCTCTGCAATATCCTTAGGGGTCATACCGAAATCGGTGGCGACCTCTTTTACTCTGTACTTCACTAAACTCAATACAATGCACCTCCAAATGCTTCGCGTTGCGAGCATTAATTCAAAATTGAGAATTGAGAATTGAAAATTACGACGCATGATAATTTTCAATTTTCCATTTTCAATTCACACTTGCAGTAACTGTTACGCTTATATATTCTAACTTATTTTTTCTTATGGAACCACACATTCTTTTCGTGGGCTTTGGCTTCCTTTTGCCGCTGCCGGATGCGATTGGTCCTGCGCTCCAGACTGGCAATTTCTGTGGCATATTTTTCGGGATTTCCCAATGCCTTTATAAAACTCAGCGCCAGCGCCGGGTCTGTAAAGGCAGCCAATGCCAATGCAGTACGACCGACGGCCTGCCCCAGTTCGTCCTTGGTGTAGGGCACCTGCAGGCACAGCTGCTCTGTGTTTGCCACAAAGCTTTTGGCCCGCCGCAGGGTATGGTCGGTGGCGTCGCCTGCCACGATGATGAGCCTTGCCTTCTGGGCGCGGGCGGCAGCGCCGGCAGGCTCTTCGCCCAGCTCCACCCGGCCGGCCTTTCTGGCCAGCGCCAGATAATTCAGCGCTTTATCCATTGGCCTGCTCCATTTCTTTGGCCAGACGGTCATAGACCTCCTGGGGGATGGGAACCTCTAAGCTCCGCTCTAAAGACTTGGCCTTTTGGGCCTTTTTCAGGCACTCCGGGTCAGGGCAGATATACGCGCCCCGGCCGTTGAGCTTGCCGCCAAAGTCTAAGCTGACCACACCGTCCGTTCCCCGGACCACACGGATCAGTTCCTTTTTGGCTTTCCGTTCCCGGCAGCCCATACACTGCCGCTGGGGGATCTTCTTTTGCATATAGGCAACCTCCATTCTTTCATTGTCATTGCGAGGAGCGCAGCGACGTGGCAATCTCAACGCCAACTTAGTGCTTAAGATTCCCACGCCAGTGTGCGCACTGGCTCGAAATGACACGACAAGTTTATCTTAGGCCTGGGAAGCAGGCTTGATATCGATCTTCAGGCCGGTGAGGCGGGCAGCCAGACGGGCGTTCTGACCCTCCTTGCCGATGGCAAGGCTCAGCTGATCGTCCGGCACTACCACGCGGCAGCCCTTGGGGTTGGCGGGGTCCATTTCCACGCTGATCACATCGGCAGGACTGAGCGCTGCCTTGACATACTCGCAGGGATCCTCGCTCCACACAACGATGTCGATCTTCTCGCCGTTCAGTTCCTCTACAACTGCGCCAACACGGCCGCCACGAGGGCCGACGCATGCGCCCACGGGATCCACATTCTCCATAGCGGCCCGGACAGCGATCTTGCTGCGGGAGCCGGCCTCACGGGCGATATTGCGGATCTCCACCTGGCCGTCGGCAATTTCGGGAGTCTCCAGCTCGAACAGCCGGCGCACCACATTGGGATGGGTGCGGGAAACGTGGACCAGCGGACCGCGGGTCGCTTTATGGACCTCCAGCACATACACGCGGATCAGATCGCCGGGCTCGTATTCCTCACCGGGGATCTGCTCGCTGGTGCGCAGCACT
>JAZRIT010000017.1:0-33377 GCA_045645385.1 Faecousia sp.
CAGCGCACCAAGACCAATGCCCGTACCCGCAAGGGTCCCAAGAAGACCATTGCTAACAAGAAGAAGTAAGGAGGGATATGTAAATGGCTAAGGCTACTAAGAAAGTTGTTAAGCGCCGCAGAGAGCGCAAAGTAGTTGAGAAGGGCGCGGTGCATATCCGTTCCTCTTTCAACAACACCATGGTTACCGTTACTGACCTGGAAGGCAACGCCCTTTCTTGGGCTTCCTCCGGCGGTCTGGGCTTCCGTGGTTCCCGTAAGTCCACTCCCTTTGCTGCCCAGACTGCAGCTGAGACTGCTGCCAAGGCTGCCATCGATAGCTGCGGTCTGAAGTCCGTTGAGGTCTATGTCAAAGGCCCCGGTCAGGGACGTGAGGCTGCTATCCGGGCTCTGCAGACTGCAGGTCTGGAAGTCGTAATGATCAAGGACGTCACCCCCATTCCTCACAATGGCTGCCGTCCTCCCAAGAGACGTCGCGTCTGATTTCGGAATAGGAGGAATTATATTATGGCTAAGAATATGCAGCCCGTGCTGAAGCGTTGCAGAACGCTGGGCGTTTCTCCTGCCGCAATGGGTTACGCCAAGACTTCCAACAAGAACCCCGGCGGTCAGAGAAGAGCTAAGAAGTCCGAGTATGCCACGCAGCTGACTGAGAAGCAGAAGGTCAAGTTCGTTTATGGCATTCAGGAAAAGCAGTTCCACAACTACTATGAGAAGGCCGCTCGCCAGGAAGGCAACACCGGCGACAACCTGCTGACTCTGGTGGAGCGCAGACTGGACAATGTTGTCTACCGTCTGGGCTTTGCTAACTCCCGCCGTCAGGCCCGCCAGCTGGTCAACCACGGTCACTTCACCGTCAACGGCAGCCGGGTAAACATCCCCAGCTATCTGATTAAGACCGGTGATGTGGTTGCCGTTTGCGAGAAGAGCGCTTCCAATGCTTTCTTCAAGGGTCTGAAGGAAGCTGACACCTTTGTTGCTGCTCCCAAGTGGTTAGACCGCGATAAGAATACCCTTACCGGTAAGGTCGTTGCTATGCCCACCAAGGCAGATATCGACTTCGACATCGCTGTCCACCTGATCGTCGAGTTGTACTCTAAGTAATCGACCCCCTGTTTGTTCGCGTATCACGATTGTGGGGTGCATTCTACACCCCGCGCACTTAATAAGGAGGGTAAGATTCTATGGTTGAAATTGAAAAGCCTCGCATTACTTGCCTGGACACCCCTGAGGATCTGTCCTACGGCAAATATGTCGTGGAGCCGCTGGAGCGTGGCTACGGTATGACACTGGGTAACTCCCTGCGCCGTATCATGCTCAGCAGTCTCCCCGGCTACGCAGCGACTTCCGTGAAGATCGCAGGCGTACAGCACGAGTTCTCCACCATCCCCGGTGTGACTGAGGATGTGACCGAGATCGTACTGAATGTGAAGCGGATGATTATGAAGCTCCACAGCCAGGAGCCCAAGACCGTGTATATTGACGCGGTGGGTCCCTGCGAAGTGACCGCCGGCGACATCAAGGCTGACGGTGAGGTTGAGATTCTGAACCCCGAGCTGCACATCTGCACTCTGGGTGAAGGTGCTACCTTTAATATGGAGATCACCCTGTCTCAGGGCCGCGGCTATGTTTCCTCTGACCGGAACAAGACCGCCCAGACCGTCATCGGCGTGATCCCCATCGACTCCATCTATTCCCCTGTGAAAAAGGTGAATTACACGGTGGAGCCTACTCGCGTTGGCGACAAGACTGACTTCGACAAGCTGACCTTAGAGGTCTGGACCGATTCTACCATTTCCGCTAAGGATGCTGTGTCCTTAGGCGCAAAGATTCTGTCCGACCATCTGACAGTGTTCACCAACCTGTCTGACAATGTGGGCGCCGGCTCTACCGTCGTAGAAAAGTCTGCTGATCGCCCCGATACCAAGCTGGCAATGACCATTGACGAGCTGGATCTGTCCGTCCGTAGCTTCAACTGCCTGAAGCGCGCCAATATCAACACCGTTGCTGATCTGATCAGCAAGACCGGTGAGGATATGATGAAGGTGCGGAATATGGGCAAGAAGTCCCTGGACGAGGTGCAGAAGAAGCTGGAAATGATGGGCCTGTCCCTGGCCAGCGAGGATTCCGGCAGCAACAACTAATTCTGAGTCAGGAGGAAACGACTTATGTTTGGTACTCGTAAACTGGGCAAGACCAGTGCACAGAGAAAAGCACTGCTGCGTCAGCAGGTGACCGATCTGCTGGCTAACGGCAAGATCGAGACCACCTTCTACCGCGCGAAGGAAGTTCAGCCCGTTGTAGAAAAGATGATTACTCTGGGTAAGAAGGCCGGTCTGGCCAACTACCGCAGAGCTCTGGCTTTCATCACCAAGGAAGATGTAGCTAAGAAGCTGTTCGACGAGATCGCTCCTAAGTACGCTGACCGTAACGGCGGCTACACCAGAGTGACCCGTACCGGCGCTCGCCGCGGCGACGCTGCCGAGATGGCAATCATCGAGCTGGTTTAATCCCAGATAACAAAACACAAAAGAGCGTACCGATTCCGGTACGCTCTTTTTATCATCTTGGTGGAGAGGGGTGTAGGGGGCGGCGCCCTCGACGCCCCGCCTTATAATAATTGTAGGGGCGACCATTGGTCGGCCGTAAAATCTATAAAAAGTGACGGCAAGCCTACACAGAGTAGGGGGTTGCCGTCACCTAAAGGAAAGGGGTATTTATTTTAACCAATAGATTTCATTTTCCCGGGCCATGATGCCGCAGGCCACCATTTCCCGACGAATGGTGCAGTGATCTTCATGAAACCTGTGAATGATTTCATTGACCTCGTTTTCGGTGTATTTGCGTCCGGGTCGGAATTCTGCTGCAATCTTGCGCAGTACGATCTCCCGTTTCTTTCTTTGTGTTGGAATTTGGGTCAGTTTTCCGTACTTGAAAAAATGGGATAGCACTTCGGTTTCGTATTTTTCCTCACCGTCCGGGGTGGGGGCATCTGCCTTAATCAGTTCGTAAAGGGGCTTGTCAAAAATCTCCCGGTTCAGAGAATAGATGATATAAAACTGCGACCGGGAGCAGTTGACCACGCCTGCCGATTCCAATTTTTTCAGATGGTAGCAGATGGTCGCCGGGGTGAGGGAGAGTTCGCAGGCGATTTTCTCCACATAGCAATCCTCACGGAGCAGAATGTTGAGAATTGCCAGCCGTGTTTCGTCAGCCAGTACCTTCAAAAGCTGGAGTTTTTCTTTCATGCACAATCACCTTCAAACATATGTGGAAAGATATTGTTTTCCACGCGCCACTGTTCCCAAGCGGCAAACATATTCTTCACAGCACCCAGCTGAATGGTCAATTCAAAAATGCTTTTTGTATCACCGGAAGCGGTGGCCGCAGCAAGCTCCGCTTCTTTTTTATTAACCCATTGATCCTGAATAAAGGGTTGGGCATGCATTGCAGCAACAAAACACAATTTACTTTCTTCGTCAAGGGCATAATATGCAGAGGCGAGCTGCGGAGCCATATACATTGCCTTTTCAAAAAAGTGTTGTCTTCGTAAAATGTTGTCTTTCCGGTCGTTTAGTATATCACTGCAAAAATTATACATAGCAGATTCCAGCTGTACAGCTTTTCGCTCTGTGCGGTTTTCTTTCGGAATTGCGTCTAATCTTGCTTTACATTCAGTACACATTTTTTGGCTAATGGCGAGAAGCGCATTGTCAATTTCAAGATAAGTCATAGGTATACTCCTTTCGTAGGATTTGGTGGCCACAGTGATATTATATCCATCTAATCACTTTTTGTCAATAGTGATTAGATAAAAATCTAATAAATAATTTCGTGGGGGCGATTCACGAATCGTCCATGGGCGGCAAGGCGCTTCTCCTACAATTTGCTCTTTGCATTTTGCACTAAAAAAACAGCGTACTGCTTTTGCAGCACGCTGTTTTGATTTATCAGACTTCCTTGCTCTTGGATGCGATCTCCATCAAGCACTTGGCGGTGAACTCGTCCGGGGTCATTGCGCCCAGATCCTCGCCCTTCCGGGTACGGACGGAAACGGTGCCGTTCTCCATATCCCGGTCGCCGATGACCAGCATATAGGGAACCTTCTGCAGCTGTGCTTCCCGAATCTTGTAGCCCAGCTTTTCGCTGCGGCAGTCGGTCTCGGCGTGAATGTTCACAGCGTTCAGCCTTGCAGCCAGCTCCTTGGCATACTCGTGAGCCCGGTCGGTGATGGGCATAACCATAACCTGGGTGGGCATCATCCACAGAGGCAGTGCGCCGGCGTACCGCTCAATGAGGTAAGCCAGTGTCCGCTCGTAGCAGCCCAAAGAGGTGCGGTGAATGATATAGGGGGTCTTCTTCTGGCCGTCGGCATCGGTGTATTCCATACCGAATTTCTGGGCCAGCAGCATATCGATCTGAATGGTGACGATGGTGTCCTCCTTGCCGAAAACATTCTTGTACTGAATGTCCAGCTTGGGGCCGTAGAAGGCGGCCTCGTCAATGCCGATGGTGTACTCCACGCCCAGATTGTCCAGAATGGTCTTCATAGTAGCCTGTGCGGTCTCCCACTGCTGAGCAGTACCCTCATACTTGATACCGGCCCGGGCAGGATCCCACTGGCTGAAGCGGAAGGTGCAGTTTTCCAGCATACCCACGGTGTCCAGCACATACTTTGCCAGCTCCAGGCAGCCCTTGAACTCTTCCTCCAGCTGCTCGGGACGGAGCACCAGGTGACCCTCGGAAATGGTGAACTGGCGGACACGGATCAGGCCGTGCATTTCGCCGCTATCCTCGTTACGGAACAAGGTAGAGGTCTCACCCAAACGCATGGGCAGGTCCCGGTAGCTCCGGGCGCGGTTCAAATAAGCCTGGTACTGGAAGGGGCAGGTCATGGGACGCAGGGCAAAGCATTCCTTGGTCTCGTCGTCGGGGTCGCCCAGAATGAACATACCGTCCCGGTAGTGATCCCAGTGGCCGGAGATCTTGTACAGATCGGATTTTGCCATCAGGGGGGTCTTGGTCAGCAGGTAGCCCCGCTTTTGCTCTTCATCCTCGATCCAGCGCTGCAGGGTCTGAATGACTCTTGCGCCCTTGGGCAGGAGAATGGGCAGACCCTGGCCGATCTCTTCCACGGTGGTGAAGAATTCCAGCTCCCGGCCTAACTTGTTGTGGTCACGCTTCAGTGCCTCAGCCTGGGCTTCCAGATAGGCGTCCAGCTCATCCTTGGAAGGGAAGCCAATGCCGTAAATACGCTGCAGCATCTTGCGGCTGCTATCGCCCCGCCAGTAAGCGCCGCAGGACTTGGTCAGCTTGAAGCCGTTGTGGCGCAGACGGCCGGTGTGGTCCAGGTGAGGACCGGCGCACAGGTCGGTGAACTCGCCCTGGGTGTAGAAGGAAATGACGGCATCTTCCGGCAGATCCTCGATCAGTTCTACCTTGTAAGGCTCCTGCATAGACTCCATATATGCGATGGCGTCTGCCCGGGGCAGTTCCTTCCGCTCCAGACGGATCCGCTCCTTGACGATCTTCTTCATCTCGGCTTCGATCTGAGCCAAATGGTCAGGAGTGAAGGAGAAGGGGGCATCAAAGTCATAGTACCAGCCCTCGTCGATAGCGGGGCCGATGGCCAGCTTGACTTCCGGCCACAGCCGCTTGACGGCCTGGGCCATCACATGGGAGCTGGTGTGCCAGAAGGTTTTGCGGTATTCGGGGTTTTCAAAGGTATACAGATTTTCGTCGCTCATAGTGTTTTCCTCCTTTTTTGTGGGGGGGCAGGCATAAAAATAATCCCATCCCCTGAAAGATCAGGGGTGGGATACAAAAGTATTCCACGGTTCCACCCTGGTTGCGAATTGCTTCGCCACTCATTGACGCTTTAACGGGCGCACCCGGTATGGCATTTCCGCCCATACAGCTCAGAAGTGGTATTGCCGCCGTCGGAATACAAGACCCTTTCACCCTACGGGCCTCTCTCTGGGAATCCGGACCGGAAGCACGTGTCTTCGTCGTCGCTTTTTACAAAACAAATATACCACAGCTTTTCTCCCTTGTCAATCCCAATGGTTACAAGGCAAGGTGGAGGAACAACAAACTGCAGCGGGGCGTTTTTGCCTCCGCGGGGAGGAGGGAACGCAAAATAATGACAAAAAAGGTTTACCATAATCTGTAAAATGGTTGATTTCTGCAATGGTTACATAATAATTGGTAAAATGACAAAAAATGTAACCTTTTCTACTATATATTGTAGACGAAATCACGAAAAAATACCAGAAATTGACAAGAAGTTTACATAATTATTACAAAATAATTTTTTGAAAAGTTGTCGTTTTAAGGCTTTTTTGAGGAAATGCTTGACTTTTTCTAAATTTTTGTTATAATGACCCTGCAATCCTTTTTAGGATTGTATTTCTTTGTAACTTTTTGATACCACTTTATGTGGTGCAATTGCAGAATTTGAGAAAGGAGGTTCCTGCATATGGATTTATTCACGCCCTTTGTACTGCACAGAAAAAATCACTTTATTAAGATCGTTGCCGTACTGCTGGTGGTGGTATGCCTGGTAGGTTCCCTTTCCCAGACGGCGCAAGCAGAGACCACCTATGTGATCACCGACGGCGATGCCGTCAAGGTGCATACCACATATGCCTCCGACCCGGCCAAGGTGCTGCAGGAGGCCGGTGTGAATCTGTCTGCAGATGATATATATACAACCGAATCTGTTGACGGTGTTTCTGAGATCAAGGTACAGCGCGCAATGACAGTGACTGTGCACTGCGGCGGCAATACCTTGCATGTGAGCAGCCATGGCGAACGCCTGGATGCGTTGTTTGTCCGTATGGGAATTGTTGTAGATGACTCTGTGGCGGCTTCGATGCCGCTGGATACCGTTACCTATGACGGTATGGAGGTAAAGGTGGATCATAAGATGCAGACCACGGAGAGCTACACCACCGAGATCCCCTTTGAGACTACTTACTGTGAAGACCCCACACTGCCTTTGGGTGAGGAGAAGGTCCTGGTGGCCGGCAAGTCCGGTCAGAAGCTTTGCGCTGCCAATGTGGTTTATGCCAACGGCAAGGAGATCCAGCGCAATGTCTATCAGGAGACCGTGACCGTTGCGCCTGTGACCCGTATCGTGGCCGTGGGTACCGGCGAGAAGGTGGGCCAGGTGTCCGATCAGCCCTTGATCGGCGATGGCTTTATCGTACTGCCCACCGGCGAGGTGCTGACCTACATCCGCAAGGATACCTTCACAGCGACCGCTTATACCCACACCGATGCCGGCTGTGATGAGATCACCGCCAACGGCACCCGGGTCAAGTGGGGCGTTGTGGCTGTGGACCCCTCTCTGATCCCCTACGGCACCCGTATGTTTATCGTTTCCAATGACGGCAGCTTCATCTATGGCCTGAGCACCGCGGAGGACTGCGGCGGCGCCATTCAGAACAAGCGTCTGGACCTGTATATGGAGACCAAGGAAAAGTGTTTCCAGTTTGGTGTGAGAGACTGCACCGTATACTTCCTGGGCGATGCTAACTGGAAAATCGGTTAATTGACATTGCAAATCCGCCTTTTTTCTGCTATGATAGCAGGAGAAAGGCGGTTTATTTATGATCGATGTATGTGATATTGGCGTGATGAAGCCATTATTGGCAGAACACGGCTTTCATTTTTCCAAAGCAAAGGGCCAAAATTTCCTCATCGCCCGCTGGGTGCCGGAGCAGATCGCGGAGCTGTCCGGGGTGAATGAAAATACCGGCGTGCTGGAGATCGGCCCCGGTATCGGCCCGCTGACCCAGCAGCTGGCGCTGCGGGCAGGGAAGGTCTGCGCGGTGGAGCTGGATAAGCGGCTGGAGCCGATTCTTGAGCAAACCGTTGGCGAATTTGACAATCTGGAAATCGTTTGGGACGATGTGCTGAAGCAGGATGTGGCCAGACTGGTGGCGGAGAAATTTGCGGGCCTAAAGCCCATGGCCTGCGCCAACCTGCCCTACTATATCACCTCGCCCATTTTGACGGCCCTGCTGGAGGCGGATTGCTTCGATGCGGTGACGGTTATGGTCCAGAAGGAAGTTGCCCAGCGTATTGCTGCAAAGCCCGGTACAGCGGACTACAGCGCCTTTACGGTGTTCTGCCAGTTCTACGGCGAGCCGGAGATCCTCTTTGATGTGCCGGCCCACTGCTTCCTGCCCCAGCCCAAGGTCACATCTGCGGTGATTATGCTGAAGGTTCGGAAAGTTCTGCCCTGGGAGATTTTAGACAAGGCCACATTCTTCCGCACTGTGCGGGCAAGCTTTGCCATGCGGCGGAAGAAGCTGCAGAATGGCCTGGCCGCCGGCTTCCCGGAGCTGGGCAAGGAGGGGGCAGGGGAGGTCATCAAAGCGTGCGGATTTTCCGAGAATGTCCGGGGTGAGACCCTGGATATTGCTCAGTTTGCCGCCCTTGCCAATGCTATTTACAGGAGAAAGCAGCCATGATCGAATTTCTGTTTATCGACTTGGACGATACCGTTTTGGATTTCCAAAAGGCAGAGCGCATCGCTTTGGCCAAAACTTTGCAGTCCTTTGGCTTAGAGCCGGATGCCCGGGTGCTTTCCCGGTATCATCAGATCAACAAGGGCTATTGGGAGCGGCTGGAGCGGAAAGAGGTGACCCGGGAATACCTTTTGGTCAACCGCTTTGCCGATTTGTTCGCCGAATACGGCATTGCTGTCGAGCCGGTGCAGTGCGCCCGGACCTATGAAAAGAATTTAGGTACGGGCCATTATTTTCTCCCCGGCGCTTATGAGGCGGTGGAGAGTCTTAGCCGCAAGTATAAGCTGTACTTAGCCAGCAACGGCACATCCCATGTCCAGGTCGGCCGGATTGAAAGCGCAGGAATCGGCCGTTTCTTCCAAGGGATCTTTATCTCCCAGGAGATCGGCGTGAACAAGCCGGACAGGGAATATTTTGCGCGGTGCTTTGCCCGCATCCCCGGTTTTGACCGGGAGAAGGCGATGATCGTGGGCGACAGCCTCACATCGGATATTTTAGGCGGCAAACAGGCCGGGATGCTCACCTGCTGGGTAAATCCCAAGGGCAAACCCGCCCCTGCAGACCTGCACCCGGATTATGAAATTCCGTCCTTATCCGCGCTGGAAGCCCTTTTAGATGCTGAACAGCTATAAAAAAATGCCTGTCGGAATGACAGGCATTTTTTATGAAAGACTAACCCAGCAGTACATCAAATACCAGCATCAGGCAGAAGCCAACCAGCAGGGAATAGGTAGCGCCCCGTTCGCCGCCGTGGGCGTGGGTCTCGGGGATCATTTCATCGCTGATCACATAGAGCATCGTGCCGCCGGCAAAGGCCAGTGCAAAGGGCAAAATGGCTGTAGACAGGGTCACGGCAAAGTAGCCTAATAATGTACCCAGCACCTCCACAATACCGGTAGCTGCAGCGATGAGAAATGTTCGGCCCGGCTTCATACCGGCGGCCAGCATCGGGCCTACGATCACCATACCCTCGGGGATGTTCTGCAGGGCGATACCGCCGGCCACCGTCAGAGCAGCGGCGTTATCCCCGGAGCCGAAGCTGACACCGGCGGCGATGCCCTCTGGCAGATTATGGATGGCAATGGCGGTGACAAACAGCAGCACCTTATTCAGCTTTGCGGTGTCTGCGGGATGCTTCTCCTGGTCAGCACCGGTGAGCCGGTGCAGATGGGGGACGAGGCGGTCAAAGAGATTGACGCAAACTGCGCCGGCAAACACACCGGCTACCGTATAAAATATACCCGGCTTCCCGCCGTATTCCAACGAGGGGAGGATCAAGCCGATCACTGCCGCCGCCAGCATCACGCCTGCTGCGAAGGACAGTACGATGTCGCTGAAGCGGTGGGATATTTTTTTAAAAATAAAGCCTAAGCCCGTGCCGAACACCGTCGCGCCGCCAACGCCCAAGGCAGTCAGTAAAACAAGTTCCATAGGGATACCTCCTTTGTCCTCACTGTTATTCTATACAACGATGGATAATTTTGTCAAGAAAAATTTGCGAATAAGAATCATTCTTATATTGACAAATGCTGGAATTTCTGCTATGATAATGCCAGCAATCAGGCCTAACGGCCAAAAACAGGAGGAAATCCCAAAATGCTCAGAAAAGTAACCGATACGATTTTATATGTAGGCGCCAACGATCACGAGGTGGATCTTTTTGAGGGTCAGTATATTGTGCCCAACGGTATGGCCTACAATTCTTATGTGATTTTAGATGAGAAGGTGGCTGTCATGGACACCATCGATGCCAGCAAGACCGCAGAGTGGCTGAAAAATATCGAAAAGGCCCTGGCTGGCCGGCAGCCGGATTATCTGGTGGTGCAGCATATGGAGCCGGACCACGCAGCGTCCATCGAGACATTTGTGAACACCTATCCCCAGGTGACGGTGGTTGCCAATGTGAAGACCTTTAAGATGATCGGTCAGTTCTTCCCTAAGCTGAAGGTGGAAAACCAGCTGACTGTAGAGAATTTCGGCACCCTGTCTTTGGGTCAGCACACCCTGACCTTCGCCTTCGCACCCATGATCCACTGGCCCGAGGTGATGATGACCTATGACAGCTTCGATAAGGTCCTGTTCTCCGCCGACGGATTTGGCAAGTTCGGTGCCCTGGATGTGCAGGAGCCTTGGGACGATGAGGCCCGCCGGTATTTTATCGGCATTGTGGGCAAGTACGGCAAGCAGGTGCAGAACATTCTGAAGGTGGCAGCCACCCTGGATATTCAGATCATCTGCCCCCTTCACGGTCCGGTGCTCACCGAAAATCTCGGCCACTATATCAAGCTTTACGATCTGTGGTCCAGCTACACCCCCGAGACCGAGGGTGTTGTGATCGCCTACACCTCTATTTACGGCCATACCAAGGAGGCCGCCGAGCTGCTGGCACTGGAGCTGCGGAAGCGGGAAGTGCCCAATGTGGTGGTACACGATCTGGCCCGGTGCGATATGGCGTTGGCGGTGTCCGATGCCTTCCGTTACGATAAGCTGGTGCTGGCTACCACCACCTATAACGCCGATGTGTTCCCCTATATGCGCATCTATTTGGACAAGCTCACCGAGCGGAACTTCCAGAACCGTACCGTGGCCATGATCGAAAACGGCTCCTGGGCGCCCACCGCCATCAAGGTGATGAAGAAAGAATTGGAAAATTCCAAGGACATTACTTACACCGAGAACAATATCACTATTCTGTCCGCTATGAGCGAGGAAAATGTGAAGGAGATCGGCCGTCTGGCTGACGAGCTGGCCGCTTCCTATATGGAGGTGGCGGTGCAGGACGATTTCGTGGACCCCACCGCGCTGTTCAACATCGGCTACGGATTGTATGTGGTCACCACCCACGACGGCAATAAGGATAACGGCCTGATCGTCAACACCGTGACCCAGGTGACCAACACCCCCAACCGGGTGGCGGTGACCGTCAACAAGCTCAACTACTCCTGCGATGTGATCGCCAAGACCGGCAAGCTGAATATTTCCACCCTTTCTCAGGATGCGCCCTTTGCCATCTTCGAGCGGTTCGGCTTTCATTCCGGTCGGGACACCGATAAGTTTGCCGACTTCGACCACGTCCAGCGGTCCACCAACGGCCTGCTGTTTTTGGATAAGTATGCCAATGCCTTTATCAGCTGCAAGGTGATCAATCAGATGGATCTGGGTACCCATGTGATGTTCATCTGCGATGTGGTCCAGTGCGCCAACCTCAGCAAAGCAGAGACGATGACCTATACCTACTATATGCAGAATGTAAAGCCCAAGCCCGACACAGAGAAGAAGGGCTTCGTGTGCAAGATCTGCGGCTGGGTGTATGAGGGTGAGGAACTGCCCGATGATCTGGTCTGCCCCCTGTGCAAGCACGGCGCTGCCGACTTTGAGCCTTTGGGATAAATAAAAGCGATAAAAAACCTGCCTCGATTGAGGCAGGTTTTTGTTTTACAGATGCAGGACGCGATCCTTGATTTCCTGGGTACGGCCCTGGTTCCAATACTGGGTGCCGATGTAGCCGCAGGTCCGGCGGGCAACATTCATTTTGCTCTGGTCGGTGTTGCCACACTGGGGGCAGACCCAAACCAGCTTGCCGTCGTCCTCCCGGATCTCGATCTCGCCGTCAAAGCCGCAGCACTGGCAGTAGTCACTCTTGGTGTTCAGCTCGGCATACATAATGTTGTCGTAGATGAATTTCATCACTTCCAGCACCGCATCAATATTTTGCTGCATATTAGGCACTTCCACATAGCTAATAGCGCCGCCGGGGGAGAGCTGCTGGAACTCGGATTCAAAGCGCAGCTTGGTGAAGGCGTCGATCTCCTCGGCCACATGGACATGATAGGAGTTGGTGATATAGCTCTTGTCGGTGATACCGGGGATCTTGCCGAAGCGCTGCTGCAGGCACTTGGCAAACTTGTAGGTGGTGGATTCCAACGGCGTGCCGTACAGGGAGAAGTCGATGTTGTGTTTCGCTTTCCAGCCCTTGCAGGCATCGTTCATATGCTGCATCACCTGCAGAGCAAAGGGCTTGGCATCCTTATCGGTGTGGGAGCGGCCGGTCATATACTTAACACATTCATAAAGACCTGCATAGCCTAAGCTAATGGTGGAATAACCGCCGTAGAGGAGCTTATCGATGGGCTCGCCCTTCTCTAAGCGGGCCAATGCGCCGTGCTGCCACAAAATGGGCGCAGCGTCGGACAGCGTGCCCTTGAGCCGTTCGTGGCGGCACAGCAGCGCCCGGTAGCACAGGTCCAGCCGCTCGTCGAAGATCTGCCAGAACTTGTCCATATCCTTTCCGGAGGACAGGGCCACATCTACTAAGTTGATGGTGACCACGCCCTGGTTGAACCGGCCATAATATTTATGCTTGCCCGGCTCATAATTGCCTGCGTTTGCGATGTTGCCCGCACCGCCCTCGGTGAACCGGTCAGGGGTGAGGAAGGAGCGGCAGCCCATACACACATACACATCGCCCTTTAATTCCAGCATCATTTTCTCGCTGATATAGTCCGGCACCATCCGCTTGGCGGTGACCTGGGCGGCAAGGCGGGTCAGATACCAGTAGGGGGAATCCTCGGTGATGTTGTCCTCCTCCAATACATAGATCAGCTTGGGGAAGGCAGGGGTGATCCACACGCCCTTTTCGTTCTTCACACCCTCGTAGCGCTGACGGAGCATTTCTTCAATGATAAGGGCAAGGTCCTTCTTCTCCTGCTCGTTCCGAGCCTCGTTGAGGTACATAAATACGGTGATAAAGGGGGCCTGGCCGTTGGTGGTCATAAGAGTGATGACCTGATACTGAATGGTCTGTACGCCCTTGCTGACCTCCTCCCGCAGGCGGCTCTCCACCAATTTGGAGATAGCCTCCTCGGTGAGGGGGATGTTCAGCTCATGCATTTCCTTTTCCACGGCCTTGCGGATCTTTTCACGGCTGATCTGCACGAAGGGGGCAAGGTGGGTAAGGCTAATAGATTGGCCGCCGTACTGGTTGGAGGCCACCTGGGCGATGATCTGGGTGGCGATGTTGCAGGCGGTGGAGAAGGAGTGGGGCTTTTCGATCAGCGTACCGGAGATGACTGTGCCGTTTTGCAGCATATCTTCTAAGTTCACCAGGTCGCAGTTGTGCATATGCTGGGCATAGTAGTCCGAATCGTGGAAATGGATGATGCCGGCGTTGTGGGCGTCCACGATCTGCTTGGGCAGCAGGATGCGGCTGGTGATGTCTTTAGACACCTCGCCTGCCATATAGTCCCGCTGGACGGCGTTGATGGTGGGGTTTTTATTGGCGTTTTCCTGCTTGACCTCTTCGTTGTTGCTTTCAATGAGGGTCAGAATCCGGTCGTCGGTGGTGTTGGACTGGCGCAGGAGGCTGCGAGTGTAGCGGTAGGTAATGTAGCTTTTGGCCACCTCATAAGCGCCGTGGGCCATAATGGCCTTTTCCACCAGGTCCTGGATCTCCTCTACAGAGGGGCTGCGGCCCAGCTGCTCACAGGCGATCTCCACATGCTCAGTGATGCGGCTGATCTGCAGGGGGGTCATACGGACATTTTCTTCCACGGCGGAGTTCGCCTTGGTGATAGCGGTTTCGATCTTGGTGGCATCGAAGGTGACTTCCGCGCCGTTTCGTTTAATGATCTTCATTTCCGTTCCTCCTTAGTACAAAATGCGATTGTATTCTCTATTATACTACATATTGTGTTTTTTGCAAGAGGGAAACACAAAATAAAGTATAATTTTTACGTTTTCTAAAAAATGACCGATTTCTTTGCACCCGGGGTGTCGGGGGCGCATAAACTGTCCCATAAGCGTTGGCTTAATTCTATCGGGAGGTAATAACTATGCGTGAGAATTGTCCGGGAAGTATCCCCTGCGATCTGAACGATCTGCAGCAGGCACTTTCCATTCACACCCGAAAAATCACCGACAGCTGCCGGGATAAGGACTGCATTGAGGATCTGCGGGTGTATCTTACCAGAACATCCCAGAATATTCTCGACAGCTCCTCCGGGGCAAAGGTGCGGTGTGCAGAACTGCTGTATACTTATATTGATGTGGAGCCGGTGGCCTTCGACCGCAATCACTACTGTGTGGATGCGACCTTCTTCTACCGGGTTCTGGCAGATGCCGTGATGGGAGCAGGCCGGCCTGTGACGCTGAACGGCCTTGCGGTGTTCTCCAAGCGGGCGGTGCTGTGCGGCGAGGACAGCCGCGCCCACATCTTCACAAGCAGCACCCGCCTGTGCGGCCCGGACGGCATCACCCGCTTCAGCGGCAATCATCCCACGGCAGTGGTGGAGGTGTTGGATCCTATGGTCCTCAGCTCCAAGGTGGTGGATGTGTGTGCCTGCCCCCGGGAGATGGCGGTGCAGCAGATTCCCGAGGGGATCCTCAGCTTTTTCGATGAGGAGCTGGTGCTCTCCGGCGAGCAGCGGCGGCTGCTTGTTACCCTGGGGCAGTTTTCCATTATCCGGCTGGAGCGGGATGCCCAGCTGGTGGTGCCCTTTATGGATTACAGCATCCCCACCAAGGAGTGCTGCGACAGCCCCGGCTGCGCTGAGGATCCCTGTGAGCTGTTCTCCAAGATACCGTTTCCTGCACAGGCCTTTGCTCCTGCCGGGTGCGATAAGGAATGTGACCGCCAGTGCCAGCGGGAGGATGACTGCTACACTACCACATAAACTGAAAAAGCGGCGTGACGAAAGTCACGCCGCTTAGCGTTATTCTAAGGTAAGGGTTGTGGTAATGGGATCACTGTGGAGGGCATAGGAGCTGGTGGCGTGGACTTTAAGGGGGTGTGTGTGGGTACCGGTTTGTTCAAATAGGTTTTAAGAATTTTGGGAGTGGCATCACCGCGGTAGGAATTGTTCGCAAAAAAAGAATGTCATCCTGAGCGAGCAAGGCGAGTCGAAGGATCCGTAGCCTGTTAAAAAACGGATTCTTCGACTTCGCATCTGCGATGCTGCGCTCAGAATGACAGAAAATGAAAGGTGGGGATATCTGTGTGAAACTGACTGTTTATTTGTCAAGTTTTTCGGAGATGGTTTTGATGTGCTCTGCGATAGGCAGGTTTTGGGGGCAGTATTTTTCGCAGCTGTGGCAGCCAATGCAATCGGCTGCTTTGCCTGCTGTGAGGATCATATGCCGGTAGGTGGCCTTGAATTTCCAGATGTCGCCGGGGGTGCGGGAAAGCTCGTTGTACATTTTGAAATATTGGGAGATGGGAATGTTTTTGGGGCAGTGGGGGACGCAGTAACCGCAGCCGGTGCAGCCGATGGCGGTTTCCTTTTCAATAATGTCCCGCACCTGCTTCAGCAGGGCAATTTCTGTTTCTGTCAACGGCTCTATAGGCTTGATGTTGGCCTGCATCTGCTCCACGGTGTTCATACCGCTCAAAACGGTCTCTACCTGCGGCAGGGATTGGGCAAACCGCAGCGCCCAGTCCGCCGGGGTCCAATCGGGATGGACAGAACGCAGAAGGGCCTCAGCCTCCTCCGGCAGCTTTGACAGTGTGCCGCCCTTGACCGGCTCCATCACAATGATATTTTTGCCGTGCTTAACACAGGTTTCGTAGCACTTGCCGGACTCAATGCCGGCAGCATCCCAGTCTAAGTAGTTGATCTGCAGCAGCACCACATCGGTTTCCGGGTGGGCAGTGAGGATCTCGTCCAGCAGGGCGGCGTTGCCGTGATAGGAAAAGCCGATACGCTTTGCACGCCCCGCCGCTTTTTTCTCCCGCAGGAAGCGGAACTGGTCATACTGCTGGGCGATGGCGTAGTTGCGAATGGTCAGGCAGTGGAGCATCAGCACATCGAAGTATTCCACACCGCACCGGGACAGGCATTCGTCAAAATGCCGCTGCAGATCCTCGTCAGACTTGCAGGCGTAACCCGGCAGCTTCTCCGCCAGCCGGAAGGAGGAACGGTTCTTGCGGGCGGAAACACACTTGCCGATGGCAATGTCGCTGTTGCCGTCCAAATAGGTGTAGCAGGTGTCAAAATAGTCGCCGCCGCCGGCCATATACAGGTCCACCATCTGACTGACGGTGTCCCAGTCGTAGCTTTCGCCCAATTTGGGCAGGCGCAGGAAACCGAAACCCAGCTTATTCATCCTGTTTCTCCTATCAGCCGCGCATCAGGCGCTTACGGGCCAGATTGATGGGACCCTCGGACATACGGGTGATCCATGCAAGGCTCTTGCCGCAGCCCAGCGCCACGCAGGCGGCGGGGTCATCAGCTACGGTGCAGGGGATGCCGATCCGGTTTTGCAGCAATGTGTCCATACCCCAAAGGAGGCTGCTGCCACCGGTGAGCATAATGCCGGTGTCAGCAATGTCTCCCACCAGCTCCGGGGGCGTCTCTTCCAGTACCGCCAGCACTTCGTCTGCAATTCTTTGGGCAGACCGGTTCAGCAGATTGCAGATCTCCGAAGAGGAAACGATCACATCCCGGGGCATACCGCTCTTGGCGTCCCGGCCCTTGACCTGCATGGTCTCTTCCTGCCCCTTGGGGGTGACAGAGCCGATTTGGATCTTCACATCCTCCGCAGTGGACGGGCCGATGATGATATGGTGCTTACTGCGGATGTAACGGGCGATCAGCTCGTCAAAGTGATTGCCGGCCAGTTTGATGGAGGAGGAGTTGGCCACGCCGTTCATAGTCAGCACGGCGATATCGGTAGTGCCGCCGCCGATGTCCACCACCAGATGGCCCTTGGGGCCGCTGATGTCTAAACCTGCGCCCAGGGCCGCAGCCAAAGGCTCTTCGATCAGGTATACACGGCGGGCGCCGGCTTCCATAGCCGCATTGATGACGGCACGCTCGTCCATCTGGGTCACAGAGCTGGGCACGCTGACAATCACTCTGGGCTTGGGAGTGAAGAGGGCAGAGCGGTCCTTCTTCTGGAAGAATTTCTGCAGCATCTTCACCGTCAGGTCGTGGTCGGCAATGACACCGTCTTTCAGCGGGTGCATAGCCACCACATTGCCGGGGGTGCGGCCCAGCATATTCCGGGCGGCCGCGCCGATCTGCAGGGCCTTGCCGGTGTTTCTGTCCACGGCAACCACAGACGGCTCCCGGGTGGTGATGCCCTCGTCGGCGGTATAGATCAGTACATTGGAGGTGCCCAGGTCCACGCCCAGGTCACGGGATACGAGTTGAATACGCATACGGTTCACCTGCTATTTCTTAGGATTT
The DNA here is from genome assembly GCA_045645385.1 of Faecousia sp. Lineage (GTDB taxonomy): Bacteria > Bacillota > Clostridia > Oscillospirales > Oscillospiraceae > Faecousia. Next base: position 17,722 of record JAZRIT010000017.1, read on the forward strand.
TTCACCGCCAACGCGGCGCAGTATACTTCTTTGGCACCGGCGGTCAGCAAAACTCTGGCGCATTCCGAGGCAGTGGCGCCGGTGGTGATGATATCGTCCAGCAGCAATATCTTCCTGCCCCGGAGCTGTTGGGGAGATACTGCGGCATAAGCGCCCAGCACATTGGCCCGCCGCCGGGCGGGGTCTTTGATCCCCGATTGGGGAGGGGTGTTGCGGATCTTGCGCAAGGTACGCACGGGGGTTACACCCAGCTCAGCGCCGACGGCATTGGCCAGCAGCTCCACCTGGTCATAGCCCCGGGTCAGCTTCCGCAGGGGCGCGATAGGCACGAAGGTCAGAATATCAAAGCTATCCATACCCTCTTTTTGCAGCTTCATAGCAAGCCTGCGCCCGTAGGCCGGGGCATAATGCCGTCTGCCATAGAATTTGTAGCGGAGGATGCTCCCCCGGACTTTATCTTTATAATACCACACTGCCGTCCAACCTGCAAGAAAAGAAAAACGGAAACGGGATTTTTCACATTCCGGCCCGTTTTGCTGACAACCGGCGCAGAAATCCGTCTCTTCCCCGGTAAGTAACGACCGGCACAGGACGCACTTGGGCGGAAAAAGCAATTTAGATAACCAGCGGAAGATCATACAGCATCCCTCTGCTGCAGCCGCAGCTTAAGGCCCGTGTACCGGCGGCCGGTTTTGGCGTTTTGTGTCATAGTAAGCACGGTTTCCTTGCGGCCTGCGATGATGAGCAGCTCTCTTGCCCGGGTGACGGCGGTGTAGAGAATGCTGCGGCTGAGTAGATATGCAGATGCATTCCACGCGGAAAGGACCACCGCCCGGTATTCGCTGCCCTGGGATTTATGGACCGTCATGGCATAGGCGGGCTCCAGCTCGTTCAGTTGGGTGAAATCGTAGTCGGCCTCCCGGTCGTCAAACAGGACGGTCACGGTCTCTGTTTGCCTGTCGATTTGCCGGATAATGCCCACATCGCCGTTGAAAACGCCCTCGCCGATCTGGGTGCCGTCTGTCTTTTTCCACATCAGATCGTAGTTGTTGCGGATCTGCATCACCCGGTCGCCCTCCCGGAAGATGATCTCGCCCATTTTATGCTCCTGCCTGTCCGGGGCGGGGGGATTGAGGCTGGCCTGAAGCAGCTTGTTCAGCGCCACCGTGCCGGCAGGGCCTTTCTTGGTGGGGCAGAGGACCTGGATCTGATCGGCGGGGATGCCCATATTTTGGGGCAGCCGTCGGGCGCACAGGTCTACGATGGTCTGGGCGGTATGCTCTTCGGACTTGCCGGTCAGGAAGAAAAAGTCATTTTTTACATTGTCCAGCACCGGCATTTCACCGTGGTTGATGCGGTGGGCATTCATAACGATGAGACTTTCCTGTGCCTGCCGGAAGATCTCCGTCAGCCGGACCGTGGGCAGCATATTACTGCGGAGCATATCGCGGAAAGGAAAGCCCGGTCCTACCGGCGGCAGCTGGTCGGGATCGCCTACCAGAATCAGCCGGGCGGACTGAGGAACTGCCCGCAGCAGGCTATCCAGCAGGGTCACATCCACCATGGACATCTCGTCCACGATGACCGCGTCGGCCTGCAGGGGGTCGGATTCATCTTTAGAGAAGATGAGCCGCCCGGTGTGTGGGTCAATGCCTGCGCCCAAAAGCCGGTGAATGGTAGAGGCCTCCCGGCCTGTGACCTCCGTCAGGCGCTTGGCTGCCCGGCCGGTGGGGGCGCACAGAACGCACCGCAGACCCAGCTGCTCCAGCAATGACAAAATGCCGTTTAAGGTGGTGGTCTTGCCGGTGCCGGGACCGCCGGTGATCAGCAGCAGACCGGAGGTGGCGGCCTCCTGCAGGGCAAGCTCCTGTTGTGGGGAGTATTCCAGGGCGCTGCCTTGCGCAGCGGCTCGCAGCTTCTTGGCGAAAAATGCCGGGGCAGGGTAGCGGGCAGACCCGTGGGCAAGCAGCCGCCGGGCGCAGTAAACTTCAGCCCGGTACAGGGCCGGCAGATAGAGAATGTCGACGTCTGCCAAATGGTCACGCACCAGCTGGTCTGCGTCCAGCAGCTGCCGGACGCTCTCGGTTACAGTGTCGCTTGACACATCCAGCAGCTGGGCGGTGGCGGCGATCAGCTTATCTTCCGGCAGAAAGCTATGACCGGCGGTGAGATTATACCGCAATTCAAAGAGGATTCCCGCACTTACCCGCCGGGGGTCTTCGGCAGAAACGCCCAAATCGATAGCAAACCGGTCTACTGCGCCAAAGGGGGCTTCCAGCTCCTCATCCATCAGCAGGTAGGGGTCGTCGTAAAGTAAATCAATGGCGCTTTCACCGTAGCGTTTATAGGTTTTGACGGCAAGGTCAGCCGGCAGGTGGTGGAGGGTAAAGAATTCCATCAGGTGGCGCATCCCCACCTGCAGGCGGAAGGCCTCGCCGATCTCGTGGGCCATACGGTCGGAAATGCCGCTGACTTCTGCCAGCCGCTCCGGTTCCCGCTCCATCACAACCAAGGTCTGCTCACCGAATTTGCCCACGATCCGGGCAGCCAGCCGGGGGCCGATGCCCTTGATGACCCGGCTGGAAAGATAGGTGACGATGTCCACGGCGGTCTGGGGCATCAGCCGCTCCAAAAACTCCGCCTCAAACTGACGGCCGTAGCTGGAGTGGTTGCTCCATTTGCCGGTGACCATCAGCCGCTCGCCTATGGCCGGCAGGGGGATGGTGCCCACTACCGTCACATTTTCGCCGCCGTCCACCTGCAGGCGCAGCACGGCATAGCCGTTGTCGTAATTCTGAAAGACAACGGCAGCGACAGTACCCTGTAAAATTTCCAATTCCTGCTGATTCACGGCGATTTCTCCTATTAGAATGATACAATTCTAATTTTACAATATTTTCGCCGGAATGAAAAGAGGTTTTGTAAAATCTTTGTAAAATTCCCGGACACAGAGCCGTTTACGATATTGCATATTTTGGAAATTTTGGTATAATAATAAAAATTATAATGGGGGAATGTGGATTTGAAGGATTTACACCTTTTGGTTTGGCTGACCCAGCTGGGGCTTAGCACCGCAGTACCCCTTGCGGGATTTGTGCTGCTGGGCGTGTGGCTGCGGAATCGCTTTGACCTTGGCCTGTGGGTCCTGTTTGCGGGCATTGGGCTGGGATTGCTATTTTCCATTGACGGATTTTGCCGCAGTTTGAAAGTGCTGGGCGAAATGAGTAAGGACAAAGGAAAAAAGCCCCCCGTTTCCTACGGGGAACACGATTGAGGATAGAAAAATGGATATCAAAAAATTCGTTCTTCAGCAAACAGGCATCGTCGCTGTGGGAGAACTGATTGGCACGGCGGCGATGGTCGGTATCTTCACTTTGCTTGGAAAGTATGACACCGGTGTTTTGCTGGGTGGCATTGTGGGCGCACTGGCGGCCACAGGCAATTTTTTGGCTATGGCCATCGGTGTCAATGCCGCTGCCGATAAGGCGGAAAAACAAAATGTCAAGGGTGGGCAGGCTACCATCAAAGGGTCTTTCCTGCTGCGTATGGCAGTGCTGTTTCTGATACTGTTTGCTTTTGCCAAAAGCGGATTGTGCAATCCTGTTGCTTTGGTGGTGCCGCTGGTGTTTGTGCGGTTTACCCTGACCGCAGCAGAGTTTTTCAGAAGAAAGCTGGGTGATAAAGCAGTATGAATGTAAGTGTAGACGGCGCATTTGTCTATTTTACCATTCCCATATTCGGTGGCATTCCCGTTACCCAGACGGCGGTATCGTCGTTCATTGTGACGGCGTTGCTGATATTCGCCTGTATCCGGTTGGGAAAGAATCTGCAAAAGCGACCCACAGGTGCGCAGGTGCTGGTGGAAAAGGGTGTGAGTATGATCTATAACCTCACCGTCAGTGCTATGGGCGAACACAATGCCCACTGGGCGCCCTTTATGGGTACGCTTTTCCTCAGCAGTATCTGCGGAAGCCTTATTGGTATGACAGGCTTTTTGCGATCGGTGACGGCAGATTTGAGCTGCACCCTGACCTGGTCGCTGATGGTCACGGCGGTAATTTGGTACAACAACATCAAAAATAACGGCTTGGGTGGCTGGCTCAAGGGCTTTACCGAGCCCATTGTGGTGATGACCCCTATGAATATCGTGTCGGAGATCGCTCAGCCGGTGAGTATGGCTTTCCGTCATTTTGGTAATGTGGCCGGTGGCGGTGTGATCACTTCCATTATCTATACGGCGTTTTCCCTGGTATCGGCGCTGGTGCTCAACGCCATCGCATCGGCCGGCTGGCTGATGGGCGTGGTGCTGATGGCAGCGGGCGCAGGCCTGTGGCTGCTGGGCAGGAAAAAGAAAAAGCTGATTATAAAAATTTTGGCAATTGTCAGCGGGCTGCTGGGTCTGTTCGGTTTACTGCAAGCCACCGGAATTTTGTCCGGCGTGCCGATTTTGGCACTGGGCGTCCCGGCGGTGCTGAGTGTGTATTTTGATGTGTTTTCCGGCTTTGTACAGGCGTTGGTATTTACCCTGCTGAGTATGGTCTATATCGCAGGTGCCTGCCCGCCAAAGCAGGAACAATAATTTATAAATAACTTTTTAGGAGGAACTATATTATGATGGAATTCAATGCATATTTTCTGAAGGCTATGTGCGCTATCGGCGCAGGTCTGTGTATGGGTATCGGCGCTATCGGCCCCGCTATCGGTGAAGGTAATGCTGTGGGTAAGGCCCTGGAGGGTATGGCCCGTCAGCCCGAGACTGCTGACAACCTGCGCACCAATATGATCCTGGGCTGCGCCATCACCGAGACCACCGGTATTTACGCCTTGCTGATCTCCTTCCTGATCCTGTTTGCAACAAATGTATAATTTTCTGTCTGAAATCCGGATAGAAAGGAGCAAAGGACTGTGTTTGAGAGCTTTATCGGTGTCAATTTCTGGACGGCGCTGTTTATCCTGTTGAATTTTCTGGTGTTGTTCTTCGTGGCCAAGAAGTTTCTTTTCGTGCCGGTGAAGGATATGATCGACAGTCGCCAAAAAGAGATCGATACCATGTATGCAGAGGCGGATGAGGCAAAAGCCAATGCCGAGACGATGGAAGAAGAGTATCGGCAGAAGCTGTCTGCTGCGCAGGAGACCTCTGACCGCATTGTGAAGGAAGCGGTTGCCCGGGGCAAAAACCGGGAGGAGGAGATCCTCCGGCAGGCTGCCTTAGAGGCAGATGCCATCCGGGAAAAAGCCTCCGCGGACATCGCCCGGGAAAAGAAAAAGGCATTAAATGATGCCAAGGACGAGATATCCTCCTTGGCACTGGAGATCGCCGGCAAGGTGGTGGGCGCGTCCCTGGACGAGGACCGCCAAAAGCAGCTGGTGGACAAATTCCTGGCAGAATTGGGTGAGCAGGTATGAACGGAGCTGTTTACGGGCAGGGTCTTTATCTGCTGGCCAGGGAAGAGGGGCTGGAGGAGGAAATTCTGCGGCAGCTGAAGGTGCTGGCAGAATGCTTCGAGGCGCAGCCTGATTATCTGAAGCTGCTGGACTCCCACGATCTTCCCAAGCAGGAGCGGCTGGGTATTCTCCACCGGGATTTTGGCGAAAAGGTGCATATTTATGTGCTGAATTTTTTGAAATTGCTGACGGAAAAGGGCTATATCCGCCATTTTTCCCATTGCTGCAAGGCGTATGTGCAGGAATATAATGCCGACAAGGGCATTTTGGAGGTGCGGGCGATCTCTGCCGTGGCGCTGACCAATGCCCAAAAGGCGATGCTTGTGGAAAAGCTGGCGGCGATGACCGGCAAGTCTGTGGAGCTGCGCTGCAAGGTGGATGCCGCGGTTTTGGGCGGCGTGCGGCTGCAGTACGATGGCCAGCAGGTGGACGGCACGGTGCGCAGTTACCTGCAGGAAATTGAAAAAACTTTGAAAAATACCGTAATTTGAGGTAAAACAATGGAATTAAGACCGGAAGAAATTACGAAAATTATCCGTAGTCAAATCAAAAACTACGAAAATAAATTACAGACCAGTGAAGTCGGTACGGTGATCCTCACCGGCGACGGCATCGCCAAGGTGTCGGGGCTGGATAAGTGTATGGCAGGTGAGCTGGTGGAATTTCCCACCGGTGCCTACGGTATGGCCCAAAACTTAGAGGAGGATACGGTCTCTATTGTGGTTTTGGGTGACGATAACGGCATCAAAGAGGGCGATACGGTTAAGCGCACCGGTAAGGTGGTGTCTGTACCTGTGGGCGCAGGACTTGTGGGCCGTGTTGTCAACGCCCTGGGTGAGCCCATTGACGGCAAGGGCCCCATTGCGGCGGAAGCCTACCGCCCCATCGAGTGTCCCGCGCCGGGCATCATTGACAGAGAGCCGGTTTCCGTGCCGCTGCAGACCGGCATCAAGGCTATCGACGCGATGATCCCCATCGGACGGGGACAGCGTGAACTGATCATCGGCGACCGGCAGACCGGCAAGACCACCATCGCCACCGATACCATTCTGAACCAAAAGGGCAAGAATGTGATCTGCATCTATGTGGCCATCGGCCAGAAGCGGTCCACTGTTGCCCAGATCGTGAATTCTCTGACTTTAGGCGGCGCGATGGATTATACAATCGTTGTATCTGCTACCGCCTCGGAGCTTGCGCCTATGCAGTACATTGCCCCCTATACCGGCTGCAGTATGGGCGAGCATTTTATGCACCAGGGTAAGGATGTGCTGGTGATCTACGATGACCTGAGCAAGCACGCGGTGGCCTACCGGGCCATCTCCCTGCTGATCCGCCGCCCCCCCGGACGGGAGGCCTATCCCGGCGATGTGTTCTATCTCCACTCCCGGCTTTTGGAGCGGGCGGCACATCTGTCCAAGGCAAACGGCGGCGGCAGTCTGACGGCGCTGCCTATCATCGAGACCCAGGCAGGCGATGTATCTGCTTATATCCCTACCAATGTAATCTCTATCACCGACGGTCAGATCTTCTTGGAGTCGGAGCTGTTCAATGCCGGCGTTATGCCTGCGGTGAACCCGGGCATTTCCGTGTCCCGCGTGGGCGGCGCTGCCCAGATCAAGGCTATGAAGCAGGTGGCAGGCTCGCTGAAGCTGCTGTACTCCCAGTACCGGGAGCTGCAGAGCTTTGCCCAGTTTGGCTCGGATCTGGACGCGGATACCAAGGCAAGACTTGCCTTGGGCGAGCGGATCGTGGCGGTGCTGAAGCAGGGCAGCAATGCCCCTGTGGAGGTTGCCCATCAGGTGTGCATCCTCTATGCGGTGGTAAACGGCTATCTGGCAGGTATTTCTGTAGCGCAGATACCGGAATTTGAGCGCCGGCTGCAGGAGCTGATGGACACCCGGTACGAAGAGACGCTGACCGCCATTCGCACTGCAGGCAAGCTGGATGCGGAATCCGAGGCCCAGCTGAAAGATGCCATTGCTGCGCTGCTGACGGAAATGGGTGGCTGATATGGCAGGGGTTTCTACCAAGGAGATCAAGACCCGCATCCGCAGTATGGAATCCACCCGGCAGATCACCAGAGCCATGGAAATGGTGGCGTCTGCCAAGCTGCGGAAGGCCCAACAGCAGGCCATCGACTGCAAGCCCTATTTTGAAACGCTGTATGGCGCGATCTGGGACATTGCCCACAGCGATGCCCAGTTGGATTCCCCCTATCTTACCGGTAAGCCTGGGAAAAAGGCGGCGTTCGTGGTCATCTCCGGTGACCGTGGATTGGCCGGCGGCTATAACAGCAATGTGATAAAAATGTTTACCGCCGAGGCGGAGGGATCAGAGCCTGTGGTGCTGCCTGTGGGCAGAAAGGGCGCGGACTATTTCAAGGCCCATGGTGTGACCTCCCTGACGGAGAATTACACCTATGCAGAGGGTGTGTCTATGGGTGACTGCTTCTCTGTGGCAAAGCGCCTGTGCAAAGGCTTTTTGCAGGGGGAATTCGACGCGGTCTATGTGGTGTATACCCAGTTTAAGTCCGTGCTTTCTCAGGAACCGGAGTGTCTGCAGCTGCTGCCCTTGCAAAAGGCAGAGGATATGCAGACAGAAAAACGGCAGATCACCTATGAGCCGGACAGCGCCACGGTGTTTGCAACCATCGTGCCGGAGTATTTGGGCGGCGTGCTGTACGGCGCGCTGTGCCAGAGTCGGGCATCCGAGCAGGCGGCCCGGCGTACCGCCATGGACGCGGCCACCCAAAACGCCCAGGAGATGATCGACGGTCTGAGCCTCCAGTTCAACCGGGCGCGGCAGGCTGCCATCACCCAGGAGATCACGGAGATCGTGGCCGGCTCCCAATAATGTAAGGAGTGGAATACTATGAAGAACCAAACAGGAACAGTGGTGCAGATCATGGGCCCTGTTCTGGATATACGCTTTCCGGAGGATTACCTGCCGGAGCTGCTGCAGGCAATTTCTGTAAAAAACGGCGACGAGACGATTATTGCAGAGGTGGCCCAGCACATTGGTGACAATGTGGTGCGCTGCATCGCCATGAGCTCCACCGACGGCCTGGCCCGCGGTGCGGAGGCGGTGGATACCGGCGCAGCCATTACTGTGCCTGTGGGCGAGGAGTGCCTGGGCAGAGTGTTCAATCTGTTAGGTCAGCCCATCGACGGTGGTGAGCAGATCAAGGCCGCAGAGCGTTGGCCTATTCACCGCTCTGCCCCTGCCTATGAGGAGCAGGAGACCTCTACGGAAATTTTGGAGACCGGTATCAAGGTCATCGACCTGATCTGCCCCTATGCCAAGGGCGGCAAGATCGGTCTGTTCGGCGGCGCAGGTGTGGGCAAGACCGTTCTGATCCAGGAACTGATCTACAACATCGCCACCGAGCATAACGGCTATTCCGTGTTCACCGGCGTAGGCGAGCGCACCCGTGAGGGTAATGACCTGTATTTGGAAATGACCGAGTCCGGCGTTATCAAAAAGACCGCAATGGTCTTCGGCCAGATGAACGAGCCCCCCGGAGCAAGAATGCGTGTGGGTCTTAGTGGCCTGACGATGGCAGAGTACTTCCGGGATGTGAAGCACCAGGATGTGCTTTTGTTTATCGACAATATCTTCCGTTTTACCCAGGCAGGCTCCGAGGTTTCCGCACTGCTGGGCCGTATGCCCTCTGCCGTTGGCTACCAGCCTACCCTGGCGACGGAAATGGGCGCGCTGCAGGAGCGTATCACCTCCACCAAGAACGGCTCTATCACCTCCGTGCAGGCAGTTTATGTGCCGGCGGACGACTATACTGACCCCGCCCCCGCCACCACTTTTGCCCATTTGGATGCAACCACCGCTCTGGACAGAGGCATTGCATCCTTGGGTATCTATCCGGCTGTTGACCCCCTGAATTCCACCTCCCGAATTTTGTCTCCCGATGTGGTGGGTCAGGAGCATTACGAGGTTGCCCGGGGCGTGCAGAAAATTCTGCAGCGGTATAAGGAGTTGCAGGACATCATCGCCATTATGGGTATGGACGAGCTGAGCGAAGAGGATAAGCTGACGGTCAGCCGCGCCAGAAAGGTCCAGCGTTTCCTGTCCCAGCCCTTCTCTGTTGCCGAGCAGTTTACCGGCTATGAGGGTAAATATGTGCCGCTGAAGGAAACCGTCCGCGGTTTCAAGGAGATCATCGAGGGCAAGCACGATCAGATCCCCGAATCCTGCTTCCTGTTTGCCGGCACCATTGACGATGTGGTGGCCAAGTGGAAGGGGCAGGCACAATGAACAGCTTTGCCTTAAAAATTGTCACACCTGACGGCTTGGTATTTGACGGGCAGGCGGAGGAGCTGGTGGTCCGTACGATCACCGGCGATATGGGCATTTTGGCCGGACACAGCGATTGCGTTGCCCCCCTGGGTATGGGGCTTGCGACCTTGATTGTGAATGGGGAAAAGCGCTACGGCGCCTGCATCGGCGGTATGGTGAGCGTGCTGAACGGCCAGGTGAAGCTGGTGCCCACCACCTTTGAATGGTCAGACAAAATTGATGTGGCCCGGGCATCCGCCTCTGAGGAACGGGCCAAGGCAGTATTGGCGGATAAAACCTCCAGCGATACCGACCTGCGCTTGGCGGAAGCCCGTCTGAAACGGGCGCTGATCCGCAAGCGGGTACACGATTACAAATAAAGAGGTACACTTATGGAAGATATCTTTGTTCTGCGGGATGCCGATCCCAATGCGGTTGCCCAGCCTTACGGCACCTATTTTATTTTTGAAAGTCACGGTGCCCGGGTATTCGGCCGGATCATTCTGCCGGCATTTTATGATGCCGAGAGCCGCTGCCCTGTGGTGCTGATGCTCCACGGTCACCCCGGTGGTGATAAAAACTGGGATGTGGCTGAAGCGCTCCGTGCCAACGGCTATGCGGTTATGATCTTCTCCTACCGGGGACTTTGGGGCAGTCACGGCAACTATTGTATGAGCCACAATATCGAGGATGTGGTCTGCGCGGTGGACGAACTGCGGAAACGGGCAGATGAATTCCGTCTTGATCCGGAGCGGGTATTTCTGTTCGGTCACAGCATGGGCGGTTTTTCTGCCCTCAATGCCGTTGCCCGTGGCGTACCGGTCAAGGGTGCTGTGCTGCTGGCGCCTTATGATGCCGGCGCAATGTATCTTCATAACCGACCCGGTTTTGACGGCGTGATGGCCTGCAAGGAAAGAGGATATTTTACCCTTGCTTCCGAAAACGCATTGGACGAGGATGCTGCTGCCCATGCCCAGCAGTGGGAATTCCGCAATCTGCTGACAAAGTTTGATAAGGATTTTCCCTTCTGCTTCATTGATGGTAAGCAGGACAGAACATCTGCCCATGTAGGTCCTATCGTGGAAGAAATGCAGAAAGCAGGCTTCTGTGTGACCTATCACCTGCTGGACGACGGACATATGTTCCCCCTGCACCGGGCTTCTCTTGCCCGCATTGCCCTTACGCATTTTGATAGTATAAAATAACGAAAACACGCACGATTTTACGCTGAAATCGTGCGTGTTTTTTGTGGATGTTTTTCCCGGAAAAGCATTGACAAATCAAATAAAAGGAGTATGATACGGGTGATGAGCACCGTACAGCTAAGAAACGATCGTCGGAATAACCACGAGAAGGTTTCAGGGAGGTATTGTTATGGATGCAATCGAAAAACGACCGTTATTGTTCTCCAACAAAGACTTGGTGTCGATGACCATTCCGGTGATGCTCAGCTCTATTCTAGCCATTGTCGCCGGTATGGTGGACTCGGCCATGGTGTCTTCTGCCGGCCCGGCAGCAGTCAGCGCGGTGTCATTGGTGGATGTTCTCAACATATTGTTTATTACGATCTTCTCCGGTATGGCTTCCGGAGGCGGTGTGATTATGTCCCAGTACATTGGACACCGGGATTATAAGCAGGCAAAGGCCACCGCCAATCAAATTGTATATATCACTGTGACAATGGCGACGGTGTTTATGCTGTTGCTTATGTGTTTCCAGGAGCGTGTTTTGCGGCTGATCTATGGCGAGCTGGATGCGGATGTGCTGGAAAATTGCAAGACCTACTTTTTTCTTACCTTGTGGGGCTATCCCTTTTCTGCCACTGGCGAATCGGCTGTGTATGTGCTGCGCTCCATGGGTAAAAACCGACAGGCTGCGGTCTGCACCATCTCCTTCAATGTGGTCAATGTCATTGGCAACGCCATCTTGATCTACGGTTTCGGTATGGGTGTGGCCGGTGCGGCCATTGCCACTACGGCCAGCCGTGTGACCTATGCAATTATGGGTATTTGGATGGCCAGCGACAAAAAGCTCCTTGCCCATTTCGAGAATTTACTGAAGTTCCGTTTTGACTTTCATATCATTCGCCGGATCCTGCGGATCGGTTCGGCCAGCAGCCTGGAGTTCGGCCTGTTTTACGGCGGCCAGATCCTTATCACCAGCCTGATCGCCACATTCGGTACGGTGATCATTACCGCCAATTCTGTTGCCAACACCCTGAACAATGTGGGCTGGGTCATTGTGGGTGCATTCGGTACGGCCATGATGCCGGTGATCGGTCAGTGTATCGGCGCGGACGAAAAGGAACAGGCCAAGTATTATATGAAGAAAATGGTGGGTGCAGGAACGGTTGCAATGTTCGTTCTGTTTTCTGCGGTGTATTTGCTGCGGCATCAGTTGGTGCGGCTGTATGATTTTGACGCAGAAACATTGAAAATCTGCGCTTACTATACCGGCATGCACGCGCTGTTTTCTATGGGTGCTTTCTACTCTCTGGCCTTTGCGCCGGTGTCCGGTTTCCGGGCGGCAGGCGATGTGCGGTATGCCACGGTGCTTGCCGTTGGCAGTATGTTCATCTTCCGGGTGGCTTTGGCTTATGCGCTCAATGCTATTTTCCCCCAGCTGGGGCTGATGTGCGTTATCATCGCCGCGGCGGTGGACTGGGGTTTCCGTTCGGTTATGAATGTGATCCGCTACCGCAGCGGCAAATGGCTCTATAAGCGAGTTATTTAATAAGAAAACCGGCGTCGAAAGACGCCGGTTCTTTTGGTATGGATTACCCCTTGCGGAGGATCGCCAGGTTCTGCTGTACCCACTGATCGTCGGTGTTCCGGGGCAGGGGGTAGGTGGTGCGCATAGCCAGCAGGAAGTGCCAGACCTCGTAGCCGCCCCGGGGAATATCGCTCTGGGTGGGGAGATATGCATAGCAGCCGTGGGTGTTGCACAGGTTCAGGGTGTAGGGGTAGGGACTGCCGCGACGGATACGCAGACCGATCTCGCAAAAGGCCTCGAAAGGTGCGGGAAGAATGGCAACCGGTCCGATGGTTACAATATCCTGATTGAAGGTAAAATGGGTCTTCATAGGTTTGCCGGAGTTATATTCATTCAGCACATTGTTCCAGTGAATGTAGTCGTTCACATCGAACAGACGGTTCTCGGTGTAGATCTGCTCCAGCGTGCCCAGCTTCTTCAGCTCTGCTTCCGCCTTCTCCTTGGGGGCCAGGGGATCAAAGGGAATGGAAATGGTGTCGTGGAGCACCTTGACGGGGAATGTACGCCATTCCTTGATGTTCTTCCAGGCGCGGACGGCGTCCATACCGGCTTGACCACCGATGCGGATGGCAGCCTTGTAATTCTGGGTGGTTTTGCCGTTGGGGCAGTTGGGGCCCAGGTCGCCCTCAAAGCCCTGGTAGAAAGCGGAAATACCGCCGGTCTCCACATCCAGCATATCGGTCATCACGCCGTACCAGTCCCGGGTGATCTCGGGGTTGCGGCCGGAGGCGGTGCCGTGGCAGGCGAAGTGGATAAAGTTGGCGATGATCTTGCCCTCTTCGTCCTTGAAAGACAGAACGGTCATCTTGGGATCACGGGGACCCCAGGGGTTCTGACCTAAGATGATCTCGCCTTCCTCGGTAAGCTCACGGCGGTTCATATTCACATTGCTGTCAGTCTCACCGATGCCCATCACAGCGTTGCGGCAGGTGGCGGCAGCCTCGGCAGATGCCTTCACAATGCCGGGGAACAGAATGTTCTCGATGTACTCGATCTCCACCTCGCCCCAGCCGGACTTCAGACTGCAGTTGGGCGCGGAGTGGGTGTGGGTCACATTGATGATAACATTTTCGGGCTTCACACCGGCGGCATCGCCGGCCAGCTTCCGGGCACGGACGGCAAATTCCGGGTTCAGGGAAGCAATATCACAGGTGATGAGCAATGCGCTTTCTGCATCGGAAACTACCTTGATAGCGGTGGTGGCCAGGGGGTCACCCACAGCCTCAGCGGGTCTGGCGGGGGCGTAGCCGTAAAGCTTGGTGCCAAGGGCCGGTGTGATGTCGGCCTTTCCGGCGCCACACTGAAATCCGTAATTTTCAGACATTTTGATTACCTCCTGAATTGCGGTTTTTGCTGGTACAAGCATAGCACAATCGCCCTGCAAAGTACAGACAAGAATGTAAAAATGCAGACAAAATGCAAGAGTTTTATACCAATTGCACGGATACCGGCTGATCCAAAACCATAGAATCCGGGGTCACGGCGCAATCCATCGCCAGCACCTGCACACCGGCTTGGGCCGCTGAGTGCAAAGCCTGTCCGAAAGCCGGGTCGGTGGCGTCGTTGGGGTGCAAATATTTCACATCGGACATTTGGATGACGAAGAGGACATAGGCACCGCATCCGCCTTTGGCAAGGGCGGTCAGCTCCTGCAAATGCTTAGTGCCCCGGACGGTAGGGGCATCGGGAAAGGCGCAGATGCCATCCGTTTCCAGTGTTACGCCCTTGACCTCCAAAAAGCAGGGGATGCCGTCTTTGGTAAAGGAAAAATCGAAGCGGGAATCTCCGTGACGGCTCTCGGGTTTCAAATTTTCAATTTCGCCCAATCCGCCAGCGGCCAGCCACTCGCGGGCGGCGGCATTGGGGGCCTGGGAGTCCATATTGATCAGCCGCTGACCTTTTTGCACGGCAATCAGGTCGTATTGGGTCTTCCGGGCGGGATTATTGGACTTTTCGCACCAGACTTGCGCACCTGGGGTCAGTAGTTCCTTACACCTGCCGGTGTTCTTGACATGGCAGATTTCCTCTTTGCCGCCAATTTCAATATGGGCAATAAAGCGGTTGGGTCTTGCCACAAATCGCCCCGGCACAATATTTATATAGTTCATAAAAATTATCCTTTATACCTCGGCCCCCGCTTTTAAGAGGGGGCTGTCAGCGATAGCTGACTGGGGGAGTTATACCAATAGCATAGCAGAAAAACGCAATTTTGCAAGGGGGGTTGACAGAGGGGCAAAAAATGCTACAATAACAAAAAAGAAAGGAAGGATAATACCAATGAAAAAAGTGATCGGTATCGTCCCCAGGGGCGTTCTGTTTGATATGGAAAAAAGCTGCAGTACGGATGTTTACCATCTGGGCAACAATTATATTAAACGCATAGAGGAGGTGGGGGCAATCCCCATTTGCCTTGCTCCGGTGGATGGCCGTATTTCCAAGGAGCAGTTGGATTTGTGCGACGGCTTTGTGGTCCAGGGCGGTAATCAGATGTGGCCTTATCATTATCAGGTGATCCACCACGCAGTGACTACCGGCAAGAAATATCTGGGAATCTGCCTGGGTATGCAGCTGATCCACCGCTACTATGCGATCCGGAAAATGGCAGAGGAAATGGGTCTGGAAGGCCCGATGGATGAGAATGTTATTGACCTGTTCTATAATCAAAAGAAGGGACATAATCTGCTGCACGCAGTAGAGGATCACCGGGCGGAATCCATGCCCCGGGGGCAGGAGGATGTGGCCAAGCACGATGTGGATGTGGTCCACGGAACGGTGCTGCATCGCCTGCTGGGCAGAGAACGGGCAAGAGCTGCCAGCTTCCACAACTGGCGGGTGGAAGATCCCGTGGAGGAGCTGACAGTCAATGCCTGGGCGACCGATGGCACCGGCACCATTGAGGGCATCGAAAACGGCAGCAATATCCTGGGTGTCCAGTTCCACCCGGAGGTGGATGACCTCCTGCCGGAGATCTTCAAATTCTTAATGGAAGAATAAAAAAGCACCACCCGATTGAACCGAACCAGTAAAATCGGACAATAGACAAAACACCCCCTAATGTAGGATAATAACTACATTAGGGGGTATCGTTATGTCTAAACGAAATTACACGCATATCAAGGAGTTACTACCGACAATACAAGCTATGTTAG
>JAZRIT010000018.1:0-31919 GCA_045645385.1 Faecousia sp.
ACCTTCTTCAGGACTTCTTCCTTGTTGTAGGGGCCGTCGACCTCAGCTGCTGCATTGATAACGCCGCCGCCGTTGATAACGAAGTCGGGAGCGTAGAAGATGCCGCGCTGCTTCAAAGCGATACCGGAAGCATCGTCCAGAATCTGGTTGTTGGCGCCACCGGCAACAGCCTTACACTTCAGCTGAGGAATGGTGGTGGGGTTCAGAATAGCGCCCATAGCGTTGGGGGAGAAAATGTCGCACTCCTGTGCGTAGATCTCTTCGGTAGCAACGATCTTAGCACCGAACTCAGCGATAGCCTTCTCAGCCATCTCCTTGTTGGAGCGGTTGGCAATGATCAGCTTAGCGCCGCTCTCATGCAGGTGACGGCACAGGTCATAGCCGACCTTGCCCAGGCCCTGCACAGCGATGGTCAGGCCTTCCAGATCGTCACGGCCCAGGGCAACCTTAGCGGTAGCCTTGATGCCCTGCCATACACCGCGAGCGGTGAAGGGAGAGGGGTCACCGGAGTTCATGGGCAGACCGCAGATATGCTTGGTCTTGCGCATCATGATCAGAGCGTCGTCGCAGTCGGTGTTCACGTCCTCAGCGGTGATGTAGTCGCCGCCCAGGTTGTTAACAGCCTCACCGAAAGCCTCGAACATAGCCTCGGTCTTCATGGAGGGGTCAGCGATGATAACGCCCTTACCGCCACCGTGGGGCAGGCCGGCAACTGCGTTCTTGTGGGACATACCGCGGCTCAGACGCAGAACATCAAACAGAGCATCATCGTAAGATGCGTAGGGGAACAGACGGCAGCCGCCGATGGCGGGGCCCAGGTTGGTGTTGTGCACGGCAATAATTGCCTTCAGGCCTGCCTTCTCATTGTTGACGAACAGGACTTTTTCATGACGGTATTTGCTCATTTCGGTCATTGCATTCATAAATAGTTTCCTCCTTAATTTATCGGACTGCTTACGCAGTTCATTTACTTATAATTTTTACCCAGAGCCAGTGCCTTCTGGTTCAGTTCCACCAGGGCAGCCTTCTTGGGGGGTACCAGCTTGGTGACCACATCGTCTGTGCCCCCAAAGCTCAGCTCGGGGTGGTTCTCCAGCAGGTGGCCAACGATGATCATGTTGGCCAGGGTGGCGATGCCGTTGTCCTTGGCCATCTGGGTGGCGGGGATGTAGAAAACCTCCACATCGGTACGCTCAACCTTGGCATCGATCAGGGCAGAGTCCACATAGATCTGGCCGCCGGGAACCACATCGTTCACAAACTTCTGCAGGCTGGGCAGGTTCATGGCGATGAGGACATCGGGGCTGGTGATGATGGGAGAGCCCACGGGGGTGTCGGACAGCACCACGCTGCAGTTGGCGGTACCGCCACGCATCTCAGGGCCGTAAGAGGGCAGCCAGGACAGCTGCAGGTTTTCCATCAAGCCCTTGTAGGCCAGGAACTTACCGGCAAACAGAACGCCCTGTCCACCGAAACCGGCAATGAGGATTTGTGTTGTTTTCATATCACTTTTCCTCCTTTGCGGCAGTTCTGTCCTTGTAAACGCCGATGGGGTAGTAGGGCAGCATATCGCTCTCCACCCACTCCAGAGCCTTCTGAGGTGTCATACCCCAGTTGGTGGGACAGGCGGAAACCACTTCCACCAGGCTAAAGCCCTTACCGGCGATCTGGTTCTCGAAAGCCTTCTTGATGGCCTTCTTGGCGTTCTTGACATTCTTCACATTGTTCACGGCCACACGGGTGATGTACTCGGGGCCTTCCAGAGTGGCCAGCATTTCGCAGACCTTGATGGGCCAGCCGCAGTGGTTCACATCACGGCCGTAGGGAGAGGTCTGGGTGACCTGTCCGGGGAGGCTGGTGGGGGCCATCTGACCGCCGGTCATACCGTAAATGGCATTGTTGACGAAGATGACGGTGATGTTTTCGTTTCTTGCGGCGGAGTGAACGGTCTCGGCCATACCGATGGAGGCCAGGTCGCCGTCGCCCTGGTAGGTGAAGACGATGTTCTCCGGGCGGCTGCGCTTGATACCGGTGGCGGTAGCGGGGGCGCGGCCGTGGGCAGCTTCGATCATATCACAGTTAAAATCATCGTAGGCCATAACTGCGCAGCCAACGGGGGCAACGCCGATGGTCTTGCCTTCAATGCCCAGCTCGTCGATGACCTCGGCCACCAGACGGTGGATAATGCCGTGGGGGCAGCCGGGGCAGTAGTGCAGGGGGACATCAGCCAAAGCCTTGGGCTTTTCAAATACAACTGCCATAATTAAAACTCTCCTTTCTGTGCCTTGCGGATGGATTCCAGCACCTCGTCGGGACTGGGGATCATACCACCGCAGCGGTTGCACAGGGCAACCGGCTTTTTGCACTGGGTATAGAGCTTGATATCTTCGATCATCTGGCCCATGCTCAGCTCAACGCTGATAAAGCCCTTGACCTTGTCAGCCGCAGCAGAGAGTGCCTTCTTGGGGAAGGGCCACAATGTGATGGGCCGGATCAGACCTACTTTGATGCCCTCTTTACGGGCAGCGGCAACGGCGTTCTTGGCCACACGGGAGGCGATACCGAAAGCCACCACGCAGTACTCTGCATCCTCCATCATGTACTCTTCCCACATAGGCTCATTCTCTTCCACGACCTTATAACGCTCGTAACGCTCGAAGTTCTTCACTTCCAGCTCGTCGGGCTTTAAGTACAGGGAGTTGACCACATTGTGCTTGCGCTTGCCCTCAGTGCCGGTGAGCGCCCAGGGCTTTTCGTAGGTCTCAATTTCGGCATCCTCGAAGGAGATGGGCTCCATCATCTGACCGATGGTGCCGTCTGCTAAAATCATAGAGGTCATCAGGTACTTGTCAGCTAAGTTAAAGCCCTTGATGGTTAAGGAAGCCATCTCCTGTACGGAGGCGGGAGCAAGCACGATCATACGGTAGTCACCGTGACCGCCGCCCTTGGTAGCCTGGAAATAGTCGGACTGGGAAGGCTGAATGCCGCCTAAGCCCGGGCCACCACGCTGGACATTGACCACCAGCGCAGGCACATCGGAACCGGCAATGTAGCTCAGACCCTCGGACTTAAGGCTAATTCCGGGGGAGGAAGAAGAGGTCATAACACGGACGCCTGCAGCGGCAGCGCCGTAGACCATATTGATGGATGCGATCTCGCTTTCAGCCTGCAGGAAAACGCCGCCGATCTTGGGCATTTTCTTGGCCATATAAGCAGCGATCTCCGTCTGGGGGGTGATGGGGTAACCGAAGTAGTGGCGGGAGCCTGCCCGGATGGCGGCTTCGGCGGTGGCTTCGTTGCCCTTCATAAGTACGCGTTCTGCCATTTTGTTACCTCCTTACTTCTCGACAGTGATGATGCAGTCGGGGCACATGGTGGCGCAGAATGCGCAGCCGATGCACTTGTCCGGGTGCTCCATCACAGCGGGAGAATAGCCTTTTTTGTTGATCTTGTCTGCGGCGATGGTCAGACAGCCCTTGGGACAGGCGTCTACGCACAATCCGCAGCCTTTGCACCAGTCGGTGCGGAAGGTTACATTTGCCATAAGATTTTCCTCCTTGGTTTCTCTTATAAAAACACATTTTTCCTGTCATTCCGAGCGAAGCCGAGGAATCTCTGTTTTTGTGCTACGCCGGATGTTATCGGGAGATCCCTCCACGCGCTGCGCTTGGTCGGGATGACAGAGGGGTGTTCTGCTACTTATCCCCACATAGGCCGATTGCCCGGCTTCTGGGAGGGTAAATCAAAATATTTTTCCTGCAGCTGCAGGGGAATTACAGGGGAGAGCTTGCCGGTGAGCGCTTTTGCAACGGAAGACTCCGCTGCGTGGGCAAAAATCGGCAGGCCGGAAAGCTTGCTGAGCTTTTCCATATAGGGCAGGGAATCCAGCACCGTGTCCGGTGTGGTTTCCGGGCCTAAGTTGGCATTGTTAATGATATCGGTGAAGGCAAGACCGCAGGCGGCCTCGATCTCCCGCATCACCTCCAATGCCTCTTCCGGGGTGCGGGTGAGCGGGCGGTAGCTGTTGGCCACAAACACCATGCGGTAATTGTTCTCCGCCTTGATGGCAGGCACATACCGGCCTAAGGCGTAAGCGCCCCGGTCGTCACCGCCGATGTCCATAATGCCGTAAATGCTTTTGTCCTCCACCAGCCGGTAGGCCTCGGCGGGCAGGGCCGGCAGGTCTACATTGGAATTGGCAAATTGGGGGGAGATGAGCTTCACCCCGGCATCCTCCAGCACCAGCTTACTGTCAGCGGTGCGGAAATAGGGGTTGACGATATCCAGATCGCCGATGACCACCTGTTTGCCCTCTTTGGCCAGCATCAGGGCGTAGTTTACGGCAATATTGGTTTTGCCGCTGCCGTAATGCCCGGCAAAAAGTGTTAGTCTTTTATGTTCCATAGTTGTTATTATACGGTCATTGCGAACCAGTGACCGATGTCACTGGTGTGGCAATCTCCTGCAATAACCGGGGGATTCCCACGCCAGTGTGCGCACTGGCTCGGAATGACAATGACAAAATTATAGTTTCTTTCGAATGATTTTGCCGCTGGTGGTCTTGGGGAGCTCCGTACGGAATTCCACGATCCGGGGGTACTTATAGGGAGCGGTGCGACTCTTGACATAGTCCTGGATCTGCTTTTTCAGCTCGTCCGTGCCCTTAAAGTCCTTCACCAGCACGATGGATGCCTTGACCACCTGTCCGCGGACCTCATCCGGGGCAGCGGAAACGCCGCACTCCAGCACATAGGGCAGCTCCATAATAACATTTTCGATCTCGAAGGGTCCGATCCGGTAGCCGGAGGACTTGATCACATCGTCGGCCCGGCCCACATACCAGTAGAAGCCGTCCTCGTCCTTCCAGGCCAGGTCGCCGGTGTGGTAGAAGCCGTCGCGCCAGGTTTCGGCGGTCACTTCGCTGTTGCCCTCGTAGGCATAAGCCAAGCCGCAGGGCAGACCACCCGAAATATCGATGCAGATCTCACCGGTCTCACCGGCATCCACCGGCTCGCCCTCGGGGGACAGAAGCTGCACATTGTACAGCGGCACCGGCTTACCCATAGAGCCCAGCTTGTGGGCAGAGCCCACCAGATTGCCGATGATCAGGGTGCTTTCGGACTGGCCGAAGCCTTCCATAATGTCCAGGCCCGTAGCCTTCTGGAACTGTCGGTAGACCTCGGGATTCAGCGCCTCACCGGCGGTGGAGGCGTGCTGAATGGAAGAAAGGTCAAAGCGGCTCAGATCCTGCTTTGCCAGCATCCGGTACATAGTGGGCGGCGCGCAGAAGGTGGTGATGTTATACTCTGCGAACTTGGGCAGGATGTCTGCCGCGTCAAAGCGGTCGAAGTCGTAAACGAACAGGCCGGCCTCGCACAGCCACTGGCCGTAGAGCTTGCCCCACAGGGACTTGGCCCAGCCGGTGTCGGAGATGGTCAGATGCAGACCGTCGGGCCGGACACCGTGCCAATACTTGGCGGTGATGAAGTGGCCCAAAGGATATTTATAATTGTGTGCTGCCAGCTTGGGATAGCCGGAGGTGCCGGAGGTGAAGAACATCAGCATGGGGTCGCTGCCACAGGGGGCATCCTCTGCCCGGGCAAAATGGCTGCTGTACATGGTGTATTCTTCGTCGAAATTGTGCCAGCCCTCCCGGCTGCCGTTTACGATGATCTTGTGGGCAAGTCCGGGGCACTGCAGTGCGGCCTCGTCTACGGATGCGGCGGTGTCGCCGTCGGCAGTACACAGGATCGCCTTTACATCGGCGGCCTGGAAGCGGTAAGCGAAATCCTTGGTCAGCAGCTGATTGGTGGCGGGGATGGCCACAGCGCCTAACTTGTGCAGACCCAAAATGGCAAACCAGAACTGATAGTGGCGCTTGAGCACCAGCATCACCCGGTCGCCTCGCTTGATGCCCATAGCCTTGAAATAGTTGGCAGCCCGGGCGGATTCCTTCTTCATATCCTGGAAGGTGAAGGTGCGCGCAGTGCCGTCATTTGCAATATGCAGCATTGCCCGGCGTTCGGGCTTGGAACGACCCAACGCATCGATGATATCAAAGGCAAAGTTGAATTTCTCTTCATTCTGGAAGGAAATTGCGGTGAGATTGCCGTCTTGATCCTCGGTGGGGGTAATAAAATTGTGGTAAATACGGCGCTCGGTGTCCACAGCCTTCTGCTGGGAGGCAGGGGTAGCCACGGCAGCGGCCTGCTCACCCTCACGGGCGGCAGAGTTAGAAAGCACAATGGCGTAGAATCTACAGTCCTCGCCGTCCACGGCGATCATACCGTGGGGGGTGGCCGAATCATAGTAGATACAGTCGCCGGGGTACAGAATTTCACTGTGACCGCCGATCTGGATGCGCATATGGCCGCTGATGACGATGTCGCATTCCTGTCCCTCGTGGGTGGTCAGCTCAATATCCTCATACTCTGCGCCGGGCCGGTAGGCAAGCTCCATATACAGAGGCAGGGCGATACGGTTGCGGAAATCGGCGGCTAAGCTATAGCCCACCATATGATGGGCCTCCTCAATCCGTTGGCCCTCACCCTTTCTTGTCAGGGCGAAGGAGCGCAGCTTGGGGCTGCGGCCCTCCAGCAGGTCGCCCATATCCACGCCTAAGCTCAGCGAGCAGCGGTACAGGAAGGCGATGCTTAAATTCCGGCTGCCTGCCTCACACTGGCGGTACTCCTCCAGGGACAGATCGGTGCGGACAGCCATTTCTTCTTCGGAAAGACCGTGAATCAGCCGAAGCTCTCGGATTCTGGCGGCTACCTCTTTGGTTTTGTAGTCCGCGCCGGTCATATTTTTTTCCATAAGGCACCTCACAAAAAAACCGTTGTGCTCCGGAGAAAACCGGAAAATAAAATCATAACATCTTGGGGGAAAGTTGTCAATAAATGACGGGAATTTTTACAGCTTATTGCGCATGATTTTGCCGGAGATGGTCTTTGGCAGCTCCGTGCGGAACTCCACGATCCGGGGGTACTTGTAGGGAGCGGTGTGGAGCTTGACATAGTTTTGGATCTCCTTTTTCAGCTCCTCGGTGCCATCTACGCCGGCAACCAGCACGATGCAGGCCTTGACCACCTGTCCGCGGACCTCGTCGGGGGCGGCGCACACGCCGCACTCCAGAACATAGGGCAGCTCCATAATGGTGGACTCGATCTCGAAGGGTCCGATCCGGTAGCCGGAGGACTTGATTACATCGTCTGCCCGGCCCACATACCAGTAGTAGCCGTCCTCGTCACGCCAGGCCAAATCGCCGGTGTGGTACATACCGTGGTGCCACGCCGCATCGGTGGCCTCCTGATTGCGGTAATAGCCAAGATACACGCCGCAGGTGGGCTTGGGGTCGGTGCGGATAACGATCTCACCGTTGACGCCGTCCTCTACGGGATTGCCGTCGGCGTCCACCAGGTCGATGCCATAGCCGGGAACGGGCTTGCCCATTGCGCCGGGCTTAAGCCGGGTGCCCAGCAGGTTGGCGATGCCCAGGGTCATCTCCGTCTGGCCGAAGCCCTCAGCGATCTGCAGGCCGGTAGCCTTCTCAAACTGATAGAACACCTCCGGATTCAGCGCCTCACCGGCGGTGGTGGCGTGGTGGATGGAGGACAGGTCATAGCCGCTTAACTCCTGCTTGATGAGCATACGGTACATAGTCGGCGGCGCGCAGAAGGTGGTGATATGATGCTGGGCGAACATAGGCAGGATCTTTTCTGCGTCGAACCGGTCAAAGTCATAGACGAACACAGCGCCCTCGCACAGCCACTGGCCGTAGAGCTTGCCCCACAGGGCCTTGCCCCAGCCGGTCTCGGAGATGGTAAAGTGCAGGCCGTCCCGCTCGCACAGGTGCCAGTATTTGGCGGTGACATAGTGGCCCAGGGCATACTTGTAGGCGTGCATAGCCATTTTGGGGTAGCCGGTGGTGCCGGAGGTGAAGAGCATCAGCATAGGATCGTTGCCGCAGGGGGCATCGGCCTCCCGCACATACCGGCGGTTGAACAGGCCGTATTCGGCATCGTAATCGTGCCAGCCCTCCCGGCTGCCGCCCACTAAGATCTTGGTCAGAGGACTGCCGGTGACAGCCTCTGCCAGCTCCACCTGATGGGCAGTGTCCCCGTCTGCGGTGCAGAGGATCGCGGACACACCGGCAGCATTGAAGCGGTAGGTGAAGTCGTGCTCCACTAGCTGATTGGTGGCGGGGATGGCGATAGCACCAAGCTTGTGCAGACCCAAGATTGCAAACCAGAACTGATAGTGGCGCTTGAGCACCAGCATCACCCGGTCGCCCCGCTTGATGCCCAGGCTCTTGAAGTAGTTGGCGCTCTGGCTTGAGGCATCCTTGATGTCCTTGAAGGTGAACCGCCGTTCGGTCATATCGTTGGCGATGTGCACCATAGCCAGCTTGTCCGGCTCGCGGCGGGCGACGGCATCCACGGTGTCAAAGGCGAAGTTGTAGGAATCCTCGTCCATAAACCGGATATCGGTGAGTGCGCCCCGTTCGTCCTCACTGGTCTGAATGAACTTCTCGCACAGCAGGGGCGTGCCGGACTTGGCCTCCCGGTTTTTGCTGATGTACAGGGGCTGGTCAGTGGTGTCGTCAGCCATGATCATGGCTAAGAACACGCAGTCCTGTCCGTCAATGGCGATCATACCGTGGGGGGTGGAGGATTTGTAGAAAATAGAGTCACCCTCCCGGAGGACTTCCTCGTGGTCGCCCACCTTGATGCGCATAGCGCCTTTGATGACCATATCAAATTCCTGGCCGGTGTGGGTGGTGGTGTGGATGGGCTGATCCTGCAGCTCGGCAGAATACTGATAGGTGACCCAGTAGGGGGTAGCCAGCTTTTTGCGGAACATAGGGGCCATATCCTGAATGGTGATGCCGTCCTCGCTGGCGGTGACCAGACCCTTACCCTTCCGGGTGACGGTGTAGCCGGAGAGCTTTGCGCTGTGGCCTTCCAGCAGGTCCGTCAGCTCCAGACCGAACACCTTGGCGCACTTATGAATAAAGGAGAAGGGCAGGTCCACAGTGCCGCCCACATACAGCCGGTAGGTATCTTCCGTTACCTCGGTCAGCTCTGCCATTTTGGGAATGCTGTAGCCTAAAATTTCCCGCATATCCTCAATACGCAGGGCAATGTCCATAAGCTGGGTGGCAGTTGACTGATTGGTCATATTGCTTCAATCCTTTCAAAATGAAATAAAAAACCCGTCTCAAGAAATTCTTGAGACGAGTAACAGTTTACCCGCGGTACCACTCAAATTGCGGCCAATGCCGCCACTTCACGCTCCGACAAGCGCTATCCCTTAACGCGGGCGTACGGGAAAGCCTACTGCAAATTTCGGTTTCCGGCTCGGAAGGGATGGGTCTTTTAGATCGGCAGCTGTTGGCTCGCACCGTACGCCAACTCTCTGAAAACCGCGCTGATCTGACCGTCTTCGTCACAGCCTTTTTGTGTATTGGGGACATTATATAATGTCCACGAGGAAAAGTCAAATGTTTTTCTGTCAAAGAATTAAAAAATTTTCTCCCGATTTTTGTGCAAAATTGCAAAACAGTTGATTTTTGATTTTTTCGGTTGACAAATCAGGTATTATATGCTTAAATAGGCACAACCGAATAAAAAAAGACAATGATGGAAAATTTGCCTTTACGGAAAGCTCCAGAGAGTCGGCGGTTGGTGCGAGCCGATGCGGAAGGTGTTGGCGATCTGATTCCTGAGTCGATCTTGTGAAAGCGACAGTTAGTAATGAGATCCGGGCGCTCCCGTTACAGAGATAGGACTTGTTGGAGTCCGATGAGGGATTCTCCGCTTGCAGGGGAATAAGCAGGGTGGTACCGCGAATTTACTTTCGTCCCTGAGGTCTTCGGATCTCAGGGTTTTTTGTTTGTTTCGTACGATTGTCCCGTTTTCCCTGTCATTGCCACGGGCGGCGTGCCACCCGTGGCAATGACAGGGATTATGGGGGCGATCCACGGATCACCTGCGGGTCGTCGTAGGCGCCGACCCCTACATTTTAATTCTCAATTCTCAACTTTCAATTCTCAATTTTCCAAGGAGTTGTTATTATGCAAAGAATCAACATTAGCGACATTACGATGAAACAGGTGGCAGAGGGCTTTTCCCTGTCCTTCAAGGAGAAGATCGAACTGGCAAAGCTTTTGGACAAGTTAGGCGTATCGGTGATCGAGCTGGAGGGTATTAACAATCCCCGGGTGGACAGTCTGCGGATCAAATCCATTGCCGCTGCGGTGAAGGAAAGCGTTGTTGCCGTGCCTGTTGCTTTGAATACAGAAAGCGTGCAGCAGACCTGGGCAGCTTTACAGAGCGCCAAGTCCCCCCGTCTGCAGGTCTGCGCACCTGTCAGCTCTGTGCAAATGGAGTATTTATCCCACAAAAAGCCCGAGGCGATGCTGAAAGCCATCAGTGAAACGGTTGCCGCCTGTAAGGCTCTGTGCAGTGATGTGGAATTTGTGGCCGACGACGCCACCCGGGCAGACCCCGAGTATCTCATCAGCGCCCTGGAGGCTGCGGTTGCTGCCGGCGCCAATACCGTGACCCTGTGCGATACCGCCGGCACCATGCTGCCCGGTGAATTTGCCGAATTTATCCAGCTGTTGGAAACCGCCAAGCTGGGCGATGCCGCCATGGGCGTTGCCTGCGTCAATACATTGTCTATGGCCGATGCCTGCGCCATTGCCGCAGCAAACGAGGGCGTAAAGGAACTGAAGGTTGCGGCATACCCGCTGAACGCTGCCAGCCTTGCCAATGTGGCGAAGGTTCTGACCGCCAAGGGCGACCAAATGGGCGTTGCCTGCTCTGTGCAGATGACCCAGCTGAACCGCATCGTGGACCAGATCGCCTGGATGTGTCAGACCGGCAAGACTGCCGACGATGCCCAGCAGGCGGATTCCGGCATTTACCTCACTGCCCACGACGATATTGCCGCTGTGTCCAAGGCCGTGACGGCCATGGGCTACGACCTGTCCGAGGAGGACACCCAAAAGGTCTATGAGGCGTTCCGGCAGATCGCCGACAAGAAGGACAAGGTCAGCACCAAGGAATTGGATGCCATCGTGGCCTCCGCCGCTATGCAGGTGCCGGCCACCTATAAGCTGGATACCTATGTGATCACCTCCGGCAATACCATTTCCGCCACCGCCCACATCAAGCTCACCAAAAACGGTCAGAGCGTGGAGGGCGTGTACATCGGCGACGGCTCTATTGATGCGGCCTTCAAGGCCATTGAATCCATCACCGGCTGCCATTATGAGCTGGACGATTTCCAGCTGCAGGCCGTCACCGAGGGCCGGGAGGCTATGGGTCAGACCGTGGTCAAGCTCCGGGCCGGCGGCAAGGTCTACTCCGGCCGGGGTATTTCCACCGATATCGTGGGCGCGGGTATCGCCGCATACTTAAGCGCCCTGAACAAGATCGTCTATGAGGAGGAAGAAGTATGAAGCTCTCCTTTTCCACCCGCGGCTGGCCGGGATTAACTTGGGATGAGATGCTGGAAACCGCCCTGGATATGGGTTTTTCCGGCGTGGAGGTCTATAACCTGCCCAAATTCACCTCACTGACCGAGAGCGACGGCCCTTTCCATAAGTACCGCACCGCCGCCACCGTGCGGCAGCTGCGGGAGCTGAAGCTGGAAATTCCCTGCTTTGACTCCTCCTGGGATATCTCTCAGGCGGACTGCAAGCTGGAAGACCTCTATACCCTCTTGCAGGTTGCCCACGATGCCCGGGTAAGCTGCGTGGTCTGCTGCGCGCTGACGGAAAATGAAGATACCGTCCGGGCAAATCTTCAAACCCTCCTTGCCAGGGCAGAGCAGCTGGAAGTGACCTTGCTTCTCAAAACCAGCGGTATCTATGCCGATACCGCCCGCCTGCGCAGGATGCTTGACAGCTTCGCCAGCGATTATCTGGCGGCATTGTGGGATGTCCACCACCCCTACCGGGATTTTGCCGAGACCGGAGATACCACCATTAAGAATTTAGGCGCATATATCCGCCATGTCCATCTGCGGGATTCTGACGAGGCGGGTAGCTACCAGCTTATCGGCGAGGGTACGATGCCCATCGGCGATATGATGCGGGCGCTGTCCTCCGTGAATTACGACGGCTTTATCTCTCTGGAGTGGAAGCCGGAGTGGCTGGAGGACCTGCAGGACCCGGAGATCATCTTCCCCTATTTCGTGAACTTTATGAACCGGTTTGAAAGCCCCCGGGGCAAGAAAAAGACCCTGTATTTCAACCACGACGGCTCCGGTCAGTATGTATGGAAGAAGGACGAGCTCATCAATCTGACCTTCCCCCAGGTGCTGGACCGGATGGTGGAGGAATTCCCCAACCAGTACGCTTTCAAATACACCACGCTGGACTACACCCGCACCTACGAAGAGTTCCGTACCGATGTGGACCGCTTCGCCCGGGCGCTGATCTCCATGGGCGTGAAGGCCGGCTCGAAGGTGGCCGTTTGGGCCACCAATGTACCTGCCTGGTACATTACCTTCTGGGCCACCACCAAGATTGGTGCGGTACTGGTCACCGTCAACACCGCCTATAAGATCCACGAGGCGGAGTACCTGCTGCGCCAGTCCGATACCCATACCTTGGTAATGATCGACTCCTGCCTGGATTCCAATTATGCCCAGATCATCAACGAGCTGTGTCCCGAGATCGCAAAGACCAAGGCAGGCGAGCCGCTCCATTGCAAGCGGTTGCCCTTCCTGCGGAATGTGATCACTGTTGGCTTCAAGCAGCCCGGCTGCCTGACCTTCGATGAAGCAATGGCCCGTTATGAATTGACAAGCCAGGAGCAGCTGCAGAAGATGGCCGCTGCCGTCCGCCCGGACGATGTTTGCAATATGCAGTATACCTCCGGTACTACGGGCTTTCCTAAGGGTGTTATGTTAACCCATTACAATGTGGTCAACAACGGCAAATGTATCGGTGACCGTATGGGCCTTAGCACTGCCGACCGGATGATGATCCAGGTGCCTATGTTCCACTGCTTCGGTATGACATTGTCTATGACCTCATCTATGACCCACGGTGCGACTATGTGCCCGATGCCCTATTTCTCGGCAAAGGCATCTCTGGCCTGCATCACCCAGGAGAAGATCACCTGCTTCAACGGCGTGCCCACTATGTTTATTGCTATGTTCAACCACCCGGACTACCGCAAGACCGACTTTAGCCATATGCGTACCGGCATTATGGCCGGCGCAGGCTGCCCCCCGGAGCTGATGCGCCGGGCCGCCCAGCCGGATGAAATGAATATGTACGGCATCGTCTCCGTGTACGGACAGACCGAATGCGCCCCCGGCAACACTATGTCTGCCTGGACAGATTCCCTGGAGGTCCGCACCGATACCGTGGGCTACGCCTTCCCCCATGTCCAGTGCAAGATCGTTGACCCGGAGACCGGGTTGGAGGTTGGCTCCGGTGTCAACGGCGAATTCTGCGCCAAGGGCTACAATACCATGAAGGGCTATTACAAAATGCCCCAGGCCACCAAGGACACCATCGACGCCGACGGCTGGCTCCACTCCGGCGACCTGGCCTGTATGGACGAACAGGGCAATGTGCGCATTACCGGCCGGCTTAAGGATATGATCATCCGGGGCGGCGAGAATATCTACCCCAAGGAGATCGAGGAATTTATCTACACCCACCCGGCAGGCCGGGATGTGCAGGTCATCGGTGTGCCGGATAAGAAGTACGGCGAAGAAATTATGGCTTGCGTGATTCTGAAAGAGCCCGGCTCTATGACCGTGGAGGAAATGCACGCCTACATCCAGGCCAGTATGGCCCGGCACAAGGTGCCCAAGTACATTGAATTTGTGGACAGCTTCCCCATGAACGCCGCCGGTAAGATCCTCAAGTATAAGATGCGTGAGGATGCGGCAAAGCGACTGGGCCTTGTGGGCGACGGCTCCAATACCGCAGAAAACCCACAAAACTAATCAAAAGGGTCGCTCAGGCGACCCTTTTTTCAATTGAGAATTGAAAGTTGAAAATTGAGAATTAGTTAGTTTGTCATTGTGAGGGAGCAACGCGACCGTGGCAATCTCCCGGTACAATCATTTTCTTGCATAATAGCCATCCGTTCTGTATAATAAAATAAAGTATCAAGAGGAGTGATTTTATGGAACTTTCTGCGATCTTAGCCAAATGCGACCACACCCTGTTAACACCAACCGCCACGTGGGAAGAAATCAAAGCAATTTGTGACGACGGTATGCGCTTTCAAACCGCCTCCGTCTGCATTCCCGCATCCTTTGTGAAACAGGCTAAGGAACATGTGGGGAACAAATTGCCCATTTGCACCGTCATCGGCTTCCCCAACGGCTACGCCACCACGGCGGCTAAATGTTTTATGGCTTCCGACGCAGTAGAAAACGGCGCAGACGAGGTGGATATGGTCATCAACATCGGCTGGGCAAAAGAAGGCAAGTGGGCGGAAATTACCGAAGAGATCACCGCCGTCAAGGCCGCCTGCAAGGGCAAGCTCCTGAAGGTCATCATCGAAACCTGCCTTTTGACCGACGACGAAAAAATCGCCCTGTGCAAATGCGTCACAGACAGCGGGGCAGACTATATCAAAACCTCCACCGGCTTTTCCTCTGCCGGCGCGACATTTGCGGATGTGGAGCTGTTCGCAAAGCACATCGGCCCCAATGTGAAGATCAAGGCCGCCGGCGGCATTTCCTCTTTGGAAGATGCGGAGAAGTTCATCGCTTTGGGCGCATCCCGCCTTGGCACCTCCCGCATCGTGAAAATTGCCAAAAACCAAAAACCTGACAGCAAATATTAACATCGTAGGGGCGATTCACGAATCGCCCGCGGATGGCCAATGGCCGCCTCTACACAGCACCCGTAGGGGCGAGCATTGCTCGTCCGCTGTGTTATCAATAGCAAGGAGCAATTTATGAAACGCGTGTTTTTAATTGTGCTGGATTCCTTGGGCATCGGGCAGATGCCCGACGGGGAAGCTTTTGGGGATGTGGGCGTCAATACCCTTGCTGCCTGCGCCGCCACAGGAAACCTACGCATTCCCAACCTGATAAAAGCCGGTTTAGGCAATATTGACGGCATCACCTGCCTGCCCAGGACCGATACCCCCACCGCTGCTGTGGCCCGCCTTGCCGAGAAATCTGCCGGCAAGGATACCACCATCGGCCATTGGGAGATCGCCGGTATCATTTCGGAAGATCCTCTGCCCACCTATCCGGAGGGCTTCCCGGAGGAAATTTTAGCCCCCTTCCGCAAGGAAACAGGCCGGGGCGTGCTGGCCAATGCCCCCTGGTCCGGCACGGCGGTGATCGAAGAATACGGCGCAGAGCATATGCGCACCGGGGATCTGATCGTCTATACCTCCGCCGATTCTGTATTTCAGATCGCCGCCCACGAGGATATCGTACCCCCGGAGCAGCTTTACGAATACTGCCGTATCGCCCGGCGGATTTTGCAGGGTAAGCACGGCGTGGGCAGAGTCATCGCCCGTCCCTTTATCGGTACACCGGGGAATTTTACCCGCACCGCCAACCGCCACGATTTTTCCTTAGAGCCGCCCAAGGATACCCTTTTGGATGCAGTGCAGAAAGCCGGGCAGACCACTATCGGCGTGGGCAAAATTTATGATATTTTTGCCGGCCGCGGTCTTACGGAATATGTGTATAATAAAAGTAATGCCGACGGTATGGCCCACACCGCCCGGTATGCGAAGACCGATTTTGCCGGAGTGTGTTTTGTGAATTTAGTGGACTTTGATTCCCTCTACGGCCACCGGCGTGATGCTGCCGGGTACACCCGGGCCCTGAACGAATTTGACCGCTGGTTAGGGGAATTTTTACCCGCCTTAGGGGCAGAGGATGCAGTCATTTTGACAGCCGACCACGGCTGCGACCCGTCCTATGCCGCCACCACCGACCACACCCGGGAGTATGTGCCGATGCTGGCGTTGGGTAAGGCCATCCGCCCGGTGAATTTAGGCACGCGAAACAGCTTTGCAGACATCGCCGCCACCGTGGCTGACCTGCTGGATGCCCCCTTCGCCACCTCCGGCAAGAGCTTTGCCGACGAATGTCATTCCGAGCAAGCGTAGCGCGTCGAGGAATCTCAATAAAACGATGCAATGCGGACTACTCAGGAGATCCCTCGACTCCACTTCGTTTCGCTCGGGATGACAATTTGGTTGCATTTTTGCCCGGATGGTGGTAAAATTTAGGAAAATTAACCTTTTACGAGGAGCCAAGTGATGAAAAACCCGCTGCTTTCCGTTGTGATACCTGCCTTTAACGAGGAGGAGAATATTGCAAACACCGCCCGTGTGGTGCAGGAGAATATGAAACACGCGCAAATTCCCTACGAGCTGATCTTTGTCAGTGACGGCTCTAAGGATGCCACCTTTGCCAAGGTGGCGGCGCTGGCCTTGGAGGATCCCCGCATTCGGGGACTGGAATTTTCCCGGAATTTCGGCAAGGAGGCGGCGATCTTCGCCGGCCTGGAAGCGGCTAGGGGCGGCTGCGCCGTGGTGATGGACTGCGACCTGCAGCATCCCCCCAAGACCATTGCCGAAATGTACCGCCTGTGGGAAGAGGGATATGAGATCATTGAGGGTGTGAAAAACACCCGGGGCAGTGAACCGGCTATCCGTCGGGGCTTTGCGCACGGCTTTTATAAGATCATTTCCTCCCTCACCGGCTTTGATATGGAAAATGCCAGCGACTTTAAGCTGCTGGACCGCAAGGTGGTGGATATCCTGCTGGATATGCCCGAGCGGCGGACCTTCTTCCGGGCACTGTCCTTTTGGGTGGGCTTTAAGACCTGCCAGGTCCGTTACGATGTGGCCGAGCGGGCCTACGGCAAGACAAAATGGTCCTTTTTTGGGCTAACCAAATATGCCGTTTCCAACATCGTTTCCTTCAGCACCAAGCCCCTGGCGGCGGTGAGCTATATGGGCGGTATCTCCGTCATTGCCGGCCTGATTCTGGGCATACAGACGCTGATCCGCTGGGCCGCCGGTAAATCTCTGGAGGGCTTTACTACGGTAATTTTGCTGCTGCTGCTCATCGGCGGCGGCATCCTCATCGGCCTGGGTATTATCGGCACCTATCTCTCCGCCATCTACCAGGAGGTCAAGGGCCGTCCCCGGTATATCATCCGGCAGGACACGGAAAAGCTGCAGGAGAGTGACCAATGAGCCGAAAGACAGAGGAATTGTTTCAGAAGCATAAGGAGCTGATCCTGTATGTCTTCTTCGGCAGCCTGGCCACCGTGGTGAGCATCGGCACATTTGTGCTGTTTGATGCGCTTATGAACGAGCTGGTGGCCAATGCCCTGTCCTGGGTGATCACTGTGGGCTTTGCCTACTGGACCAACCACACCTGGGTGTTCCGTTCTGGGGTCCGGGGCAAGGGTATGTGGCGGGAAATGCTCGCCTTTTACACGGGGCGATCGGTGACCTTAGGCTTAGAGGAAGGGATGCTGCTGGTGTTCGTGACCGTCCTCGGGTGGAATGCGGCGCTTATCAAGGTGGCGGCCCAGGTGGTTGTGCTGACGGGCAATTATATCATCTCCAAATTGCTGATCTTTCGTAAAAAATAAGAACAGGCGATGCCTGATGTGGCAGCGCCTGTACCCTTTGCTATTTGGGGAGAGGGATACTTTAATACGAGAAAAGGGGAGATTCCGTTGTTTATAGATTTTACTGTATTGGCTATTGTGTCCCTTGCGCTGATGGCCTTGTGGGCACTGCTTGTGTGCATAGGCAAGAAAAAGGTGTTTGCCCTGTTTGCTGCTGCCCATTTATTGCTGTATGTGGACTATTTGGCGCTGGGCAATCATTATAATTTCGAGATCGCGGGTATTATGCTGGCAATTTCCGCAGTGGCGGCGATCATTCAGCTGCTCCGGCATAAAAGGGTACGCTATTCCAAGCAGCTTGCTATGTACCTGCTGATCTCCGCTGTGCCGGTGTTTCTGTATCTGCTGGTATCTGTTTCATAAAATCGTAGGGGCGACCATCGGTCGTCCGAAAAAGCCTCCCCGGGCGGGGAGGCTTTTGTTTGCTATTCTGCCGTGACTCTGGCTTCGATCCGCTCCAAAGCGTAGCGCATTTTGTCGTAGGTCTCCTGGGAGACCTTTTGCAGGTAATTGCCCTCAAAGGCCGCGATGGCCTGGTTGATCCGCACCACCCGCAGTGGCTGATCTGCCTCATGGACCGTAAAGATGGGGGTGTAGGAATAGCCTGTGATCTTGGCCTTACCGTCGGCAGGCTTGGTGATCTCCAAGTCTAAAATCACCGAGTATTCCGAGCCGGCCCGGGCGGCGTTGGAGAAGAAATCTCCCAGAGAATAGGCCACAAACTGACCCTTTTCCGCATCAAAGGACATCTTCTGCACATAGTGGGAGTGGGTGCCGATGATGGCGTCCACGCCGCCTGCCTGCAGCAGCGCGGTAATGTCGTTCTGGCTCTTGCTGATGGTGTTGTTGAACTCGCTGCCCCAGTGCAGCAGGGCAATGACGATGTCCGGCTTTTCCTTGTTCACCGCTGACAGGATGGCGTTGATCCGCTCCCGGTCGATGGTCTGATAGGCGCTGTCATAATCTGAGTACAGGACATTGACGCAATTTTCGCTGCCGGGTGGCAGGGCCATTCCGTCCATACCCTTGGTAAAGGCCACAAAGGCTAACTTGATGCCCTTGACGGTGCGGATGGTGTAGCCCTTGCTTTGGTTAAATTCCGCATTGGAGGCATACACGCCCAGCGGCTCCATACCGGCAGAGCGAATGGCGTCGATGGAGGATGTCAGACCGGACAGACCCCGGTTAATGGAGTAGGAGTTGGCCATCTGCACCAGGTCTACGCCGGCCTTTTGCAGAGCGGTGGCCATGGATTGGGGGGCGGAGAAGCTGCTGCCGTAAGGCTCGCCGCAGAGGTTGCCCTCAAAGTTTACCGAGGCGATATCCGCATCGGCCAGCAGGTGGGCCACATCCAGAAAAGTCGGGGTGTAATGATAGCCGCTGCCGCCGGCTGCCACGGTGGCGTCGTTGATGTTCAGATCGCCTGCTGCCGCGTAATGGATCACGGTGGCGGCGGGATCGGCGGCCTGAGTAGCATCAGAGGTGGCTGCGGTCGTTTCCTCCGGAGGGGTGTCCGGCTTTTTGGGTGTCAGACTGAGGATCAGCACCAAGCTGAAGATCAGTACCGCGCCTGCCGCGCCTAAGCGAATGAAAAGCTTTTTGCGCTCCTTGGCGCGCTGCTTGGCTTTTTCGTGGCGCTGCCGCCTGCGTTCTTCCGGTGACGAGAGCATAGTTCCACCTCCTTTTCCGATCATTAAAATATATTATATACCATTTTTCGCCGAACCACAACCCCTAAATAAAACGATAGGGCTATACTCTTTCTTTTTGTCATTGCCACGCCAGTGCGCACACTGGCGTGGTAATCTCCGGGGTATGGGCCTTTACATCTGTCCAATTTTGGGCTAAAATAAGAAAAAACGAAGGAGGTGGGCATATGCAATCCCCTGTGGGCCGTTTTGCTCCCACGCCGTCCGGGCGGATGCACTTAGGCAATGTGTTTGCGGCGCTGATCGCGTGGCTGTCTGTGAAATCCCGGGGCGGCAGCCTGGTGCTGCGTATGGAGGATCTGGACACCCAGCGTACAAGCCGGGAATATGCCTGC
Organism: Faecousia sp.; assembly: GCA_045645385.1. Classification (GTDB taxonomy): domain Bacteria; phylum Bacillota; class Clostridia; order Oscillospirales; family Oscillospiraceae; genus Faecousia. The sequence goes on from JAZRIT010000018.1 coordinate 19,704, forward strand.
GTTCTCCGGGAGGATCTGCGGTGGCTGGGTCTTATATGGGATTTGGAGACCCCGGCCCAAAGCACAAGAAGTGCCGTTTATCGGCGGTATTTTGAGCAGCTTGCCGACCTGGGATTGCTCTACCCCTGCTACTGCACCCGCAGCCAGCTCCACAGCGTCAACGCCCCCCATTTATCCGACGGTACTTATGTCTACCCCGGTACTTGCCGGAATTTAACACCGGAGCAGCAAGCTGCCCTTGCCCGCAAGCCCGCCTGGCGTGTGCGTGTGCCGGATAAAATCTGGACGGTGGAAGATAAAGTACAGGGTATTTACAAAGAAAACCTTGCCACAGACTGCGGTGATTTTGTAGTCCGCCGGGCAGACGGGGTGTATGTGTACCAGCTGGCGGTGACGGTGGATGACGGTGAGGCCGGTGTCACGGAGGTGGTCCGGGGTATGGATCTTCTCAGCTCCGCTCCCCGGCAGATGTATTTGCAGGAGCTGTTCGGCTTTCCCCACCCGGCATACGGCCATGTGCCCATGCTGATGGCCCCCGACGGCCGCCGCTTAAGCAAGCGGGATAAGGATATGGACTTAGGCTACCTGCAAGAGCATACCACCGCCGAAAAGCTGTTGGGTCTGCTGGCATTTTCCTGCGGCCTGCTGGATCAATGCCAAAGTATTTCCGCCCGGGAGCTGGCCGGGGAATTTTCCTGGGAAAAGTTGCAAAAAGGGGATATTTGCTTAGATATTACTCCCATTTTGGGCTAACTTGATTTTCCCCGCAGACCGTGGTATAATATTTCCATCATCTTCCAAGGAGGATTTTTTATGGCAGTAAAACCGATTCTTGTAGTTATGGCAGCCGGTATGGGCAGCCGTTACGGCGGTCTGAAGCAGATCGACCCGGTGGGCTCCCGGGGCGAGGCGATTTTGGACTACTCCCTGTTTGATGCCCACGAGGCAGGCTTTGAAACCGCAGTTATTATTATCAAAGAAGCGATCAAAAAGGACTTTATGGACACAGTGGGCAAGCGGCTGGAAAACTGCCCTATGGAGATCCGCTATGCTTACCAGGAGCTGGACAAAATTCCTGCCGGCTGCGTGATTCCCGAGGGCCGCGTGAAGCCCTGGGGCACCAGCCACGCCATCCTGTGCGCTAAGAAGGAGATCGGCGGCGCGCCCTTTGCGGTGATCAATGCCGACGATTACTACGGTAAACAGGCCTTCCGTGAGATTTACAATTACTTGCTGACCGCCAAGGATGGCAAGAAGGCCGACTACTGTATGGTGGGTTACCGGCTGGGCAATACCGTCACCGACAACGGCTCGGTGGCCCGGGGCGTGTGCAATGTGGACGGCCAGGGGAACCTGACCCATATCGTGGAGCGCACCCGTATTGAAAAGTACGCCGGCGGTATCCACTTCACCACCGATGACGGCGCTACCTGGTCTGATCTGGCAGCCGACACCCCGGTGTCTATGAATATGTGGGGCTACACCCCCGGTATTTTGGACCGGATCGAGGCGGATTTTCCTTGGTTCTTTGCAGAGCTGGTGCCGAATAACCCCGCCAAGGCGGAGATGTTCCTGCCGCTGACCGTTGCCCGGATGCTGGCCGATGATGCCTGCACCGTCAAAGTGCTGCGCACTGCCGATAAGTGGTACGGCGTGACCTATGCCGCCGATAAGCCTGTGGTGGTGGCGGCGCTGGCGGATATGACTCGGCAGGGTCTTTACCCCGACGGTCTTTGGAAATAATTTTCGAACCTTTTTGCTGCAGCAGAATATCTTGGAATGAGCGGTGATTCACCGCGAAAAAATTTCGGAGGTATTTGGTTATGTGTAACAATAACGGTTTCTGCGGCGGTAATATTTGCTGGATCATTCTGATCATCCTGTTGCTGTGCAACTGCGGTGGTAACGGTAGCTTCCTGAGCGGTGGCAACGGCGGCTGCGGCTGTGGCTGCGACAATAACTGCGGCTGCTGCTAAAAGTCAGCAAAAGGGGTGTGCTTCGGCATACCCCTTTCTTTTATTTTGGCTCTTTACCCCGGCGAATTTTTGTGCTATGATAAAAAGAAATGCCGGAGGGCAGAGTATGGAGATTCGTTTTGCAGCGCCCCGGGATATTCCGGGTATCATTGACCTGCTGAAACAGGTGGGACAGGTCCACCATCTGGGCCGGCCGGATATTTTCCGCGCCGGCGCGCAGAAATACAATGAAGCGCAGATCCTTGCCATGCTGGACAAGCCTGCTGACCCTATTTTCGTGGCTTATGAGGGCGATAAGGTGCTGGGCTACTGCTTCTGCCAGTTCAAGACCCATTCGGGCGACCCGGTGATCGCCGACCACACCACCTGCTATATTGACGACCTGTGTGTGGACGAGAACTGCCGCGGCAAGCACATCGGCAAATCCCTTTACGAGCATACCTGCCGCTATGCCAAGGAGCAGGGGTGCTACAGTATTACCCTCAATGTGTGGAGCTGCAACGAAAGCGCTATGGGTTTCTATGAAAAGTTAAGTCTGAAGCCCCAAAAAGTGGGTATGGAGAACATCTTGTAAATGTTACTGAAGAATGAAATTTACGAGGCGGTAGTCACCGACTATACTGCCGACGGGCAGGGTGTGGCCCATATCGAAGGCTGCGCAGTGTTTTTGCCCAATGCCATCGCCGGCGAGCGTTATACCGTCCGTATTGAAAAGGCGGCCAAGAACTGGGCGGCAGGCAAGATCGTGGAGATTTTGGAAAAGTCCTCCCATCGGGTGAACCGGGAATGTCCCGTGGCCAAGCTCTGCGGCGGCTGCGATTTTTGGCATATGGATTATGAAGAGGAATCCAGACTGAAAGCCGACCGGGTGCGAAGTAGCTTAAACCGCATCGGCGGCGAGAATCTGCAGGAAATGCCCATTCTGTCCGCCCCCACCTGCTATGGCTACCGCAATAAGGCCCAGTACCCGGTGGCAAGCCGGAAGGGCAGAGTCTATGCCGGGTTTTTCAAGGCCGGTACGCACAGTGTCGTGGAAAATGACCGCTGCCTGATTCTTCCGGAGGAGAGCGACCGGGTGCGGAAAATCGTCATAGATTATGTAAACCATTACCGTATCACCGCCTATGATGAGGAAACCCATAAGGGTTTTTTGCGGCATATCTATGTGCGCCGGGGCGCGGCGAGCGGACAGGTGCTGGTGTGCTTAGTGATTAATGGCAGAAAACTGCCCCATACCGAAGATCTGATTCACCGCTTGCAGGCAGTGCCCGGCTTTACCAGCCTGGTGCTTTCTGTGAACACCAAGCGGGGCAACACCATTTTGGGGGATGAATTCATCACCCTCTACGGCCCGGGATATATCGAAGATACCCTGTGCGGCCTTAACTTCCGCTTGTCTGCCCGGTCCTTTTACCAAATCAACCACCATCAGGCCCAGCGGCTCTACGAAGCTGCCATCGCCCAGGCAGAGATCACCAAGGACGACTTGGTTTTGGACCTGTACTGCGGTGTGGGTACTATCACCTTGGCCATGGCCAAAGCCGCAGGCCGGGTCATTGGCGTGGAGGTTGTAGAGCAGGCAGTGGCAGATGCCCGGGAGAACGCCAAGCGCAACGGCATCGAAAATGCGGAATTTTTCTGCGGCGATGCCGGCAAAGCGGCCCTGGAGCTGGAAGCAAAGGGCATCAAGCCGGATGTGGTAGTTGTTGACCCGCCCCGGAAGGGACTGAACGCCGATACCATCGAGGCCCTTTCGAAAATGTCCCCCCGGAGAATCGTCTATGTGTCCTGTGACCCGGCCACGTTGGCCCGGGATATTGCCCTCTTGAAAGATCGCGGCTATGTATTGAAAAACGCAATGGCCGCCGACCTGTTCCCCAGATGTGCCCATGTAGAATCTATTGTTTGCCTGGTCAAACAATAGATTCATCGATATAAATCCCTTACGGGATTTTCGATATTTCCCTTTGGGAATCGATATGTGCTGATGCACTCGATATGCCCTGCGGGGCAAGAAGGGGATTTATATCGAACTCGTCGCCACTGGCGACATATCGAAATTCTGCGGTGCAGAATTATATCGATTTTGCCGGCAGGTAAAAATATCGAGTTGCGAAGCAACATATCGACAAAAGGAGTAAACGATATGGAAGGCAGTAAGAATCTGCTGAGAGAAGATAGTATTGCTTTTGCAATTTCTGTATCTGATATATGTGATGATATCAAGGGATGCTCCATTTTTATCAATCAGCTTTTGCGTGCATCATCCTCTATCGGTGCAAATATTCATGAAGCCAAATACGCCCAAAGCCGTGCTGATTTTATCAGCAAACTGGAAATTGCCCTAAAGGAGAGCTCTGAAACAGACTATTGGTTGGAGCTGTTGTTCCGAAAAGGAAAAATAACAGAAGAACAACATAGACAACTGCGAAATTCTTGCGGTGCGATTCGACGCAGATTGATCGCATCCATCACCACGGCAAAAGAAAATGGAAGTAAATAACGGAGGTATCGTTATGTCAGATTATATGATTTTGATCAACGGTGAAAACCGTCTGCCCGAGGGTTTCGAGAACACGGTGGAGATTATCGATGTAGTCAACTGCGCCGGTGAAAAATACCAAATCGAGAAGAAAACCTACGAGGCATTCCTGCGTATGCGGGAAGACCTTTTGGAAAACGATGGTATTCAGACCGAGCTGATCTCCGTTTACAGAACAGTGGAAAAGCAAAAGGCGATCTTCGATAATTACACCGAAAAATTCGGCCTGGAATATGCCCAAACCTATGCCGCTCTGCCCGGCCATTCCGAGCATCACACCGGCTTTGCCATCGATGTGTGCGTGGCAAAGGACGGCAAGGTAGAGCATAAAATCGCCGGCCTTTTGGCAACTGAGGAATTTGAAACTGTCCATAAAAAATTGCCTAAGTACGGCTTCATTCTCCGTTACCCCGCAGACAAGAAAGCCATTACCAATGTGGGCTACGAGCCCTGGCATTTCCGTTACATAGACGACCCCGCAATTGCCCAGCAGATCACCGACAAGGGTATCTGCTTTGAAGAATACTGGGCTGGGAAAGAATAACCCCGAAACCCGATGTCATCCCGAGCGTAGTCGAGGGATCTCACGCGTGATCCGCAGCCGGATTGCCACTTGAGATCCCTCCGCGCGCTGCGCTTGGTCGGGATGACAGCATAAACTGAAATGGTCGCTCCTATAAGACATAAAATTACTTGATAAAGGAAAGAATATTATGACATTCAAATTACCGAAATACTACCACCCGGATTTCGAAAAGCTGGGCCTGCTGAACGCCCCGGATGCCACTTTGGCCCCTGCGGAGATGGACGGCGTGGTGCCGGAAAATTTCCATTCCACCTCCATTTATCCCGAATACTATAAGGTGGGCGGCAAGTGGACGCTGGCCGAGGAGACCCGTATGGATGCCTGCGTGGTGGTCCGGGAGAACGGCAAGCTGGAGGTGTTGGAACCCCGGTATGTAAAGAAGGGCGATCTGGTGATCTTAGGCCGCACCGAAAAGGGTGAGGAGGGTGTCTTCCTCTACGGCGACGGCTTTGTGTCCGACGAGCCGGAGGAAATCAAGGAAGCCTTCGCCTTCCGCCAGGGCAGAAGCCGTGAGACCTCTTACGCCCGGGATTACGATAAGCTCATTGCTCTGCTGAAACACGAAAAGGAGCACGGCAATATCCTTTGGGTCATGGGCCCTGCCTTCTCCTTTGACGAGGATGCCCGGAAGGCAATGTCCCTGCTCATCGAAAACGGCTATGCCGACGGTATTTTGGCGGGCAACGCCCTGGCTACCCACGATCTGGAGGGCGCGCTGCTGCATACCGCCCTGGGCCAGGATATTTACACCCAGCGCCTGGTGCCCAACGGCCACTATAACCACCAGGATATCTTAAATAAAGTCCGCCGCTGCGGATCGATCGCCAAATTTGTGGAAGAATATAAGCTGGACAACGGCATTATGTGCAGCTGCGTTAAGAGCGGTGTACCCTTTGTGCTGGCCGGTTCTATCCGTGACGACGGCCCGCTGCCGGAGACTGTCACCGACTCCTGTCAGGCCGCCGGCCAAATGCGCAATATGGTCCGCAAGGCGACCACCGTGGTGTGTATGGCCTCTATGCTCCATACCATCGCCACCGGCAATATGACCCCCAACTACCGGGTGCTGGCCGACGGCACTGTCCGGCCTTTGTACCTGTACACCGTGGATGTGGACGAGTTCGTGGTCAATAAGCTGCTGGATCGCGGTAGCCTCAGCGCCACTACGATGATCACCAATGTGCAGGACTTTATTACCATCGTTGCCAGAGGCTTGGATTTGATGTAAGAATCCACCGCTCCCAACAAAAAAATAAAAAAGGGTTGACACAGACGCTTTGGTGTGCTAAACTGCTGGTAATTTGATAGAGGCGCGTCGCATCAAAAGTACCCTTTGCCGGGAGGTCTTCGCAGGACTGTGGCAGTGGGGAAAGGGAGCGTCGCCGAAGGGAGCCGAGGCGTAAGGCTTACCTGGGCAGCCAAGGAATACTTGTCTGACTGTCGCGTAAGCGGAGTGCTATCATCAATACAGAAGTCGTCCTGTTTATCCGTAGGGGAGAATGGGGCATAGTACTGTTTTTTGATGGCCGATGCTTGCATCGGCCATATTTTTGTTTTTGGGAGATGGATTTTATGAGAAAAGAAAGCATTTTTCAGGGTGCAGCTACTGCAGTTGTAACACCGTTAACAGAAAAGGGTGTAGACTATGCCCAGTTTAAACGGTTGCTTTTGTGGCAGGTGGAGCAGGGGATCGACGCGCTGGTCATTTGCGGCACTACCGGCGAATGCTCCACGCTGACCGATGAAGAGCACCGTCAGGTTTTGCAGTTTGCTATGGATACCGTGGGTGACCGCGTTCCCATGATCGCCGGCACCGGCTCCAACGATGTGGCATACGCCATCGACCTGTCCCGGTTTGCCTGCGATATCGGCTATGATGCAGTGCTTTTGGTAACACCCTATTACAATAAGACGACCCAGAACGGTCTGGTGGCTACCTTTACCGCCATTGCCGATGCCTGCACAAAGCCGGTGATCCTTTACAATGTACCCTCCCGTACCGGTGTGAACATTGAGCCTGCCACCTATGCCAAGCTGGCAGACCACCCCATGATCTGCGCCATCAAGGAGGCCGGCGGCAATCTGTCCAAGATCGTGGAAACCGCTGCCCTGGTGGGAGATAAGCTGGATATCTATTCCGGCAACGATGACCAGGTGGTGCCGATCTTGGCCTGCGGCGGCAAGGGCGTGATCTCCGTGCTGTCCAATTTGCTGCCGGCAGAGACCTCCCTTATGTGCAGGAAGTTCTTTGCCGGTGATGTGGCAGGCGCAATGAAAATGCAGAAGCAGTACCTGCCGCTGATTAATGCACTGTTTTGTGAGGTCAACCCCATTCCTGCCAAGGCAGCCATGGCGGCTATGGGCTTCTGTGAAAATTATCTGCGTCTGCCGCTGGTCCCCATGGAAGAAGCCCACCGGGAAGTGCTGCTGCAATGTATGCGGGATGCAGGTATCCAGGTATAACAAATAATCCATAAGGATGTGAATTCGATGATGAAAATCGGAATCGTAGGTTACGGCAATCTGGCCAAGGGCGTAGAATGTGCTATTGCCCAGAACCCGGATATGGAGCTGGTGGCGGTGTTTACCCGCCGGAATCCTGTGACTGTCAAGATACTGACCCCCGATGTGCCGGTTGTGGCGATGGATGAGATCGCTGCCTGGAAGGGTAGGGTTGATGTGCTGCTGCTGTGCGGCGGCAGCGCTACAGACCTGCCGGAGATGACCCCGGCTTTGGCCAAGGACTTCAATGTGGTGGACAGCTTTGATACCCACGCCAATATCCCGGCCCATTTTGCCGCTGTGGATGCCGCGGCGTCGGCAAGCGGACATATCGCAGTGATCTCCGCCGGCTGGGACCCGGGTCTGTTCTCTGTGAACCGCCTGTATGCCGCCGCCGTTTTGCCGGAGGGTAAGGACTATACCTTCTGGGGCAAGGGTGTCAGCCAGGGTCATTCCGACGCGGTGCGCCGCATCCCCGGTGTGGCGGATTGCCGCCAGTATACCATTCCCGTGCCGGAAGCACTGGACAGAGTCCGCAGCGGAGAAAATCCGGAATTTACTCCCAGGCAAAAGCATACTCGCTACTGCTATGTGGTGGCAGAGGAGGGGGCAGACAAGGCCGCCATCGAGCAGGCTATCAAGACCATGCCCAACTACTTTGCCGACTACGATACCACCGTGGAGTTCGTAACAGCGGAAGAACTGGCCCGTGACCACGCCGGCCTGCCCCACGGCGGCAGCGTGATCCGCAGCGGTGTCACCGGTTGGGAAAAAGAGAGCCGGCAGACCATCGAGTATAAGCTGACCCTGGATTCCAACCCCCAGTTTACCGCCAGCGTGCTGGTGGCGGTGGCCCGGGCGGCGATAAAAATGAAAAACAGGGGACAGACCGGCTGCCGGACGATCTTCGATATCGCGCCTGCTGACCTGAGCGCTATGTCCCGGGAGGAAATGCTTTCCCATTTGCTGTAAAGAGAGAACGAAATATATGATTTACGACAACCTTTCCGTCAGCGCTGACGGCCACCTGCTTTTTGCGGGGCAGGACACGGTGGCGCTGGCAAAGACCTACGGCACGGCCCTTTTGGTTATGGATGAAGACCGCATTCGCCGCCGCTGCCGGGAATATAAAGAAGCGATGGCAGCCTATTTGCCTGCCGGCTCCCGTCCACTGTATGCCAGTAAGGCGCTGAGCATCAAGCGTATGTATCAGATCATGCAGCAAGAGGATATGGGCGTGGATGTGGTATCCCCGGGCGAGTTGTATACTGCTGTGCAGGCAGGCTTTCCTATGGAAAACGCCTATTTTCACGGCAGCAGCAAGACCGACGGGGATATCCGCTTTGCTATGGAAAACCGCATCGGCTTTTTCGTCTGTGACAGTGCCGATGAGCTGGCAGCCATTGACGCAGAGGCTGCCCGGCAGGGAATTCACCAAAAAGTTTTGCTGCGGCTGGCACCGGGCGTTGACCCCCATACCCACCAGAAGATCAATACCGGCCGCGTGGATTCCAAATTCGGTGTAGCCATTGAGACCGGACAGGCAGAAGTTTTGGTGCAGCGGGCCCTTGCAATGGCGCATATAGAGCTTGTGGGCTACCATTGCCATGTGGGCTCTCAGCTCTTTGACGAGGCGCTGTTCTGCGACTCTGCCACCAATATGCTGACCTTTGCTGCCCAAATGAAGCAAAAGTACGGCTATATGCCCGAGGTAGTGAACTTAGGCGGCGGTATGGGCGTGCCCTATACGGAAGACGAGCCGAAGATCAATTATACCGATAATATCCGTAAGACCGGCGAGCATATCAAAACCCTTTGCCACCGGCTGGAGATCACACCGCCTGCCATCTTGATGGAGCCGGGCCGCAGCATCGTGGCCGATTCCGGCATCACCCTGTATACCGTCACCGGCACCAAGGAGATCCCCGGCTTCAAGAATTATGTAAACATCGACGGCGGTATGACCGACAATCCCCGGTATACCCTCTATCAGTCCCCCTACACGGTGTATAATACCGGGAAAATGCAGGAAAAGGCGGATTTTGTCTGCACCGTGGCAGGCCGCTGCTGTGAAAGCGGGGATCTGATCCAGGAAAATGTAAAGCTGGCCAAGCCTGTCCGCGGGGATATATTGGCGGTGCTGACCACCGGTGCATACAACTACTCCATGGCCTCCAACTATAACCGGGTCCCCAGACCTGCGGTAGTTATGATCGGCGCGGACGGCCCGTACATCGCAGTCCGCCGGGAGACACTGCAGGATCTTTTGCTTTGCGATCTGTGATTTTTCACCGCCGCTGTCCGTAGCGGCGGTGTTTTTTGAAAATTTCTTTGTCAGTTGATGATGTTTTTGTAAAAATGACAAAAAAAGCATTGAAATTGACTGTTCCTTCGTGTATAATGTATGCATTGCGGTGGTTCGCGCCGCTTTCCAAGAAAGGAGACTAATACATATGTACACAGCAAACGCAATTCGCAACATCTGCCTGCTGGGCCATAGCGGCAGCGGCAAGTCCGCCCTGGCGGAAAGCTTACTTTACATGACCGGTGCCATCGTCCGTATGGGCAAGAATGCCGACGGCAACACCGTTTGTGACTACGATCCCGAGGAGGTTCGCAGAAATATTTCTATCTCCGCTTCCGTGGTTCCCCTGGATTACAAGAATACACGGATTAACCTTTTGGATGCCCCCGGTGGCTTTGACTTTGCCGGCGCTGCTATGGAAGCGCTGCGCGCTGCTGACGCAGCCATTCTGGTCTGCTCTGCCAAGGACGGCATCACCGTCGGCTTTGAGAAGGCCTGGAAATACTGTGAAGAGCGGAATATGCCCCGTTTCATCTACATCTCCAAGGTAGACGAGGACAATTCCGATTATAACGCCACTTTTGACGCTCTGCGTGAAAAGTACGGCAATAAGATCGCCCCCGTGGTGGTTCCCATCTGGGACGCGGGCCGCAAGGTCACCGGCATCATCGATGTGCTGAATAAGCGTGCTTACGAGATGCAGAATCTCAAGAGAGCAGAAATCGAAGTTCCCGAGGGCAAGGACGAGGTGATCGAAGAGTTCAACTATGCTCTGAAGGAAGCCGTCGCTGAGACCGACGAGGAGCTGATGGATAAGTTCTTCAATGAAGAGCCCTTCACCTACGCCGAAATGATCAAGGGTATGCGCCAGGGCGTGAAGGACCTGAGCCTGTTCCCTGTTCTGTGCGGCTCCGGCGTGACCTGCCTGGGCAGCCTGATGCTGATGGATCATATTATCGACCTGCTGCCCAACCCCGTTGAGGGCAACTATCATAAGGCCACCCTGGCTGACGGCACCACCGAGGAATTCGTGGTTTCCCCCGGCGGCGTTCCCTCCGCTTTTGTGTGGAAGACCGTTTCCGACCAGTACGGCAAGTACTCCTTCGTGAAGGTCCTCTCCGGTGAGATCACCTCCGACACCACCCTGGTCAATGCCCGTACCGGCGAGACAGAGAAGCTGGGCAGACTCTACACCATGTGCGGCAAGAAGGCCACCGAAGTGAAGGTGCTGACCTGCGGCGACATCGGCGCCATCGGCAAGATGGATAAGGTCAAGACCGGCGATACCCTGTGTGACCCCCGTAAGGTGGTCAACCTGAAGCAGATCCCCTACACCAAGCCCTGCTACTCCCAGGCCATCAGCCCCAAGACCAAGGGTCAGGAAGAAAAGGTCGCAGCAGGCCTTGCCCGTCTGAACGAGGAAGATCCCTCCTTCACCGTGGTCAACAACGCCGAGACCCATCAGATGGTCCTCTCCGGCGCCGGCGATCAGCATCTGGATGTTCTGGTTGCCAAGCTGAAGACCCGCTTCGGTGTGGATGCTGAGCTGAGTCCCGCAAAGGTTGCATTCCGTGAAAAGATCAAGAAGACCGTGGAAGCCCACGGCCGTCATAAGAAGCAGACCGGCGGTTCCGGCCAGTTCGGTGATGTTTGGGTCCGCTTCTCTCCCCAGGAGGAGACCGACGATCTGATCTTCGATGTGGAAGTCGTTGGCGGCGCCGTTCCCAAGAACTTCAACCCTGCTGTTGAAAAGGGTATCCAGGAAGCGATTCTGAAGGGCCCCCTGGCCGGCTATCCCATGGTTGGTCTGAAGGCCGTTCTGTACGATGGCTCCTACCACCCTGTTGACTCCAACGAAATGGCCTTTAAGCTGGCCGCCATCCTGGCCTTTAAGGAGGCAATGCCCAACGCAATGCCCACCCTGCTGGAGCCTGTGGGCGCCCTGGCTGTCACTGTTCCCGAGGATTATGTGGGCGATGTGATGGGTGATCTCAGTAAGCGCCGCGGCCGTCCTCTGGGTATGAACCCCGATGCCGACGGCAATACCGTGATCGAAGCTGAAGTTCCCATGGCTGAAATGGGTAACTACGCCATCGACCTGCGGGCAATGACCCAGGCCCGCGGCACCTTCACTCTGGAATTTGTCCGGTACGAGGAAGTGCCTAAGGCCAACCAGCAGAAGATCATCGACGAAGCCAAGAACGACGACTAATCAAATCAAAAGCGGTGCAGTCCAAAGCTGCACCTCTTTTTATAATTATGTAGGGACACCCCTCCCTTACACACGCAGATATATTTGCCCGTA
>JAZRIT010000019.1:0-25206 GCA_045645385.1 Faecousia sp.
TGCTTCTCGCAAAGATATGATGATGCTTTCTAGTCCTTTTACATGCGTATATTTCCGTTTGCTCATAGTAATACCCCCTGATGTTATTATCCTACATCAGGGGGTATTTTGTCTATTGTCCGTTTTTGCTGGTTCAGTTCAAAATACCCTGCACCGGTTATGGTGTAGGGCATCGTCAATTTATAGTTCTATATCTTCTTCACGGAGCAGGTCGGCAATAGGCACATTTAACGCCCGTGAGAAGATCACTAAATCAATGTCCGTTACGAATCGTTCTCCATTTTCCACACGACGGATAAAATAATGATCTACATCGAAACCGAGCAGTTGCATTTTGATTGCCAATTTGCGTTGAGAGAGTTTCTTCTCTTTTCTTATCGCTGCGATCCTGCGACCGCATAGGTTGTTTGTGCCATCAGCGGCTTTGATCTTAAACATAAAAAACCTCGAAGTTTGGTGAATAGTATTTACATTTGTTTTATTGTATGCTATTATAGTGTAAAGATTGGTGAACACTATTCAACGAGGTGTGTTTTGCAGCTTATAATTTGCAATCTACCGGGATACCCGGAGAAATATAAAAAATAAACTGGAGGAATTAAGAATGGGTTTTATGGACAATACCGCTGGCAATGCGGTGAAAAAATTTGGTGTTGTTACCGAGGGTAAGTACCAAAACTGCATTATGACTATGGATAATGGCGCAGGTAAAGGAGGCAATGCGGTATATTCGCAGATTGCCTTTTATGAAAACGGGCAGGAGCAGGGAAGATATATGGTCCGGGAAGATTTGCAGGCAGTGCATTATGTGACATATCAGACCGGTGGACCTGTGGTGCAGATAAAATTTAAAAACGGTGAAGAATGTACCTGTCAGCTTCTCGTTATTAAGTCCGATGGTTTCTTTGTTTCGCTGTTAAAGATCTTTATGAACAAGCAGGAAACCTATGAAGAACGGGAGAATCGGCTGCACAGCAATATTACCAGCTTTTTTGCCAGCACTTTAGGCTTGATCAACGGTGAGGATTTACATCAGTTTTCTGAATGTTTCCGTCTGTGGGGTTTGTATAAGACTGACCCGGCGTTAAAACAAATGGTCGATGAATATAAAGAACTGTGTAAGGAGGACTAATATATGAGCCATCAATATCCTAAAACAGCAATGCATTGTGGCACTTGCCAATACTGGCGTGGTGATCGTAAAGTTGTTAGTTCTAATTATATTGAGGTGAAAGACACCAGGGCAACCGGTGTGTGTTCTAAGCCGGGTGGCAGCAATAATGGAAAGCAAAAGCAGGCTTATGAGAGCTGCCCGCAGTGGACAAAAGGTTAATCTATGGTACGGGAAAAGCTAAAAGATTGGACCGGCAAGATCATTGGTCAGACGGAGCAAATCGGCAGCCGCCTATGGCTGTATGATTGGACAGGCAGAAAAATCGGCTATTATGATAGTTCTACCGGAAAAACCTACGATTGGACAGGCAGAATTGTCGGTCAAGACAACACCTTAATGACAATGCTTAAATAAGCATACATACGACAAGCCCGGAGTGATCCGGGCTTGTTGATTTTTATATATGTGCGCATATAGATGCGGCTGCCCTCTTGAATTTAATGGAAAAATAGGCTATAATAACAAAAATCGTTGTGGTAAAGCCATTAACATAGAATGAGGGAGATTTAGTATGAATGTAGTTTGTTTAGACCTGGAAGGCGTTTTGGTTCCGGAGATTTGGATCGCATTTGCCAAGGAGAGCGGCATCAGCGTCCTGTCCCGGACCACCCGTGATGAGCCGGATTACGATAAGCTGATGAAGTGGCGTCTGGAGATCCTCCGGGAGCATAATCTCACCCTGAAGGACATTCAGGCCACCATCGCAAAGATCGATCCAATGCCCGGCGCTAAGGAATTTTTGGATAAGCTCAGAAGTCAAACCCAGGCCATTATCGTCAGCGATACCTTTACCCAGTTTGCCCAGCCGCTGATGGAAAAGTTAGGTATGCCCACCATTTTCTGCAATGAGCTGGTGGTAGGGGAGGACGGTATCATCACCGATTATAAGATGCGCTGCCCCAACTCCAAGCTGACCACCGTCACGCACCTGCAGGCTATGGGCTTTGATACCATTGCCGCCGGCGACAGCTTTAACGACCTGGGTATGATCCGGGCCTCCAAGGCAGGCTTTTTGTTCCGTTCCACGGAGCAAATCAAGAAGGACTACCCCCAGTACCCGGCATTCGAAAGCTACGACGACCTGCTGGAAGCCATCGAAAAAGCACTGTAATACATAGTTTAACCGGCCCGGAAATTGCTTCCGGGCCGGTTTTCTTGCGGAAAAATGACGCAAATCCATTGTAAATATAAAATTTTCTTGATATAATGGCGAAAAGATATTATCAAAGAACAGACCAAATCATTCCCAAAGGAACAATTTTGGCTATTCTCTAACCCAATAAAAATATGCCTTCTGCGTTTACTGAATTGCCCCAGTTTGTGCTGTCCGCACAAATTGGGGCAATTCATATCCTACATCAGGGGGTATTTTGTCTATTGTCCAGTTCTACTGGTTCAGTTCAAAATGCGGAGGGCAGTTTAATATAGGTAAATAGCTATATTTTGTCCGGGATTCTCCTGGGTTTTTCTATTTTATATCGAAGGGGTTTTCCTGTAAAATATGGCTGATGGCGCTGCTTTCAGCGGATGCGCTTCAAATGGGGGCGCTCTGCTATGTATGCGTCCATACTGTGAAGCAGCGCATCGATGACCTGCTCCTCTGGGTAGGTGTTGAGAACCAAGGCGCTGCAAGTCCGGTGCATCGGCCCGAGAGCGACCTGGCGGACGGTCAGCTTGTCCGGATGGGCGGCAACCATTTGCAGAGCCACATTGGAAAGCACAAAGCCCCAGCACCGGGGGTCTGTCAGATAGGTGTGAACGGAGAGCATACTGCTGGCTGTGAAAAAGGGTTTTCTATCTCCAAAGCCCTGGGCATCCCGCCAATCCTGCAGCAGCTGATTGCCGTAGCCCTCGTGGATCACTTCAAAGGCTGGATCCAGTTCCTCCGGGGTCAGCAACCGATCGGGCAGGGGCGTGTCAATGGGGCAGAGAATGTCATAATGCTCCTGAAACAGCGGAATTTGGGTGATATGCCTGGGCGTTACACCGGGGAATGCGGGGGCGTCATAGCAGATGGCCACATCAAAGGCGTGATTCTCCATAGCCTGCTCCATATCCTTGATCTCCAGGGTGCTGAGCCGAATTTCCACATCCGCAACGGCACGAATCAGCTTTTGAATCAAATGGCAGACGATGTACTGATGGCTCACCACGCTGGCCGCCAAACGCAGGATTCCGTGCTGATGCTCTTTGATAAACCGGGCAAACCGCTCGTCCAGTTCCGCATACTGCCGGGCCAAATGGAGAAATTCCATACCCGCCGGTGTCAGATCCACTTCCCGTTTTCCCTTTGCCCGCGCGACCAGCTGCACACCCAAAGCTTGCTCCAGCTGATGCAGGCAGGCCGACACGGTAGGCTGGGCATAATGGAGGGCAGCGGCTGCAGCGGAGATGCTTTTATGCTTGGCAATGGCCAAAAAAACTTTGATTTCCTGTTGCTTCATAAGTTACTCCGTTTTTCTATATTTCCAAGTCCATTATATGGGTATGCGATCCCGTTGTCAATCAATACATTTTGAGGTGAAATTATGTCAGAAACAACTATTTTGAGTATTGCCGGCTTTTTGACCATTGCGGTGATCCTCCTGCTGCTGAACCGGAAATGGACATCCCCCTATGTGGCCATTTCTATGGTGCCCATCATCGCCTGTATCGCCATAGGCAAGGGCACATTTTTGGGAGAGTACATCCTCAGCGGTATCAATTCCATTTCCCAAACCGGTGTGATGTTCATCTTCTCCGTGGCATTCTTCGGCATTATCAGCGAAACCGGTGCCTTCGACCCCTTTGTCAGCCGGATTATTAAGGCTACCAAGGGTGACCCGGTGCGACTGATGCTGGGCGTGTTCTTATTTGCTTCCATCGTCCATCTGGACGGCTCCGGTGTGGTCACTTGCCTGCTGGTGGTGCCTCCCATGCTGCCCATTTTCAAGCGGCTGCATATGCGCAATACCTCCTTTGGCGTTGCCCTGGGACTGGGTGCCGGTCTGATGAATGCCATTCCCTGGGGCGGTCCCACAATGCGTGCCGCTACGGTTTTGGAAATGGATGTTATGAAGCTGTGGATTCCCTTTATCCCCACCCAGATTTTCGGTATGGTGGTGGCTATGGTGATCTGCGTATTGGTGGGCCGTCAGGAAAAGAAACGCCTGATCGCAGAGGGTGTGCTGTCTGATAATGCCCGGCTGAATATGGACGAATTCGCGCCTCAGTACACCGAAGAGCAGCTGAAAATGCGCCGTCCCAAGCTGATTTGGGTCAACTGGATTCTGATCATTGCCGTGATCGCTATGCTCATCAGCAGCATTGTAAAGCCTGTCATCGCCTTTATGATCGGCACTGCGGTGGCGCTGATCATCAACTACCACAATCCTGCCGACCAGCGGAAATTGCTGGAGGACAAGGGCAAGGATGCCATCGGCCTGACCTGCATTATTTTCGCTGCCGGTGTGCTGATGGGTATTATGGGTCAGTCCGGTATGTCTGCGGCCATGGCAACCACCCTGGTCAATTTGCTCCCTGCCGCCATTGCAAGATTTATGGCGCCCATCATCGGCGTGCTGACCGTTCCTCTGTCCATTCTCTTTGATGCGGATTCCTATTATTACGGCATTATGCCCATTCTCATCGACACTGCAGAGGCAATGGGGACCAGCGGTATCGACATTGCCCGGGCATCCATGATCGGTCAGATGACCGTGGGTTGGCCCACAAGCCCCATGGTGGGAACGTTCTTCCTGTTCACCGGCCTGCTGGATCTGGACATCGGTGCCTGGCAGAAATACTGCCTGAAATACTTTATTTTTGTCACGGTGGCTATGACCGCTTTTGCCTGCGTTACAGGCCTGTTTGCATTCTGATCGGGATAAGAATTTGAAAAAACAGAGGGCAGTTTGTATTTGCATTTTTGTTTGTGGGGGAGGCGTTTCGCTTCCCGCTTTCCGGGACGGGCAACCCGTCTCCTACGAATAAGAAAGGGCGTGTTGCTGTTTTGCAACACGCCCTTTTTGCGGACTTTACTTTTCGTTCTTGTAGATTTCCTTGAAGTACTTATAGGTATCTACCTTCAGCTCGCCGCAGGCAGCCTCGTCGCAGGCAACGATGCCGGCGGGGTGCATCTGCAGAGCCGAGATAGTCCAGGCGTGGTCCACGCCGCCTTCCACACAGTGACGCAGCGCCCGGGCCTTATTGTGGCCGGAGATAACGAGCAGAACCTGCTTGGAATCGCATACAGTGCCCACGCCCACAGACAGAGCAGTCTTGGGGACCTTGTTGGGGTCGCCCCCAAAGAAGCGGGAGTTGACGATCAGGGTGTCCTCGGTCAGAGCCCGGACACCGGTGCGGGAAGACAGGCTGGTGAAAGGCTCGTTGAAAGCAATGTGGCCGTCTACGCCGCTGCCGCCCAGAAATAAGTCAATGCCGCCGTAGGAAGCGATCTTGGCTTCGTACCGGGCGCACTCAGCCTCCAGATCCTCGGCCATACCGTTGAGGATGTTCACATTCTCCGCGGGGATGTCGATGTGGTTGAACAGGTTGTCGTGCATAAAGTACCAGTAGCTCTGGTCGTGCTCACGGGGCAGGCCCACATACTCGTCCATATTGAAGGTCACAACATTCTTAAATGTGATCTTACCGGCCTTGTTCATCTCCACCAGCCGGCGGTACACGCCCAGAGGGGAGGAGCCGGTGGGCAGACCCAGCACGAAGGGCCGGTCTTCCTTGTGATTGTTGATGGCATCGGCGATATG
The DNA here is from genome assembly GCA_045645385.1 of Faecousia sp. GTDB lineage: Bacteria > Bacillota > Clostridia > Oscillospirales > Oscillospiraceae > Faecousia. Next base: position 5,923 of record JAZRIT010000019.1, read on the forward strand.
GTTTGCTGCCCATTCGCACATGGCTTCATAGTCGTTTTTAATGATCAGTTTCATAGCATCACGCTCCTAATCGGAATAGGGAGAAATTCTCCACGGATAAATTATACACCTCTATTTTTTATTTGTAAATAAAAAATTTATTCCAGTAAAACCGAAAGAAAAGGACAGGCACGGAAAAGCGCAACAAACACTTACGTTTTGGTGCTTGCAACTTTCGGAGAAACTCGCTATAATGGCAATAATTGCGCAGAGAGGAAAAACGCAAATGAAAACGAAAACAGAACGGATGTATGCCACGATGCATCCCTGGCGGCTGTTCTTCAAAGTGGCGATGCCGGGCATGATCAGTATGTTTACCATGTCCATATACAGTATTTTCGAAGGCATCTTCATTGGGCAGACCCTGGGCGAGAGCGCCTTTGCGGCGGTGAATATCGCTATGCCTATGGTGATGATCAACTTCTCCATAGGTGACCTGATCGGTGTCGGCTCGTCGGTGCCGATCTCCATTGCCTTGGGTCGGGAAGACCGGGACACTGCCAACAATGTATTTACCTGTGCCGTTATTTTAATAGAGATCGCCGCAGTGCTGATGGGCAGCGTGATGTTCTTTGCGGCTGAGCCGCTGTGCCGGATGATGGGTGCAGACGATGTGCTACTGGACACGGCGGTGCGGTATTTAAGGACCTTTGCCCTGTGGGGGCCGGTGAGTACCATCTTCTTTGCTACGGATAACTACCTGCGGATCTGCGGCTATGTAAAGACCAGTATGTTCATCAATGCGATTTCCAATATCACGACCATCGGCCTGCTGGCATTCCTTTTGCTGCAGCTGCGTATGGATGTGGTGGGCTCTGCCTTGGCGGTTTGCATTTCTCTGTTCACCGCAGCCATTGCCACACTGGTTCCCTTCCTGCGGAAAAAGACCCTGCTGAAGTTCGTGAAGCCCCGGTTTTCCCGGGCAATGCTCAAGCAGATCACAGCCTGCGGCAGCCCGGTGTTTTTGAGCAACATCGCCAGTCGTGTCACCTCCATCGTGATGAATATCGCGCTGATGACCATAGGCGTGAGGATGCTGGGGGAGGGCGGTGGCACCACTGCAGTTGCAGCTTACGGTGTGCTGATGTACAGCAGCGACCTGTGCTGGCCTCTGATTTACGGCATTAGCGACTCTCTATCCCCGGCGATAGGCTATAACTGGGGCGCCCAGAATTACGGTCGGGTGAAGCAGATCGCCCGGTGTGGCTTCACAGGCACCGCCGTGGTGGCGTTGCTGTCTACCTCGGTGTTGTTCTGTTTTCCTGATGTAGTGGCATCGTTGTTTGTGGATGCTGGGGATGCAAGGCTTTTGGAACTGACAATCCGGGGTATCCGGATTCTCTGCACGGCCTATATTTTCCGCTGGATTGTGGTAATGACCCAAAGTTATCTCAGCGCCATCGAAAAACCGGCTCAGGCCACGGTTATATCTATGTCCACGGCGCTGGTGTTCCCGGTGCTGCTGCTGGGCGCGCTGTGGAGCTTCGGCCTGGACGGCATCTGGATGAATTTCACTGGCGTGAATCTGCTGGCAGCTATCCTGGCAGGTATTCTATTGATAAGACTTGGCAAAGAGATCTGCCGCCGGGAACAGGAAAATACATAACAAAAAACCATCTGTCTGCAGACAGATGGTTTTTTGATTAAGCGGGGGTGTTCTCCTTGACGACCACATAGCCGTCCACCAGATTGGCGCTTTCCAGCGTGCCTTCGATGGCAACGGTGCGCTCCATCAGGTCGGTGAGGATCACCATACCGTCCTTGCAGTCAATGCGCATCACATTCTTCAGGACTACATTTTCCTCGGAACGGGTATTCTTATAAACAGTAGAAAGACACATAGTTGTTACCTCTTATTTCATATCCAGGCTGGCCAGCACCATACGCAGGCGCATATTGCCCTTTTCAAAATCGGACACGGCGGCCATCACCTGCTCGTAAGCCATATGGTTGCCGGCTTTATCCAGCTGGGCGGCCAGATCGGCCAGCTCCTTGGCGTGGGCGGTGTTGTGGTTTGCCATATACTGCATCAGAGCGGCCAGCTCCTCCATAGGGGTATGCTCGCACTTGGAGGCGCAGCCGGAGCAGCTGCCGGTACAATCGTGCTTGTGGTCGTGGGTGTGGCCTTCGCCGTGGAGATGGTCGTGGGTGTGGGGATGGGTGTGACCGTGTTCGTGGGCGTGGGTATGCTCGTGGGTATGGGTCACACCGTCGTGGGTGTGTTCGTGGGAATGGGTATGCTCGTGGCTGTGGGCGTGGTCACCGCCGGCAATATGATCGTGATGCATATGCATAGGAAATCCTCCATTTTTGTGATTGGGTGTAGGGGCGATTCACGAATCGCCCGTGAAATTAAAGCGCTTGTTCTTCCAGCAGAGCGTTGCGGATGTCACCGATGGTGTACAGCGAGCCAAAGCACAGCACAACACCGTCGTTTCCTGCCAAGTCAATTGCCTTGCGGACACCCTCTGCGACGGTTTCGCAGGCGGTGGCGATAGCGCCCACGCCTTGCAGATGCGCAGCCAACTCCGTTGCAATCAGACGGCGGGGGTTAGGGGGCGTCACGCAGACGAACTGCTCAATATAGGGCATGACCGGCTTGTACATATCGCCGTAATCCTTGTCTGCCAAAACGCCGGTCAGGGCAATGACCCGGCGGCCGGTGAGGTAGTCCTGAATGTTCTTGACCAGGGCCTCTAAGCACTGGGGATTGTGACCGCCGTCAATGATGAACAGGGGGTCGCGGGATACGATATCGAACCGTCCCGGCCAGGATACATCCCGCATACCGTCGTAAATATTCTCCCGGGTGATCTCCCAGCCGATTTCAATCAGCGTTTCCGCCACAGCCAGCACCACGGCTGCATTGTGCAGCTGGTGGTCGCCCAGCAGAGGCAGGTGAATGTCTTTATAATCACCGCAGTCGAACACCTGCTGGGTCAGGTTGTGGGATTTCAGCGTCAATCCGGCAAAGTTGGCCTTCTTCAGCTTGGTGTTCTTCTGGGCGCAGGTCTTCTCAAAGACCGCTTCCACACCGGGCGTGCCCCGGTAGATCACGGCATGGCCGTTTTCTTTGATGATACCGGCCTTGTTGAAAGCAATTTCCTCCAGGGTGTGGCCCAGGATATCCGTGTGATCCAGACCGATGTTGGTGATGACAGCCACCTCCGGGCAATCGATCACATTGGTCGCGTCCAGCAAACCGCCCAGACCCACCTCCAGCACGATGATATCACAGCCCTTGCGCTTGAAATGCTCAAAGGCGATGGCGGTGATCAGCTCAAACTCCGTGGGAGTCTCATCCATAGTATCGGCCAGGGGCTTGACATATTCCACAATGTCCACCAGCTCCTCATCCGAGATCAGTTCGCCGTTTACCTGGATACGCTCACCGAACTGATAGATGTAGGGGGAGGTGTACAGACCGGTGCAATAGCCTGCTTTCCGCAAAATGGATGCGGTCATCGCAGCGGTGCTGCCCTTGCCGTTGGTGCCGGCAATGTGGACGAATTTCAAATCCCTGTGAGGGTTGCCCATCTTTTCCAGCAATGTGGTGATGCGGCCCAGGCCGGGCATCATACCCTTCCAGCAAACGGAGTGGATATATTCGAGAACCTCAGTGATATTCATTCTTCTACCTCTTTTTTGAGAATCGCTCTGGGCGGCCATACGCCCAGGCGGGTAAAGACATTGGTTTTGAAAAGCAACCACAGAAGCAGTATATCAACGGCAAACACAATAGCAAATTGTACGGACCGTGTGCTGAGCTTCAAAATGAGTCCTTCCATAAAGGTTGCACGGTAATAAACATATGCCAAGGTAAAACTTTGATACAGTACAGAGCCTACAACGACCGGCGGTAAAAAACTGACTGCCAGACGGGACAGGGAGACATTTTTGCTGAGGAAGCGACGGAATACGCCGCCGAACACGCCGTACAGAATCGGCGGGACGCAAAAAATAGGGTTATAGCCAAAGGGAGAAAACAGACAGCCGACAAAATCTGCAGTGAAGCCTACCATTGCACCGGCAAAAGGTCCGAAAAGCATACCGGACAGGAAAATAGGAACGGCTTCAATAGAATAGCGGCTGGATGCTTCCGGCATTAAACCGAATAAGCGGGCGAGCACTACACTCAATGCTGCCAGCAGTGCGCAGTAGGATAGGGTCTTGGTTGCCATGCGTTGCTTTTTTTGCATAAAAATACCTCCTTCTATGTAGGCGCAGGACATAGGGGCAGTGCCGTCAAAAAATCCCCAAACGCATACGCATTCGGGGAGCGGTTCTATGACAGCATTTACCCTTGGGGCCTTGCATTACCCCACCGAGTATCGCCTCTCATATAAGGAGCTTTTCTTATATGGGCAGCGGGTGCGGAAGCCTCATCGCGGACAAAAGTCCTTCGTCTGCCACTCAACTCCCCATTTTGGCAGCACTTCACGCGAGGTCTCCTACTCTGTTCGTGGTTATCATACAATATCTTGCTGCAAATGTAAATCCCCAATTTGCAAAAACTCCCTGCTTTTTATGAAAATTAAATATATCTGCTATGTTTCAACCGGGAAAAAGCCTTGATTTTTGTGCACTTTTAAGTTATAATGACTCTATATCGAGAAAAGGGGGTCAGGGCGTGGGCGAATTGATCGCAATTTTATCCGGCAAGGGCGGCACAGGCAAGACCTCCCTGTGCGCCGGCATCGCCGAGGCGTTGGCTCTGCAGGGCGAAAAAGTCCTGTGTATCGACTGCGATGTGGGCCTGCGGAATTTGGATATTGCCTTAGGCATCAGCCAGATCGGCGGCCTGTCTTTCTTAGATGTCTGCTCCGGCGGTTACAGCTTGGAAAGTGCCACCGTCCACCCGGTCTATCCCGGCATCTTCTTTCTCACCGCGCCGGTGAGCTGCCCGGTGGAGGAGATCGACCCGGCGGCGTTTTCCAAAATGCTCACAGCTGCCCGCAGCAAGTTCTCTTACATATTGCTGGATGCCCCGGCGGGCATTGATGCCGGTTTTAAGCTGGCGGCGAGATTTGCTGACCGGGTGATCCTGGTCACAAGCGCGGACCCGGCCTCCATCCGGGATGCCTCCCGGGCGGCGGATGTGCTGGAGACCATGGGCAAGGAAAATATCCGTATGATCGTCAACCGGGTGCAGCCCAAGCTCTTTGAGGCCATGGATGTGACCGTGGACGATATTATGGACCAGTCCGGCCTGCCGCTGTTGGGTCTTGTGCCGGAGGATCAGAAGGTCATTCTGTCGGCCGCCTTCCGTCAGCCATTGCTTGGCTGCGGGAAAAAGGGCGCGGCTGCAGCCTGTAAGCGCATTGCCAAACGGATCCGGGGCTTATATGTCCCTGTGAAGATATAAGAAAGGAGATCGGGTTAATGAATATCGCGTTTTTGGCTCACGATAAGAGAAAGGAACTGATGGTACAGTTCTGCACGGCCTATAAAAGTGTGCTGGCAAAGCATAACCTTTTTGCCACTGCCACCACGGGCCGGCTCATAGCGGATAACACCGGCCTGCCGGTAACGCTGCTGCTGTCCCATAAGCAGGGCGGCCACCAGCAGATCAATGCCCGTATCGCCTATAATGAGATCGACCTGGTGGTCCTGTTCTCCGATCCCAATGAGCAGGACCCTGTGGATGACGGCCAGATGCTGGAGACCATTCGCCATTGTGACCGGCACAATGTCCCTGTTGCCACCAATTTGGGCAGCGCGGAAATGTTCATTATGGGTCTGCAGCGGGGCGACCTGGACTGGCGGGAAATGTACCACAACAAGCCCAAATATTAAAAATTTTGATTGCCATTCCCACGCCAGTGCGCACACTGGCGGGGGAATCTCAAGCGCAGACCTGCCGGAGATTGCCACACCAGTGACCCCGTCACTGGTTCGCAATGACAATTTGCTTTGTGAAAGGAATCATATTATGGAAAAAATCACACCCCGGACCCTGTCCGGTTTTATGGAGCTTTTACCCGGCAAGCAGGCCCGTATGGAAAAGCTGATGCAGGTCCTGCGGGATACCTACGCCAGCTATGGCTTTGCGGCTCTGGACACTCCGGTGATCGAGGATGCGAAAATTCTGCTGGCCAAGGGCGGCGGCGAGACGGAGAAGCAGATCTACCGCTTCCAGAAGGGCGACAGCGACCTTGCTCTGCGCTTTGACCTGACTGTACCCCTTGCCAAGTATGTGGCCCTGCACTATAACGAGCTGGCCTTCCCCTTCCGCCGGTATCAGATTGGTAAGGTCTACCGGGGCGAACGGGCCCAGCGGGGTCGCTTCCGGGAGTTCTACCAGGCGGATATCGACATCATCGGCGACGGCAAGCTGGACATTATGAACGAGGCGGAGATCCCCGCTATCATCTACCGGGTGTTCCGCGGCTTTGGCCTGACCCGTTTCCAAATTCGGGTAAATAACCGGAAGATCCTCAACGGTTTCTATGCTATGCAGGGTCTGTCCGAAAAGAGTGGCGACATTATGCGCACCGTGGACAAGCTGGACAAGATCGGCGCGGAAAAGGTCAAGGTCATTCTGCGGGACGATTGCGGCCTGACTGGTGAGCAGGCCGACGAGATTTTGAAGTTTATCGCCATCACCGGCACCAATAGCGAGGTTTTGACTGCTCTGGAGGGCTATGCCGGCCGTAATGAAATCTTCGATGCCGGCTTAGAGGAGCTGCGGGCGGTGACTCGGAATCTGTCTGCCTTCGGTGTGCCGGAGGAGAATTTTGCCGTGGATCTGACCATCGCAAGAGGCTTGGATTACTACACCGGCACCGTGTACGAAACTACCCTTTTGGACCATCCGGAGATCGGCTCTGTCTGCTCCGGCGGCCGGTACGATAACCTGGCCGGCTACTATACCGATAAGGCCCTGCCCGGCGTGGGCATCTCCATCGGTCTGACCCGGCTGTTCTATGTGCTGGATGAGCAGGGTCTCATTAATGAGCAGAACCCCGCCGCCCCGGCAGATGTTTTGGTGCTGCCTATGACCGAGGATGTGGGACAGGCAGTTGCCTTGGCCCAGACCCTGCGCTCTGCAGGCCTGCGGGTGCAGCTCTACGGCGAGCAAAAGAAGTTCAAGCAGAAGATGAGCTACGCCGATAAGTTAGGCGTACCCTTTGCGGTGCTGCTGGGCGAGGACGAGATCGTCGAGGGCGTTTGCTCTGTGAAGAATATGCAAACCGGCGAGCAGATCAAGTGCGCGCCTGCCCAGGCAGCTGCACATATTAAGGAAGCGATTTCCGCGGCAGCCGGCCCGCTGATTTTGGAAAAATAAACATTGCCGGAGGTGCCCCGCACCTCCGGCTTTTGCAAAAGCCTCCCTTGCCTAAAGGGAAGTGCCCCGTAGGGGCGGAGGGGTTGTTTTAAACAGACAATCCCCCACCGCTTTGCGGAGCAAAAATCCAGCCCCCTTTAGGCAAGGGGGCCTTTGGGAGGAGCAGTTATGGAAATCAAACATATTGCCACCCGCAGGGGCAGGCTGTCCTCCTTTTTGCGGGAGGAAATGCGCCTGTCTGCGGGGCTGATGAACCGGCTGAAATGGCAGGACAAGCTCTATGTCAACGGCCTGCCGGTGCATACGGATTATGCGGTGCAGCCGGGGGATGTGATTACCGTACCGCTGGACGAGCCTGTGCCGGAGTACCCGGCAGAGGACGGCCCGCTGACGATCCTCTATGAGGACGAATACCTGTTGGCGGTGGACAAGCCGGCGGGGATGCTGATCCATCCCTCCCGTTCCCGGTTTACCGGCACGCTGGCAAATTTGGTGCTGGGTTACTATCAAAAAACCGGGCAGAATAGCGCATTCCACCCTCTGACCCGACTGGACAGGGATACCTTCGGTGCGGTGCTGATCGCCAAAAACGCCCATATCCACAGCCTTTTACAGCAATGCTCTGTGCGCAAGACCTATTACGCAACGGTGTTCGGCTGCCCGGAAAAGTCCTCCGGCGTCATTGATGCGCCCATTGCCCGGCTGCCGCTGCCCAGCCTGCTGCGGCAGGTAAGTCCGGAGGGAAAACCCTCAGTGACGGAATATGCCCTCCTGGAGACCCGGGGCAATCTCAGCAAGCTCTCTTTGCGGCCCATTACCGGCCGCACCCATCAGCTGCGGGTCCATTGCGCTTATATGGGCTGGCCTATTTTAGGCGACCCGCAATACGGAACAGAGGATTCCCAAAAATTATCCCGGGAACTGGGTCTTTCCTCCCAGATCCTCTGCGCCCGCCAAATTGACTTGCCCCATCCCGTTACCGGCCAGTCCCTGCGAATCGTGTCCAAAATGGACGGAGAAATTTGAATCAGCCGTTGCGTTCGACAGAATTCTGTGATAAAATAGCAAAAAATGTTTTCAAAGGAGGTAGTGCTGTGCGAAAAATCCTTATATTTTTGTGTCTGATCGGGATGCTTTGCGGTATGACCGTTTGCGCCGGTGCTACCGCTGCCAAGAGCATCGGCACCTATGCCACCGTGTCGGGTGACGGCACGGCTCAGGTCACGCTCACCGCCAATATCCATTTGGATCGGGTAGAGGAGGACCTGCGGTTCGCCCTGCCGGGGCAGGCCACCAATATCACCGTCAATGGCTCCCGGGCCAGAAGCCGGGCAGAAAACGGCCTGCGGCAGGTGGATATTTCCCGATTTATCGGTAAGGCCGTGGGGGATTTCACGCTAACCTTTACCTACAATCTTCCCAATCTGATCGTTACCAATGCAGCCGGTCAGCTGGAGCTGCAGCTGCCGCTGCTGGCGGGCTTTTCCCATCCGGTGCAGGCGCTGGAATTTTCCGTGACCCTGCCCGGTCCGGTCACCGCCAAGCCGGCCTTTTCCAGCGGCTACCACCAGGCAAATATTGAAAAAGACCTGTATTTTACTACCTCCGGCACCACCATCACGGCGGTGTCTCAGGTGGAGCTGAAGGACCACGAGACTTTGACTATGACATTGCTTGTCACCGAGGAGATGTTCCCGCAGAAGCGCATCGCTGCGCCGGAGGTGGACACGGCGACCACGCTGACGGCGGTGTTTTTGGCGCTGGCGCTGCTTTACTGGCTGCTGTTTTTGCGAAATCTGCCCACCTGGCCCGCAGTTCGCTCCACACCCCCGGAGGGGTATTCCGCCGGCGAAATGAGCAGCATCCTGTGCCTGCAGGGGCCAAACCTCAATATGATGGTATTCTCCTGGGCGCAGCTGGGTTATCTGCAGATAGAAATGCAGCCCGGCGGCAAGGTGCTGCTGCACCGGAGAATGGATATGGGCAATGAGCGCAGCAGCTTTGAGCAGCGGTGCTTCCAAAAGCTGTTCGGCAGACGGGATACCGTGAATGCCGCCTCTGCCCGTTACGGCGAGCTGTACCGGGATACGGAAAAAGTGAGACCCAACCTGTCGTCGGTTATGCACCGCAGAAGCGGTAATATGCTGGTGTTCCGTGCCCTTGCAGCCCTGGCCGGTATGTTTGCCGGTGTTACCCTGGCGGTGAGCCTGGCAAGCGGTGCCGGTATGCAGTGGGCTTTGCTGTTCCTGCTGGGCGCAGTGGCGCTGGTCAGCTGCTGGCATATCCAGGCCTGGGCGGTGAATCTCTTTGTTCCCGACCGGCGGAAGCTGTGGATCGCCCTTGCGCTTTGCGGCCTGTGGCTGCTGCTGGGCGCTTTTGGCGGCCAGTTCAATGCAGGTGTGGGTATGGCGGCAGGTCAGCTTTTTGCAGGATTGCTCTGCGCCATCGGCGGCAGACGCACCCCGGAGGGTCGACAGCTTATGGGCGAAGCGCTGGGCCTGCGGCGGTATTTAAAATCAGTGCCTGCTGACCAGCTGCGGCTGATCTGTCAGAACAATCCCGAATATTTCCACCAAATGGCCCCCTATGCCTTGGCGCTGGGTGTGGATAAAGCTTTTGCCAAACGGTTTGGCAAGCTGCCAATCGGCAGCTGCCCCTATATCTTTACCGGCGCGGACAGCGCTATGCGCGCCATCCAATGGAACAGTCTGATGCGCCGGGTGCTGAAGGGTATGAACACCCGCCCCGAGCAAAGCCGATTGGAAAAGCTCATTGCAATTGCTCAAAGCTTCATAAAATAATAGGAAACGACCCGGTTCGATTACGAACCGGGTCGTTGCTTTGTAGTTTTCTGCTACAAGGTATACAGGGGTGCGGGCGGGTCGAATTTCTGAGGCTTATATGTAACAGAGCCGATGGGCTTGCCCTCCACACCGTATTTTGGGTTGTAGCCGAATAGGTTTACATAATGCTCTAAATCTGCTTTTTCCAGCTCCATGGATTTCATAACCTCCACCGTGGCCAGCACATCGTCCACCGCCCGGTGGGAGTTGACCACCTTGTCGGAAAGACCGTATACCTCAATGGCGTTGCAGAGCTTGTGGGGATAGCTGTGGCGGTCCTTATATACAGTAAGCAAGTCCAGCTTATCCTTGCCCTTCAAAATCGCGGGGTCGCCGTCCCGCAGCAGAAGATAAAACAGAAAGCTCAGATCAAAGTGGGCATTGTAGGCCAGCAGCAGGGTGTTCCCGGCCACCATCCGGGCGATGTCGCCGCAAAGCTGCCCTTTGGGAATGCCTTTTTCTTTTAAATCTTGATTGGTGATGCCGGTAAGATTTTCGATAAGCGGCGGCACAAAACCGCCGGGACTGAGGGAAATGAGTTCGTCATATTCTTCTGTGACCACGATCTCGCCGTTCTGCTTTTCCACCACCACGGCGGCGAATTCAATGATCTCGTCCCGGTTGAAGATCAGACCGGTGGTCTCTGTGTCGAAGAGCATCAGCCGGTCGTATTTTGCAAACAGTGTATCCAGCATATTATTCTCCTTTATATAAGGCCAGCGCTCTGCGGAATTTGCTTTTTTTCTCCATCGTCAGCCCGAAACGGGCAGCAAGGGTTTTGGCGTACAGATCGCAGAAGCGGACATCGCCGGATTTTAATTCCACTTCCACCTCACAAAGGGGTACTTCCCGTTCGCCGCCAAGGAGGACACCCTCGTCCAGTGCCAGTTCCACCGTGCCTTCCGGCATAATGACGGTTTTAGCGATGCGGGTGAATTTTGCGCCGCAGATGGGGATGATGCCCTCTTGCACCAACTGGGAAAAATCTGCAGGGCATCCCAGCCCGGGGAATTCCGCAACGGCCTCTGCAATATCCTCGCACCGCACCTCAAATTCACTCCGGGCAGTGCCGGCCGGGGTCTTCAGGGTGCAGACGGATTCTCCGTTTTCCAGCCGCCGCCGCAGGGTGTAATGCCGGTCGGAAAGCTGGCCTGTAGGGGTGTCATAATAGGTGGTTTCCATAGAAATTCGCGCGCCGTCTTCCGGGAATGCCCTGGCAATTGCGGCAAGCTGCGCCGGTGTCGCGCTGAATTTCCATTCATATTCCGTTGCCATATTGCCGCCTCCGCAAAAATTTTTCTTCATTATACATCTTCTTTGCTTTTCGTGCAAGTAGCATAACGCGTTCCGACAGAAAAAACGCCCGATCGGTGATAGAATTTTTCTATACATAAGAAGGGAAGTGGAACGATGATTTCAATTGACGCCTATGTGCGGCGGGGAAGGCATACCCTGCGCCGATGGATCTTAGATCCCCGGGTACATACGCTTTTGCGGTGCGGCGGCCATTTTGCGGCAGGCTTTGCTCTCAGCGCAGCCAGCTTAGGACAGGGGATGCTGCCGCTGGCGCTGTCATGGGTGTGCGCCTGCAGCGGCTGGCTGGCGGTGCTGGCGGGCCTTGGCGGCGCGGTGGGCTACCGGCTGTTCTGGGGCGCAGAGCAGCAGCCCTTTTTATGGCTGGCGGTGGGGCTGTGTGTGGCGTTGCTGCTGGGCAGCCGGGCCATCAGCCGACAAACCCCATTGCTTTTGCCAGCGATCGCAGGGCTGATCGTAGCTGCTGCCGGGGTGCTGTTTCAGACATTGGGGGCGGAGGATACACCCATCGCCCTGTATCTGATTCGGGTAGGCTTGGCCGGGGGCGCAGCCTGGTTGTTTTCTCAAGTGCATAAGGGCCGCAATCCGGTGCTGGAATGGCTGACCGCGGGCCTTGCGGTGCTGGCGCTGGTGCAGATCGTGCCGGTGCGCTGGTTTAGCTTTGGGTTCTTTGCAGCCGGAATTTTGGCGGTGACCGGGGCGTTTCCGGCCGCGGCCATAGCGGGCCTTGCCCTGGATCTTGCCGGGGTCACCCCTGTGCCTATGACGGCGGTGATGGTCCTTGCCTACCTGTTCCGGTTACTGCCCAAGCCTCTGGGCTGGGCGGGAAGGTTCGCCCCGGGGGCGACTTATCTCATCGTTATGTGGCTGTACGGGGTGTTGGATGTGCTGCCTCTGCCGGCGCTGGTGCTGGGGTCAATAGCCGGCGGCTTTTTGCCGCTGCCGGGGAAGCTCCCCCATCGCCGGGGTGAGACCGGTGCGGCCCAGGTGCGGCTGGAACTGGCCTCCGGGGTGCTGGCCCAGACCCAGCAGCTGCTGATCGAAGCACCGGAGGTGCCGGTGGACGAGGATGCCCTGGTGAGCCGTGCGGCGGAACGGGCCTGCGGCAGCTGCCCCAACCGGAAAGAGTGCAAGGATTCCCAGCGCCTGGCAATGCTGCCGGGGCTGTTGCTCCATAAGCCTTTGCTGCAGACCGAGGAGCTGCCCATCATCTGCCGGAAAAGCGGCCGGTTTTTGGCAGAGCTGCACCGCTCCCAGGAGCAGCTGCGCTCCATCCGGGCAGACCGCCAGCGGCAAAAGGAGTACCGGGCGGCAGTTATTCAGCAGTATCAGTTTCTGTCCGCATTTTTGCAAGACCTGTCGGATAAGCTCTCCCGGCGCACGGAGCCAGCGGCGGTGTATTCTGCCCAGGTGGCGGTGTTCGGTAACCGGCCGGAGGAGGAAAACGGCGACCGCTGCCTGCGGTTTTCCGGTACGGAGGGGCGGTACTATGTGCTGCTGTGCGACGGCATGGGTACCGGCCTTGGTGCGGTGCAGGAGGGCCGGGATGCCGGGGTAATGCTGCGGCGGCTGCTGTGCGCCGGGTATCCGGCGGAGTATGCCCTGCGGAGCATCAACAGCATCTGCGCCCTGCGGGACAGAGCCGGCGCGGTGACTATGGATTTGGCGGAGATCCGGCTGGACAGCGGCAAGGTGAGCCTCTATAAATGGGGCGCCGTGCCATCCTACCTCATCACTCCGGTGGGGGTGGAAAAAATCGGCACCGCCGGTCCGCCTCCCGGCCTGTCCGTAACGGACTATCAGGAGCGGACAGAAAAGCTGACCCTGCGAAAAGGGCAGCTTCTGATAATGGTCAGCGACGGAGTCAGCGAGGAAACGGCACTGCGCTGCTGCGCCGACGGCATCGGCAAGACCCCCGGCGAAGTAGCAGTGGCCATTCTCACCGCCGAGCAGGTAAGCGGCCAGGACGACGCCACCGTGGTGACCATCTCTCTGGAATCCGCTGAAAATTAAAAAGCCCCCTTGCCTAAAGGGTAAGCGAAGCGCAGTCGCGGTAGTGAATGACAGTCCGGTGGACTGTCAGAGCCGCGACCGGGCCGCCCGCAGGCGGCTGGCTGCGAAGCAGACTGGGTGATTCTTTATGCCGCATAGCGGCATATCGCCCAAAGAGCGATTATCCCTCCGTCTTCGCCTGCGGCGAATCCACCTCCCTTTAGGCAAGGGAGGCATTAAGAATTGCCCTCCCGATTCCCGGGAGGGCAATTTTATCAGTTGTTATCTTCGTAAGGCGTGGATGCAAAGCCTTTGGCCTGCAATTTGGCAACCATTTTATCCAGTTTGCCTTTCCAGAATCGGACAAACCATCTGCTGTGGCCAAAATATTTCACAAGTGTCGGGCTGGCTGCGTAATATGTACGAATGAAAACTCTGCCGTGCCAGGTTTTCGCGAGGGAATGATCTCTGTAACGCCGGAGGGTCCAAACCTGGGGGCAATCATAGCAGCCGTACACAGCGGTTGCTACATAACAGCCCCCACCGCTTTTTCTTTGCTCTTTCAGGATGATCTTAATCTGTCCGCCTGAAGGATTCATAATCGGTCCCATTTTGTTTCCCTCCTATCTGCTTTTAGTATAACATAGCGGCTTGCCTGCCTGCAACAATAATTTTGCATTCTGCATTATGCATTCGCAAAAAGAATTGTCCTCCCGAGATTTCGGGAGGACAATCTGCTTTTTGCAATTAGGCCTTGCCGGCGCAACCCAGAACGTTAACCAGCTTGTGGCGAACGATCTCCTTGATGTTGGCGCGGGCGGGCTTCAGGTACTCACGGGGGTCGAACTTAGAGGGCTCATCGTTGAAGAACTTACGGATGGTGCCGGTCATAGCCAGACGCAGGTCGGAGTCAATGTTGATCTTGCAGACGGACAGGGCAGCAGCCTTGCGCAGCTGCTCCTCGGGCACGCCGATAGCGTTGGGCATCTTGCCGCCGTTGGCATTAACCATAGCCACATACTCCTGAGGAACGGAGGAAGAGCCGTGCAGAACGATGGGGAAGCCGGGCAGACGGCGGGTTACCTCTTCCAGAACGTCGAAACGCAGAGCGGGGGGAACCAGGATGCCGTTCTCATTGACGGTGCACTGCTCGGGAGTGAACTTGTAAGCGCCGTGGGAGGTGCCGATGGCGATGGCCAGGGAGTCACAACCGGTGCGGGTAACGAACTCCTCAACCTCTTCGGGACGGGTGTAGGAAGCAGCCTCGGCGGACACATTCACTTCGTCCTCGATGCCGGCCAGGGAGCCCAGCTCAGCCTCAACTACAACACCGTGGTCGTGAGCGTACTCAACCACCTTCTTGGTGATGGCGATATTCTCCTCAAAGGACTTGGAGGAAGCGTCGATCATAACGGAGGTGAAACCGCCGTCGATGCAGGACTTACAGGTCTCGAAGCTGTCGCCGTGGTCCAGGTGCAGAGCAACGGGGATCTCGGGGCATTCGATGACAGCAGCCTCCACCAGCTTAACCAGATAGGTGTGGTTAGCGTAGGCGCGAGCGCCCTTGGAAACCTGCAGGATCACGGGAGACTTTTCTTCCTTACAAGCCTCGGTGATTGCCTGAACGATCTCCATGTTGTTGACGTTGAAAGCGCCGACTGCGTAACCGCCGTCGTAGGCCTTCTTAAACATTTCGGTTGTGGTAACAAGTGCCATAATCATATTCCTTTCTTATTTCGCGGGAAACCCGTATTTTTACATTTATCATTATACCATAAATTTTCGGCATTTCAATAAAAAAATTAAATTTCGGAAAATTTGGAATTCACTATTTACCTTTGACAAAAAATGCATTATAATGTACACGAGGAAATTTGCTAAATTGAACCCTAAGGAGTGTTTTATAATGAAATTATCCCCTCTGCAGCTGGCAAGATACCAGTATAATCCCAAGCTTCCCGGTATGCTGCGCAGCGGCATTTCCGAGATCTGTGTAAAGGATGGCGCAGCTACTCAGAGTGTGGCCGACCAGGAGAAGATCCAGGCTCTGTTCCCCAATACTTACGGCAAGAATGAGATCACCTTCCGGAAGGGCAGCAACACCGCCCCCGCTAAAAAGCAGGTGGTGGGCGTGATCCTGTCCGGCGGTCAGGCACCCGGCGGCCACAATGTGATCTGCGGCCTGTATGACGCCCTGAAGGCCACCGATAAGGACAATGTCCTCTACGGCTTCAAGGGCGGTCCCAGCGGCCTGATTGACGACGATTACATTATTTTCGACGACGCATATATCAATGCCTACCGCAACACCGGCGGCTTTGATATCATCGGCTCCGGCCGTACCAAGCTGGAAACTCGGGAGCAGTTTGCTATCGTGGCTGAAAACTGCAAAAAGCACGGCATCAACGCTCTGGTTATCATCGGCGGTGATGATTCCAACACCAATGCCGCGGTGCTGGCTGAGTACTTTGCCGCTGAAAATACCGGCATCCAGGTCATTGGCTGCCCCAAGACCATCGACGGCGACCTGAAGAATGAGGATATCGAATGCTCCTTCGGCTTTGATACCGCCACCAAGACCTACGCCGAGATTGTGGGCAACATCCAGCGGGATGCCAACTCTGCCAAGAAGTACTGGCACTTTGTAAAGGTGATGGGCCGCAGCGCTTCCCATGTGGCGCTGGAAACCGCCCTGCAGACCCAGCCCAACATCTGCCTCATCGGCGAGGAGGTGGCCGCCAAGAAGATGTCTTTGGCTGCTATTGCCGACTACATTGCCGATTCCGTGGCTGCCCGCGCTGCCAAGGGCTGGAATTTCGGCGTTGCTATCATCCCCGAGGGCATCGTGGAGTTCGTCCCCGAGTTCTCCGTGCTGATTGCGGAAATCAACGAGCTGCTGGCCGGCAGCAAGGCCGATGCCTTTAACGCCCTGCCCACTTGGGAAGAGAAGTACGCTTTTATCCAGGCAGGCCTTACCAAGGAATCCATGGCTGTGTTCGCCATTCTGCCCCAGTCCATTCAGCAGCAGCTGTTCTTGGAGCGTGACCCCCACGGCAATGTGCAGGTGTCTCTTATCGAGTCGGAGAAGCTCTTCTCCGAGATGGTCAAGGCAAACCTGGCCGCCCGCAAGGCTGAGGGCAAGTATGCCGGCAAATTCTCCCCCCTGCACCACTTCTTAGGCTACGAAGGCCGCTGCGCATTCCCCTCTAACTTCGATGCTGACTACTGCTACAGCTTAGGCTACAATGCCTTTATGCTGATCCAGTACGGCTACACCGGCTACCTGTCCAAGGTGTCCAACCTGTCTAAGCCCGCTGAGGAGTGGGTGGCTGGCGGTATGCCGATTACCAAAATGATGAACATCGAGCGCCGCCACGGTGCCGACAAGCCTGTGATCCGTAAGGCTTTGGTAGAGCTGGAGGGCAAGCCCTTCAAGTTCTTCGAGGCTAACCGCCAGACCTGGGCTGTGGAAACCTGCTATGTATACCCCGGTGCCATTCAGTACTTCGGCCCCTCCGAGGTCTGCGACACCACCACCGTCACCCTGGCTCTGGAACAGGGCAAATAATATAAGGTATCAAACACCGCCGCAAGCACTCTGCTTGCGGCGGTGTTTTGCGCAATGACCATATATGTATGTAGGGGCGACCATTGGTCGCCCGAAAAGGCTCCTTTGTGTAAAGGGAGTCTTTTTGTGTGGTGCTAATCGTCGATTCCCTGTATCTCCAACAATTCCAGCACCTGCTGCCCCCGGTGGGTCAGCCCCATACTGCCGTGGACGGGAAGATCGCTATACTGTCCCATATATGCCCCTGATAGGGGTGTATAATCCAGGTAGATCAGCTGTTTTTTCTCCAAAAGCGTGATAAATGCGCTGTACTCCGTCTCCGAATAGTCGTTTTCCTCCCGGTACACGGGAGTCATATCGTCCGCCATCCGGGCAACCGGCAGAAAGGAATACTGCCCTAAGGCCTTCAGCAGCGCAATTTCACCCCGGCTCAGCAGAATATCCCCCTTGCAGCCGCCGCAGCTTTCGCAGCAGCTGCCGGTGCAGTTTTTGCAATCGGCCATTTTGTTTCCTCCGAAGAATCAAATCAAACCGGGATCAATTCATATTCCCTTGCGCCGATCCCCAGCGCCTGCGCGGCTTCCAGCGTGTGGATGCCGTGGCGGCTTTCGATCCGCTCTATGAGCGCGGCCTTGCCCGGATCGTCGGAGGCGTAGACCAGGTCCACACAGGCCTGGTCGATGGCTACCGGGTCGAGGCTTATCAGAATGCCGATATCCCCCATACAGGGAAGATGGGCGGAGGCGTCGCAGCAGTCACAGTCAATGCTTAAGTTTTTCATCACATTGATATAGACCGCATTGCCGCCGAAATATTTTGCAACCGACGATGCGGCGTCTGCCATAGCTTCCAGAAACTGATCCTGATCCCGGTCCCAGAAATGCTTCGGGTCGCCTACGCCGTGGATATACCCCTTGCCGTAGGAGGAGGCAAAGCCGATGGCCAGCTGCTTCAGCGCGCCGCCAAAGCCGCCCATAGGGTGGCCCTTGAAATGGGACAGTACCAATGCAGCGTCATAATTTGCCAAATTCTTGCCCACATAGTTTTTCTTGATCATTTTGCCGTCCGGAATGTCCAGCACCATATCCGGCCCTTGCGCATCCAACAGATCCACCGGAAACATATCGCTCCAGCCGTGCTTTTTCAGCAGGGCAATATGCCGCGGGGTCGTGTTGCGCGCGCCTTCGTAGGCGGTGTTGCATTCCACCACAGTGCCGCCGATATGCTCCACCATGGGCTTCCAAAAGGCAGGCCGCAGGAAGTTGGGGTTACCGTCCTCGCCGGAATGCACCTTGACGGCGATCCGGCCTGTCAGCGGTTTACCCAGCTGCTGATACAGATGCAGTACGGTTTCCGGACGCAGATCCTTGCAAAAATACACTTTGGATTTCATAGACAGAGGCCTCCTTGTTTTTTCTTCTATTGTACCCCAAAAACTTTATGCTGACAACTGAAATTTCGATGGAGAAACCCACGGGGATTTGCATACAGTATGTCCAAGGAGGGATCGTATGGACAACAAAACATTTTTTAAACGGGTTTTAAGCTGGATCATTCCCCTGGCGGTGGGCGGACTGGGTGTGCTGCTTTCCGGGGGGATGGGGGATTACCGGGTCATCAATCAGCCGCCCCTTTCTCCGCCGGGATGGGTGTTTCCCATTGTGTGGACGGTGTTGTACATTCTGATGGGGGAGGCCGCGTTCCGGGTGCTGACTGCGGATGCGGACAAAGCCAGGAGCAAAAGGGCGCTGACGGCCTACGGTGTCCAGCTGGCGCTGAATCTTCTGTGGCCCATCGTGTTTTTCGGTGGGCAAAGGTATCTGGCGGCTTTTTTCGTCATAATCGCCCTGTGGGTGGCGATCTTTATCACCCTGCGGCGGTTTTTGCAGATCGACGAGACTGCCGGAAATCTGCTGATTCCGTATTTTTTGTGGGTCACCTTTGCAGCCTACTTAAACCTTGGCGTATTTCTTCTGAATTAGGATAAAAGAACACCATCCGTTGGATGGTGTTCTTTTGCGTTGGTAGGACCAAAGGCAACCCCCGGCTCTGCCGGGGGAATAAAAAAGCTTTAGCGGAGAGCAAAGAAATAAAAAAGAATCCCTCAATAGAGCAGAAGTGGTTTGCCGACCACACATCTACAATAGAGAGGGATTCCAACTGACAATTTAGGGCAGTATCGTCTACAAAAAAGTTAGAATAGAAAGATACATTGCCCCTTTAGGGGCGGCAGTGCAGTT
>JAZRIT010000020.1:0-1970 GCA_045645385.1 Faecousia sp.
CTCAGTTGGTAGAGTAGCCGGTTCATACCCGGTATGTCACCTGTTCGAATCAGGTCGCCGCTACCAGGCCCGTTGGTCAAGCGGTTAAGACACCGCCCTTTCACGGCGGTAACATGGGTTCGATTCCCGTACGGGTCACCAAAAAAGACAGACACCATTCGGTGTCTGTCTTTTTTGCCGTACGGGAATCGAAAGGCCGTTAAGAAAAGTGTCCGGTGGACACTTTTTAGGCCGTGGGAGATTCCTATTGGTTTCGTGGCATAATCCGTAGGATCGTGAAACGAAATCAATTTTAGAGTCACCAAACAAGAATCTTAGCCCAGGCGACCGCATTGACGAATGGCATAAAATGGAGTATAATACATCTATTGACTACATACAGGGAGGTCATTATATGGCAGCAGAAAACAACGCCTCAAAAAAGGCAGGCCGTATAGGCCGTTATGCCCTTTGGTTATTTATATCCATTCCCGCCATTTTGGGTATGATCGGCCTCACATTGGAGGGCTCCGGTTTTTGGAATGCTGCATACAGCTGTCTTACAATGTATCTGGTGGACTTCGGCGAGCCCACCGACAACATATGGATACAGGCCGCGCGGTGGCTGGCTCCCCTTGCAACAGCCAGCACCTTAACATTGGTCTTTGCCTCCTTAAGCAGGTACGCAAAGCGGTTTTATGCCAGATGCAACAAAAAAAGCGTTGCTGTGTTTGGCGCGGATCCCGACAGGTCAGAATTGCTGAAAGAGCTGGGCGCAAACGGAATTGCAATGGATGCAGCAGCCGTGCGCGCAGGCAGCTATATTTTGGTGGGTAACGAAGACGAGAATCTGAAATTCTACCGTCAAAACGCAGGTGCTTTCCGCGGAAAGGACGTTTATCTCAAATGTCAATCCCTGCCGGCACAAGCAAGCTGCGACCCCAAGCTGCATCTTTTCAGCCCGGAGGAAACTGCCGTGCAGCGCTTTTGGAAGGAATACTGCCCCTACGCCCTTTCTCAGGCAGCAGGACATCGGCTCAAAATCGCAGTGTTCGGCTTTGGAAAATTGGGCGAAGAGCTGATCGTGCAGGGCCTTCAGCGCAACATCTTCTCCCCCGACCAAGTCATTGCGTATCATATATTCGGCTGTGACAACGGTTTCACCCACACCCACCCGCAGCTGTCCGAGATCTCCGACCCTGTTAAGTTCCACAATGAGGCCTGGTACGAGGCGAAAGCTATCCTCCGGGAATGTCAGATGATGATCGTTGTGCAGCAGGATGAGCAGCTGCAATTGCTGCAGGGATTGACGATGCTGTTCCCGCAGAAACCGATCCATGTATTTTCCGCGCAGCCCAGCGGCGTGTCCCTGCTGGCGGAAAATTCCGGGGTCATCGGTTACGATTGGAAGGCAAATTCTATGCTTGCAGAAAGCATTCGCGGGACGAAATTGCATTATCTGGCAAAAAAGCTGAACCTCAGATATGCCCACCTGTACAGCGGCGTTCCCGAAGACGGTGCGCATTTGGAAAGCGAATGGGCAAAACTGAACCCCTTTACCCGTTACTCCAATATCAGCTCGGCCAATTATCACGATGTGTGTATGCGCATTCTTAACGGAGAGGCTTTGACCGAGGAACGGCTGCGTTTTCTGGGCGAGCTGGAACATATTCGCTGGTGCCGCTATCATTACTTAAACAACTGGAAATACGGCGTTCCGAAGGACGGAAAGGCCAAAGACCCGCAGCAAAGAATCCACACGCTGCTGGTGCCAAACAGCGATTTGAATGAAGCCGAACAGGAGAAGGACCGGGAGAATGTCCGCATCCTTATGGAGCTTAACACCTAGTCAAAACCTCCGGCTAAGCCGGAGGCTTGATTAAGCCCTAGAAGGGCTTTTTACCGGCAGGCATCTAAAGATGCACTGAATTTCTGACGTCTGCATCAACTGCACTGCCGCCCCTAAAGGGGCAATGTATCTTTCTATTCTA
>JAZRIT010000021.1:0-8273 GCA_045645385.1 Faecousia sp.
TGCTTCTCGCAAAGATATGATGATGCTTTCTAGTCCTTTTACATGCGTATATTTCCGTTTGCTCATAGTAATACCCCCTGATGTTATTATCCTACATCAGGGGGTATTTTGTCTATTGTCCGTTTTTGCTGGTTCAGTTCAGTTTCCGTCACCGGCATTTCATTATTTCAGAGACAGGCCGTCGTGGAAGGCTTGACCGACCTTTTCGCCTAACACCAGGTAGTGGTGGTTCATGGGATCGTAAGTAATGGGCTGCAGCTTTTGGGCGTCCACCTTGCCGTTCTCTCCCAGGACGGATTCGTCAGCACTGACATTCACGATCTCACCCACCAGACGGCAGGAGTCGGGATCGTAGGAGATCAGCTTGCACTCCACAGCCATAGGCAGCTCGTCGATCAGCGGCGCGTCTACAAACTCGGACTTTGTGGCGTGGAAGCCTGCCTTGGCGAACTTGTTCGGCTCGCTGCACCCGGAAACGATACCAACATAATCGCAGGCAGCCATATATTTTGCTGTTGCCATAGATACGGTAAATGCCTTCCGTGCCAGGATGTTTTCTGTGGTCTTGTGGTCTTGACTGATACAGATGGAGATCTCTGTCTCCTCGCTGATACCGCCCCAGGCGGCGTTCATGGCATTGGGCGTGCCGTCTTCACTGTAAGTGCCGATAATAAACACCGGCATGGGATAGCACATCGCTTTTGCTCCAAAATTTTTTCGCATAATATGTCCTCCTTGCTTGCGTTGTAGGTCTATTATACAGCAATCGGCGCAGCCATTGCAAGTGGCTGTTTTGCGTGCTATAATAATATCAAGAGGTGACGAGCTATGAAAAAAGTGAAAATTACCGCCATTCGGAAGACTTGTTATCCCGATCTGATGGCAAAATATGAGAATCCCATAGAGCATACCTGTGATGTGGAGGAAGGTCAGGTCTGGATCGCAAACGGCGGGGAGAAGCCGGAGGGCTTCTGCGACAGCGCCTGGGAGAGTATGTCTGCCTTCGTCAAAAGCCTTGCCGAGGGCGGCGGAAACTTCTATGACGGCTGGATGAAAGATCCCAAGTCAGCAATGATCAGCTGCAACGACGGCTTTCGGCCGGTCAGTTTTTATATCGAAGCATTGGAGGAAAATGTATGACTCTGAATGAAATGATCTACCATCGCAAATCCTGCCGCAGCTTTACAAATGTACCCGTAGACGCGGCAATGATCGAAACCGTCAAGGCTTTCTCTATGAAGCCCCTGTATCCGGAGATCAAAGTCCGTTGGGACATCGTTCCCCGGAATCAGGTCAAATGTATCTGTCCTTGGACCACCCCCCAGCTCATCGCTGTTTACTCCGAGGAAACCGACGGCTGGCTGGAAAATGTGGGCTTTTTGTTCCAGCAGATGGATCTGTACCTGCAAAGCCTTGGCCTGGGCGTCTGCTGGCTGGGTATGGGCAGGCTGCATCCCAAGACAGCGCCCAAGGCAGAGGGAATGCAGTTTGCCATTATGCTGGCCTTTGGCCATCCCAAGGGCGAGCAAATTCGCCGTGATGTAAAAGACTTCAACCGGAAGACACTGGACCAAATTGCCGACCGGCTTGACCCCAGACTGGAGCCTGCCCGGCTGGCGCCCTCCGCGGTGAACAGCCAGCCCTGGTATTTCACCCACGAAGGCGACACCCTGCACGCTTACCGCATCCCAAATGCCCGGCTGGACTATATGAACCGCATCGATATGGGCATCGCCCTGGCGCATCTGTATGTGGCAAATGGGGAAGCCTTCCGCTTCTTCAGGGCAGAGAACGCTCCGGCCCTGCCGGGATACAGCTACATCGGCAGCATAACGCTGCCATAAGAAAGGAAACAAAAATGGTTGTACTGATTGCCGGCGCGACCCACTCCGGAAAAACCGCCTACGCGCAAAAACTCTTGGAGAAATGCCACTATCCCTACCTGTCTATCGACCACTTAAAAATGGGACTGATCCGCAGCGGTCAGACCGACCTAACCCCTATGGACGACGATAAGCTGACGGACTACCTTTGGCCCATCGTCCGGGAAATGGTGAAGACCGCCATCGAAAATAAGCAAAATCTCATTGTGGAGGGTTGCTATATTCCCTTTGACTGGCAGAAGGATTTTACTGCGGAATATCTGGAAAATATCCGCTATCTATGCCTTGTTCTGTCCCGCCGGTATATCGAAAACCACTTTGATGATATTGTAAAATATGCCAATGTGATCGAACAGCGTCTGCACGACGAAGTGTCCAAGGAGGAGCTCATTGCCGAAAATGCGCACAATCTCGCCCAATGCATTGCCCACGGATGCGCTTACATCGAGATCGACGGAGAATACTGCCTATGAACAATTATGATCTTCAGGTGGATATCGGCAAGCAGATATTTCTGAAATACGACCGGGAATTGCTGATCCGGAAATTCCGGCTGGAAGCGGACGGGCGGTATCTTTATTTGACCTATTTAAACACCCCCTGCCGCATCAGCAGATCTGATGGGGGAATCGAAGAGTGCATCCAAGGCGAGTGGACGGAGTGCCGGTCTTATAGTACGGTGATGACTGTCTATGACCTGCTGTGCTACCATAGGGGCGAAACGGCACCGATGCTTTCCGGGCAGTGGTGCGCGGTGGGCAACTTTGTGGTCACCGGCGTTACAAACACCGAAACCTTTACCAAGGAATACGCCGCGAAGCTTGACGGCCGGTTAGAAGACCTGAAGGCAGCCTGTGAAAAGCTGGGTGGTGTGCCAATGGAGCGTGTGGCAGGGGCAGACCTGACCTGCAAATTCCAGGTGACGCCCTTCTTTCCGGTGCTGCTGCAATTCTGGCAAGGCGACGACGAATTTACGCCTAAGCTGATGCTCCTGTGGGATCGGAACACGGATCAGTTTATGCACTTTGAAACCACCTTCTACCTGCAGGGCGACCTGCTGGAACGGCTGTGGAATAATATCTTTTCTCTCGCACCGTCGCCATACAGCCGATAACCGGCCTCTGTCAAAACCGTTGGCTTATCATAATGATGCAGCGTAAGAGTCAAGGGTTATTTTATGATCCCAAAAATTTGGACACCACATTATCGTGGTGTCCAAATTCGTATTACGCTGTGAAGGTATATCTTACAAAGTTACCCTTGCCGTCGCCGGTGATGATCACCGTATCGCCGCTTGCGTTTTCCGTAATATCCAGAATGGGCAATCTGCCGTTTTCCTTCACATAGGCTTCGGGGCTGTCTGCCTCGACCTCAATGATTTCCTTTTTGGCGTGCTGCTCACCGCCGCAGGAATTGATGTCTTCCATAAAAACTTCGTATTCGTTCATATCGGTATCTCCTTGCATTCTATAATCAGATCACTGTTACAATATCATCCAGCTTCCGATACTGGCTGTGCAGCGGTGCGGGTTTGGCATCGTCTGCAGGATATCCCATGGGCAGCAGCGCGGAGACGGTCACATTTTTCGGCAGCCCCAGCGCTTCGGCAACCTGATCCACATTGAAGTAGCCCACCCAGCAGGAACCAATGCCCAGCTCTGCTGCCTCCAGCATCATATGGGTGCAGACGATGGCGGCATCGGTCTCGCCGGATTCATAGCCGGGCTGCAGCTTGTTCTTCCAGTCTCGGGTGCGGTCGTAGCACACTACCAGGATCACAGGGGCATCAAAGGTGCAGCGGCAGACGGATGCCAGCTTCTTTCTTACATCATCGCTCTTGACGATATAGATCTTCTGGGGCTGGTTGTTGCAGGCGGTGGGCGCAACGTGTCCGGCCTCCAGGATTTGGCGCATATGTTCCTCCCGGATGGGCTGCGCCTGAAAAGAACGAACAGAATACCGCGCCTTGGCAAGTTCCAAAAATGTCATAGAGATAACCTCCTTAGATTTTTAATTATTATAACATAGCTTGGGCAGTACAGGCAATAAAAAAGTCCCGGAATTGGCTTGGTGATTTTCACACATCCAACTCCGGGCTTTGTTTTACTGTTTTTTCATCTGCCGCAGGAACAACAATACTGCTGCTGTAAGCGAAAGGCTGGCGTATCCCAGCACCCACCATATATGCGGGAAAATGCCGGCAAAATTCCCTGCAAGGATCGCCCGCTCCATTTCCACTGCGTGTACAAAGGGCAGCGCATATGCGATTGCCTTAAAAGCACCGCCCACGAGGTCAAGATCAAACCATATGCCGGACAGCCAGGCAGAAAGATTGGTAAGCAGAGCGCCGCAAATACCGCCAACCTGCTTGTCGTTTAGGATACTGCCGAAAAGCAATCCCAAGGCAATGAACAAAAAGGAAACAGGTATGATAAAAATGACCGCGTACAGAATATTTACTGTTACTTCCAGGCCAAGAATAATCGCGACGATATAGCAGATCACGCACTGCGCCACGGCAATGGGTACGATGGGCAGGGTATAGCCGAGGATAAAATCCAACGGTGTCAGCGGCGTGGTGTATAACCGCTGCAGCAGCGAACTGCCTCTGTCTTTGGAAATGATCGTTGCAGAAAACAGGGTCATAAAGGAAAGGCCAAAGACCGTAATACCGGGGGTTAAGCGCTGAATTTCAAAAAGCTTCACGGGCACATTTGCTTGTATGGCGCTGAGCAGCAGGATCAGCACAAGGGGAAAGCCAAGTCCAAAGGCCAAATTCAGCGGATCCCGCAATATTTCCTTTGTGTTTCTGCCCGCAAAAGTCAACATCCTCATTTTGCCACCCCCTTTACGATACGGACAAAGGCCTGTTCAAAATGCTCCGTCCCTGCCGTTTTCTTGATCCTGTCGGGGGTATCGCATATGAGCAGCCTGCCGTCTTTCATAATGGCAATCCGGTCAGAAAGCGCCTCGGCTTCTTCCATATAGTGCGTCGTCAGAACGATGGTAACCTTGCCTTTGAGGGAACGGATCCTGTCCCAAAGCTCGCTTCTTGCCAGCACATCCAGTCCCAGGGTAGGCTCGTCCAGGAACAAAATCTCCGGCTGGCTGATCAGCGCCATTGCAATGCTCACCCTGCGCTGCCAGCCGCCGGACAGCTTGCCTGCCTTTTTCTGAATGACCGCTTTCAGTCCCAACAGGTTAGTCAACTCTGTGACCTTGGCGTTTTGTGCTTCTTTTGAAAATCCGTGAACGCCGCACATCAGCTCCAGATTTTCTCGAACGGAAAGACCGGGGGCAACCGCAGTTTCCTGGGGAGAAACGGCAATAAGCGATTTCACAGCGGCAGGATTCCTGCAAATGCTTTTCCCGTTCAGAAACGCATCACCCCTTGTGGGCTGTGTCAGACAGGACAGCATTTTGATGGTGGTGGTTTTACCCGCGCCGTTCACGCCCAGCAGAGAGAATAATTCTCCCTTGCGAACAGAAAGGCTAAGGTTATCAACGGCAACCACATCCTTATATTTTTTCGTTAAACCTTCTATTCTGATAGCATCCATATCCTTGCTCCGTTACAGCTTTTCCTTTAGTTTTTTGTTGAGTGCTTCCGTTTTGACTCTGGTGACACAATAGATGATGAGCCAAATGAGCGCATAGCCTGCAACGAAAATGCCGGAGAATATCAGAATAGGTGTAAGAGAATTTTGTAGCCAACCATTCATCAAATAGGTAAGAATATAGGCAATGTACAGCGCACCGCCGTGGAGCAGGATCATAATGGGCAGGGGCAGCTGCTCCATCTGATAAATTGCGGTCATACCTGCTGCGATAAAGGCAAGCAGCGTGATGGTCAGGATGCCCATACAGACCTCTCTGGGGGAGAAAGCTTCCACAGTGCCGGCAGCACCTAAAATGCCATAGATGATGGCGAGCACCAACGGTCCGCCGCCGGCACAGATCAGTCCGCGGAGCAAAAATTCTTTAAAAAATTTTTTCATTTTGCGTCAAACCTCCTTTTGATTTCTGAGAAGCACCGCCGGGAAACATACTCTGTGTAACCGCATTTGAACACAGCATCGACAGCGCCACTGTAGGTAACGGCGAACCGGTCCAGACGGTTTGCGTTTGCCAGAGTGCTTTTGTTGATGCGGATAAAAGAAGAGGGGAGCAGCGCTTCCAATTCATACAGCCGCTGCTTCAGCCGGTAGTGCCGGTTTTGCGAGTCAATGGCATAGGTCTTGCCATCCAGCACTGTGACGCATTCAATGTCCGAAAAAGCCAGCATTTTTATATCGTCCTCGCGGTAAGCGGCAATGCGGTCAGCCCCTGCATACTTCAAAATAAGTGTCTCGATCTCGTCTGTGAGGGCTGTCCGCTCGTGGACAGTTGCGACCACCTCTTCGTCCTTTTCTTTGTCGATGATCAGTGTGAACTTCATCGCCTCACCTCCTGTGGTGCTATTGTATCATACCCAAAACAAAAATGTTGCAAATTCCGCTCATCGGTCATTTTAACGCCGTAAGCGGTAAAAAATGAGCCGGCAGCATTCCTTAAGAATGCTGCCGGCTGTGCTATTTATGATTGGGGAGAAATCGAGGGGAGATTCCCCAGATTGTTGTTTTCGCTGCCGTCGGGGATGGATTTCAGGTATTCGGTATCGCCGCGATGAGCGATACCCACACCGGCGATTTGTCCCTGTTTTGCCATATTCACCGCCTGCTGCTTTTCCACAATCGTGTTGTCAGACAGCTGATACCCGGTGATTCTGCCACCTTCTTTGACCAATCCCACGATCCGCTTGGCGTTGTTATTTACCTGCGGGATCTGATCTAATGTCTGTTTTACAAGTTCCTGCCCGTCCATAAAAACCACTCCTTTTTGATTTAGTTTTAACCCGTAACGGAAGAATATACTAAAAAATCAGCCGAAGACTACCACAAGGGTAATCTTCGGCTGAATGGTCCGGATGACAGGATTCGAACCTGCGGCATCTTGCTCCCAAAGCAAGCGCTCTACCAAACTGAGCCACATCCGGTTATATGAAGGTACTTGAAATTTTCGAAAAGCAAGCGCTCTTCCTGTTGTGGTACCCGATATCTTCCTCGGCTTTCAAAAGCCTTCGTCAGCTATCGACCACGGCCACTCGCTCAGGTCGCTTATTCCGCCACCGGCGGCGCTCCCATCGCTCCCCAAACTGAGCCACATCCGGGTGACCTTTTGTATTATATATGAAAACCTGCAAAAAATCAACCTAAAAAAGCCGGATAATGGCGCGAAAAGCAAGCCCCCGTGGCGTGGCCACGGGGGCGTTTGATAGGAAATTACATATCGAAGGGTTCCATACCCAGCACGGGGTGACCCACAGTGCCCAGGTACTCCAGCAATGCTTCAGGATCTTCCTGACAGATGGTCTCGTCAGCGATCATATCGGTGAAGTTCTCAACACCGTACATTTCCAGAACAGTCGCATCCAGACGCTCACGCATCTGATCCTTCAGCATCTTGGGCATCCAGACGATACGGCCGGGACCGCCTTCAGCTGCGATGAACTTCTTGGAGGAGATGAAGTGCTTGCCGTGGCCCATGAAGCCGGGAGTCTGCACACCGCCGCCGGTCATAGAAGCCATTTCGGAGAAGCTCATACCCAGAGGGGTAACGCCGGCGTGCTCACGGCAGGTGATAACCACACCCATGGAGCAGGGCTCAACGCCGCAGATACACTCGAAGCAGCCGCAGGAGGTCATGGGATCCTGGAACAGGGAGTACAGGGTGATCTTCTCAACAGCGCCCTGAGAGTACTTGTTGACGGCCTCGTCCATGGAGTCGTAACGACCCAGACGCTCGTCCTGGCAGCCGGTCTTGAGGATGGGCTGGCAGGGACCTGCGGGATCCAGCTCCTGGGTAGCCTTAGCATCCAGCCAGGAAACAGCGCCACACAGACCCAGACGCACGGGGGTAACGATACAAACGTGGCTGGGGGAGAAGGCCTGACACATAATACAGGTGTAGAAGGTGTCAACGGATTCGTCGGTCATAGAAGCCAGACGGGCATCACGCTTGTTGAAGATCTCGTTAGCCTGCGCGCGCAGCTCCTTGTTCTTGTCAGCATCCACGACAATGGTGACCTGGCACTTGTCCACAACGGCCTCGAATTCGCTCTTGACCTTTGCGTACAGAACCTCGCCCAAGTGTGCGAACTTGAAACCAGCCTCGAAGTCAGCCTTGGAGATACGAACACGGATCATATCACGCTGACCGGTGTGCATAACACCTTCGATGCAGTTGATCCAGGCGTGGATCTTACGCTCCATAACGGATTCAAAGTCAGCCTGCATAGCCTTGCCGGCAACCTCGACGGTGTAGGACAGGGAGATCTTGGAGCCGACAGGG
>JAZRIT010000022.1:0-2782 GCA_045645385.1 Faecousia sp.
TTCTTGCCGGTCAGGATTGCCTTGTCGGTGTTGATCACGATAACATAGTCACCGCAGTCAACGTTGGGGGTGAATGTGGTCTTGTGCTTGCCGCGCAGCAGATTGGCGACGGTCACAGCAGTACGGCCCAGGGGCTTGTCAGCTGCGTCGACGACATACCACTTACGCTCAACAGTTTCCAGCTTAGCTAAAGTAGTGGACATTATGCGTTCCTCCAATTAGGTAATTTATTTTGACAAATTCGTATATAAGCAGTACAATGACTGCAAAACGCTTGATTATTAAATCATACAACTTACAAATTGTCAACTTATTTTTTAAAAAAATTTATGTAGCACCATATAAACTCCAAAATACTCTTAAAATCTCTTGAATACTCGTAAATGCTCATATCTTATTTTGCTGTTTCGGAGGGGAAAATATGCAGAAGCTGGTCGGCCTTGTGCGCCGGTGCGTAGAAGATTACAATATGATAGAAGCAGGGGACAGGATCGGTGTCGGCGTGTCCGGCGGCAAGGATTCCCTTGTGCTGTTACTCCTGCTGGCCGAATTGCGGCAGTATAACAGTAAGCCCTTTGCCATTGAGGCGATCACCGTTGATATGGGCCTGGGTATGAATTACAGGGAAATTCAAAAACTGTGTGACCGGCTGGATGTGCCGTTCCATTTGATCAAAACCGAGATCGGCCCCATTATCTTTGACCACCGTAAGGAGAAAAATCCTTGCTCTATGTGCTCGAAAATGCGCCGTGGTGCGCTGAACCAGGCATTGCTGGATTTGGGCCTCAATAAGCTGGCGCTGGGTCATCACTACGACGATGCTGTGGAGACATTTGTAATGAGCCTCATTTACGAGGGTCGTATCAGCTGCTTCCAGCCGGTGACGGACTTGGACAGGACCGGTATCGTTCAGATCCGCCCTATGCTCTATATCCACGAGCGTACCATCGACAGTTTCGCCACCCGGCAGAGTCTGCCGGTGCTCGCCAATCGCTGCCCTGTGGACAAGAACACCAAGCGGGAGGAGATCAAGCAGCTTGTCTATGACCTGTCTGCCGCTTATCCCGACTTGAAGGAACGGATCTTCGGCGCGATGCAGCGCCTGCCTCTTCCGGAATGGCAACCCAAAGGCCGTTACAAGCGCCCTAAAGACCAAGACTAATATTAAATTGCCATACTGGTTTACCGGTGTGGCAATTTTTGTATGAAAATTTTACCATTGGATATACTAACTCCGCAAGGAGGCGGTTAATATGGTAAAAGGAATCTCCCGGCAGGTCATCGTGGTCCATTCCCCGGATCAAAAGCTTTTTGACCAGGCGATCTTTATTTTAAACGATGATGCCGTGGGCAAAGAGGGAATTACAGACGAAATGCTTTTGAAAGCAGCGGATAAATTGCTCCGTAATCCGTCTGGGCAAAAGAAGCTAACCCAATATGGCGCATTTTGGGCGGCGGCTGGCGCAGTATGCACAGGTTTTGTGTGGCTGCTGACGGCGCTGTTTTGACTTGCAAAAAGATTCAAAATGTGCTATAATCTCCCGGAATCCGGGAGGTGACAGTTATGCAGATCGGCACATTACAAGTGGATAATCCTATTGTTTTAGGGCCTATGGCCGGTGTGACAGACTGGGCGTTCCGTACCATTTGCGCGGAGCTGGGCGCCAATATCACCGTGACCGAGATGGTATCCTCCCGGGCGCTGGTATATAAGGATAAGAAAAGCGCAGCTCTTCTTCGGAAAAATGCAGGCAGCCTATGCGGCGCACAGATATTCGGCAACGATCCCGAGGTGATGGCCGAGGGAGCGCGATTGGCACTAGAGATATCCGGCTGCGATTTTATCGACATTAATATGGGCTGCCCTATGCCGAAGATCGCAAACAGCGGAGACGGCTGCGGCTTGATGCGTACACCCGAACTGGCAGCGGATATTGTTAAAGCGGTAGTAGCTGCGGTGGATGTTCCTGTGACGGTGAAATGCCGTCTGGGTTGGGACAAGGGCAGTATCAATGTGTTGGATTTTTCCAAGCGGATGGAAGATAACGGCGCGGCTATGCTGGCTGTCCATGGCAGGACACGCAGTATGCTCTACTCCGGCGTGGCGGATTGGGATATGATCGCCAAGGTCAAGCAGCAGCTTTCCATTCCGGTGATTGCCAACGGTGACATAGTTGACGGTCAATCAGCTGTAAAATGCTTGAAATGGACCAAAGCCGACGGTATTATGATCGGCCGCGCTACCTTTGGCAATCCCTGGGTATTTGTCGATGCGGTCAATGCGCTTTCCGGCGGCGGTGAATACCAACGCCCCATTCTTTCCAAACGGGTGGATGTGGCGGTAAGACAATTTGAATTGGCCCTGGAAGACAAGGGTGAACATATCGCCTGTTTAGAAGCCAGAAAGCATTTTGCCTGGTATCTGCGGGGCGTTGCCTACGCCAATTACTACAAGGAGCAGATATCCTCCATCCAAAAAATGGATGATATTTATCGCATCGCTGAGGGAATTCGCAAGGACTTGAAATAATTGTAATGTATGTTATTTCCGCCGTTTCACAGACTACCCAAAGAGGTGGTTTTTGTGAAACGGTGGATTCTTTTAGCATTGATTCTTTCGCTGATTCCTATGATTCCGGCCAAGGCTGAGCCAATCAAATGGGTGGATTTTGCAGTGCCTTATGAATCGCTGCAATACGCGATGAATGTGGATATACAAACGGCAGAGCAGGAAAAGCACATCAGCTGGATCGATATTCTGGCAGTATCCGGTTGCCGGACC
>JAZRIT010000023.1:0-40320 GCA_045645385.1 Faecousia sp.
GGCTTAAAAGCCTTTAATATAGTTCGTGTTGATTGCGATGAGGGTCCACCTGTTCCCATCCCGAACACAGAAGTTAAGCTCATTTGCGCCGACAATACTTGGCGGGTGACTGCCCGGGAAGATAGGTAACGCGAACACAAAGACCTCCTACGAAAGTAGGGGGTTTTTTCTTGCTAAAACATGCCACCGGCATGTTTTTTAACGCAAGGACAATACTTGGCCTACCCAGGAAGATAGGTAACGCGAACACAAAGACCTCCTACGAAAGTAGGAGGTTCTTTTTTGTATTTGTATTTGTATGATTCTCGTTGTCATTGCGAACCAGTGCGCACACTGGTGTGGCAATCTCCAGGGTCATCCTGTAATGTCCACCTGTTTCCTGTTGCGGTGCCCGATATCTTCCTTGCCGGCGAAGCGGCTGCGTCAGCTATCGACCACTGCCACTTGCTCGCCTCCTTCCTCCCCCCACCGGCGGCAGGCCGCTCGCTCCCCATCCCGAACACAGAAGTTAAGCGCATTTGCAACCACATTACTTGGCGGGCGACTGCCCGGGAAGATAGGTAATGCCAACACAAACCCCCGACCGAAAGGTTGGGGTTTTTTTTCGCTGTAGGGGAGCATTCTATATGCTCCCTAAAACGGGCGGATCTGGAATCCGCCCCTACGGTGTGGCAATTTTCTTCGACTTTTCTCGTCATTGCGAGGAGTGTGTTGCAGAGCGCAGCGAATTTTTCGATATTTATGATTGCCGGTGGCAATCATACCTTAATGTACGCGATGCGGCAATCTCCCAACACAATGTTACATTCTACCATGCATTTTGATGGCTGCTATCAGGAGATTCCCACGCCTGCTGATGCAGGCTCGGAATGACGCGTTTTGGGAACGGCACAGGTGCCCCCCCCGCAAAGCATATGTTACGAGGATTCCGCCTCCAACAGCTCCTTTAATATCAAGTCTTTCCTTTGCAGGAACAGCTTCGTGATCTGGTAGCTGGCGGTGTCCTCGTACTGGCAAGGGGTAATTCTGTCACCGTCAAAGGATAGAATTTCTGCCCCCGGTGTGCCCAGCAGAATGGGGGAGTGGGTGGCGATGATGAATTGAGAGCCGTTCTTTGCGGAGCGGTAGATGTGCTCCAACAGGGTCAGCTGCCGTTGGGGGGACAGGGCTGCTTCCGGCTCGTCTATAATATACAAGCCCGGCTTGTCGAAGCCCTGCATAAAAGCGAGGAATCCCTCCCCGTGGGAGTTGCTGTGATAGTCGCTGCCCTTATATTCCACCATACCCACTGTTGCCACATTGAAAAATGTCTCCGCCCGGAAAAAATATCCCAAAAGCGGCCGGTCAAAGCCTTTTATCAAGGTCATGGCATTGCCCAGGGGAGAAACATCGTCATAGGTGCTGAAATGGTAGTTGATAGTACCGCCTTCGGGGTTGAAGCCGTAGCTAACTGCGATGGCCTCCAACAGCGTGGACTTTCCCGAACCGTTTTCTCCCACGAAAAAGGTCACGTTTTTTTGGAAGGACATCTGCTCGATGCCCCTAACAGAGGGGATTTTATGCAAATAAGCGTTTGCCGGAAGGGCATCCCAGTGGATTCGCAAGCCGCGGATAAACAGATCGGTCATAGTATCACCTCTGGCTCATTATACTATAATCCATTTCCGTACGCAACGATAAAGTGCTTGCAATCTGCTGCCTGCGGGGGTATAATGGTGAAAACCAATGAAAAGAGGGCGTATCATGAAATATGTCAATCAGTTGGATTATCCCCATTTGCAGTATGTGAACCAGACATCCTATGATGACCCGGCAGCCCGGGAGCGGGGACGCAAGGATACCATTGCCACTGCCGGCTGCGGCCTGTGCAGCTCCATTATGGTAGCTGACCGCCTGCGGGTGCTTAACGGCAAGTACGAGGTGGAGGATGCCAGGCAGCTGTCCTATGATGTGGGCGCCAATCGGTGGTCCGGCACCAAGGGTAGCGTCTTTTTCCCCGCCTTTGCGGAAAAGTTCAATTTGGAGTTTGTACAGAGCGGCAATATTGAAGATATGCTTCACTGCCTTCGCACTGGCGGCGCAGCCATCGTTCTCGTAAGCGGTGACCACGATGACTACCACGGCGTATTCAGTGACCGCTGGAGCCACTATATTGTCGCCATTGCGGAGGAAAAAGACGGCCGCATCGCCGTGCTGGACCCCGCCTATGAAGAAGGGGCTTATGAAAAGGGTGACCGTAAGGGCAAGGTGGAGGTTCTCTCCCGGGGCTTCAGCCGCACCTCCCTGCAGGTACTGAAAGAAGAAACCGCAGCTAAGGAAAAGCCCTTCTTCCTGTTCTGGAGAAAGTAAAAACATAAAAAGAAGAAAGAGTTATGAAATACATCAATCAGTGGGATTACCCCCATCTGCAGTACATCACCCAGACCGCCAACCCCGACCCCAAAGGCCGGGCGGTGGGTCTTGCCAACACCGTGGCCAAGTCCGGCTGCGGCCTGTGTTCCTCTGTGATGATCGCTGACCGCCTGATGGCCGGTGTTTCCTTTGAAATTGAAGATGCCCGGCAACTTTCCTACGACAGCGGTGCCAACCAGTGGAGCGGCACCAGAGGTGCGATCTATTTCCCGGCCTTTGCGGAAAAGTTCAATTTGGAGTTTGTACAGAGCGGCAATATTGAAGATATGCGTCATTGCCTTCGCACTGGCGGCGCAGCCATCGTTCTCGTAAGCGGTGACCACGATGACTACCACGGCGTATTCAGTGACCGCTGGAGCCACTATATTGTCGCCATTGCGGAGGAAAAAGACGGCCGTATCGCCGTGCTGGACTCTGCCTATGAAGAAGGGGCTTATGAAAAGGGTGACCGCAAGGGCAAGGTGGAGGTTCTCTCCCGGGGTTTCAGCCGTACCTCCCTGCAGGTGCTGAAAGAGGAAACCGCAGCCATCGAGAAACCATTCTACCTGTTCTGGAGAAAGTAAAATAAATCGACCTCTCAGCCGAGAGGTCGATTTTGTTTATACATGTTCAGCTGCCAGGATGGCACTTTTCTGATGATGCCGGTCATACGCAGGACAGTGGCGCTGGTCATAGCAGTCAGACCCACAAAGACCATCTTCTTGATGCCGAAGCGGTTGACCAGTGTACCGAAAGCTAAGGCAACAAGCACCTGCACCGCATAACGGATACTGCCGTGGCCAGACGGTCAATACCCAACGCGCCGGTGATCGGTACGGTGAACAGGCCTACATTGCTGGTGCGGTCAAAGGCTTCATACCCAATTCCTTTTCCAGCCGGGAAATGGATGTGCTCAGCGCCGGCGCGGAGATAAACAGCGCCTCCGCCGCGTCGGATATTTTGCCGATGGCAGCCACGGTCTTAAAGTATTTTAATTGCTGCAGTTCCATATACACGACCTCCCAACAGGGCCGTTATACCCCAAGTGTGCATAAAGTGCAAGTGAATCTGTTCTGCCAATTGTTCTTGTATGTCATCCCGAGCGCAGCCGAGGGATCTCTCGATTTTTTACATACTTGGACAATCCGTGAGATCCCTCCACTCGCGCTGCTCGGTCGGGATGACAGTGCGTTTTTCTGTGCTGGACACCGGGGAAAACCTGTGCTATAATGAACAAAAATGTTAGAAGCGAGGGACTTTCTATGCCCAAAGTGATATTTCAAATTGAAGGTGCAACCCCGGTGGAGATGGTCTGCAATGCAGGCGATAATCTGCTGGAAGTGGCCCGCCGGGCCAATGTGGCCATTGATGCCCCCTGCTCCGGTAACGGCTCCTGCGGCAAGTGCCGGGTAAAGCTGGTGGAAGGCGAGCTGGAGACCATTCCCTCCCGGCATATTACGCCGGAGGAATTTGAAGCCGGCTGGCGCTTAAGTTGTAACAGCAAGGTGATGGGGGACTGCACCGTGTTCGTGCCGGATATTGCCTCCGCCTACCAGAGCCGTATGAAGACTGCGGACCTGTCGAGCCCCAAGGAGATCGCGATCTTTGAGGAATGCCAGAGCCAGCTGAAGGGCAGCGGCATCGCATTTACCAACGCCTTCCGCTCTGTGGTGGTGGAAATGGCAGAGCCGACCCTGGACGACACGATGCCGGATAATGAGCGGCTGACCTGGGCGATTCAGGAGGCGCTGGGGGTGGAGAATGTCAGGATCCCCTTTGCGGTGATGGTCAAGCTGGCAGCTGTCCTGCGGGAGCATAGCTTCCGCGTGTGTGTTAAGGGCCGGCTGCAGGGTGACAGCTTCTTGTGTATGGAGATCTCAGCGCCAGAGGATACGGCCATCGTGGGCTGCGCCATTGATATCGGCACCACCACCGTGACCATGGTGCTGACGGATCTGGAAACCGGCAAGCTGCTGGCAAAGGGCTCTTCCGGCAACGGTCAGATCCGCTACGGCGCGGATGTGATCAACCGCATCATTGAATCCGCCCGCCCCGGCGGCAAGAAAAAACTGCAGGATGCCATCGTCAAGGAGACCCTGACCCCCATTATTGCCAATCTGTGCCGGACGGCGGGTATTTCCGCCCGGAGTATCCTGCGGCTGAGTGTCGGCGCAAATACCACTATGAACCACCTGCTGGTGGGGGTGGATGCCGAGCCTGTCCGTATGGAACCCTATATCCCCAGCTTTTTTGCCTGGGAGGGGCTGACTGCCGGAGATCTGAAGCTGCCGGCCAATCCTCTTGCGCCTGTTATCATTGCGCCCAATATCGGCTCTTATGTGGGCGGCGACATCACCGCCGGCACACTGGCCACTATGATGTGGGACAGGGATGAGATGACCCTGTTTATCGACCTGGGCACCAACGGCGAGATCGTTTTTGGCAACCGGGATTTTCTTATGAGCTGCGCCTGTTCTGCCGGCCCTGCTTTTGAGGGCGGCGACATTTCCTGCGGTATGCGGGCAACCGACGGCGCCATCGAGGCGGTGACTATCGACAAAGAAACCATGGAGCCGACCCTTACAATCGTAGGTGAAGCCGGTCAGAAGCCGGTGGGCATCTGCGGCAGCGGCATTATCGACATTATTTCCGAGCTGTTCCGCTGCGGCATTATCAATGCCCGTGGCCTCTTCGCCCGGGAGGGCGAGCGGGTAGCCCGGGATGCCCACGGTATGGGCAGATACATCCTGGCCACCGCGCAGGAGAGTGAGACCGGCCGGGAGGTTTCTATCAACGAGGTGGATATCGACAACTTTATCCGTGCCAAGGGCGCCATCTACTCCGGTATCGACACGCTCCTGCAGTCTGTGGATATGACCCCGGATTGCATTGACCGGGTGATGGTAGCCGGCGGCATCGGCAGCGGTATCAATATGAAAAATGCGGTCAATATCTGTATGCTGCCGGATGTGTAGTTGGGAAAGTACCGCTATATCGGCAATTCCAGTCTCACCGGCGCCTATGCCATGGTGATGAGTGACCAGGCTGAGGCCAAGTGCACCGAGCTGGGTGCCAATATGACCTATTTGGAGCTGTCCACTTACCCCGGTTATATGGATTCCTTCGTGGCGGCCTGCTTCCTGCCTCACACCGACGCAAGCCTCTTCCCCAACAGCAAGCAGGAAATATAAAAATATGCGTGTCATTGCGAGCCAGTGCGCACACTGGCGTGGCAATCTCCTGAAAACGCCATAATTACCATCACAATAGGAGATCACTATGCAGATCGAAAATCATAAAGAAGAAGTCCCCTTTGCCCACTATGCAGAAAAATTCCGCAGCCTTGACCCGGCGGATGTCACCGCCCGGTTGGGCGATATCAAGTGGGACGGCAAAGCGTTTACCGTAAAACTATTAGGCAGGGAATTTGCCCTTTCCTACCCGGATTGTGCCATTGCAGCCACCGACGGCGGCCCTCTGCCGCCCCTGCCCACACAGACCTTTTTGCTGCGCTACTTGCTGGAATGCAAGGATGTAGTATGGAGCGGCCAGTGGAAAACCTTTCGGGAGATGCCCTGGGGTGAGCTGTACATCAAGCCCTATACCGGACGGGTGCTGACCCGGGCGGCATTCACCTTCGGCACCCGGCTGGACGCTTTCCGGGCAGCCGCCCAGAAGATGGGCGCGACACCGGTGTCCCACGGCGATGCCGGCTACCTGTTTGAGCTGGTGGGCGGCTATAAGATGCAGATCTTAGCCTGGGCCGGTGACGAGGAATTCCCCCCCAACGCCCAAATTTTGTATTCTGACAATTTTGAAAACGGCTTTGCCGCCGAGGACCGGGTGGTTGCCGGCGATATTCTGATCTCTACCATCAAGACGAATATGTAAAGGCCCCCTTGCCTAAAGGGGGCTGGCACGGCGTAAGCCGTGACTGGGGGATATAAAGAGACGCATTGCGTGGTGCAATGCGTCTCTTGTTTATTTGATTTCAAACATTTTGCGGTTTGCAATGACCCGGTTGTGCAGGGCCAGAGCTATGTATTGATAGAGGTATTCTCTGTCTGCAAAAATGATGTCATCGATCTTATCGCCGGGTTCTAAATTGACAATGGAATTGCCGTTATTTTTTGTGATTTTTATGGGAGAATTGGTGGGGGATAGCAGATAGAAGCGGATGTGCTGCCTGCCGCCGGAAACTTCAAGCAGACCGGCGTCAAAATCAATATCCAGCCGCTTGTGCCGGGTGGCTTTTGACCCCAAAGGGGTCGCTTGATCGATCTGCCAATGGAAGAGATATTTTCTGGTTGCGTATTCCTGGGCGTTCCAAAAATGCAGATCGCAGTATTTTTGAAACAATCCAATAACCTTGATGCTGTAAACTGCATCTGCGCATTTTACAAGCATTTCGTTGTGCTTACAGCGGTTGGTGGGAAACCAAAACAGCGGGGTCGTCAGCTGGAGTGCGGCACCTGCGCGCTTGGCTGCTTTTTTTAGTGAAGTGAGCAGCCGCAGCCGCTTGAAAAAGAAACGAAGACATATGAAAACAATAATAAAAATACTTGCAATAATGGCAAAGTTTTTCATCGTTCAATCCTCCGTAAAATCAATTCCCTTTCGCTCCGTCCAGTAGGTGAGGGCGTCTGCAATGACCCGCTCCGGCAGGTCAAAATATTCCGATAATTGCCACAGCTCTGTGCAGCCTGCGGCAAAGGCGTCCCGAAAGGCTTCCTCTGTCAGATAGTTTTCCGTGACCCAGCGGGCGGCCCGGTATTCGCTGCGCTCCACCAGTTCGTAGGGACTATCCACCTTGTGGAGGGCGCCGGTGGCAATATGCCCCAGCTCGTGGCAGCATACGCCCCGCAGCAGCCGGGTGGAACGGATCTTGGTAAAATCCAGAAATACCGCGTATAAGCCTTGATCCCGCACCGTCGCGCCCGGCTGGGGACAGCCGGCATAGGGGATCACATCCACCTGATTCGCCTTGCAATAATCGTAAAAATCCGAAATCTCAAACACCTTTAGTTCCTCTGCTTTGCTGCCCGCCTTTCCCGCATCAACCGGACCATATCCCGGACAGTTTCCTTATCCTTCTCGTCAAGCTCCCTGTATTCTCCGTAAAAAGCCACATCCACCTGATCCAGCAAATCTTCCGTGTCCTGCCCCAGCAGGTAGCCCACGGACACTCCAAAAAAACCGGCGATTTTTTGGGCAGTTTCGGCGTTGACGGTCTTTTTGCGGCCCATTTTCAGATCGGTCATCAGACTGCGGCTGATACCCAGCTCATTACACAGGCGGCCGGGGCGGATTCCCTTTTCCTCACATAGGGACTGGATTCGGTCAAACAGGCTTTCCATAGCGCTACCTCGCATATCAGATTCCCGGGGAGTACATTTCCGGGTACAAAATCAAGGAGTTACTTATATATTAGTACACGAACAAGTACTTGTCAACACCTGTTGTCAAAATTTGCCGAAAAAATATTTATCCTTATGTTTTGTGAGGACGGATTCAGTATAACGGAAAAACAGTACGATAAATCGGACTTATAGGCGACAGGGGTCGGCAAAACTTCCTTTGATGCGACAGAAAATAGCCCTTGACAAAGTGCGCGTTGCGTGCTACAATATACAGGCACTTAGGGAAACCCATGTGTAGCCTCATATCGCGGAGTAGAGCAGTTGGTAGCTCGTCGGGCTCATAACCCGGAGGTCGTAGGTTCGAGTCCTGCCTCCGCAACCATAAAAACCACGGCTTTTGCCGTGGTTTTTCTTTGCTTATATGACTTTTTGAAGAAAAATGGAACATATCAAATTCCTTTTGACACCAATTTTGACACCAACGCCGGGTCAAAGTTGGTGGCTTTTTATTTTTTCGCTGATTTCTTACAGCAACGTCATCAACAATAGACAGAACTTGTATTATATTAAGTTTGTTTTGAAATTTGAGTAAATCATCCATTATGACATTTTTTGTCTGCATCCCATATCAAGTGTTCCTAACGTGTTTGAATTGAAAATATTCGATTTTTCTTTTACAGAGCACCTTTTTAAATATCATTGGGGCATCTTCCTTACGGAGGATGCCCCAATGATTTTTCTCTGTTTATGTTACTGTTTAGACAACTGATTGCGCCTTTTTCTTTTGGATAACCTGAAGCACCACGGCGATGCACACCAGACCCAGACCCATCAGATCGGTCACCAGACCGGGATAGATCAGCAGCAGGCCGCCCACAGCGCTCATAATACGCTGAAACCAGGACATCCGGCATGTCAGGTAGCCCTCCAGAGCTGCAGACACGCTGAACATACCTACCAACGATGTGGCGGCGATCTGAATAACTTCCCAAGTGCTGGTATCGATGAACAGCATTGCCGGATTCAGGGCGAATACAAAAGGCACAATGAAGGCACCGATAGCCAGCTTGGTAGAGGTAAGGGCGGTCTTCATCGGGTTGGCCTGTGCAATAGCCGCACCGGCATAGGCAGCCAGTGCCACCGGAGGCGTCAGGTCCGCAACGATACCAAAATAGAATACGAAGAAATGGGCTGCGATCATAGGAACGCCCATCTGCACCAAAATGGGGGCACAGGTGGCTGCCATAATGCAGTAGTTGGCAGTGGTGGGAACACCCATACCCAGCACAATGCAGCAGAGCATTGTTAGCAGCAGAGCGATGATCACCTGGTTGCCGGCCAAGGCAACGATGCCGTTAAACAGCTTATACGCAAGACCTGTAGAACCGATAATACCGGCAACAATGCCGGCCACTCCGCAGGCCACCGCCACAGTGATCATGCCCTGACCGCCTGCAGCCAGCGCCTCCAGCAAGCGCCTGGGAGTCATCCGGGTATCCTTATTGAACATGCTGACTACACTGGCCACCACAATAGCGATAGCAGCTGCATAGGCGATGGACCGAGTGCTGGTAGCTACCAGGTAGATCAACAGAATCAAGGGCAGCAACAGATAGGTCTTCTTCAGCAGGGGCTTCAGTCTGGGCAATTCTTCCTTGGTCAGACCGCGCAAGCCTTCCTTCTTTGCTTCCAGATGGACAGTAATAAATACGCCCGTAAAGTACAGAACAGCAGGCAGAATGGCCTTGAGAACCACATCAGAATAGGGCACACCAATAGTCTCCGCCATCAGAAAGGCTGCAGCGCCCATGATCGGGGGCATAATCTGACCGCCGGTGGAAGCGGCAGCTTCTGCTGCAGCGGCAAATTCAGGTTTGTAACCGGTCTTCTTCATTAAGGGAATTGTTACAGCGCCAGAGCCAACGGTATTGGCCACAGAGGATCCGGACACCATGCCCTCCAGAGCAGAGGCAACCACCGCCACTTTAGCAGGACCTCCGGAGAAACGACCAACCAGAGCGTTGGCAAGCTGAATGAAGAAATCGGCAATGCCGGTGCGCTCCAGGAATGCACCGAAGATAATGAACATCACAATGTACTTGGAACAGACATTCACTGGTGTGGAGAGAATTCCCTCCTTGGAATAGAACAGAACACGGACGTATTCCGTGATTCGGGCCATTATATTTGGGTTGGTTGATCCCCAAATCAAGGCATACACCAGAAGTACACCGGCCACGATCAAAATGGGCAGGCCAACGCAGCGGCGGCAAAGCTCTACCAGGCAGATGATACCCAGAACGCCGATCACCACCTCATAGGGCTGGATGGAAAATTTGGAAACGATGGTGTTGGCGTTGAGCGTGTAGTACATAAATGCACCGGTACCAACCAACATAAGGATGATATCGTACCAAGGCATAAAGTTCGCCCGCTGCTTGCCCTTCCTTGCTGGGAACACCAGATAACCGATAAGCGTAATGTATGCCATAAAACTGGTCAGACGAATCTCATCCAGCCAGGTGGCAAACAATGTGACATAAATGCAGAAAATGGAAAAAAACGCCAGGATGCAGGTGATTGCCAGCTTGGGGACACCCTCCCAAATGCGTGTGTTCGACTCACGGTCGTATTTTTTCATAACCTCTTCCAGATCCATAGGCTCCTGGACCGGGACTTCTTTTTTCTTTAAAAGTGCCATAAGAACCTCCTTGCATAATAGGGGAAGTGGCTGCAGCCAAGATTAGCCGCAGCCACTGAAATTTTACCTTACTTGGATTCTACGGTAATACCCTTTTCGGCAAAGTACTTGGCAGCTCCCTTGTGGAAGGGTGCGGTCATACCGCTGGTAGCATTCTCCAGGGAGAGCTCGCTACCCTTGGCATGGTTGGCGGCAATAGTGGCACTGTTGTCAAAGATGGCCTTGGTGATCTCGTAAACAGCATCTTCGGAAGCGGAGGTGCTCACGATCAGAGTAGCCTTAACAGTGACGGTGGTCACATCATTTTCCTGTCCCTTGTAGGTGCCGGCAGGGACCACATAAGAGGTGTAGTAGGGGGAACTGCTCATCAGCTTGTTGGCAATATCTCCGTCGATGGGCACCAGAGAAGCGTTGGAAGCCAGACACAGCTCGGTGATGGCAGGGGTGGGAGCGCCGGCAACGATAAAAGCAGCGTCGATCTTACCATCCTTCAGGGCATCAGCGGAATCGCCAAAGGACTGGTACTGCGCCTGAATATCATTCTCAGACAGACCGGCAGCAGTCAGAATATCTACAGCGTTGAAGTACACACCGGAGCCGGAAGCGCCAATAGAAACCTTCTTGCCCTTCAGGTCAGCAACGGACTTGATGGTAGGATCCATGGTGATCAGCTGCACAGCCTCAGCATACAGGCCACCGATTACGCGGAAGGAATCCAGCTTGCCTTCTTTCTCAAAGGAGCGGGTGCCGGCAACAGCATAAGCCATAACATCAGACTGGACAGTACCCAGCTGATAGTTGCCGGAGTGGATGCCCAAAATGTTGGCCTTGGAGCCATCAGTGGAAACCACATTCACATTAATACCGGCAGTGGTTTTGATTTGGTTACCCAAAACACCGCCATATGCATAGTAGGTGCCGGCGGTGCCGCCGGTGCCCATGGTCATATTCTTGTTACCGCCGCAGGCTGCCAAAGACAGCGCCATCAGCAGGCAGAGAGCCAATGCGAAAAATTTCTTCATAATCTTTTCCTCCTAAATTATACTATCACTTTGTGATAATTACAAAATAAATATACAACATTGCTCCAATAAATGCAAGCGTAATTTTATAAGGATCGTTTGTGATATTATGTATTGCCTGTAAGTTTGAAAGTCTTATAAAAGACAGCTGAAATTTACACCTATTCCAATCATTTATTCTGAGCAGCGGGCATGCAGCGTATCGTCCATTATGCCATCCTTGCGGCCAACAGCCTGATTAAAAACAATAATGAGATAGTATTGGAACTATGCTGACGCCAACGCTGACCCCAACGTGCCTTCAAACCTCCCATATTCCATAGGCCTGAATGTTTCTTAAAGGAAGGAAAACCAATAAAAACACTGAGAAAGACAAGGAAAAAACGCAAATACGCGCTGAGCGCGTTTACTCATAACCCGGAGGTCGTAGGT
The DNA here is from genome assembly GCA_045645385.1 of Faecousia sp. Lineage (GTDB taxonomy): Bacteria > Bacillota > Clostridia > Oscillospirales > Oscillospiraceae > Faecousia. The sequence continues at coordinate 11,907 of JAZRIT010000023.1, forward strand.
TCGAGTCCTGCCTCCGCAACCATAAAAACCACGGCTTTTGCCGTGGTTTTTCTTTGTTTATATGACTTTTTGAAGAAAAATGGAACATATCAAATTCCTTTTGACACCAATTTTGACACCAACGCCGGGTCAGGATTGGTGTCATTCATTTTTTGTGATGGAAAGAAGAGACACAAATCTTTTAGGGAAGGGGGGGAGATTTTGATAGAAAACCTTGTATTTCGTCAAATATGGATGTATAATACTCTAATATGGAATAATAGGCGTTTTATACCCATTTGAGGAAAGGAGTGTGCTGGCGTGGCTGGAAAATATTTAAAAAAAGAAACGCAAATCCAGATGCAGGAAAAGAAAAATCGAAAAAAACAAGTACTGCAGCATTTGTGGAAATGGATCACCGCTGCGGTGTTGTTGGCGGTACTCCTTTTGAATGTATTTACCCACATTGTCCAGATCGTCCGCTACAACGGCGTTGGTATGGAGCCTGCCTTGCAGGGCGGCAAGACGTTAGTGATTCAAAAGACCAAAAAAGTGGCAGAGGGCGACATCATTGCCTTCTACTTTAACAACCAAGTTCTGGTGCGACGGGTGATTTGTACCGGCGGCAAGGAACTGGAACTTGACAGCGACGGCTATGTGTCCATCAACGGTGTCAAGCTGGAAGAGCCCTATGTGAAAGACCACACATTGGGTCAATGTAACCTGACATTTCCTTATCAGGTGCGAACGGATACGGTATTTGTTATGGGGGACAACAGGGTGTCTGCCATGGACAGCCGGCTGGAAGAGATCGGAACAATCCCTGTAGACCGGATCATCGGAAAAATGATCCTTTGCTTTTAAGAAGATTTGAGAAGAGGTGAGTAGAATGGCGGCGAAGATCAAACGCCTATTCTACAACTTCATATTGGTAAGCGTGCTTGCGGTTCTGACAGTACTGACCATATTGGGCAGTACCGGCGTGACTGCGCTGTCTTTGGACCAGGAAGTACGCTGCGGCCTGCCAGAGCACACCCATACAGATGACTGCTATCTGGATGGGGTGTTGTTGTGCAAAGAAAAGGCCCATGCTCACAGTACCAACTGCTATCTGGTGCTGCTAAAGGATAACGACATCAACTGGTTGCTGCAGACTATGCAAAGCAACGAGGAAAAGAGCTTGGAGGGTGTTCTGGATTCGGCCATGGGTCAGGCACTGGTGCTGAACGAAAGTTTGACCGACGAGCTACCTTTGGATTTGACCGGTCAGGATATCAGTGAACTGAACAACACCATCACCAAAAACAACATCGAGCCGGCGGTGGTGCTCAATGAGAATTTGCGTGAGGATGCCTATCTCAGCTACAGCCCCGGCGTCAGCACCATGGCGGTGGGGGATCGCGCCAACACCGGAAACCGAGCAGTAAACTTCTATATCTTGCTGGATGGGAAGATTACCCTTATCGGTTCGGGCAATTTGACCAACAGCAACCCGGACTACTACTCCTATGCCAATACGGTGAAGATGTATACGGATACGGTGGTTACCGATCTGACAACAAGCGATATAAACAGAACCTACTATTTCCGTTATAATACCGACGGCGATATTTCCGCCGCATCGAAATTTGATGACGATGCTACATATAGCAACAGCAATGTCTGCTTTAATAATGTAAGCGCTGCCCGGTATACGATTTTGTGTACCCGCAGTGGCAGCTTTTGGAATCGAACCTACAACCCGGTGGAATTCTTCACCGTGACGCTTAACTACAGCAACCTTGGCGCGGATATACCCAATCAGACTGTGTATGTCCAGTCGGGTATGGCATCCGGACTGAGCCTGTCTGATGAATTCTGGTGGCGGGATGCAGCTGGAAATTTGGTCACAGGACTGCCGGGGACCATCACTGGGACTACAACCCTGTATGCCCACCCCAAAGAATACACCGCAGTATTCCGGGATGAGCACGGCGACCAGTTGGGACCGTCCTACACAGGAATGCCTACCAACGGACGTCTGTCTGTGACCTTGCCCAGCTTGGAGGGTACCGGCCGGGAGGGGTGGTACTGGGTGGAAGAAGGCACCGATGGCAGTGTGTACTATGAAAGTGATGGCACACAGATTGTCTACATTACCCGCAATACAACCTTTGTTGTGGTACCCAATACATATACCTTGACACTGATCACAGATACGGGACAGGCCATTACCCATACCGTACCCTACCGGGGAACACTGACGCTGGATACCCTGCCGGACGGTTGGTCGTGGGTGGATCAAGAAGGCAAGCGGTACAGTCCCGGTGATAAAATAACCCTTATTACGTCGGATATGACCTTCACTGCCGCGTCCCGCATTGTGAATGTCTACTACGATGTAAACTTCCCCTCGGGAGCTGTGAATTTGGTGGATTCCGTACCCAAGATTTACGGTACGAATTCTACAACAGCCACAGACCTGGCTTTGGGTGGAAAATCTCTGACGATTTTGGATTTGACTTCCCGGACAGCCCGAAGGGAAATCAGCAGTTCTAACAAAGAGAGTGTTACCTACTATTTCAAAGGCTGGAAGGTTGTGGGCTCGGATATAATCCTGCCGCCGGACACCAACGTAAGCTGGAGCGATCTACAGAATTACATTGATTCTAACGGTGAGATCCGGTTCCAAGGTGTGTGGGTAGAAGGCGCTCGACTTACCAGCGCTACCTTCTTTGTCCGATTTGACTCAGCGGCGGTAGATATCAACGGCAACATTACCAGCCAGCCTGTGGAGAACTACACGCCTGAGGTATTCAATACATATGTGGGCGGCATCGACAGTACTTGGTCGGATTCTCAGATCAAACAGGAATATGAGATCGCCGACACGACGACAGATAACTCCTATACCGCAGACCAGAAGATCCGGGCGCTCTATGGCGAGAAGACCAGCGGGATGTGGCTTTACGACTTCCCCAGCGACGATTACATCTTCTCTTACCTGAAGGATTATTTGGCAAAGAATCCGGGTAAGAAACTGACCTATGACGGTGAGGCGGTTGACCCCAACCAGTTGAATCACGACTACTATGCGATCCGCTGGTATGTGTGTAAGCTGGAGGGAAGCAGCTGGCATGTGGACGGTAAGGTCTACAGGAAGGAAGGCTCTGTCACGGTAGATAAGGTCTTCGGCGGTGACGATACAGTACTGCAAATGGAGAAAGACGGTTTCTATATCCTGGCAGAAAACGGCGTTCTGGATGCAGACGGCAATTTCGCACCTTACCAAAAGACCAATTCCAAATTCAAGGAATATTTGCTGGTAGTCAACAAAAACGGAGCCGATGCGTTACGTTCCAAATATCCGGATGCTCAGATTTTGATCTTTGACAGCGAAACCGAGAGCGCTCACCATTACGAATGGATTATCACCGGCCTGGAGACTGGTGAATACTGGCACATTGAGGAATTTCCGGTGGCGATTCCCGGTTACAGCTGTTACGCCGAGTATTCGGTCTATGATACGAATGGCTTCTTTACCGCCATTGCCGAGTACGGTACACGGGCCTCGGTGATTGGCAAGACCTTCGCTTTGGATGAAGATCCGGACCAAGGTCTGATGGTGGATTTCCATAACTACTATTATCCCAATGAAACAATCCTCATCAAGAAGGAGGATGGCAAGACCGGCAGCCCCATTGGCGGCGCGGTATTCGAGCTGTGGCAGAACGGCAACCGCCTGACCTTCAACTACAATGAATTTACCGGTCAATACGAGCGTGACGAAGCCGGCAATGGTGCGTTTGCCCAAATCGTTACCTCCATCGATGGCTTCTCGGTGATTTCCACCACCGGCTTTAGCTATGACTATGGCGATGTGGTAGTAAAGGAGGTTCTGCCGCCGGCGGGTTATGACCCGGCACCGGATATTACGGTGGGACAGGATGAAAACGGAACGGTTGTCATCAAAGATATTGCCGGAAAGCCACCCGATGAATGGAGCATCATAGCAGAGGTACCTTCCTCGGATGCGCTTGTTGTTAAGAACTATGCGGCAGAATTTATCAGCGTAACCGTGGAAAAGGTATGGAATACCAATACGCCTGCTGACAGTGTTGTGGTTGTTCTTCAGGCCAATGGACAGCACGCTGCAGCATTGTTCCCGGGTATGGCAGATGCGCAGATCACCTTAAGCGCCGGCGGCCTGTGGCAGCACACTTGGACAGATCTTCCTCGATATGCCAACGGACAGTTGGTTCAGTGGGGTGTCAAGGAGATCGTCATCGGCGGCAAACCCACCCTGTCCGACGGTGTGACATTCGCCAACTGGACGGTGACATATTCTCCGGGCGTGGGAACGGATGCAGATGATGATGGGGATGTTGATAATTGGAAGTTTACGGTTATCAATTCTCAAAAACGTTTGCAGATGATTATCACCAAGGTGGGTACAGACGGCAAGCTCCTGCCGGGCAGCATATTCAGTCTGGAACAGGTGGAACTGGTAAACAGCGTATGGCAGCCGGTAGCCGGTACTGCAGCGAACACCCAGACCACTGACGCAAACGGTATGCTTACCTTTGACAATCTGACTGCAGATGTATATTACAGGCTGATGGAGGTACAGGCTTCCGACGGCTACTATATCACCTTCAATCCGGTGATCATCACCATGGACAGCGACGGAAATATTCGTCGGGTGCTGGATGACGGCACCTTGGCGGAGCTTTATGATCCGGTGATTCAGATCACAGGTCCCTTTAATATCCGTGTGGTCAATCTTCAGATGACCGCGCTGCCGGAAACCGGCGGTATCGGAACCTATGTGTATATGCAGAGCGGATGCTTGCTGATGCTTTCTGCAGTGGCTCTGTTGCTATACAAACGAAAACGCAGAAAGGAGGGAACGGATACCTCCTGATGCCAAACAACCAAGTAAAAAGAAAAATGAAAAATATAATTACAAATGAAAGGATGTACATTATGAAAAGCACAAGAAGAATTGTTACCTTAGCATTGGCAGCGCTTATGGTTCTGGCGCTGGCAATCCCTGCATTCGCAACCCCCGCAGACGGCAAGGGCGGCACCATCAAGATTGAAGGCGCTGTTCTGGAAGATACCAGCAAATACACCACCTATACTGTTTATAAGATGTTCGATGTTGACGACGGCAACACCGATAAGGAAAACAAGTATAAGGCAACCGCCGAGTGGATTGACTTTGTTAAGCAGGATGCGTTGAAACCCTACTTTGTGGTTCAGGAAACTGCTGATGGCACATATATGATCTGGAACAAGAACACCGCTTCTACCGCGGACGCTGCAGCCATCGCTGAACTGGCAAGAGACTATGTTTCTGATGAAAATCGCGAAATTGACAATGTAGGCACTGTTACTGTTAATGGCGAGGCTCGGGATGTGGAAGACAACGGCTACTACCTGTTGGTTCCCAACAACACCACCGCCAGCGGCGTTATCGTTGTAAAGAACGAGGAAGCCAAGGTTATCACTGAAAAGTCCGTTGCTCCCGGTATGCCCACTGTTGAGAAGAAGGTCAAGGAGGACTCCACACAGACCTTTGTGGATGCCAATACCGCTGACATTGGTCAGGCTATTACCTACAAGGTAACCATCGTAGCAGGTCAGGGCGCTTCCAACTACATCCTCCACGATACTATGGATGAGCATATTGCGTTTGACCCCGCATCCGTTTCCATTACCCGTGGCGGTAACCCTGTGGCAAACGATGAGTTCGAGGTTGTCACCACCGGTATCTGCAAAGACTGTACCTTCCATATTAAATTCGACGAGACCTGGTGCAATGGCCTTAACGATGGCGCAGTCATTGCTGTAACCTACGACGGCAAGCTGCTCTATGAGGATGCCAATGGCCAGAAGGTAGCTACCGATACCGACCACGAGAACACCGCATGGCTGACCCATACTGCACAGAATGTTGAGACTCCCAAGGATACTGTTGCTACCCGCACCTTCGAAATCAATGTACTGAAGGTTGACCAGAAAAATGTGGCGCTGGAAGGCGCAGGCTTTGTTCTCCGTGACAATGAGCACCGCTACTACAAGTTCGAGAACGGCGTGGTTTCCTGGGTCGCTGATAAGACAGAGGCAACTGAGAAGAAGTCTGATGCAAACGGTAAGCTCTTCTTCTACGGCGTGGATGCTGAGATCTTCTACCTGGACGAAAGCACTGTTCCCGGCGGTTACACCGGCGTTGACGGCACACAGGTCAACGTAAAGAACGGCAGTATCAAGGAAGGCAATGCCGTAGAGTATGTGAAAATCACCAACACTCTGGGTCAGAAGCTGCCCGAAACCGGTGGTATGGGTACTACCGTGTTCTATATCATGGGCGCTGCTCTGGTGATGGGCACACTGGCTGTTCTGGTTGTTATGAAGCGTAAGGAAACGAACGCGCAGTAATATCTGAATCATTCCCCACCCCGGCAGAAGCCGGGGTGGGGGAACCCCCAATACAACAGGAAAGGAGAGTTCTGCTAAATGAAAAATAAAATATTCTATGTGCTGCTGGTAGTAGTTTTTGTAGCAGGATTGTCCTTGCTGCTGTATCCCACCGTCAGTAATGCCTATAACAACTGGATTCAGTCCCGGGCTATCGTGGAATACTCCCAGAATGTCAGTCAGCTGTCTCAGGAAACTGCCCGGGCAGAACTGGAAAAGGCGCAGCAATATAACCGGGAACTGCTGGATCGGGACGATCCCTTCGGTCTGCCGGAGGATTTGGAAACGCAGTATCCGACTATGCTGAAAATGAGTAAGCAGGAGGTTATGGGTTATGTGCAGATTCCGTCGATCTCAGTGTTGTTGCCCATCGCCCACGGCACCTCTGACGAGGTTTTGCGGGATAAGATCGGCCATCTGGAATGGAGCTCCTTGCCCGTCGGCGGCGAGAATACCCACTGCGTCATATCTGGGCACCGGGGTCTTCCCTCGGCAGAGCTGTTTACCAACATCGACCACTTGGAGCTGGGTGATAAGTTTTATATCAATGCGCTGGGGCAGAGCCTGGAATATCAGGTTTGTAACGTCGCTGTGGTAGAGCCTACCGATCAGCGCCTGCTGCGGATCGTGGAGGGCAAGGATCTGGTGACACTGGTTACCTGCACACCCTACGGAATCAACTCCCACCGCCTGCTGGTACAAGGCATCCGCAGTGGCACTCAGACCGGTGATGCGCAGAATCTGCTGATCAAAAATGAGGTCACGCAGGTGGATCTGGTGATACTGATCTCTGTATTGTTGGTGGCAGTGGCAGTGGTGGCATTTCTCATTTTGATGATGAGCAACAAAAAGAAGAAAGGGGGGACAGCCTGATGAAAAGAAAACTCCGTAACCTGCTGACGGTTATGGCATTGTGCCTGCTGTTTGCTGTCCCCGTAGCAGCTGCCCAGACCGGCAGCCTCACTGTCCGGAATATCCGCAAGCCGGTGAACCTGTATCAGGTGGCAGATGCCGCCGGTACACCGGATGCCGCCTTCAGCGCGGAATTGGAAGGTGTGATGACCGAGAATCAGTTGACATCACAGCTGGCCCGTACATTGTATACCCTTGCTCTGGAGCAGGAGTTGGCAGGAGCTTCTTTGACCCCGGATGGAAGCCAAAGTGTGAACTTTGGCGATTTGAAGGAGGGGTTCTATCTGGTGGGCAGTACCGCCCAGCCCGGAGAGTTTGCGCCATTTTTGGTCAGTATTCCTATGTCCATTGGTGACAAGCAGGTCTATGATATTCAGGCAGAGCCCAAGACCCAAGAGGAGCCGACCCCCACAGAACCCGGCGGCGCCGTTACCCCCAGTCCCAACATTCCCCAGACCGGCGCAATCTTATGGCCTAAGTATGTGCTGCTGAGCCTTGGCGCGGTAGCAATCTTGGCAGGATTTGTGCTGATTCTGTCTTGCAGGAGGGAACAGGATGGGTAAGAAACAAAAGCTAGGCGCCATATTGGTGGCTGCAGGACTAATACTTGTGCTTTGCGGCTTAGGCATTCACCTGCTGCAGGAGCAAGAGGAGAAACTGGCAGAACAGGCTGCAGAACTTCTTTTGAAGCAGCTGGAAAATCCCATAATCCTACCTTCGAAAGAGGCGGAAAACATAGCACCACAACATACGCCTATGCTGCCTACGGTGACCTATATGGGATTTGAGATGATCGGCAGCATCCGTATCCCCTCGGTAGGTCTGCGGCTGCCGGTGCTGAACGAATGGAACGACGAGAGCCTGAAGACTGCGCCCTGCCGCTATCAAGGCAGCATTGCTGAGGGCAATATGATTATTATGGGACACAACTATCGGAAGCATTTCCGTCCCCTTCACGATGTCAAAGAGGGCGCGGAGGTGATCTTTGAAGATGTGTTGAGCAAGCAGTATAAATTCCGGGTGGCGGAGATCGAGTATCTGCACCGCACGCAGGGCGAGGCGCTGCCGTCAAAATATCCGTTGTCCGTATTTACCTGTACGCCCGGCGGTTTGGAACGGATCATCCTGCGTTGTGAAACTGCAGAATAACAAACACCGCTGTTGAAAAGCTAACAGCGGTGTTTGTTATTATGGATTGGTCGTAGGTTCGAGTCCTGCCTCCGCAACCAGAAAAGGAAAAGTCATCCCAACCGGGATGGCTTTTTTCTTTTCTTCTTTTCAAGGAGCAGACTCGAACCCATAGCAGCGCAACACCCCGGTGGGGTGTTGCTGCCACCAGTGCAAACACTGGTGGCTACCTTGATTTTCGCCTGTGGCGAAAATGCAAATCGAGTCCTGCCTCCGCAACCAGAAAAGGAAAAGTCATCCCAACCGGGATGGCTTTTTTCTTTGCTTTTATGGTGAAATGGAATATATTAAAACTTGTTTGACACCAATTTTGACACCAATGCCGGGTCGCCGCAGAACGGGGTTGCAGCCCAATCTGCCGGAAGCAGAGAGAATTTGTCACCTTATGTCGTTTTCTATACACATATATTACAAATCTCTTTTTAAAATTAATAGAGATTGCTCAATAGTCAGTGAAGCTGGGGAACAGCAGCCCCTCCCCTTATCCCAGAGTACCGATCTTATGTCCCCAATCAATATCAATGGAAGGAAGTGGCAGCTTATGACAAAGGAAGAATTGTTAAATGAATTGGATTTCGGAGCTGTAGATTCAGAATCTGAGGTTAATTTGGATAAAGTTTTTGTACAAACGCAGAATTTCAAAGAGTTTTTGAATCCCAATACTGCACTGCTGTTGGGAAGCAAAGGCGCCGGAAAAAGTGCATTATACCGCTTGTTTACGACATTCGAAAAATCGGCGAGGGAAATGGCCGGAGATGCATTAGCGCTCACATCTATAGTTGCGGGAACCGGATTTAAGGATCTTCCGGAAATGGATGATATGCAGCTTCTTAATAGCATTGATGCCAAAGAGATTTCTCCTGAGGCTGCTTGGAAAATATATATTTCATATAAAATTGTACATGGTTTGTACGAAAAGAATGCGATTGTCTGCGGGAAAAAGTGTCGCCGTGTGTTGCAGCGGGCGCATACAATACCGGATTATAGAATTTCTGCAATTATTATGAGGTTGTGTGAACGATTTGTGGGTGAACCCCCGCAGATCAACCAGATCGATTTTAAAGATGTATCCATTTCTATCAGCAGGAATAGTAAGGTGTCGATATATGATCTTCTTGCTGAGGTTGATGCGTATCTTGGGGATAAGGGTAGAACTGTTTGGGTTTTGCTGGATAAAATCGATGAACTTTTCCCAAGCAAAACAGGCACAAGAAAAGAGTGCATCGAAGGGCTGTTTTTGGCGTATATTGATTTCGTGTCGAGATATAAAAATATAAAACTGAAAATTTTCCTTCGAACAGATATCTGGAATACCCTTTCTTTTGTGAATAAAAGCCATTTAACAGATAAAACAACTGTGATCACCTGGGACAGCAATGCGTTGAAAGCACTTTTGGTTAAACGCGCCGGGTACAATTCAGCTATTAAGGAGCTTCTTTCAGATGCTGGGGGATTGAAAGCTGACAACACGCAGGATATTGAAAAAGCATTTGATGTTCTTTTTCCTGAAAGAGTGTACCCCGGAACCAGAGAAGCGAAAACAATGGATTGGATTATGGAAAGAGCGAAAGACGGGTTAGACGGTGTATATCCTCGTGAAATAATTAATTTTGCAAATTGTGCCACCAAAGAGGAATTGGAAAATGGGGATGAACTAAAACTCGAATTTACCGGACAAAAATCCCTTATTTCCGGCCCTTCAATACGCAATGCATTTACATCGGTTTCGAAAATTAAAGTCCAGAGTTACCTTAGCGAGTTTGCAAATCTTTCCAAGCATTTTGAAAGATTTACAGGACAGCAGACTGCGGAGTATACGCAGGAAGAGCTTATTGCGTTGATGAGCGGCTTGAAGCCGCGTGGCGAGGATATGATTCGGCAGCTGCATGAAACGGGCGTAATTGCCTATAGCAGCGGACAGATCCTAACTAAAGATTCAAAAATAATTGTGCCCAGATTGTTCCGAAACGGTTTGGGAATTATCACGATGGGACGTCCGTGATAAAAGTGCGATTATTTCAAGGGAAGAAAAGATTCGTTTTCTGTTAGGACAAATAATCCGGATGGTCATAGATTCTCGGTTTAGGTGCCGAACTTCATAAAGACGATAATGTATAGAAAAGCCCGGAACGATGCGTTCCGGGCCTTCAATATGCACAAGCGCGACTGCTGCCGGTATCAGCCCAGCATAACATCCAACAGCATCATAACAGCAAAGCCGAAAACGATGCCCATTGTGGCGGCATAGGGCTGTGCCCGTTGATTTCTTTGGCATTCGGGGATCAGCTCGTGTACAGCGACCAGGATCATTGCGCCCGCGGCAAAGGACAGGGCATAGGGCAGGACCGTTTCCACATAAACCACCAGCAGCGCCCCGATCGCACCCGCGATCGGTTCTACCATACCCGATGCCTGCCCCAGGAAGAAACTCCGCTTCCGGGAATAGCCCTCTCTGCGCAAAGGGACCGAAACCGCCGCGCCTTCGGGAAAATTCTGCAAGCCGATCCCCACCGCTACGGAAATTGCCCCCATTAGGTTTTCGGTTGTATATCCGCCGTCCTGCAATGCGCCAAAGGCAACACCCACCGCCAATCCCTCGGGGATATTGTGCAGGGTGATGGAAAGGATCAGCATTGCGATGCGGTGCAGCCCTTCGTTGTTCGGTACATTGTCCGCTTTGGCCCTGGCAAAAGCAACGGCTTTGTCAGAAGCCCACATAAACAGGGCCCCAAACAGAAAACCGACCGTTGCTACGAAATATGCCGGCAGATTGGATGTAACCTCTGCGCGCTCGATTGCCGGCTGCAGCAGCGACCAAAAGCTGGCCGCGATCATAACGCCTGCGGCAAAGCCGAGCATAATATTCAGACCCTTAGGATTTGGAGACTTGAAAAATACAACTGTTGCTGCGCCTAAAGCAGTTACAAGCCAGGTGCCCAGCGTTGCCACCAATGCCATTGTGACAAAATTACCCATAATGCACCTCCTTTACACCATTATATTTGCCGTAAGGATTTTGGTGCATAGTATGTGCCTTATCAAGAAAGGGAAATGCCATTCTAAAAACAGCATTTCCCTTTTTTGTTGTTTAAGACCCCGGCGGTTTTTCTGTGCTTACGATTTCTCTTTGGTGTTTACGATGCGTATTTTGTTATAGCTGTTGTTTACGCCGGAGATTTGGATCGTGTGATTTGTAGTCTTGCTGGAATAGCCCGCGGGAACGGTCTGTACAAGCTCAAAGTCGCCGTATGACAGGTCGTTTGCGATGATCTTTCCGCTGCTGTCGGTAACGCCGAGGGATATTTCCTTGCCGGATGCAGGATGTTTCAGCGTGAACTCGCTGCCGACGATGGGCTTTCCTGCTTTGTCCACAAGCTCGATTTCCAGCACAGGGGAGAAGCGGATGATATTTGGCGGGGTGATCACGGCGATGGGCCAACGGGCGTTGGGACCGAAATTCATACGCTGGACCGCGCAAAATTCCGGACCGTTCTTGTTGCCCACATGGTAGAGCCAGTCATAACCGTTGGCAGAACCTGCGTAGATGGTCACATGGCTGCCTGCGGTCATTGAGGTTTTGGGGTTGCAGAAAATGACCAGCGAGCCAATGGGGATCTCCCTTGACGGGGTAAATTTGATAAAGCTGTTGCCCAAGGCGCCCAAAACCTCGTATTCAAAGGGAATATATTCACAGTAGCCCTTTGCCACCCAATCCTGGGCCGCGGTGTAAAACGAATGGGCATTGACCGAGCTGACGGGGCGGGTGAGGGCCGAGGTGTCGATGCCTGCAACATTGGGCAGATAGTTAAAGTAAACATAGGTCACAAAGGATGCGCAAACCAAATTGCCCTGCTCGAATCGTGTAATGTTGGGTCTGCCGTTACTGTCGGTTTCGTAACCGGAACAGCCGCCGCCGTAGCTGATGTTTGAGAGATATCCCAAGCCCGCCTTGCTTGCTGAGGGGACATACTCCCACATCATACCGTCTGCGCGGTGCTTTTGGATGTTATAGCCTGTATAAAGAAGGGCATCCATAAACACATTATTGTCGATGGTTGTGTAAATGTCTGTCTGCAAATAGCTTGCGGCAATGTCGGGCAGCTGGAATTCGATGGTTTCCTCCGGGTAAATGGTGGGATCCTCTGCCTGTGTTTCCTCGTTTGCAACTGTGGATTCGCTTTCGTTTACAGAGGTATCTGCCGATAATGTGCCGGCAGTTTGATTTCCGGGCGCAGCAGGATCGCTGCCACGGATCAAAACCGACACGGCTATTATGATAGCCAGTCCGGCTGTTACAGCGGCCATAAAAACCTTATTATCCGAGATAAAGCGCGCAATGCGTTTGGGTAACCTTGCAATCTTAATATTCATAAAATTCTCCTGAAAGCCGAGCTTAACAATTACATTTTAGTATTTGCCATAGGAACTGTCAAGACAGAAAGTCAATGGCCGTTTGATAAGCCGTGGAATCTGTTTCTCGCGTTCGGCGGCAGGAGCTTTTGGTTTGCAATTTTGTCATATTATGGTATAATAACTGAAACAAGCAGTTATTATACACCTTTATCATAAAAAGACACAGAAAAAGAGGGAGCTGTATGAAAGAGTTTTTCGGAATCGGCGGCTATACCCGTCCGGCAGAGGGCTTTTTATCGTGGCAGCATTTGCTGTTTGTGGGGACACTGCTGGCGATTATGGTGATATTGGCAGCTTGGCTGGGCAAGCGCAACCGGCTCGAATCGCCAGAGAAAAAGAATCGTGTCCTGGTGGGCGCGGCTCTGTTGATCGACGGTCTGGAGCTGTTTAAGATCGCCATGCTGTGCGTCCGCAGCGAAAGCACGGAACCAATCCTGCGAAATCTGCCGCTGTTTTTGTGCAGCATTCAGCTGATCGCGATCCCGCTTGCGGCCTTTACCAAAGGACGGGTGCGGGAGGCATCCCTGGATTTTGTGAGCATTTTCGGTATTTTGGGTGCGATTTTCGGCACCATCGGCGCGGGTCAGAACTACAATGCTTACCCGGTGCTGTCGATGGATAATGTAATGTCCGGCCTGACCCACGGCATTTCCGGCTTTGCCTCCCTGTATATAATGATCGCGGGTCTTTCCGATATGAAGAAAAACAATATCGGCATTACCTTCGGAATCCTGCTGGGCTTTTGCGTGGCGGCCTATATTGCAGATGTGACGATTCCATATAACTATATGTTCCTGATGTCCGGGGACGGTACGCCCTATGATATTCTCTACAACTGGGTAAGCGGCAGTAAGGTCCTTTATCCCATAAGCGTGGTTGGCCTGTTCCTGGTTTATATTGCTTTGTTCTACCGGGTCTTTTACCTGGTGGCCGGCAAAAAGGCAAAGAAAGACGCGGTATTGCAGGAAATATAATAGAAATTGTTATATTGGTTTGTGAAAATGCTGCAATTGCGGGATGCATTCCTGACAGGGAAACCGGAATACATTTCTTGAAAGCTGGGGGGGCGCCGCTCCCTGTAAAAACGACCTGCACCTCTTGAAGGGGTGCAGGTCATTTTGCGCAATTTGTCAGTTGGTAAACTTGGGCGGATTCACAGGATTCCCGGCAAAGGCATTGGGACCGGGGTCGGACATGGAGAAATACATTTTCGCCGCCTGCGTGGTGCCAAAATCCCGGTTGGACCCGGAGTTCTGCACCTGGTTGAAGGCATCCCGGAACATTTGATTGTGGGCCTCCTCCCGGTTCAGCAGAAAATCGATAGTCTCCCGGACCTTTTTATCGTGGATCTGCCGGTACAGATACTCATAGACCACCTTGGCCCGCTGCTCCGAGGCGATGTTGCTCAAAAGGTCGGCGCACAGGTCGCCGGTTACCGTCACATAATCCGCCGTCCAGGAATAGCCGGACGCATTGATCAGTCCCGGATTCAGACCCAAAATCACATGGCTCTGGATCTCACCGGCATTGACCTGGTCCGCGCCCACATCGTGACCGTTGAGCAGGTTGATGGTCTGGGCCACCATTTCCATATGGCCCAATTCCTCCGCCGCGATGTCCAGAAACAGGTCCTTGATCTTGGGATCTTTGATGCGGAAGCTTTGGGACATATACTGCATTGCCGCCTTCAGCTCGCCGTTGCCGCCGCCCAGTTGCTCCTGCAGCAACGCCGCGTACTGGGGATTGGGCCGCTCGATGGCAACCGGGTGAAATAACTGTTTTTCGTGCTTGAACAAGCACATCACTCCCTTCCTTGTGATATGCCTATTCTTCCATTTTCTTCCGGGGAATATACCTTTCAGACTTTACATCGGGGAAATATTGTGATAAAGTAGTTGCAAGTGAAACTGTTGCAAACGCAACGAAAGGAGCGAAAATGTCAAAGATCGTCTGTTATCTGACCCATATTGCCCGCTGCGGCGGTCAGTACCGCAACCGGCGCTTAGAGCCCTGGGGCATCCGGGCCCGGCAGGCAAGTCTGCTGCTGGAGATCTGCGCCACCCCCGGCATCTCTCAGGATACCCTTGCCCGGCGTGTGTTTTTGGACAAAAGCGTGGTGGCCCGGACCCTTTCCAATTTGGAGGAACAGGGGTTGGTGGAACGGCCCACCTGCCAAAAGGACCGGCGGGTCATTCGCCTGCACCCCACCGAAAAAGCGTTGCAGCTGCAACCGCAGCTGCAGGCGGTCACCGCCCAATGGGAGCAGTTCCTCACGGCGGATATGACCGCAGAAGAGCTTGCCTTTCTGGAATCTCTGCTCAGCCGCTTACAAGCCCGGGCAGCGCAATGGAGGTCGGACGAAGAATGAAACGGTTGTTTTCTTACATAAAGCCCTACGGCTGGTTTATTCTGCTGACCGTGTCCATCAAATTCCTTGCCACGGTGGCAGAGCTGTTTATCCCCAGTCTGATGGAGACCATCATCGACGAAAAAGTCCCCGGCGGCGAATTGGTGCCTATCCTGATCTTGGGCAGCCTGATGCTTTGGTGCGCGGCATTGTCCTTAGGCGGCAACATTCTTGCCAACCGGATGTCCGCCACCAGCGCGGGCCATATCACGAAAAAATTGCGCCACGACCTGTTTTCCAAGCTGGAAAATCTGTCTGCCCGGCAGATGGACGAGCTGACGGTGTCCTCGGCCGTATCCCGGCTCACCAGCGACAGCTACAATTTTAATCAAATGGTAGCCCGCATCCAGCGGATGGGCATCCGCGCGCCCATTTTGCTGGTGGGCGGCGTGATGATGATGCTGATGAAGGACTGGAAGCTGTCCCTGGTGCTCATCGCGCTGATGCCCATTTTGTCCTTTGTGGTCATCAAAGCCACCCAAAAGGCCCTGCCCCTGCGGTTTGAGGCCCAAGGCATCCTGGACGATATGGTGCAGGTGAGCCAGGAGAATATCACCGGCATCCGGGTCATCAAGGCCCTGAGCAAGTCCGACTATGAGAAAAGCCGCTTTGACCGGGTGAACCGGAGCTTGTCCGCCACCATTCTGAAAGCGGATATGTACACCATCACCTCCAATCCCGCCACCAATCTGCTGCTGAATATCGGTCTGACCATGGTGGTGCTGGTGGGCGCTTACCGGGTCAATGACGGGGCTATCAAGCCCGGCGTGATTATTGCCTTTTTGCAGTACTTCAATATGATCCTGATGGCCACAATGGGCATCACCCGCATTTTCATTATGTGGGCCAAGGGCGAGGCCAGCGCCCGGCGTATCGCCGATGTATTGGCCACCGAGCCGGAGCTGCAGGTGGAAGCAGGCGGTCATCCTCAAGCATCCGCGCCCCATATCGAATTTAAAAATGTGACCTTCTCCTATACCGGCGTGGGCAGTAATGTGGAGGATTTGAGCTTCCGCCTGGAACACGGCCAGACTCTGGGCATTTTAGGCCCTACCGGCTCCGGCAAGTCCACCATCATCAACCTTTTGCTGCGGTTCTATGACCCGGACCGGGGGCAGATCCTCATTGACGGACAGGACATTAAGACCGTGGATTATGAGACCCTGCGGAGCAAATTCGGTGTGGTGTTCCAAAACGATTTTGTCACAGAGGGCACCATCGCCCACAACCTGCGGTTCTTCCGAAATTTGGACGAAGCTGCCCTTCAAAAGGCCGCCCAAGATGCCCAGGCTGATTTCATTCAAGAAAAAGAGGGGCAGATGGACGCAGAGGTCGCCGTCCGGGGCAATAACCTCTCCGGCGGTCAGAAGCAGCGGCTGCTCATCGGTAGAGCTTTGGCCGGAAATCCCGAAATCTTAATTTTGGACGACGCATCCTCGGCTCTGGACTATCAGACCGATGCCAACCTGCGCCGGGCGCTCCGTGAAAACTACCGCGATACCACCACCGTTATGGTGGCCCAGCGGATCAGCAGCCTGCAGCATGCAGACCTTATCTTAGTGCTGGAAGAGGGCAAGGTCATCGGCGCCGGCACTCACGCAGAACTACTCCAAAGCTGCGAGGAGTACCGGGTCATCGCCCAGACCCAAATGGGCGAAGGAAAGGAGGGTGCGTAATGGCAAATCCCGGCTTGATCTCCGGCGGTCCCGGCGGCCGCTTTTCCCGGGGTGAAGTGAGCGGCGACACCCGAAAATTCGAAGCCAAAAAGCTGAATAAGGGCGCAATTTTAAAACGCCTTTGGAAGTACCTTGGCAAAAACCAAGTGCTGCTTGTTCTGGCAATTCTCTTTTCTGTCAGCAGCTCCGCTTTGGCCCTGTACGGCCCGAAGCTTTCCGGCAAGGCGCTGGATGCGGTGGCAGGCGGCGCAGGCAAGGTGGATTTTGAAACCGTGTTCTCCTGCGTTACACTGATGGTCATTTTCTATGTGTTTTCCTCTGTTCTTGCCTACCTTTTGCGGTTCGTGATGCTGAAGATCTCCCGGGCCGTGACCCTGCAGATGCGCCACGATATCTTTGAAAATCTCTCGGCCCTGCCGGTGAGCTTCTTTGATAAATACCAAACAGGCGACATTATCAGCACCATCACCTACGATGTGGACACGGTGGAGCAGTCCCTGTCTGCCGACCTTGTGCATATCCTCTCCAGCACCATCACGGTGGTGGTTTCCCTTGTGATGATGCTGACCATTGCCCCTAAGCTGGTGCTGGTATTCCTCATCACTGTGCCGGCAACCATCCTGTTTACCCGGTGGCTGACCCGAAAGGTCCGGCCGCTGTTCCGCCGCAGAAGCGCAAAGCTTGGCGCACTCAACGGCTTTGTGGAGGAGATGCTGGGCGGGCAGAAAACTATCCGGGCCTACGGACGGGAGCAGGCGGTATTGGATGCCTTTGACGAAAAGAACAGTGATGCCATCGAGGCCTACACCAAGGCCGAAGCCAACGGCACGATCACCGGCCCGGGCGTCAACTTTATCAACAACGCATCCCTGGCGCTGGTTTGCGTATTCGGCTCTGTGCTGTTTATGAAGGGGCAGATCACTATAGGCAATTTAGGCTCTTTCGTCCAGTACTCCCGGAAATTCTCCGGGCCCATCAACGAGTTTGCCAACATCATTTCCGAGCTGCAAAGCGCCTTTGCCGCGGCGGAGCGGATCTTTGCGCTGATGGATGCCCCCCGGGAGCCCGCCGACGCAGAAAATGCAGAGGTGCTGGAGCAGGTGGAGGGCGATGTGCATCTGGTGGATGTGGACTTCTCCTATGATCCCCAAGTACCTATCATTCAGAAGCTGAATCTCCACGCCAAGCCCGGCTCGCTGACCGCCATCGTCGGCCCTACCGGCGCAGGCAAGACTACCATTATCAACCTTTTAATGCGGTTTTACGATGTGGACGGTGGCGCAGTCTATGTGGACGGCAAGGACATCCGTACCCTGACCCGGGATTCTTTGCGAAAAGCCTACACGATGGTGCTGCAGGATACCTGGCTGTTCCAGGGCACGATCTATGAAAATATCGCCTACGGCAAGCCGGATGCCACCATGGAGGATGTGGTGCGCGCCGCCAAGGCCGCCCGTATCCACGGCTATATCTCCCGGCTGCCCAATGGATATGACACGGTTCTGTCCGACAACGGCACATCCATTTCCAAGGGCCAAAAGCAGCTGTTGACCATTGCAAGAGCCATGCTTTTGGATGCCCATATGCTGATTTTAGACGAGGCCACCTCCAATGTGGACACCCGTACGGAGCAGCGGATCCAGGCGGCGATGCGGACGCTGATGCAGAATAAGACCTGCTTCGTCATCGCCCACCGGCTGTCCACCATCCGCGCTGCGGATAATATCCTTGTTCTGGATAAAGGACAGGTGGTGGAGCAGGGTACCCACGAAGAACTGATGGCCCAAAAGGGCTTCTACCGCAAGCTCTACGATTCTCAGTTTGACAGCGTGTCTTAAAAATAAAAAATGCAGTCAACACTGTGGCGTACCACATAAATGTTGACTGCATTTTCGCAGGTTGTTTACAATTCCGGGAGCTTGCACACATCTACCCAGGCGCTATAGCCGGAGTGCTGTTCCAAATCTGCCATGGTCATTTCAATGGCGGAATTGCTGCTGCCGCAGGCAGGGAAGACGGTAGCAAAGCGCTTCATAGATTCGTCCAAATACACGGTAACGCCCTCGTTGACGGCAAAGGGGCACACACCGCCTACCGCGTGGCCGATGAGGGTCACTGCCTCGTCGGGGGTGAGCATTTTTGCCTTTGTGCCGAAACGGGCCTTGTATTTGGGATTGTCGATCTTGGTGTCACCGGCGGTGACGATCAAAATAGGATTGCCGTTTACGGAGAAGGACAGGGTCTTGGCAATACGGCAGGGCTCGCAGCCCAGCGCCTGGGCCGCCAACTCCACCGTGGCGCTGGACACAGGGAACTCCATCACCCGGTCCTCTAACCCTGCACTGCGAAAATAGGCTCGTACTTTTTCAATAGACATTTCTCATTCCTCTTTCTGCCGTTTTCTTTACTGTATCATATAAGGGGCGCTATGTCATCATAAAATGTAAAATTATTTGCGAAAGTGTCGGTTCTCCTTGACAAGGCAGCCGCAAAAATCTACAATATGCATAACAGCGCTGTGAGGGAGGAAATATGGAAAAGACGGCTTCGGAAAAAGCAAAAGGGCTCTTGCAGTCCGGCGGGTATACCTGCGTAATCACCGATGGAGATAAGGCGTTTACCTCCACTCAGCGGGGGGTCAAGCCCTTGGTGCAGTTTCTGGAAAGCGGGACGGCATTTGCCGGTTTTTCCGCTGCGGATAAGGTGGTTGGCCGGGCAACGGCCTATCTGTATGTGCTGCTGGGGGTGAAGGATCTCTATGCCCAGGTCATCAGCCGGCCGGCTCTGGCGGTTTTACAGGAAAAGGGAATCGGTGTTTCCTACAGTGATTTGGTTACCAATATCATCAACCGCAAGGGCGACGGTATCTGCCCCTTTGAGGCGGCGGTGATGGACATAACAGATCCCCAAAGGGCCTACGCGGCCATCCGGCAGAAGATGCAGGAAATGAACATCCAATAAAAAGCCGCAGACCCAACGGTCTGCGGCTCTTCGTTTTTATACAGCTTCAATGGCCTGCTTCAGATCGGCAATGAGATCCTCGCAGTTTTCCAGACCGCAGCTCAGGCGGATCAGGTCTGCGCCCACGCCGGCGGCTTCCAGCTGCTCGTCGGTCATCTGCCGGTGGGTGGCGGATGCCGGGTGCAGGCAGCAGGTGCGGGAATCTGCTACATGGGTCTCAATAGAACCCAGCTCCAGGTGCTTCATAAAGACTTCCGCTGCCTTACGGCCACCCTTTAAGCCAAAGGAGATAACGCCGCAGGAGCCACCTGGCATATACTTCTTAGTCAGCTCGTAGTACTTATCGCCCTTCAGACCGCCGTATTTCACCCAAGCGACCTTTTCGTGCTTGCTGAGAAACTGGGCGATAGCCTCTGCGTTGGCGCAGTGCTGTTTCATACGGAAGGGCAGGCTCTCCAGGCCTAAGTTCAGATAGAATGCGCTCTGGGGGGACTGGATAGAACCCAGATCCCGCATCAGCTGGGCGGTGCACTTGGTGATGAATGCGCCCTCTAAGCCGAAGCGCTCGGTGTAGGTGACGCCGTGGTAGCTGTCATCGGGGGTGCAGAGGCCGGGGAACTTGTCGGGATACTTCGTCCAATCGAACTTGCCGCTGTCTACAATGCATCCGCCCACGGCCACGCCGTGACCGTCCATATACTTGGTGGTGGAGTGGGTGACGATGTCAGCGCCCCA
Source organism: Faecousia sp. (assembly GCA_045645385.1). GTDB lineage: Bacteria > Bacillota > Clostridia > Oscillospirales > Oscillospiraceae > Faecousia. The sequence goes on from JAZRIT010000023.1 coordinate 32,640, forward strand.
CTGGAAGGGCCGGCAGTTGACGGGGGTGGCGAAGGTGTTATCGATGATCAGGGGCAGGCCGTTATCGTGGGCGGCCTTGGCGAAGAGCTCGATGTCCAGCACATTCAGCGCGGGATTGGCGATGGTTTCACCGAACACCAGCTTGGTGTTGGGCCGGATGGCGGCGCAGATCTCCTCGTAGGTCGCGTCGGGGCTGACGAAGGTGGCCTCGATGCCCATCCGCTTCATCGTCACGGAGATCAGATTGAAAGTGCCACCATAGATGGCAGAGGAGGAGACAATGTGGTCGCCGCAGGAGGCAATATTGAACATTGCGTAGAAGTTGGCAGCCTGGCCGGAGCCGGTGAGCATTGCGGCTGTGCCGCCCTCCAGCGCTGCGATTCTCGCTGCCACCATATCGCAGGTGGGATTCTGCAGCCGGGAGTAGAAATAGCCGGAGGCCTCTAAGTCAAAGAGCTTGCCCATATCCTCAGAGGTGGCGTACTTAAAAGTAGTGCTCTGAATGATGGGGATCTGACGGGGCTGGCCGCTTTCGGGGCTGTAGCCGCCCTGAATGCACAGGGTTTCGGTATGCAGTTTCTGTTCCATAGAAATCACCTCAAAGTAAAGTCAGGGTTATTGTAATATCCCGCGGGGAATTTGTCAATTGCATCTTATGGAAAAGATAGGCGACCCGCTTTGAGATTCGTTTGCATTCCCGGCAGAGCCGGGAATAAAGGTTCGCCTCGGTCCAGGCCCAGTAAATTTGGGACAATCCGCCGGAGATTCGTTTGCATTCCCGGCAGAGCCGGGAATAAAGGTTCGCCTCGGTCCAGCCCTCGGCGGCAGCGCTCGTCCGCACTGCATTTGATTTTTCGAATCTCCGGCGTTTCCCCAATAAAAATAGCAGATACCCGGTTGGGTATCTGCTATTTTTGGTGACCCGCCGGAGATTCGAACTCCGGACCCACTGCTTAAAAGGCAGTTGCTCTGCCAACTGAGCTAGCGGGTCAAGTGGCTGGGATGGCAGGATTTGAACCTACGAATGCCAGAGTCAAAGTCTGGTGCCTTACCGCTTGGCGACATCCCAATATTTGGTGTCGGGCGAAGGACACACGGGGTATTATAGCACGACAGTTTTATTTTTGCAACTGTTTTTTCAAATATACGGAAAAAAGAAATTTTTTGGGATCCATAGCAAAAATGCCCTGGGCAGAGAGGCAGTTTTCCCTTGATTTTAATTGCGGGGTATAGTACAATTTTTGTATAATGAACGGGAAAGAGGACGAACGATGACGCAACGGGATTTGGAGCTGAAAGTCTTGAAAAAAGCGGCTTTGAAAGCAAAATGCAGATATGTATGCGGCTGGAAGACGGCAACCGTAATTGTTTTGGCGCTGATGCTGGCCTTGGGGCCGGTGAGCCTTGCCGTGCAGGCATCTGACAATGCGGCGGCCACCCGGTTTGGCGGCGCATTGTGGAAACTGAAAAACCCGGATGCAAATGCTGTGTTCCAAACAGAGCAAAAACCGCCGCTGGATATGGAGAAACAGGCATACGGACAATTACAGCATGAAGCCATTGTGCTTCTGAAAAATGAAAACGGCGCCCTGCCGTTGCAGCAGACCACGGCGGATTGCCGGGCAGGCAGCACGGTCAGCACCCAAAGAGCCATTGACCTTCAGTCTGCCTTGGCGCAGGAAGGTGTCGCAGCCGGAAACGGTACGGTGATCGTCCTGCTGACCCGGGCAGAGCAGACTTTGTTGCAGGAACTGGGTCAGAAAAAGGCCGCAGGCGAGATTGAAAAAATTGTCCTGCTTTGGGATACGGACAAGCCGGTGCAGCCGGATGTGTGGAAGGACTGCGATGCAGATGCGGTCCTGTGGACCGGCGGCGGAGAGATCGATGGCATTGCTGCTGTTCTTGCGGGTGCTGCGCCCTCCGGCGCGCTTCCCAATACCGGCGCCTTTGGCGAGTATCCTGCGCCTGCAGGCAGTGTTTACACCGGCTACAAGTATTATGAGACCCGTTATGAAGATTATGTAATGGGTACGGAAAAGACCGGTAATTTTATTTACCGGGATGCGGTGGCCTATCCTTTTGGCTTTGGCCTTAGCTATACTACCTTTGCTTATTCCGATTTGCAAGTGGCCTACGATGCCCAAGCGGACAATTTTGCCGTGACGGTCACCGTGACCAATACCGGCAGTGCTATCGGCAGACATATCCTGCAAATCTACGCCCAATCCCCTTACACCGATTATGACCGGGAAAACGGGGTGGAAAAGCCGGCGGTGAAGCTGGTGGGATTTGCGAAAACGGATCTGTTGGAGCCGGGTACGGCTGCCAATGTGACCGTGCAGGTGGCGCGGCGGGAGCTGGCATCCTACGATGCCAAGGGCGCAGGCACTTACATTTTGGAAGCCGGTGACTACTATCTGACCGTTGCTGCGGATTCCCACAATGCAGCAAATAACATTTTGGCCGCCAAGGGCTATACGGTGGAATCCACCGGTGGCCGTATGGATGCCGACGGCGATGCTGCGCTGACCTACAAATGGAATCAAAGCAGCTTTGATGAACAAAGCTACCGGGGCGTTGCGGAGAACCGCTTTGTTGATTTTGAGGCGGTAGTTTCCCGGCAGGACTGGGCGGGAACTTTGCGGCAATTCCCTGCCGGTCCGGACGAGATATTTACGCCCTATACACCCGGGGATTATCCCACGGTGGAAATGCCCACATTGGGGGCGAAAAACGGCTTGAAACTGTATGATATGAAGGGCCTTGCCTTTGACGACCCGCTGTGGCAGACCCTTTTGGATCAGCTGACCTTTGAGGAAATGGCAAAGCTGATCGGCGATGCCTACCGCCAGACCGCGCCCATTGCATCGGTGCAAGCTCCCGGTACGTTTGTGGGAGATCTGGATATGCCCACAGAGGAGGCGTTCCTGTCGGCGGCATTTGATGAAAATTTGATGTATGCCATTGGCTGGTGGGCAGGCCAAAACGCAATCTCCAAAGGCGAAACTGCCCTGCGCTGCTTTGGCGGCAGCTTTGAGGACAGTTTCCTGGCCGGAACACTTCGCGCCCGGCAGGCAAAGGGTATTTATGCCAATGGCGTAAATGTGTTGCTGCAGGGCGATAATACGAACCTGTGGTATACAGAGCAGGCCGCCCGGGAACAGTATTTCCGCGCGTTCCAATATACTGCCGAGTTGTTACCTACTACCGGTTCGACATTCGGACTGACGGAAATTCTGCGGCAGGAGTGGGGCGGCAAGGGCATGGCAATTGACGCAGGCATACCGACTGACTATGGCCTTTTGATAGAAGGTATCACTGTTTTTGATGGAGAAGATACTGGGGTGCAAAAGGAATTGGCTGCCTATGAAAACGACCCTGTGATCGTGTCTGCCATGCGGCAGGCCTGCCATTATAATCTGTATGCGCTGGTTAACTCTGCTGCGATGAATGGCATCGGCGAGAATACCCAGGTAAAGCCCCAGGCGCTGTATGTGGTGACGTTGCTGCGGGTGCTGATGGGCCTGTGCGCTGCGGCTGCGGTGGTGTTTGGCATCCTGTGGCATCGGGGTAAGACCAAATGGCAACAGACTGAGGCTTATTTGGATTACCAAGCTGCAAAAAATCCTCCCCAGGAAGAGGAAGCAGAAGAATAAAAAGTAGGGAACGGCCTGTGTGTCGTTCCCTACTTTATTGAAATCGTCTCGCGTAGCCGCAGCGGCGGCAGAGAGGTTCGGCGGCTTCTTTCCGGGAGAAACCGTCATAGATGGCTTTGGCGCGGGGAGAATTTAAAATTTCCGCCATCTCCTGTCGGAAGATGTTGCCCAATGCTAAATCCCCCTCGTGGTCTAAGCAGCAGGGGACGACTGTGCCGTCACAGAGAATGCCCAATTGATCCCGCAGACCGTAGCAGAATACCCGGCCATCACCCTCCGGGGCGTTAAGATCCGGCCAGTCGAATTTGTCGCCATATTCCAAATAGGTGCGGTTGGATAGCCGCGTCCCACGCTGTTCCACCGCCCAAGGCTGGGGAAATGCGGTGTGGAGCGCATCCAAAATCTCTTGGTTTTTCGCATCTGCGCCACCTTGATTCCAAAGCCGGTAGACCACCAGCTTCTTCCCCTTGGCGGCCTGTCCGAAGGCAATGCAGTCGTCTAAGTATTTCTCGAAGGGGACGGCTAAATCGTTGGCCTCAAAGGCGTGGAGCGAGATGTTTACCTTATGCAGGGCGGGGGAGGACAGCAGCAATTCCTGCTGCCGGGCCAAAAGTGTACCGTTGGTGGTGAGGATCACCCGAAAGCCGTGCCTGTGGGCAATCTCCAAAAACTCCCCAAGCTGGGGGTGGCACAACGGTTCGCCCATTAAGTGAAAGTAGAGATAATCGGTGTAGGGTCGCAGCTTGGGGGCAAGGGCAGCAAGTTGTTCTGCTGACATACGTCCCGGTGTGCGGCGGGTGCCGGGGCAGAAGGCGCAGCTTAAATTGCACAGATTGGATATTTCCACATAGATCTTGGCAAACCGCATTCCGACACCTCCTTTTTGCCCAGTATAGCATATTTTCACCGGTTTTTCCAGTGCCTCTTGTAATATGTGGGATTTTGTGGTAAAATAAATCGGTTAATTTGCACATTACCCCTTTGGGAGGAATATTATGTCAACCTTAATGGAAGAAATCAGCCGCCGCCGGACCTTTGCTATCATTTCCCACCCGGACGCCGGTAAAACCACTTTAACGGAAAAATTCCTGCTTTACGGCGGCGCCATTGCCCAGGCGGGCGTGGTCAAGGGTAAGAAAAATTCCCGTGCCGCCACCTCCGACTGGATGGAGATCGAAAAGCAGAGAGGTATCTCTGTCACATCCTCCGTGATGCAGTTCCAGTACGGCGGTTTCTGTATTAATATATTGGACACCCCCGGCCACCAGGACTTCTCCGAGGATACCTACCGGACGCTGATGGCGGCAGACTCTGCCGTCATGGTCATCGACGGCGCCAAGGGTGTTGAGCCCCAGACCCGGAAGCTGTTCAAGGTCTGCGCTATGCGGCACATTCCCATTTTCACCTTTATCAACAAGATGGACCGGGAGACCCAGGATCCCTTTGACCTCTTAGACGAGGTGGAGCGGGAGCTGGGCATCGAGACCTATGCCATGAACTGGCCCATCGGCTGCGGCAAGGATTTCCAGGGCGTTTACGATCGGGAAAAGAGCCAATTGCTGTTCTTCTCCGGTGTAAACGGCAAGGCCAAGGCAGAGAAAATGGAGGTCGATCTGTACGATCCCAAGGTGGCAGAGCTTTTGGATTCGGAAGCCAAGCATCAGCAGCTGATCGACGATGTCGAGCTGCTGTCTGCCGGCCGGGAGATGGATATGGAGGCCGTCCGTAACGGCCAGCTTAGCCCTGTGTTCTTCGGCTCTGCGCTGACCAATTTCGGCATTGAGCCCTTTTTGGAAAACTTCTTGAAATTAACCCCGCCGCCTCTGTCCCGCACAGCAGATTGCGGTGAAATCGATACTTTCAGCCCGGATTTTTCCGCATTTATCTTTAAAATCCAGGCAAATATGAACAAGGCCCACCGGGATCGGCTGGCATTTATGCGTATTTGCTCCGGTAAATTCCAGCGGGATACGGAGTATTACCATATGCAGGGCGGCCGGAAGATGCGCCTTTCCCAGCCTCAGCAGCTGATGGCCGCGGAGCGTGAGATCGTGGAGGAGGCCTATGCCGGTGATGTGATCGGTGTGTTCGACCCGGGTATTTTCTCTATCGGCGACACCATCACCGTGCCGGGCAAAAAGTTCCTGTACTCCGGCATCCCCACCTTTGCCCCTGAACATTTCTGCCGGGTGTCTGCCAAGGATTCCATGAAGCGCAAGCAGTTCGTCAAGGGCACAGAGCAGATCGCCCAGGAGGGTGCGATTCAGATCTTCAAAGTGCCTAACTCCGGTATGGAGGAGGTCATTGTGGGCGTTGTGGGTACACTGCAGTTTGAAGTGTTCCAGTACCGTATGAAGAACGAGTACGGCGTGGACCTGCGGATGGAGATGCTGCCCTATGAAGAAATCCGCCTTATTGACAGTTATTCGGGCGATCTGTCCGATTTGAATCTGGGCAGCGACGCTGAGCTTTTGGAGGATTACCGCGGACGGAATCTTCTGGTGTTCAGCAGCTTCTGGGCCATTGACTTTACCTGCAAGCGCAACCCCGGTCTTACCTTAAAAGAAATCGTTGTGGAAGAAGGATAAAATGAATGCCGCCAACTTTTGTTGGCGGCATTTTGCTTACATTTTTTCCGGGGCGGAGAAGCCGAGAATGTCGATGCAGGTTTCCAGGATGTTCTTGGCAAGGGCGATCAGGCTGATGTAGCCGGCCTGCAAGGTCTTATCCTCCTCGGTGAGGATGCGGGTCTCGTGGTAGAACTTGTTGACTGCGCCGGCAAGCTCGTAGATATAGGCGCAGATCAGGTTGGGGCAGGAGGTCTTCAGCGCGCTTTCCAAGGCGGGAGCAGCCTTGGTGATGGCGATCATCAGATCCTTGGCATAGATGTTGGCAGGAACTTGTATGGGGAGATTCTCCCAAGCACCGTACTTAGAAAGGATGGACTTGACACGGACGATGGTGTAGAGAATATACGGTCCGGTGTTACCTTCGAAAGCGGCGAAACGCTCCATATCAAAGTTGTAGTCCTTGGTGGGCTGATTGGAAAGATCGCCGTATTTCAGCGCGGCCATGGCAATTTTGGCGGTGGTGGCTTCCACCTCGCCAGCACTGACGATCTGGTTTTCCACAACCTTGGTCCGGACGAAATCGGTCATATCGGCAATCAGCTGTTCCAGACGGAGTACGCCGCCGTCACGGGTCTTGAAGGGCTTGCCGTCCGCGCCGTTCATAGTGCCGAAGCCAACATGCTCCAGTTCGGTTTCGGGCTTTACGTTACCGGCCTTCCGGGCGGCCCGGAACACCTGCTCAAAGTGCAGATTCTGCCGCTTGTCGGTGACATAGAGCATTTTATTGGGCGCCCAGTCCTCCATACGCTGGACTATAGTGGCCAAATCGGTGGTAGCGTAAATGGAAGAGCCGTCGGACTTGACCAGGATGCAGGGGGGCATCTCCTTCTTATCCCCCTCCTCGGCTACGGGAATGACCCATGCTCCCTCGGACTGCACCGCAATACCCCGTGCCTTCATGTCGGCCACCATAGCGGGGATGTAGGGATCTGCATCGCTTTCGCCCAGCCACTTTTCAAAGTAGACTTCCAGATTGTCATAGTTCTTTTTCAGGTCAGTAACAGACACGTTCATAATGTGCTGCCACAGGGCGCGGTAACCCCGACGGCCCTGCTGCAATTCCAGCGTTGCCTGGTGGGCCTTATGGGAGAATGCCGGGTCAGCCTTTTTGGCGGAAGCGGTGGGGTAGATCTCCTCCAGTTCGTCCACGGTAAAGGGGGCGGTGGCGGGATATTCCCCGGCAAAATCCGGATCAAAGTAGGGCAGTTCCGGCTGCCGCTCCTGCAGTTCTGCAATGATCAGACCCATCTGCAGACCCCAGTCGCCCAGGTGCACATCGCCGATGGTGTTGTAGCCGAGGAATTTGTGCAGCCGCTTCAGAGTCTCGCCGATGATAGCAGGCCGCAGGTGGCCGATATGCAGGGGCTTTGCCACATTGGCGCCGCCGTAGTCCAC
>JAZRIT010000024.1:0-5929 GCA_045645385.1 Faecousia sp.
CCCGCTTGGCCTCCGACTTGTGCTGCATATGGCAGCACGGCTTCCTGTTTTTATGACAGATTGCGTTATGCGGAGCCCCGATCAGAACAGCTTTTCTCTGATGTGGGACAGGCGGTCAAGGGCCTCGTTCAGGGTGGTGTCGATCTTGGCAAAGTGCAGCCGGACGATGTTGTTGACACCCTTTTCGCTGAAGAAGGAAGTGCCGGGCACAGCGCCGACGCCTACCTTGCGGGCCAGCTCTTCGCAGAATTCCACATCGGTCTGGCCCTTCTTCATATAGGGAGAAACATCAGCCAACACAAAGTATGCGCCCTGAGGGTCGGTGTAAGGAATGCCGATCCGGTCCAGTCCCTCAGTAAAGAGCTTCTTCATATGGGCATAGTGAGCGCCGAATTCCTCGTAGTAGCTGTCGGGCATATCCAGACCCACCACGGCAGCCTCCATCAGCGGAGAGGGACAACCCACGGTGTTAAAGTCGTGGTACTGCTTGATGCGGTCCATAATGTGCTTGGGAGCGATGGCATAGCCCAAACGCCAGCCGGTGATGGAATAGGTCTTGGACAAAGAGGAGCAGGATACGGTCCGCTCCCACATACCGGGCAGGCTGTTCATATAGGTGTGCTTGTGGCCCTCGTAGATGATGTGCTCATAGACCTCGTCCATAATGGCATAGACATCGTACTTGATACACAGGTCTGCGATCAGCTTCAGCTCGTCGTAAGTAAAGACCTTGCCGCTGGGGTTGGAGGGGTTGCAGATGAGGATCGCCTTAATGCCCTGCTTGAAGGCATCCTCCAGCACATTGGCATCAAAATTGAAGGCCGGAGGGGTCAGCGGGATAAAGATAGGCTCGCACTGGGCCATAATGGCCTGGGCGCGGTAGTTCTCAAAGTAGGGAGAGAACATGGCGATCTTGTCGCCGGGGTTGGTCAGGGCGAAAATGGTATCCACCATTGCCTCGGTAGAACCGATGGTGACCACCATCTCAGTGTCCGGATCCAGGGTGCGGCCCATAAACCGGCCACACTTTCTTGCCAGCGCCTGCCGGAAATTGGGAGCGCCCATAGTGATGGGGTACTGGTGGGGGCCCTGATAACAGACCTCGTTCAGCCGGTCCAGCATTGCCTTGGGCGGATCAAAATCCGGGAAGCCCTGGGCCAGGTTGATAGCGCCGCACTCAATGGAGATACGGGTCATACGGCGGATAACGGAGTCGGTAAAATATTGATTTTTTCTGCTCATTTCTTGCATAGTTACTTACCTCACTTTTTAGCGGATTCCCAATTCTTCGCTGGTTGCCAGACTCAGACCGTGGCTGGCGAGCAATTCGGTAAACTTTTCGGCCTCGGCAACCCGGAACACAATGTAGGCCTTGCCCTCTCTGTGGGTGAACAGGGAGTACATATATTCGATGTCGATATTGCTTTCAGCCATGGTAGCCAGCACCGGCGCAATGCCGCCGGGCTCATCGGAAACAGCAACCACCAGCACCGGGGTCATGGACATTAGATAGCCGTGCTGCATCAGAATGGAGGTGGCCTTCTCGGCATCCCCAACGATCAGACGCAGAACGCCGTAGTCTGCGGTCTCTGCAATGGAGATGGCCCGCAGGTCAATGTTGTTCTTGGCCAAAACGCCGGTGATCTCAGCAAACTGACCGGCACGGTTTTCCAGAAAAACAGAAATTTGATATACCATCTTGCTGCCTCCTTAAATCTTACGCTTGTCAATGATACGGACGGCCTTGCCTTCACTGCGGGCGATGGTCTTGGGGGCCACCAAACGCACCTTGGCGAAGATACCCAGCATAGACTTGAGGGCATCCACCAGGTTCTTTTCCATGGAGGTGATCTTGGCCAGGGAGTCGGAGAAGTTCTCCGGAGTCATCTCCACCATAACCTCCAGGGTGTCCGAGTGGTTGACACGGTCCACAACGATCTGATAGTTGGCAGGATAGCCCTGCTCGATGAGGACGGCCTCAATCTGGGACGGGAAGACATTGACGCCTTTAACGATAAGCATATCGTCGCTGCGACCCATGGGCTTACACATCTTGATATGGGTACGGCCGCAGGGGCAGGGCTCTGCATTCAGTATGCAAATATCCTTAGTGCGGTAGCGCAGCAGGGGGAATGCTTCTTTGGTGATGCAGGTAAAGACCAACTCACCCTTACTGCCCATAGGCAGGACCTCGCCGGTATCCGGGTCGATGATCTCTGCGATAAAGTGGTCTTCGTTGATGTGCATACCGGTCTGGGCCTCACACTCAAAGGCCACGCCCGGTCCGGAGATTTCGGTCAGACCGTAAATATCGTATGCCTTGATGCCAAGACCTTTTTCAATATCCTCGCGCATCTTCTGACTCCAGGCCTCAGCGCCGAAGATACCGGCCTTCAGCTTGATCTGATCCCGCAGGCCACGCTCGTGGATGGATTCGGACAGGTAAGCTGCATAAGAGGGGGTACAGCACAGAATGGTAGCGCCCAGATCGGTCATAAACTGCAGCTGCCGGTCGGTGCTGCCGGAGGACATGGGCAGGGTCAGGCAGCCCGCCTTATGAGAGCCGCCGTGGAGACCTGCGCCGCCGGTGAACAGACCGTAGCCGTATGCCACCTGACACACATCCTCCTTGTCGCCGCCCACAGCCATAATGGCACGGGCGCAGCAGTCCTCCCACAGGTCAATATCATGCTGGGTGTAGAATGCCACAACACGCTTGCCGGTGGTACCGGAGGTGGAGTGAATACGGACACATTGATCCAGGGGCATACCCAGCAGACCGTAGGGATAGGCCTCACGGAGATCGTCCTTGCTGAGGAAGGGCAGCTTGTGCAGATCGGCAGTGCTCCCAATATCTGCCGGGGTCAGACCCTTTTCTTCCATCTTTTTGCGGTAGTAGGGCACATTGTCCCATACATGCTGCACCTGCTTGACAAGACGCTCGTCCTGCCAGGCCTTAATCTGCTCCCGGGAAGCGGTTTCAATTTCCGGTTGATAATATTTCGCCATTGGTTGTTTCTCCTTTAGGCATTACGGCCGAGACTAAAAGCGGTTTTGTTCAGTTCCAGGAACTTGGCGGGAACGCTCTTTTCAATGGCGGCCATCCACTCTTCCTCGGTAAAGTCAAAGCTCCGGGACAAGTGACCCATCAGCACGATGTTCACAGCCTTGGCAGAGCCGGCCTGTTCAGCCAGCGCCAGGGCGTCAAATGCGTCCACATCCAGGCCGGCAGCCTGCATCTGCTCCACCAGACCCTGGGGATACGCGGCAGCGCCGGTAATGACGGGCATAGGGGAAATTTGCTGGGTGTTGACCACGATCTTTCCGCTGGGCTTTAAGTACTCCGTCCAGCGGGCAGCTTCCAGTAGTTCAAAGGAAACAATAAAATCGGCTTCGCCCTTGTCAATAACGGGGGAGTAGACCTTGTCACCGAAACGGACATAAGTAACCACGCTGCCGCCCCGCTGGCTCATACCGTGGACCTCGGACACCTTGATGTCGTAGCCCTTTTCCAGGAGCATACGGCCCAGCAGCTTGGAGGCCAGCAGGCTTCCCTGTCCGCCCACACCGACGATCATAATATTCTGTGTTTTCATATTTTAGACCTCCTTAGCTGCCTGCAGGGCATCCATCTTGCAAAGCTGGGCGCAGACACCGCAGCCGGTGCAGAGGGTGTTGTCAATTTTTGCTTTCTTGTCCACAATGCTGATGGCAGGGCAGCCGATCTTCATACAGGCCTTGCAGCCTACACACTTGTCAGAATCGGCAATAATGGGCTTCTTGTGCTTCACATATTTCAGCAGGGCGCAGGGACGGCGGGAGATAATGACGGAAGGCTCGTTCACTGCGGTTTCTTCCTTGATGGCCTCGTCGCACTGAGCAAGATCATAGGGATCAACCACGCGGACACGGCGAATACCCACGGCCCGGCACAGAGATTCCAGATCGATCTTGGTACAGGGGTCGCCTTTCAGGTTGAAGCCGGTGGTGGGGTTTTGCTGGTGGCCGGTCATACCGGTGATGGAGTTGTCCACAATGATGACCGTACCGCAGGACTCGTTGTAAGCCATATTCACAAGGCCGGTCATACCGGAGTGCATAAAGGTGGAGTCACCGATGACGGCAACCACCTTCCGGCCCTCGGTTTCGTCGGCCTTGGTGAAGCCGTGCATACCGGAGATGGAAGCGCCCATACAAATAGTGGTGTCCAGTGCGGCCAGGGGCGGCACTGCGCCTAAGGTATAACAGCCGATGTCACCCAGGGCGGTCACCTTGTTCTTTGCCAGGGTGTAGAACAGACCTCTGTGGGGGCAGCCTGCGCACATAACGGGAGGCCGGGGCGGGATGGCGGCATCCAGCTTGGTGCCGGGGGTAGTTTCCATACCCAGCTTTTCGGCAACCAAATTCTGAGAGAATTCGCCGATGCAGGAGAATTTCTCCTTGCCCACGCACTCAAGGCCCAGCTGACGGCAGTGATTCTCAATGAAGCTGTCCAGCTCCTCAACGATAACCAGCGTATCTACAGAAGCGGCAAAATCACGGATCTTCTGCTCCGGAAGAGGCCAGATCATACCCAGCTTTAGAACGGGATATTTGTCACCGCAGACCTCCTTCACATACTGATAGGAGGTAGAGGCGGTGATGATACCCACAGAGCGGTCGCTGCCTTCCTCAATGCGGTTGATTTCGCAATTTTCTGCCCACGCTGCCAGACGGCGGGTGCGCTCCTCCACGATGGGGTGGCGCAGCTTGGCATTGCCGGGCATCATAATGTACTTCTGGGGATTCTTTTCGTATTTTCTGCTGACCTCCACCCGTTCGCCCGGCTCTACAATACTTTGGGAATGGGAAACGCGGGTACACATCTTAATAAAGACGGGGGTGTCGAATTCCTCGGACAGCGCGTAAGCCAGCTTGGTAAAGGCCAAAGCTTCGGCGGAATCGGCAGGCTCTAACATAGGGATCTTGGAGGCTCTTGCATAATGGCGGGAATCCTGCTCGTTCTGAGAGGAGTGCATACCGGCATCGTCAGCAACGCCAATGACCATACCGGCATTGACACCGGTATAGGCGATGGTGAACAGGGGGTCACCTGCCACATTCAGGCCAACATGCTTCATGGCGCAGAAGCTGCGCTTGCCGGCAAGGCTGGCGCCGAAAGCGGCTTCCATAGCCACCTTTTCGTTGGGTGCCCACTCGGCATAAACTTCCTTATATGTAGCGATGCACTCGGTAATTTCTGTACTGGGTGTGCCGGGATAGCTGGATACGAAGCTGCAGCCACCCTCAAATAAGCCTCTGGCAACCGCTTCGTTGCCAAGCATCAATGTTTTCATAGTATTACCTCCTTAACCGGTAATTTGGGATTCTACCAGGCGGCCCTGGCAGTATTTTTCACGGAGCACCGGCTTTTCGATCTTACCGGTGGGATTTCTGGGGATCTTGTCGAAGATGATCCTCCGGGGGCGCTTGTACCGGGGCAGGGCGGCGCAGAAGGCGTTGATCTCCGCCTCGGTGCAGGTCACACCGTCCTTGACTTCCACAATGGCAGCTGCGATCCCGCCAAGGGGGGGGTCGGGCAGGCCGATGACCGCCACATCCTTGATCTTGTCAAAGCCGCGCATAAAGTCTTCGATCTGTACGGGGTACAGATTTTCGCCGCCGGAGATGACCACGTCCTTCTTCCGGTCAACCAGATAGATGAAGCCGTCCTCATCCACCCGGGCCATATCGCCGGTGAAGAGCCATTCGCCTTTCAGAACTTCGGCGGTAGCTTCAGGATTCTTGTAGTAGCACTGCATGACACCGTCGCCCTTGACAGCCAGTTCGCCGACCTCACCCTGGGGAACTTCCTCACCGTGTTCATCCACGATCTTGGTCTCCCAGCCGAAACCGGGAACGCCGATGGCACCGACCTTATGAACATTCT
>JAZRIT010000025.1:0-11757 GCA_045645385.1 Faecousia sp.
GGGCTGGTTGGACAAATCGCCGTACTTCAGGGCAGCCAGGGCGATCTTCTTGGTGGTAGGCTCTACCTCGTCGCCGGTGACGATCTGGTTCTCCACCACCTTAGCACGGACGAAGTCGGTCATGTCCTTAATGAGCATTTCCAGACGCATAACGCCGCCGTCACGGGTCTTGAAGGGCTTGCCGTCCTTGCCGTTCATAGTACCGAAGCCCAGGTGGTCCAAGGTGTAATCCTCGGGCACGATGCCGCCCAGCTTTGCTGCACGGAACACCTGCTCAAAGTGCAGGCTCTGGCGCTTATCAGTGATGTAGAACATCCGATCCGGCTTAAAGTCCTGCATACGCTGGATCATGGTTGCCAGGTCAGTAGTAGCATAGATGGCAGAGCCGTCGGACTTGACCAGGATGCAGGGAGGCACTTCCTGCTTATCTCCCTCACGGGCAACGGGAATGACCCATGCGCCCTCACTCTGCACAGCGATGCCACGCTTCTTGAAGTCCTCGACCATGGGAGGAATGAAGGGATCTGCATCGCTCTCACCCAGCCATGCTTCGAAATGCACGTTCAGGTCTTCGTAGATCTTGCGCATATCTGCCAGGGACAGGCGCATGATGTGCTGCCACAGGGCACGGTAGCCACGTCTGCCGGTCTGCAGCTCGTAGGTTGCCACGTGTGCCTTCTCGGCGAAGGCCTCGTCTTCCTTCTTACGGGCGGAAGCAGCAGGATAGATCTGCTCCAGCTCGGTAATGGTAAAGGGTGCTTCCTCGGGGTACTCGCCGGTGTAGTTCACGTCAAAGTAGACAAGCTGCGGCTGCTGCTCCTGCAGCTGAGCGATAATCAGACCCATCTGCAGACCCCAGTCGCCTAAGTGCACATCGCCGATGGTGTTGTAGCCGAGGAATTTGTGCAGCCGCTTCAGAGTCTCGCCGATGATAGCAGGCCGCAGGTGGCCGATATGCAGGGGCTTTGCCACATTGGCGCCGCCGTAGTCCACCACGATGGTCTGGCCTGCGCCGATCTTCTCCACGCCAAAATCGGGCGCGGTACGCATTTCCTCCAGATAGGTCTGCAGGAAGGTGTCGGACAGCTTCAGATTGATAAAGCCGGGCATTACGGCATCGCACATGGAAAAGTCGCTCTTGTCCAGCTTTTCGGCAACAGCATTGGCAATAGCAATGGGGGCGCACTTATATTGCTTGGCGGCAGACAGCGCACCGTTGCACTGGTATTCACACAGGTCGGGGCGGTTGGACACCGTCACCCGGCCAAAGCTTGCTTCATAACCGGCATCCACAAATGCCTGTTCCATTTTAGCGGTAATGATATCTAAAATCTTCTTCATAGCATACTCCTTACAATAGGATTTGTAGGGGCGGCAATCTGCCGCCCGCGGGCGGATAATATCCGCCCCTACAAGGGGGATTACTGTTCTTTCTGCTGGGCCAGCCATTCCAGGTAATCGTCGTAGGTGCCGTAGCGGTCGATGATGGTGCCGTCGGGCTGGAAGGCAATGACACGGTTACAGGTGGAGGTCAGCATTTCGTGGTCGTGGGAGGCAAGCAAAACCACGCCGTCAAAGGCCTCAAGACCCTTGTTCACCGCTTGGATGGATTCCATATCCAGGTGGTTGGTGGGTTGGTCCAGCAGCACCACGTTGGCACCGCTGAGCATCATTTTCGACAGCATACACCGGACCTTTTCACCGCCGGACAGCACATCCACAGGTTTGAACACATCGTCGTTGCCGAAGAGCATACGGCCTAAGAAGCCTCGCAGATATACATCGTCCTTCTTGGCGGAGTACTGGCGCAGCCAATCCACCAGCTCCATTTTATTGCCCTCAAAGTACTCGGTGTTGTCCTTGGGCAGGTAGCTGCGGATGGTGGAGACACCCCACTTGATTGACCCTTCGTCCGGCTCTAATTCGCCCATCAGCACCTTGAACAGGGCGGTCTGAGCCAGCTCGTTTTCGCCCACAAAGGCGATCTTGTCGGTGCGGTTCACAGAGAAATAGACCTTGTCCAAAAGCTTGACCCCGTCCACAGTGACGGAAACATCCTTGACAGTCAGCACATCCTTGCCCAGCTCCCGCTCCGGCATAAAGCCAACGAAGGGGTAGCGGCGGGTGGAGCAGGGCATCTCCTCCACGGTCAGCTTGTCCAGCAGCTTCCGGCGGGCGGTCGCCTGCTTGGCCTTACTCTTATTGGCGGAGAACCGCTGAATAAACAGCTGCAGCTCTTCGATCTTCTCCTGGTTCTTCTTGTTCTTGTTGCGGATCATGGCCTGGACCATCTGGCTCGATTCATACCAGAAATCGTAGTTACCTACATACATTTTGATCTTGCCGTAGTCGATATCCACGGTGTGGGTGCAGACGGTATTCAGGAAGTGGCGGTCGTGGGAAACGGCAATGACCATGCCGGGGAAGTCCAGCAGAAAATCCTCCAGCCAGTTGATGGCCTCGATGTCCAGGTTATTGGTGGGCTCGTCCAGCATGATGATGTCGGGGTTGCCAAAGAGGGCTGCCGCCAGCAGGACCTTCACCTTAAGTCTCGGGTCGGTGTCGGCCATCAGATCATAATGCAGGTCGGTGGGAATGCCTAAACCCTGCAGCAGACGGGAGGCGTCGGATTCCGCTTCCCAGCCGCCCAGCTCGGCAAATTCACCCTCCAGTTCCGCGGCGCGGATGCCGTCAGCGTCAGAAAAGTCCTCCTTTTCGTAGATAGCGTCCTTTTCCTTCATTACATCGTACAGGTGCTGGTTGCCCATGATGACGGTGTCCATAACGGTGTATTCGTCGTAGGCATTTTGGTTCTGCTTCAGAACGGACACCCGCTTGTCCGGGTCGATGGTGATAGAACCGGTGGTGTTGTCCAGCTCGCCGGTTAAAAGACGCAGGAAGGTGGATTTGCCGGCGCCGTTGGCACCGATGATGCCGTAGCAGTTGCCGGGCAGAAATTGCAGGTCTACATGCTGGAACAGCCACTGGCCGCCGAACTGCATACCTAAATTGCTTACAGTTATCATTACAAAAGTCTCCTTGAGCACATAAATATTCATTATAATTATAGCGGAAATACCGGAATAATCAAGGGGAAATCTTCCAAATGTGAATATTCGGAAAAGATTTTGTAAAGGGGTTGCATTTTTTAGAAAGTGTGGTATGATATTAGCACTCAATTTAAAAGAGTGCTAAAAAGTTGCGTAGGGGCGATTCACGAATCGCCCGCGGGCGACCAATGGCCGCCCCTACAGTGTGAATCGAACGATATGCTGAAAAAGGAGAATGTATAATGGCAAAGAAAATGTTTAAGGCAGAGTCCCAGCGGCTGCTGGACTTAATGATCAATTCCATTTACACCCACCAGGAGATCTTCCTGCGGGAAATTCTGTCCAACGCCAGCGATGCCATCGACAAGCTGGCCTATACGGCTTTGACTGATGATAAGGTGGGTGTCAACCGGGAGGATTTCAAGATCACCATCACCCGGGATCAAAAGGCTGGCACGCTCACTGTGTCTGACAACGGCATCGGTATGACCAAGGAGGAGATGGGGGAAAACCTCGGCACGATCTGCAAGTCCGGCTCTTTGGGCTTTAAGCAGCAGATGGAGAAAAATGAGGATATCGACATCATCGGTCAGTTCGGCGTGGGCTTCTATGCGGCATTTATGGTTGCCCAAAAGGTCACTGTGATTTCTAAGAAATACGGCGAAGCTACTGCGTGGAAATGGGAGTCTAACGGCGCTGACGGCTATACCATCGAAGAAGCCGAGCGCGCTGCTGCCGGCACCGATGTGATTATGACCTTGAAGGCTGACACCGAGGACGACAAGTACTCCCGCTTCCTGGAGGAATATGAGATCCGCCAGCTGGTGAAGAAATATTCCGATTATCTCCGCTATCCCATCCGTATGCTGGTGAGCAAGTCCCGGCTGAAGGCTGATGCCCCCGAGGATAAGCCGGAATATGAGAGCTATGAGGAAGTGGACACCCTCAACTCTATGATCCCTCTGTGGCAGCGGGCCAAGAAGGATGTGACCGAGGAGGAATATAACCAGTTCTATAAGGAACGGTTTATGGACTATACCAAGCCTGTTCGTACCGTCCACACCAGCGCCGAGGGTACGGTGTCCTATAAGGCATTGCTGTATATTCCCGGCAAAGCGCCTTTTGACTTCTACTCCAAGGACTTTAAGCGGGGGTTGCAGCTGTACTCCTCCGGCGTGATGATTATGGAAAGCTGTGAGGATCTGATCCCTGAGTACTTCCAGTTCGTCCGTGGCGTGGTGGACAGCCAGGACCTGTCTTTGAACATCAGCCGGGAAATGCTCCAGCACAACCGGCAGCTGACCATTATCGCCAAGAACATCGAAAAGAAGATCAAGTCCGAGCTGAAAAATATGCTGGATAACGACCGGGAAACCTATGAGAAATTCTTTGCTTCCTTTGGCCGGCAGCTGAAGTTCGGTGTGGTGGCCGATTACGGCGCCCACAAGGAGGCCACCCAGGATCTGCTGCTGTTCTACTCCCACAAGGAGGGCAAGCTGATTACCTTTACCGAGTATGTGAACGCCATGGCGGAGGGACAGGAGAAAATTTACTATATCTCCGGCGAAAGCACCGACCGTATGGCCAAATTGCCCCAGGTGAAGCTGCTTTCCGATAAGGGCTACGATGTGCTGCTGCTGACTGACGAGGTGGACGAGTTCGTCACCCAGTCTATGATGACCTATTCTGAAAAGCCCTTCTGCAATGCAGCCACCGAGGATTTGGGTCTGCAGAGTGAGGACGACAAGAAAGCCCTGGAAGAAAAGGCCGAGGAAATGAAGGGCTTACTCGCTTTTGTTAAGGAAACCCTGGGCGAAATAGTGCAGGAGGTCAAGCTGTCCGGCTCTTTGGGCGACAGCCCTGTGCTGATGACTCCCGGCACCGGTATGAGCTTCGAGATGGAGAAATATATGCGCCGGGCCAACCCGGAGATCCCCTTCCCCTCTACGCGGATATTGGAGCTGAATCCGGAGCATCCTGCGGTGCAGGCAATGCAGAGCGCTATGGTGGGCGACACCCAAAAGGCGAAGGATTATGCAAACCTGCTCCATGGACAGGCCCTCTTAATGGCAGACCTGCCCCTTGCCGACCCCGTCGCCTTTGCAGACCTTGTGTGCAAGCTAATGAAATGAATAAAATTCTAAGGGGCGTCGCAAGGTCTTGCGGCGCCCCGTTTTTTCTGAAATGTACTGAAAAGTTATAGAAAAAAGGTCTGAAAGTTCTATTGCAAAATCGGTGATGCGTGTTATAATGAGGCCTGCATAGGCACAGCGATGCCGTACGGAATTTGGCGTGTGATGCGAGGGCGATAACAGAAATGCCTCGCAGAAAGGAGCAACTATGGAAAAGAAGCATCGGATCATCTTTGACGGACAGATGAAT
Source organism: Faecousia sp. (assembly GCA_045645385.1). Lineage (GTDB taxonomy): Bacteria > Bacillota > Clostridia > Oscillospirales > Oscillospiraceae > Faecousia. The sequence continues at coordinate 5,433 of JAZRIT010000025.1, forward strand.
GATCCCGCATGGGAGCAGGCGCAGGCATTTACAGGTTTTCACAAGCTGAAAAGCCAAGGCGGTGAGATCGTTCCCGCCCAAACTGTTTTTAAGGTCCTGCCTATGGAAGACCGGGTCTACTTCGGTTTTCGGTGCATGGAGCCGGATATTCAGCATGTAGTGGACACAAGTCCGAACCGGGAAATTTGGGGCAGAGACCGTGTGGAGCTGTTTTTCTCCCCCACAGGCAGCTCCTATGACTATTATCAGTTTGTGGTGTTCTTTGGTGGTAAGACGGCGGCCCATTACTATGCCGAGGGCGGTCAGATCCGTCCCGACCCCTATGCCCCGGATTGGGACAGCGCATTCTATGTAGGCGAGGATCATTGGTCTGCGGTTATAGAAGTTCCTATGACTGCTCTGTATATGACCGCCAATGACAGCCTCAGCGAGAAATGGTTGGTCGGTGGCATTCGCTGCCGTAATGAACGGGGTGGAAGCAAATGCGTAAATTCCTCCTGCTGCATACTGGAAAGAAGATTCGTGGAATTCGAACATTATCTGGGTGTGAGCGGTATGCCTCTGCGGGCTAAGGAAGATGATATCCGCATCATCTCTGCTGCGTTGGATATGAACGCACGGAACGAGCAGGGTTATCAGGGTGTGATGACAGTCAAGACTCTGAATGCGGTGGCCGATACCTTTACCTTCACCTCTGATTATGGCGATACGGCAACGGTTAGCCTTGATGCCGGCGCCAATGAATTTACAGTACCCTGTCAGTTTGAGAAGCTGGGACGGTATAGAGTCCTGCTGGCGCTGACCCGCAACCGTGACGGTAAGGAATTTAAGCGCCACTATCCTGTGAAGGTGACCTACGAGCCTATCAAGCTGCGGTTTACTCTGCCGGAATACCGGTGCAATTTCTACCCGGGACAGGATTATTCCAAGATAGTGGGCACGGTGACTGCTGCAAAGCCTGTGACCTTGAAGCTGGAGGGTCCTGGTATTGAGACCCAGGTGCTTACCCCCAATGCCGATGGTAGCTTTGCTTTTGATACGCCGAACTTTGCTGTGGGTGAGGCTTGGTTGACTGCTACCACCGACACAGAAGAGAAGAAGCAGAAGATTCGCCGTCTGGCACCCACCGGCCGTATGATGACTTGGATCTCCGGTGGTAATCTGATCGTGGACGGCAAGCCCACCCTTGCCCGTACGATGTACTCCCGGTATTACCGGGGCGGCGAGGCGTTCCGGATGCGGTATGACAATGATAATATCCACGAAACCCGGCAGATCAAGGGTCAGGCGGGCTGGATGAAGCCGGAGGTCATTCTTACCAGAGAATTGAAACGCTCTGATAGCGAGGCAATGCAGGACGTGATGCCAAGCGAGGATGTGCTCCGGGTGCTGGATCAGCGGATCGAGGAGAATAAAAAGCGGGATTTTGCCTACTATTATGCCTTTGATGAGCCGGAGTGCCGGGGTATTTCTCCCATTTATGTGAAGCATATCTATGACTATATTGCGGACAAGGATCCCTACCACGTGGTTCTGCTGACCACCCGCGCTGCCAGCGGATTGGTGGATTGCGCGGACTGGTTTGAGGTTCACCCCTACATTGACCCGGAGAATTTGGAGGATGGCAGACGGGTTTATATGCGTCCGATGAATACCATAGGTAACTACATTGACGATATTGCCAAGCTGAACAGACCCGATAAGTGCGTAGGTATGATACCCATGACCTTTACTTATCAATTCAGCTCCATCTATGCGGACTATCCCACCTTTGATGAGCTGCTCTGCCACACCTGGGCGGCAATGATCCACGGCGGTAAGTCCCTGGATCCCTACGCTTACCACGATGTGAATGACCGGGCGGCCACCTATGAGGGTGTGCGTTATCTGTTCTCCAGAGCTTTGAGGCGCTGGAGGCGCTGGTGCTCCACGGCAAGCGGACGACCCTGTATCGTACCAACGATGCTGAAGCTGTGCTGTATGACAACGGGGCGGAGAAGATGTTCGTGGTGGTGAATTTCAACCAGACACCGCAAACCGTTACCGTGGACGGAATCAGCGGCACTTGGCATGAATTCCGCCATAACCGGACCATTACCGGCAACACCTTTGAGCTGGAACCCCTTGCGGTGTTGGTCGGCACCAATGTTGTGATGGATGCAGGTCTTCCCACCTATGAGCAGACCAAGAAGCTCATTGACGATCTGGAGTATGCCCGTACCCACGGCGGCAGCCTGCTGTTTGACCGGCACAATGATATCAAGGTCACCGCATCCGGTGTGGCTGCTGCCTGCAAATTCAAACTGTTCGACGGCATAAAGGACAATTTGGCGCTGCAGGTAGCCAAGGAGGGCGACCGGTTCTATGAGCTGGATCTGACTAAGGTGAAGCCTACCTTCCAAAAGGTGGTTATCAGCGGTTGGCAGCTTGACGGAATCGACTTGAAGCTGCGCATGGGCGGCGAGCTGGTGGATGCCCCCCTGGCGGAAAAGACCAACCATGAGCTGTCTACCGTAACCTTCCTGCTGAAGGAGGCTGTTTGTCCCGAGACATTGCGGCTGGAGTTTACTGGCCCCAACGGAATGGAGCTTTACGAAATCGAAGTCTTTTAACAAAAAACCCGGGGTGAGCTGACGGCACACCCCGGGTTTTTGACAGGAAAAAACGGAAAATAGCTTGCTATTTTCTGCGGAATCCTATACAATAGAAAAGGTATTGGACTACGCAGAAAAGGGGCGCAGAATGATGAAGCTCGGTTATGATAACGATAAATATATCCGCACCCAATCCGCCCACATCCGGGAGCGGATCGCCCAGTTTGGCGGCAAGCTCTATCTGGAATTCGGCGGCAAGCTCTATGACGATAACCACGCGTCCCGCGTCCTGCCCGGTTTCCAGCCGGACAGTAAGCTGCGGATGCTGCTGGAGCTGAAGGACCAGGTGGAGATGGTCATCGCCATCAACGCCGATGATATCGAAAAGAATAAGATCCGGGGCGACTTAGGCATTACCTATGACCGGGATGTGATCCGGCTGATCGATGTGTTCCGGGGCTTTGGCCTGTATGTGTCCAGCGTGGTGCTGACCCGCTTTACCGGCCAGAGTATGGCAAAGGCCTTTTCTGACCGGCTGGAGGCGATGGATATCAAGGTCTACCACCATTATGACATCCCCGGTTATCCCTATAATATTGCCCATATCGTCAGCGACGAGGGGTACGGCAAGAACGATTTTATCGAGACTACCCGTTCTTTGGTGGTGGTTACTGCCCCCGGACCCGGCAGCGGCAAGCTGGCTACCTGTATGAGTCAGATCTACCACGAGCACAAGCGAGGTGTCAATGCCGGTTATGCCAAGTTTGAGACTTTCCCCGTGTGGAATATGCCCCTGAACCATCCGGTGAACCTTGCTTATGAAGCGGCTACCGCTGACCTTTCCGATGTGAATATGATCGACCCCTTCCATCTGGAAGCTTACGGGGAGATGACCGTCAACTATAACCGGGATGTGGAAGCCTTCCCGGTGCTGAAGACCATGTTTGAGCAGATTTTGGGGGAGTGCCCCTATAAATCTCCCACGGATATGGGCGTAAATATGGTGGGCAACTGTATCGTAGACGATACGGCATGTCGGGAAGCTTCCCGGCAGGAAATCGTCCGCCGGTACTATACCGCTCTGTGCGATCAGAAGCAGGGCAAGGTTGAGGACAGTCAGATTCGCAAACTGGAGCTGCTGATGCAGAAAGCTGATGTGTCCGTAGATGCTCGGAAGGTGGTCGCCCCTGCATTGGCGAAAGCTGAGCAGACCGGTCTGCCTGCTGCGGCTATGGAACTGCCGGATGGCAGAATCGTTACCGGCAAGACCTCCAGTCTGCTGGGCGCATCTTCGGCGCTGCTGCTGAATGCTTTGAAAACTTTGGCGGGTTTGGATGACGACCTGCATCTCATTGCCCCGGAGGTCATTGACCCCATTCAGCATTTGAAGGTGGACCACCTGGGCAACCGCAATCCCCGTCTGCATACTGACGAGGTGCTCATCGCCCTGTCCATCTGCGCTGCTACCGATCCCAGAGCCGAGCTGGCTATGGAACAGTTGGGCAAGTTGCGGGGCTGCGAAGTCCATTCTTCTGTAATCCTGTCTGCGGTGGACGAGAAGATCTTTAAGCGGCTGGGTGTGAACCTCACCTGCCAGCCCAGATATAAAGGTTAATATATTATATAATGTATAAGCGGCACCCGGCAGGGTGCCGCTTGTTTTATGCAAATAATTGGTCAATGGAGGCAAAGGTGTAGCCGGCGGCCTCCCACTTGGTCAGCAATTCATCTAAAATATCGGCATTGGTGGCGGAGGTGGAGTGGAGCAGCACTACCGCGCCGTTGTGAATTCGGGGCAGCAGCTTTTCAAAGGCCTGTTCCTTGGTAGGTTGGGCATCGTTGTTCCAGTCCACATAGGCAAGACTCCAGAATACGGTCTTGTAGCCCAGTTCCTTGGCCATTTTCAGATTCTCCTGACTGTAAACACCCTGAGGTGGGCGGTAGTATTTGGGCAGGTCCTTACCGGTGGTTTCTTTGAATAAGGTTTCCAAATCCTGCAATTCTTTGGAAAAGGCATCCTTTTCCGTCAGTTTGCTCATATCCAAGTGGTGCATCGTATGATTGCCTACGATGTGACCCTCGTCCACCATCCGCCGCACCAGGTCAGCATTCTTCTCGATGTAATTGCCCACTAAGAAAAAGGCGGCGGGGGCGTTGTGCTTTTTCAGCACATCCAAAATCTTCTCAGTGCAGCCGTTTTCATAGCCGGAATCAAAGGTGAGATAAATGACCTTTTGGGTGGTGTCACCCAAGTAGGCGGCATCGTACTGCCGCAGTTGTTTCTCCTCTGCTGGACCGGAGGGCGGCTGCCCCTCGGTCCGGTAGGACAGCCCCCAGGCGCCGGTCTCCAAAGCCAGTCCCCAGAATTGTGTGACGGAAAGGATCACGGCGGCGCATACCGCGCTTAGCGCGATCCATAAATCTTTTTTCCCCATAGAACATCCCTCCTGGGACATTCTATGGGGAAAGCTTTTGCAATATGCGTTTGGCCACATACCGGGCCAGGAACAGTTTGGAAAGATCTGCTGGCAAAAACAGCAGATTCTGCAGCAGGATAATACCCAGTGTCCCGGAGCCGCCTGCGCCTAAATAAAATTGATAATACCAAAGACTGCCGATGCAGTAGCAGGCCAGCAGACCGGCCAGCATTCCGATGACCTGCCCGTTGGGGAATAGGGAAGTGATGAGCCAATAAACCAGTCCGCAGGCCAAAAATCCGGTGAGGTAACCGCCGGATGCGCCCAGCAGCGCCCCAAGACCGCCCCGGAAGCCGGAAAATACCGGCACACCCATAGCGCCCAGCAGAAGGTATACCAAAATTACCACACTGCCTAACTTGCCGCCCAGCACGCCCAGGCAGAGAAAAATGCCGAAGGTCTGCAGGGTAAGGGATAGATCCCCGATGGGGAAGGCGATCCAGGCGCACAGGACCAGTACCGCCGCGCACATACCGCAAAGGGCCATATTTTTCACTTTCATCCTATAACCCTCCGTTCTGACGATTAGAATACCAAAAACTCCGAGGAAAGTCAAATAACCGCCCATAAAAAGATTCTGCGAAAGTGACAAAAATTTTTGCAAAATTTTGTGAATTTTTCTAAAAAAGTAGTTGACAACAGGGGATATTAGTGGTATCATGATCGAGCGCGCATAGGGAAACTATGCTCTGCGCACTGCGATGATGCAGGAGATTGCGCTTAAAAGCGGTAACTTCTGCGGAGTATGTCCGGTCATCGGGCGGCTGAACTGTTCTGTTTTGCGCTGCGTATATCGCTGCGGCAGGAAAGAGGTCGGCCTTGCGTCGGCCATTTTTCTTGGCTCAGAGTGATACGCACGGAGGCGTTAACAGGAATGTTCGACCGTACCCAGACACCACGCAAACTGAGTACGAAATTCAAGGAGGAAAACAAACAATGGCAAATCAGGAAATGATTCGCATCCGGCTGAAGGCTTATGACCATCAGCTCATCGATTCCAGCGCAGCAAAGATCGTCGACACCGCTAAGCGCAATGGCGCTGCCGTGTCTGGCCCCATCCCCCTGCCCACCAAGAAGGAAGTGGTTACCATCCTTCGCGCTGTCCACAAGTATAAGGACAGCCGTGAGCAGTTCGAGCGTAGAACCCATAAGAGACTGATCGATATCCTCAACCCCAACCAGAAGACCGTTGAGGCTCTGATGAGCCTGGATCTTCCCGCTGGCGTTGAGATAGAGATAAAGCTGTAATCCTTA
>JAZRIT010000026.1:0-3061 GCA_045645385.1 Faecousia sp.
GTATATCCCTTGCAGAATCGAGCGAAAGCAGCTTCGTGAATTTTCGAAGCCAAGACGGATTTCCATCTGCGATATTCGCCGGATTGATGGCGCGAAGGGGAACTGTATTACGGTTGAAGGCGGCAAGTATTTGGTGGGCAAGACTTTGCTGCCAACCCATAACAGCACGCTGTGCATTTTCTTCATGACCTTTGTGATGGGGCATCGTCCCCTTGTGGCCAGCGTCATGAGTGGTCACAGTGACAAGCTGACCGACGGCTTCTACCGAGAGCTTCTGAGCATCATCACCGATGAGACCCAGTATCGCTGGTGTGACGTCTTCCCTGCTGTTCAGCTGGTGGATAACAGCGCCAAGAATGAGACCATCGATCTGGAGCGCAAGAAGCGCTTCCCTACCATGACCTGCCGTTCCATCTCCGGTACCCTGACCGGTGCCGTGGAGATTGGTACCGGCGGCATCCTCTACTGCGACGACTTAATTGAGGATTTGGAGGAAAGCTTGAACCCCGTCCGTCTGCAGAACAAGTACGATGCGTACCTGAACCAGCTGAAGGACCGTAAAAAGCTGGGTGCCGTGGAGCTCATGGTCGGTACCCGCTGGAATGTGGCCGATCCGCTGGGGCGCATCGAGGAGCAGTATCGGGACAATCCGCGCTACCGCTTTACCGTTATCCCTGCCCTGAATGAGGACGGGGAAAGCAATTTTAACTATAAATATGATTTGGGGTTCGATACGGACTACTATCTGGACATGAAGGACAGCATTGACGATGCCACTTGGATGGCCAAATACATGGGCAATCCCTATGTCCCAGAGGGCCTCCTCTTCCCTGCTGACGAGCTGCGCTATTATAACGGTGTACTGCCGGACGGAGAGCCGGACCGCATCATGGCGGTGGTGGATACGGCCTGGGGCGGCGGGGACAGCCTGAGTATGCCGGTGGCCTACCTTTACGGGGAGGACGTGTACATTCAGGATGTGGTGTTCAATGCCGGGGATAAGACGGTCACCCGTCCGCTGGTGATTGGGACGCTGAAAAAGCACCATCCCCACATGGTCCGCTGGGAGAGCAACAACGGTGGCGATGAGTATGGCGGCATCGTAGATGAAACCCTCCGCCAGGACGGCGTGAGGGTGAATATGAGCTATAAGAAAGCGCCGAGAAACCAGAGCAAACTGAGCCGAATTATCCAGTATGCGCCTGACATCAAACGGTTTTACTTTATTGATGCCAAACACCGTAGCGGTGAATATGAGAAGTTCATGCGGGAGCTGACCCTGTTTACGGTGAGCGGAAAGAACCTGCATGACGATGCGCCCGATGCCTGCGCCATGCTGGTGGATTTTATCACCGGTGGGGTGAAGATGGTGACGGTGGCGAGAAGGCCGTTTTGAGGAAAAGAGAAGCCCACCAAGGATTTTGTGATCCCTGGTGGGCTTTTGTTGTATTATGAAAGGTAATAAAACGTGAAATTACTTGGATAACCATTTTCCAGGATAGGTGCAAACTCGTCTTCATAGCCAACGACATACATTGTAATCGGAGAATCACAGCCTTCAAATGCATTCCAGGGAATACTGGATACACTCGTTCTGAGAACGACAGCAACCAGATTTTCCGCGCCCGCGAACGCATATTCTCCAATTGATGTAATTCCATCGGAAATGATTACTGTGTGATAATCTTCCCGGAACCAAGGAGAAACATCCTGGTCACTGATACCAATGCCATCCTCATAGTTCGGCATATCACCGGATCCACTGATAATTAGAGTTCCTGCATCATCAAGCGCCCAGGTAATTTCATCATTAACGCTACCAGATGCAGTGGTTTCTCGTCCAAAATAGACTTCTGCGTTGTCGAGGGCCTCGTTATAATAGTCAATAGAAATTACATCCCATTGTTCGCGCGACCCAGAAAAATTAACGACAAACGCATCTTCTTGTGCACCGAAAAATGCCCACCTTTCGATTCCAACTACAGAGGAAGGGATTGTCGCTGAGGCAAGGTTAAAGCAACGGGCAAACGTCCCTTCGGGGATAATAACCAACCCATCAGGCACCGTTATGCTTGTCAAATTCTCACAACAGAAAAAGGCATAGCTCCCGAGGTTTGTAACGCCGTTAATTGCTACATAATTCAGCATTGTGCAGCCGCTGAATGCTGACCCTCCCAATGTTGTTACAGTATCCGGGATGTTAATATGTCGGAGACTGGTACAGTTGGAAAAACAGTACCCGCTAATTTCTTGCAGGGAAGACGCTTCCCGAATTGCGACTGCTAACAGGTTATTGCACCCGCTGAATGCATATTGGCCGACTCTCGTTACAGAGGCAGCTACCTTGACCGACTGAAGCCCCGTCAAACCGTCGAATGCATACGAACCTACCGATGTAATCCCCTCGGAAATCACAAGATATTTGACATTCTCGCTATATTGCTCCCACGGTGCAGTATCTGTTTCTGCCCAGTCGGGCATCGCTCCAGTTCCCTCAATGGTGAGAATGCCATCAGAGCAGAGCGTCCAAGAAATGTCTGTAGACGCAATGGTTCCAGAGTACAGAACTACAGGATTGTCCTTTTCTGCGATTACATCCGCATCCGAAATATATTCGTTTGCACCATCGACAACAGCAATCGCTGACCACTGGCTCTCAGAACCAGCATAGTGAATCGTTTCTGTTTTGCTGCAAAATAGGCTTCCGTTGCCCGGTGCAATTGCAACGAGACTTTCAGGAATCGAAATCTGCGTAGAATCTGTCCATAAAAGATTTGCTCTTCCTAAATAGGTAATGCCCTCCGTTATTTCAACCGAAGTAATGTCACTGTACTTATAATCGCACCAAGGTGTGTCAGTATACTGTCCATAGTCCGCCATTGGTCCTGTCCCTGCAAAACACATCAACCCGTTGTCGTATAATGTCCAGGTAATGCTGTCAGTCACATCACCGCTGTCAATAACGGTTGGAGGCGGGTCAGCAGGAGAACCGCTACCTGTCTTCGTCAAAACAGTCTGCGCCGGCACAGTCTTGTCAATCACGGTATATGTGTTGCCATCG
>JAZRIT010000027.1:0-52228 GCA_045645385.1 Faecousia sp.
AACATCCGCTGCGCGCTGTTGGCCTCCAAGATTGTTTCCTACGCACAGGGCTACACTCTGATGCGTGCTGCTGCCAAGACCTACGGCTGGAATCTGAACAACGGTGGTATCGCTCTGATGTGGCGTGGCGGTTGTATCATCCGCTCCGTCTTCCTGGGCAAGATCAAGGATGCTTTCGACGCCAACCCCAACCTGACGAACCTCCTGCTGGATCCCTACTTCACCAAGCTGATCGCAGATCTGCTGCCCGGCTGGCGTAAGGTGGTTGCCCAGGGCGCACTCAGCGGTATGCCTACCCCCGCATTCTCCTCCGCTTTGGCTTACTACGATGGCTACCGCTGCGACCGCCTGCCGGCAAACCTCTTGCAGGCCCAGCGTGACTACTTCGGCGCTCACACCTACGAGCGTATCGACGAGCCCCGCGGCAAGTTCTTCCACACCAACTGGACCGGCCACGGCGGCAACACCTCCGCTACCCAGTACGATGTATAAGAAAGAGAGGAAATTACTATGAAGCTTCGTGAAAATTGCAAGTACGCTCTGGTTGTTCCCACCAGTATGGGCGTTCGTATCACCCCTCCCAACGGCCAGCCCGTTGCTTCTTCCAATATGTTTATGATGCAGGCCACCTCTGCTGAGACCAATGTGGCTTCCATCTCTGCTTACCTGGGCCTGCCCACCAAGGTGCTGACCACCTTCGTCAAGGACAGCCCCATCGCTGACTTCATTAAGCGCGACCTCCGCTCCCGCGGTATGGACTACGAAGGCAAGGAAGTAGAGCAGGGCGATCCCTGGGGCTCCCGCCATCAGTTCAATATCGCTGACTCCGGCTACGGCTCCCGCGGCCCCCGTGTCTGCAATGACCGGGCCGGCGAAGTTGGCCGTACCCTGAACATCAAGGACTTTGACCTGGATCGCATCTTCGGCCAGGAGGGCGTTGGCATCCTGCACCTGTCCGGCCTGATCGGCGCTCTGTCCCACGAGACCTCTACCTTCTGCCTGGAGCTGGCCCGCGCTGCCAAGAAGTACGGCACCCTGATCTCCTTCGACCTGAACTACCGCGCTTCCTTCTGGAAGGGCCGTGAGCAGGAGCTCCACGATATCTTCACCGAGATCGCTTCCGTTGCTGACATTCTGATCGGTAACGAGGAAGACTTCCAGCTGTGCTTGGGCGTCCAGGGCCCCGAGGCCGGCGGTAAGGACATCGCTGCCAAGATCGAGTCCTTCAAGGAAATGATCAAGCGGGTGAAGGCCCAGTTCCCCAATGCTTCCGTGTTCGCCACCACCCTGCGTCAGGTTGAGAATGTCAACTCTCACCTGTGGGGCGCGATTATGCTGGCGGGCGATGAGTGGCATGTGGTCGAGCCTCGCCGGATCACCGTTCTGGACCGCATCGGCGGCGGCGACGGCTTCGTGGGCGGTATGCTCTACGGCATCCTGAAGGGTTGGGAGAGTGAAAAGTGGATCCAGTTCGGCTGGGCATCCGGCGCACTGGCTACCACCTTCCTGACTGACTACGCACAGCCTGCTGACGAGGACGTGGTTTGGAGCGTCTGGGGCGGCAACGCACGCGTTAAGAGATAATCAAAAATCTCAGGGTCAATCGACCCTGGGATTTTTTATGCAAAATGTAGGGGCGGCCATTGGCCGCCCGCTATTTATTCTTCCGGTTTGTTCTCTGCGTTCAGGGGGTCAACCACGATGTCCTTATAGGGGTTGACCACCACGGTGCGGTGGGAATGGTAGATCACCATACCGGGCTTCCGGTCCGGGGTCTTCTTTACCAATTTTACCGGCACTACATCCACGGGAATATTCTGACCGCCTGCGGTTTCTGCGTAATAAGCTGCCAGCTGGGCCGCCTGGGTAATGGTATCGTCCGGGGGTGTCACGCCGCCACAGGCGATGATCACATGGCTGCCGTGGACCTTGCTTGCGTGCAGCCACAGATCGTCCTTCCGGGCGGCTTTGAAGGTCAATTCATCATTCTGCCGGTTGTTGCGACCCACGAAAATCGGGTAGCCGTCGGTGGATTCAAACCGCATAGGGGAGAGCTTGGCGGCCTTCATTTTCCGCTTGCCGGCATCGGCTTTTAAATAGCCACCGGCCTGCAGCTCCTGGCGGATCTCCTCCAGCTCACCGTCAGTTTCCGCCCGGCTCAGCTCCTCCAAAACACTTTGCAAATACTGTAGCTCCTGCTGACCCAGTTCGATCTGCCGGGTCAGCTCTTTTTCTGCGGTCTTCATCCGGGCGTAGTCTTTATAATACTTGGCCGCATTCTGTTGGGGGGACAGCAGGGGAGAGAGTGTGACCTCGATTTGCGCCATATTCTCGTCATAGAAATCCTCCACCGTTACCGTGGTCTGCCCCTTTTGGATGCGGTGGATATTGGCGGTGAGAATGTCGCCCAGCTGTCGCAGGCGCTCCCGGTCTAAGCTCTCGGCCAGCTCTTTTTCCTGTACCGCTAACTTTTTGGTCAGCCGGGTGCATAGATTTTGCACGGTTTTGCGCACACTTTGGCTCTTTTGCCGCATAGCGTCTTTTCGGTCACGGACAGTGTAAAAACCGTCCAGCAGCGCCCCAAAGGAATCTGCCCGGGAGCAAGTGCCGTACTGGTAAATGGGGCAGAAGGCAAATTGCTTGGGCGTGCCGTCAGCGGCGCAATATAAATAAGGCGCGGGATTCTCCAGATGGGTTTGGAAAAATGCCTTCAATTTCCCGGCAACTGTCGGAATATCCGTGTTTTCCACGCGGGCATCGGTATCCCCGGCGGCAAAGAGAGCAGCCTCCCGGCATACCAAAGGCGACAGACCGCCCAAATTGTCCATCAGCCGCTCTGCCAGTACATCGGCGCCAGAGGCTTCCAAAAGTCCTGCAAAATCCGAAAATTTTGCGGGGTTCTCCTTTGCAATGGGCGCAGGCAGCTGGTAATACATACCCGGTAGTGCCGGCCTTTTTGCGGTTTCATCCAGACCTACCCGGCGCAGACAGTCGATGATCCGCCCGTCGTCGCCCAGCAGGTACAAATTGCAAGTCCTGCCCATCAGCTCGGCAACCAGCTTTTTCTGCACCGCATCGCCCATTTCGTCAATGCAGTCAAAGGTAAATTCCGCCCACCGCTCCATGGGAATCCGGTTCACACCTGCCAGACGCGCGCCGGACAGGTGCTTCCGCAGCAGCATACAGAACATAGGCGGCTCGGCGGGATTCTCCGGGCTGGCGGCGGTCAGATGTAGCCGGGGAGCGGTGGGATTCATACCGAACAGCAGCTTCTGCCGGGAATCGGCGCATTTTAAGTGCAAAATCACTGTGTCCCGGCTGGGCTGGTGGATCTTCTCCACCCGGGCGCCCGGGGTCGTTTTTTTAATTTCCGTCAGCACCGCTGACAGAAAAAATGCGTCAAAGGCCATAATTAGTCCTCTTTCATCATCCGTTCAAACAATTCCTGCAGCCGGTCGGTGCGGCCTAACAGATACAGCGCCCCAAATAGGGTCTCCAGGCCGGTGGCCTTGGCGTACTCGGCCCGGCTGGCGGATTTGGGGGCGGCGTGGGTGTGGGCATTTTTGCCCCGGCGGAAAAAGTCCGTTTCTTCTTCCGTTAAAATGGGCTTGATTTTATCTGCAAAAGCCGCTTGGGCGGGGGCTTTTACCAGCTGCACGGAATCCTTATGCAGATTCTTGACAGTGTGGTCACCTTTGCAGCACAGATATGCCCGGCACATCAGCTCATACACCCCATCGCCGATATGGGCCAGACCCAAATTGGAAATGGAATTGACCTGCTGCAGGGTAAAATTCATTTGGAAATAGTTCTCCAAAACAATTCACCTCATAGAAATCGGAGGCGTCGCAAGACGCCTCCGCATATTTTTTATTTACTGGAGGGGCCGGAGCGGAGAGTGACATCGTGGTAGCCGCCCTCGACGATAGAAACGGAGGACACCAGAGTCAGCTTGGCGTTTTTCTGCAGGTCGGGAATGGTCAGCTCGCCGCAGTTGCACATAGTGGACTTGACCTTGTAAAGGCTGGCTTCCACATTGTCGTGCAGGCTGCCTGCGTAGGTGACATAGGAGTCAACACCCTCTTCAAAGGTCAGCTTAGTGTTGCCGCCCAGGTCATAGCGCTGCCAGTTCCGGGCGCGGTTAGAGCCCTCGCCCCAGTATTCCTTCATATAAATGCCATTGACCAGCACCTTGGGGGTGGGGGATTCATCGAACCGGGCAAAGTACCGGCCCAGCATCAAAAAGTCTGCGCCCATAGCCAGCGCCAGGGTCATATGGTAATCGTGGACGATACCGCCGTCGGAGCAGATAGGCACATAAATGCCGGTTTCTTTGAAGTATTCGTCACGGGCTGCGGCAACCTCAATCAGGGCGGTAGCCTGTCCGCGGCCAATACCCTTGGTCTCCCGGGTGATGCAGATAGAGCCGCCGCCGATACCGACCTTGATAAAGTCAGCGCCGGCCTCGGCAAGGAAACGGAAACCGTCTCTGTCAACCACGTTGCCTGCGCCCACCTTTACGGTGTCGCCGTAGTTGTCACGGATCCACTTGATGGTGTTGGCCTGCCAGCAGGAGTAACCCTCGGAGGAGTCAATGCACAGGCAGTCAGCGCCGGCTGCGATCAGCGCAGGAACGCGCTGGGCGTAGTCCCGGGTGTTGATACCGGCACCTACCAGATAGCGCTTCTTGGCATCCAGCAGCTCCTGGGGGTTGGCCTTGTGGGAGGCGTAGTCCTTGCGGAATACGAAGTACATCAGATGATCGTTCTCGTCCACGATGGGAAGGCTGTTCAGCTTGTTCTCCCAGATGATGTCATTGGCGACCTTCAGTGTGGTGTCAGCGGGGGCGACGATCATTTTCTCCCGGGGGGTCATGAAGGTGGAGACCTTCTCAGAGCCGTCCATACGGCTTACGCGGTAGTCACGGCCTGTGACGATGCCCATCAGCTTGCCGGTGGCAGTGCCGTCATCGGTAATGGCCACGGTGGAGAAACCGTTGCGCTCCTTCAAAGCCAAAACATCGTTTAATGTGGCATCGGGGGTCAGATTGGAGGCGGAGACCACAAAACCTGCCTTGTAGCCCTTGACCTTGGCCACCATAGCGGCCTGGGACTCGATGGATTGGGAGCCGAAGATGAAGCTGAGGCCGCCCTCTTTTGCCAGGGCGATTGCCAGGGAGTCGTTGGACACGGACTGCATAATGGCAGAGGTCATGGGAATGTTAAGACTGATTGCCGGCTCTTCCTCGCCCTTGCGGTACTTGGTCAGGGGTGTCCGCAGAGAGACATTGGAAGGAATGCAGTTTTCGGAAGTGTAGCCGGGAATCAGCAAATATTCGCTGAAGGTGTGGCTGGGTTCCGGGTAATAATAAGCCATAATGTTACCTCCTGAAATGTAAAAATGTTTAGAAAAAGGCATTTTATAAATCATAGCATACCAAACGAAAACGGTCAAGGTCAAAAAGCGGAAAGACTGCGGAAAAAATTGCAAAAAATTCCTAAGTTTCTTGCAATTTTTTTATGGAAGTGGTATAGTGTAAAATTAGGAAAACAGGGGGATTTTACATCTGCCCGGAAAAAGGAGCCAAAACTATGGCAGCACAGGAAAAAATCAGAAATATTGCGATCATCGCCCATGTCGACCACGGCAAGACCACCTTGGTGGACGAGCTTTTAAAGCAGGGCGGTATCTATCGGGAAAATCAGGCCACCCAGGACCGGGTCATGGACTCCGGCGACCTGGAGCGGGAGCGCGGTATTACCATTCTCGCCAAAAACACTTCCGTTCAGTACAAGGATTATAAGATCAACATCGTGGACACCCCCGGCCACGCCGACTTCGGCGGCGAGGTGGAGCGGATCTTAAAGATGGTCAACGGTGTTATCCTGCTGGTGGACGCCGCGGAAGGCCCTATGCCCCAGACCCGTTTCGTGCTGGGTAAGGCGTTGGAGCTGGGCCATAAGGTCATCGTGGCGGTGAACAAGGTGGACAAGCCCGATGCCCGCATTCATGAGGTTATGGACGAAGTGTTGGAACTGCTGTTGGAGCTGGATGCCACCGACGAGCAGTTTAATTCCCCCACTATCTTCTGCTCCGGCCGGCAGGGTACTGCTTCTTACAGCCCCGACGAAATGGGTGAGAATCTGGTGCCTATGTTTGAGACTATCGTCAATTATGTTCCCGCTCCCGAAGGTGACGCGGAAGCACCCCTGCAGCTGCTGGTTTCCGCCATTGATTATAATGAATATGTGGGCCGTATTGCCGTGGGTCGTGTAGAGCGCGGCACGATCCGTGTCAATCAGGAAGTTACCATCTGCGACTACCACGACAGCGAAATCAAGCAAAAGGGTAAGGTGGTTGCCCTGTATACCTATGACGGCTTGGGCAAGACGGCGGTGCAGGAGGCTTCCGCCGGTGAGATCGTGGCGCTTTCCGGTATGGCGGATATTACCATTGGCCGGACGCTCTGCGCTCCCGAGGCTATTGAGCCCCTGCCCTTTGTAAAGATTTCCGACCCCACTATCGAAATGACCTTTGCAGTCAACGATTCTCCCTTTGCAGGCCGTGAGGGCAAATTCGTCACCTCCCGCAACCTCCGTGACAGGCTGGAAAAGGAGCTTTTAAAGGATGTTTCCCTGCACGTCACCGAGCAGGGCACCGATGCCTTTAATGTTGCCGGTCGGGGCGAAATGCACCTGAGCATTCTGATGGAAACCATGCGCCGGGAGGGCTATGAATTCTCCGTTTCCACCCCCCGCGTGCTGACCAAAGAAATTGACGGCAAGCTCTGTGAGCCTATCGAGCGGATGGTTGCCGATGTGCCGGAGGAGTGTATGGGTGCGGTCATCGAAAAGATGGGCCGCCGCAAGGGAGACCTTTTGTCTATGACCCCTATGGGCAGCCGTTACCGCCTGGAATTTTTAGTACCCTCCCGGGGCCTGTTCGGCTACCGCAGTGAATTTTTGACCGGCACCCGGGGCGAAGGCATTATGTCCTCTGTGCTGGACAGCTACGCGCCTATGAAGGGTGAGGTGGAGCGCCGGCTCACCGGCTCACTCATCTCCTTCGAGTCCGGCGAGGCGGTGACCTACGGCCTCCACGGCGCCCAGGAGCGTGGCGCACTGTTCATTGGCCCCGGCACGCCGGTGTATGCCGGTATGGTGGTGGGCATCTGCAGCCGCAATGAGGATATGACCGTCAATGTCTGCAAGAAAAAGCAGCTGACCAATATGCGTGCCTCCGGCTCGGACGAGGCGCTGCGGCTGGTATCTCCCAAGGTCTTTTCTTTGGAGCAGTGCTTAGAATTTTTGGCAGACGATGAGCTTTTGGAATGCACCCCCAAGAGCCTGCGCATCCGCAAGCGCACCCTGGATCACAGCCAGCGTATGCGGGAGCTGATGAAGAAGCGGGCCGGACAGGACTGAAAATGAAGAAGATATTAACGGTGCAGGACCTGTCCTGCGTGGGCAGATGCTCTGCCACGGTGGCGCTGCCGATTTTGTCCGCTATGGGCGTGAACTGTTCTGTGCTGCCCACGGCGGTGCTGTCCACCCATACCGGTTTTCCGAATCCGCATATCCGTCCGCTGACGGAGGATATTGTTCCCATTGCAGAGCGTTTGCAGCAGGTGGGCGCGAAATTCGATGCTATTTTGGTGGGCTATTTGGCTGATCCGGCCCAGGCGGAAGCGGTGCTGGAAGTAATGACTTCCTTTGATTGCCCTGTGATCTTAGACCCGGCCATGGGCGACCACGGCAAGCTCTATAAGGGTATTACAGAGGAACAGGTTTCTGCAATGGCAGATCTGGCATCCTTAGCCGAAGTGGTCCTGCCCAATGTGACCGAAGCCTGTATGCTGACAGGTGTACCCTATCAAGAGCAGACCGACGGGCAGGTCTTGCGGATGCTCTCTGAGCGCCTGTGCAGAATGAAGACCCAAACGGCGGTCATCACCGGCGTTTCTCCTGCCCCCGGCAAGACCGGTTTTGCCGGCCTGCAGAAAGGGGAGGGAATGTTCTCCTATACGGCTGACCGCAGAGGAAAATCCCTCCACGGCACCGGGGATATGTTCAGCGCGGTGTTTGCCGGGGCTTATGTCCTGGGCCGCGATCCTATGGAAGCTGCCACACTGGCAGCCAATTTCGTGGAGCGGGTCATTGATGACACCCCCGCAGCTACCCCCTTCGGCGCGGAATTTGAGACCCAGCTGCCTTGGTTGTGGCGGCAATTATAATAAAAAAATAAAACTGTCATTGCGAACCAGTGACCGATGTCACTGGTGTGGCAATCTCCTGCGATAAGCAGGGGATTCCCACGCCAGTGTGCGCACTGGCTCGGAATGACAGTGTTTTTGTGTTTGATTATTTTCCGCGCTGACTTTGGAAGCGGGGTGCCGGTTTGCGGCGGTTGCCGTCCTTGTCAAAAAATTTTTTACACAGGGTCGCTACCGTGATCCGGGCCGCCAGGAGCAGCACTACCTGCACCAGCAGGCAGATCGTGACCATAATGGCCACCTGCAGCAGTGTCTTTTTGATAAAGCAAAGAATCACAATACCCATCGCCACTGTCAGCACTGCGCCCAGACCGCCAAAGGCAAGGCCGGCGATCTTTTGGGAGAACTGCCAGGCTTCCACACTGCCCATACCGTAGTAGGTGCGGTAGCCGAAATTGTAATTGGCTTCCGGCGCAGGCTTGAACAGGTACAGCGCTGCCAAAATCAGCATCGCCACCGGGCCGGCAAGCAGCGCAAAGGCCATCAGCGTCCGCATCAGGCCCAAAAATACGGGCAGCTTCGGCACCAGGGCGGCAAAGTCGATGTCAAAAAGCTTGGTTATCAGATCCATAGGGGGAACTCCTTATTTCTCTTCCAGGAACATCTCAATCTCATGGATAAAGCTGCGGACATCCTGGAAACGGCGGTAAACAGAGGCAAAGCGAATGTAAGCAACCTCATCCAGGGGTTTAATGCGCTCCATCACCATCTGACCGATGGCATCGGTGGTGACTTCCCGCTCCAGGGTGTTCTGGATGGTCTGCTCGATCTCCGTGGTGATCCGGTCCAGATCGGCCACATCCACCTGCCGTTTGTCAAAGGCGCGCATCATGGAGTTGAGGATCTTGTTCCGGTCAAAGGTCTGACGGGTGCCATCCCGCTTTACAACGATGATAGGCAGACTTTCCACAATCTCATAGGTGGTAAACCGCCGCTGGCAGTTTAAGCACTCTCTGCGCCGGCGGATGCTCTGACCGTCCTCAGAATGACGGGAGTCTACAACTTTACTTTCCTGGTCGCCGCAAAATGGACATTTCATAGGAAACGCCCTCCTTTTGGTATACATAATATCGATCTTATTATATCAGCATCTGTCTCAACTGTCCAGTATTTTTTTGTCGCAGCGGCTTGTTTTAACGCAAAATATGGGAATTTTATATTTTTCTTGCCTAAATGTAGGGGATATAGTACAATAGCAGTACCCAAATAGGACAGGAGAACGGTTATGAAGATCAAGACCAAGGCGCTTTCCTACGAGGAAGTGATGGCACTGCCCCGACCCAAGCACCGCGATCCCTTAAAACCCTTGTTTTTGCTGCAGCTGGTGGTACGGGTGCTGGCAGTTTTAGATTTGTTTCCCACCAAATTTACCTACAAGACCCACGGAATGGAGAAAATTGGCAAAAAAGAACCCTGCTTGATTCTTATGAACCATTCCAGCTTTATCGACCTGAAGATCGCATCCCGTATCTTTTTTCCCAAGCCCTACGGTATCGTTTGCACCACCGACGGCTTTGTGGGTAAGGGCCTTTTAATGCGGCTTTTGGGCTGCATCCCTACCCAGAAATTTGTCAGCGATATGACCTTGATCCGGGATATGGAATATATGCTGAAAATGAAGAAGACCAGCGTGCTTATGTACCCGGAGGCCGGCTATTCCTTTGACGGCACAGCCACCCAACTGCCCCGGAAAATGGGTGTGCTGCTGAAAAAATTGGGCGTGCCGGTGGTCACGGTTATCACCCAGGGAGCCTTTGCCCGAGACCCTTTATACAACTGCCTGCAAAAGCGGAAAGTAACCGTGCGGGCAGATGTGACTTGCCTTGCCACTGCCGAGGAATTAAAGACTTTAAGCGTTGCCCAGCTGGATGCGATGTTGGACGCGGCATTCTCCTTTGACAATTTCCGCTATCAGCAGGAAAATAAGATCGTCATTGATGAGCCTTTCCGGGCTGACGGATTGAACCGCATTTTGTATAAATGCCCTCACTGCCATACCGAAGAAAAAATGGTAGGGCAGGGGATTACGCTGACCTGTACCCATTGCGGTATGGCCTACACCCTGGATGAACATGGCTATCTCATTGCTGAGGATGCGGTATTTACCCATATTCCCCACTGGTACAACTGGCAGCGCCAGCAAGTGCGGAAAGCATTGGAAGACGGCACTTATCGGCTGGAGAAGGATGTAACCATTGCTATGCTGGTGGATACCAAGGCGCTGTATATGGTGGGAGAGGGAACCCTTATTCACGATGAAACCGGCTTTCACCTTACCGGTTGCGACGGCAAACTGGACTATTCCCAGGGACCCCTTACCAGTCATACCTTAAATGCGGACTACTACTGGTATGAGATCGGCGATGTGATCTGTATCGGCGGTAAAGATGCGCTCTATTACTGCTTCCCCAAGGACGGCGATGTGGTTACCAAGACCCGCCTTGCCACCGAAGAGCTGTACAAAATGAAGAAAACCCGCAAGACCCCGGTTAATGTCTGATATGACAATGTAGGGTGGGGGCTTGCTCCCGCCGAAAACGCAATTGCGACCAAGCGGCGGGACCAAGGCCCCGCCCTACGGGATTCAATGGAGATTTGCAAAGATTTTGTGAATTTTTTCTTGCTTTTTGTCGAAGAAAGCAGTATAATTTTACTCAGAAATAAAACTTGAGAAAGGAGAAAATGCGAATCCGTAACCGGGTGACATTTTCTCTTTTTTGCAGGTTAACATTTCGGAAAAAGAAAAATTGGAGGAAATAACATGAATTTGATCTACGGTATCAAAGACAAACCCAAGTTCGGCCAGATGCTGATCTTTGCTCTGCAGCAGGTTTTGGCAATCCTGGCAGCTACCATTCTGGTCCCCGCTATCATCGGTAACGGTATGAGCCAGGCCGCCGCTCTGTTCGGCGCAGGTGTGGGCACCATCGTTTACCAGTTGTTCACCAAGTTCAGAAGCCCCGTATTCCTGGGTTCTTCCTTTGCATTCCTGGGCCCTATGGGCGCAGCCTTTGCAGGCGCAGCTTCTGCTTCTGCAGGTTACACCGGCCTGCTGCTGGGCGCAGCCTTTGCAGGCCTGGTATATGTGGTGATCGCCATCGTGGTCAAGGTAGTCGGCGTTAAGTGGATCAACAAGCTGATGCCTCCTGTGGTTATCGGACCCACCGTTGCGCTGATCGGTCTTTCCCTGGCTGTCAATGCTGTTAACGACCTGAAGGTCGGTAAGGTGGAAGGCGGCAGCGTTTATGTTGCTCTGATTGTTGGTATCATTACTCTGTTTGCAATCTTCTGCTTCTCCGTTTACGGCAAGAAGATGGCCAAGCTGATCCCCTTCGTGCTGGGCATCCTGGTTGGCTACATCGTAGCTGCTATCTTCACTGTAATCGGTATTGCTACCGACAATGTTGCCCTGCAGATGATCAACTTTGCCGCTTTCAAGGATATGACCATCTTCGCAGTGCCCGACTTTACTTTCGTCGAGGCTATGAAGGGTGTTAAGGATATCGACGGCGCATTCATCGCTACTGTTGCTGTTGCTTATGTTCCCGTTGCTTTCGTTGTGTTCGCTGAGCACATCGCTGACCACAAGAACCTGTCCTCCATCATCGGTCAGGACCTGCTGGAAGAGCCCGGCCTGCACCGCACCCTGCTGGGTGACGGCGTTGGCTCTATTGCCGGCGCAATCTTCGGCGGCTGCCCCAACACCACCTACGGCGAGTCCGTGGGCTGCGTGGCTATCACCCGCAACGCTTCTGTTGTGACCATCACCACCGCTGCCATTATGTGTATGGTCATCTCCTTCTTCGGTCCCTTCGTCACCTTCCTGGCCTCCATTCCCAACTGCGTTATGGGTGGCGTCTGCGTGGCTCTGTACGGTTTCATCGCCGTTTCCGGTCTGAAGATGATCCAGCAGGTCAATCTGAACGCCAGCAAGAACCTGTTCGTGGTCGCTTCCATTCTGATCCCCGGCATCGGCGGCTTGAGCGTTACCTTCGGTAAGGTCACCCTGACCACCATCGCCTGTGCTCTGATCCTGGGTATCCTCACCAACACCCTGCTTGCCAAGGGTAAGGAAGATTGATCCTGAAATACAAACAAAAGACTCCCGTTGTATAACGGGAGTTTTTTGTTGACAGAACAGGTGAGAAGTTGTAAGATACCAGTATCTCTTTTGAAAAGGAAGACTACTATGAAAAATACCGTATTTTCTGCGGCAGATATTCTGCTGCCTGCCTATGATGCTAAGGACGCAAAATTTGAAAAGTGGGCGGTGATCGCCTGTGACCAGTTCACCAGCCAGCTGGAGTACTGGGCAGCTGCTGAAAGCTTTGTTGGTGATGCCGCCAGCACCCTGTCTCTGATTCTGCCGGAAGCCTATCTGGAATCCGAAAAAGAAGAAATTCATAAGAAGCGTATCGAGTCTGCTATGAAGACCCTTCCCGATACCCTCAAGTGCTACCCGGATACCTATGTATATCTGGAAAGAATCCTGCCCGACGGCAAGCTGCGCCGGGGTGTCATCGGCAAGGTAGACCTGGAAGCCTACGATTTCTCTCCCGATTCCAAGTCCAATATCCGCGCCACGGAAGCCACTGTGCTGGAAAGAATTCCTCCCCGTGTTGCTGTGCGCCGGGAGGCCACTGTGGAGCTGCCCCATGTGATGATTTTCTGCGACGACAGAGAGGATAAAATCTTCTCTTATCTGACCGGCAACAAGGCAGAGTTCGATGTGCTTTATGACTTCACCTTGATGCAGGGCGGCGGTAAGGTTACCGGCTTTGCCGTCAAGGGCGCAGAGCTGGAAAAGCTGATCCGGGAATACGAAGAAAACAACGCCGATAAGCTGATGTATGCCATGGGCGACGGCAATCACTCCCTGGCCTCCGCCAAGGCCCTCTACGAGGAGATTAAGGCTAAGATTGGCGCGGATGCGGCAAAGGATCATCCCGCCAGATACGCCCTTGCTGAGATCGTGAATCTGGGCGAAGAAGCCATCGAGTTTGAGCCTATTTACCGCTTGCTGAAGAATGTGGACGCAGAAGCCTTTATGGCAGCACTGCCCGCAGAAGGCAAGGCTGTGCAGGCTTACTGGGCTTCCGGCGAGAAGACCATCTATTTCCCCGAGACCAACGCACTGACCATCGGCAGCATGCAGGATTACATCGATGATTATATCAAGGCAAATCCCCAGGTGGTCTGCGACTACATCCACGGCGAAGCCGATTGCATCGAACTGGGCAAGGCGGAAAACTGCCTGGCGCTCATCTGCGGCGGCATTGAAAAAGATGAACTGTTCAGTTATGTAGAACAGTACGGCTGCCTGCCCCGCAAGACCTTCTCCATGGGCGAAGCCCGCAGCAAGCGGTATTACCTGGAAGCCAGAAAGATCAAATAAAACACGAATCCCCCCTTCTGTTTCAGCAGAGGGGGGATTTTTGATAGTTATGCGCAGTGTTTTTTGTCATTGCGAGACCAGTCTGCAGATTGGTCGTGGCAATCTCCGGTGTCACTTGATCTGTTTTCCGTCCAGTACGGCTTCCACAAGGGTATCGCCATCATAACGGAGTTTTAGCAGAAAGAACGGTGCGTCTTTCCACAGTAGATCCAAGAAAATTTTGTCGCCCTCCCAAGTGGGCAGACTGTCCAAAAACGCCCGGCTGACCCATTGGAGCTGGCCTTCGTCGCACTCCTTCAGATCTCCTTCAAAGCCGTCGGCGGTGAACAGGTACATATACTCCCCGTCCCACGGTTCGTTGGTGAGGAAGGTCACAACACCCCGGCATTTCCAGCGGGTTAAGGTCAGCCCGGTCTCCTCCTTTGCCTCCCGCAGCAGGCACTCGTCCGGGGTCTCATCGCCCTCGAACTTGCCGCCGATGCCGATCCACTTGTCCCGGTTTACATCGTTCTTCTTTTTGACCCGGTGGAGCATCAGAACTTCATTGCCCCGGGTGATATAACAAAGGGTGGTGTTGTGCATAGCGTTCTCCTATTTGATAAGCCGGATGGCGTGGTGCAGATTGGTGGCGGTCACCTCGCTGCTGCCCGGGGTTTTTTCCCCGTCCAGCGTCCAGAGCATATCTGTGCCTGCGTAAATTTTCACCTGTCGGGTGTTGCGGAAGGTCATCATACGGCAGTTGTACTGCTGCTTCTGCACCGCGGCGATGCACTCGGTGATCTCGCCCAGTTCCCGGGGTGCCCGCACCAGCAGCACCTCAAACAGACCGTCGCCCATATCCACCTGGTTGGGGTCTAAGTTGAGGATGCCGCCGAGGCTCGTGGAATTGCACACCGCGCCGAAGATGTAATCGTCCTCCAGTGTTTCCCCGTCCAGCTCCAGCCGGACATGGGTCTTGCGGATCTGGGACAGCTCCCGGATGCCTTCCAGCATATAGGCGGTGTGGCCCAGGGCGTTTTTGACATTCTGGGGGGTGGCATAGCTGGCCTTGGTGAATGCGCCGAAGGATGCAATATAAGAGAAATACCGCCCCTCAAACTGACCCACATCCAGCGGCTCCGGCGTGCCTTCTGCAATTTGCCGGGCAGCGGCCAGAGGGTCGGTGGACAGGTGCAGGGAATGGGCAAAATCGTTGGTAGACCCGGCGGGGATATAGCCCAGCGGGATGTTAAGCTTTGCTTCTAAAAGGCCGGTGATGGTCTCGTTGAAAGTGCCGTCGCCGCCGCAGCAGACGATCATATCCGTATCCGGTCCGAATTGCTTTACTGCTTGCACAGCATCCTTGGGCCCGGCGGTGACATAGGTATGCACCAAAAAATCCGCCCGGTTGAATATGGCCAAAATATCCGTAAGGACCTTGTTGGCTTTTTTTGTGCCGGCGCAGGGATTGAGGATGAAAAGCATTTTTTTCATAGGTATCACCCGATCATTACATACTTATCTATATTATACCACTTCGAAATAAATCTGCAAGGGTAATCCTGCCGGTTGCAAAAAATTTATATTTCCTTGACAGACGAGCAAAATACAGTTACAATAAGGTAAATTCATAGGACAGTTCGTGACCATCCTGTCCAAGCAGAGAAGGCTCGAGCCCCAACAGGTTTTCAGCCGTCTGCTTTCCCCAATGCTGCAGAAAATCCCTTGAAAATACCAACGGGTATTCCCTGCGTGATTTTCTTTGCCTTGGAAAAAGCAGACGGCCGAAAACTGCTTGGCACCTCTCAGTGTGAAATTCTTGCCCGATTTTTGGTTTAGATGACGCAGCCTTGCTGACGCAAGGCAAGGAAGATAAGGCGAAAAGCGACAAGAAGGGCCACTGAGAGGCTATTGAGGTTCGAGCCTTCTCTGCTTAAACAAAACTAGGGATTTAGGTGGGCGCAGTGCGCTTGTTTTTTTGTGGGCACGAAAGTGCCCGTTTTTGTTTTTTAGGAGGTATTTATGCAAAAGAAGAGCCGGTTTCTTGCCCATGGCGCGCTGCTGGCAGCGCTGTATGTGGCGCTGACCTATCTGCAGAATATACTCGTTCCCAACTCCGCGTCCTTTGCCATCCAGTTCCGGGCGTCGGAGGCGCTGTGCGTGCTGGCTTTGTTCACCCCGGCGGCTATCCCGGGGCTGACCATCGGATGCTTGCTGTTCAATATCAGCTTTGCCGGGGCGCTGCCGCTGGATTTTTTGCTGGGCAGTCTGGCGACCCTGCTGGCCACCGCCGGGATGTATGCGCTGCGGGATGTGAAGCTGGGGGGCTACCCCCTCCCTGCGATGCTGCTGCCGGCCATCAGCAATGCTTTGCTGGTGGGTTGGGAGCTGAGTGTGTACATTGGCGGCGGTTTTTGGCTGAACGCAGCATATGTGGCAATCGGCGAACTGGCGGTGCTGCTGACCTTGGGAACGGCCCTTTATTATACCCTCCGCACCCGCGGTTTGGATAAACTGTTTTAATTGTCCGTAGGGATACCCGTCCCCAGGTGTCCGAAAAAAACAGGCCTTTGGGAATTCCCCAAAGGCCGTTTTTTGTTAGTCTTCAAATTGCAGAATGTCCTTGTAGCGTTCCTTGAAAATGCCGTAGACCCTGTCTAAAACAGACTGGTCTTCCACGGCTGCATAGTTCTCATTCTCCTCGTCCACAGGCTGCACTTCCAGAATCACGATTTCGTTGGTGCCTTCGGGCATCAGCACCAGATATTCCACGCCCTCCAGCTCGATGCAGTCTAAATATTCAAAATTGGTGTCTACACCGTTTTCGTCGGTCAGGGTCAGAATGGATTCCTCTTCCTCCTGCAGGATATCGACCTTCTCCATTTGGGATTACCTCCTTGGTTTTTATATATTTATTATAGAAGAAATCCTCCGGTTTGTCAACGACACCATCCAACCGCCCTGTAGGGGCGACCATTGGTCGTCCGCTCTTGCCAGATTGCATAAAAATTTGCTGATGCGGTGTATACAGAAAGTGTGTTTTGTAGAAAAACGATTGTCCACCGTAAAAAATACTTGCAACAACGCACAAAACATAGTAAACTGTCTGCATTATGTTTTATGTGGGAAAATAATTATGGAAAAGAAAGAATCTCGTGGTAGTTTTAGCGGCTCGTTAGGTTTTGTTTTGGCTGCGGCAGGCAGTGCTGTTGGCCTGGGTAATATTTGGCGTTTCCCCTATTTGGCAGCCAAGGATGGCGGCGGTATTTTTCTGCTGTTCTATCTGTTTTTGGCGCTGACTTTTGGCTTTACCCTGCTGATCACGGAAATCTCTATCGGCCGCAAGACCGGGCTGAGCCCCCTGTCGGCGTATAAGAGTCTCCACCCCCGTATGGGCTGGGTGGGTGTGCTTGCTTGTATGATCCCGGCGCTGATCCTGCCTTATTACTGCACTATTGGCGGTTGGGTACTGAAATATTTGGGTACTTACCTGACCGGAAATGCAGTGGCTGCGATGGATGGCAATTACTTTGGTGACTTTATCGGCTCTGTGTGGCCGCCCATCATCTGGTTTGGGATTTTCATGGGTGCGACTATGTTTGTGGTCTACAAGGGCGTAGACAAAGGTATTGAGAAATTCTCCCGCCTGCTGATGCCGCTGCTGCTGATGCTGATTTTAGGCATTTCCATCTTCTCCCTGACGTTGAAGCACGATGATGGAAACCAGGTCCGTACCGGTCTGCAAGGCTTTAAGGTCTATGTGGTGCCGAATTTTGAGGGTATGACCTTCAAAAAGTTTGCGGTGGTTCTGATGGATGCTATGGGCCAGTTGTTCTACTCTATCAGTGTGGCCATGGGCATTATGATTACCTATGGTTCCTATGTGAAAAAGGATACCAACATCAACAAGTCCGTCAATCAAATCGAGCTGTTCGATACCGTTGTGGCATTTCTGGCAGGTATGATGATTATCCCTGCGGTCTTTACCTTTATGGGACAGGAGGGCTTGGATACCAGCGGCCCGGCGCTGATGTTTGTGGCGCTGCCCAAGGTCTTTGGCGCAATGGGAACGGTTGTGGGCACCATTGTGGGCATTCTGTTCTTTCTGACGGTGGCCTTTGCAGCGCTGACCTCCTCTGTGTCCATTATGGAAGCCGTTGTGGCTTGCGCTATTGACAAATTCCAATGGAGTCGCAAAAAGGCGGTTTTGATGGTTTCGGGATTGACTGCGGTGTTGGGCGTTGCGGTGTGCCTGGGCTATAATGTGTTCAAATTCGAGGCGGTTCTTCCCAACGGAACAAAGGCCCAGATCCTGGATATTCTGGACTATGTCAGCAATTATGTGCTGATGCCCGTGGTTTCCATCGCTGCCTGTATTCTCATCGGCTGGATGGCAAAACCCAAGACCGTCATTGATGAAGTCCGGCGCAACGGCGAACCCTTCGGCCGGCAGAAGCTCTATGTGGTCATGGTCAAATTCGTTACCCCCGCATTGCTGCTGCTTTTGCTGCTGCAAGCCCTGGGCGTTCTGAAAATTTAACAAAAGCCCCAGGTGTCGCCTTTGCGATACCTGGGGCTTTATTTTAGAAATTCGCCACCCCGGCAGACCGTAGCTGCAATTGCAGCTTGTCGGCGATCAGGGCGATGAACTCGCTGTTGGTGGGCTTACCCTTGGTATTACTGACTGTATAGCCAAAGAATCTTTGCAGGGTATCCAGATCGCCCCTGTCCCAGGCAACCTCAATGGCGTGGCGGATAGCCCGCTCCACCCGGGAGGGGGTGGTCTGGAAGGTCTTGGCCACCTGGGGATAGAGGATCTTGGTGATGGCGTTGATTACATCCATATCCTCCACGGCGATGGTAATGGCCTCCCGCAAATACTGATAGCCTTTGATGTGGGCGGGGACACCGATCTCGTGGATGATATTGGTGACCATAGTCTCAATGTTCTGCTGACCGGAGTGGCGGCTTGCCGGGGTCCGCAGGCTCTCCCCGCCGCGGGTCTCCTCCAACCGTTCCACCAGCGCGCTCATATCACAGGGCTTGAGCATCAGATACCGCACGCCTAAATTGGCGGCGGCCGAGGCTACATAGTCGGTAATAAACCCGGAGGTGGCCAGCACCGTGGGCTTAGGCGCGGAATTGCTGATGGCTTTGAGGACGCTGATGCCGTCCTTTTTTGCCAGCATCAGATCCAGAATCAGAATATCCGGCTTGTGCTCCGTCACCAGTGCGATGGCCCGTTCTCCGTCGCTGGCGGTGTCCAGGACCCGAAACCGGTCGGTTTGATGTAGGGTTGCGGTAAGGCTGCTGCAAAACTCTTCCGAATTGTCCGCGATGATTACGCGGGTGTGATTGTCCATAACTTCCTCTCCTGACTTTCCAAGATATTCCCCTGCAGCAGACACGAAAGAATATCTGCTGTGATTGTGGTAGGCGGCCTACCGCGTTGCGACAAATATAATTTAGCATAACCGATTGAGATTTGCAAGGTAAAATCGAAACAAATCGTTCGACAAAATGCGACAATTACCGCAAAAGATATATAAAAATGCAACCTTTCGACAACATTCGACCTGTGGAAAACTTTTGCCGTTTCCGATTGACGAAAGACAAAAAATGTGTACAATAAAAATAAAGATTACACCAAAAAACGGAGGTTACCCATGGAAAGGATCAACGATTTACGGAATTTTCTCGACAATACCCACAGCCCCTTCCACGCAGCGGCATTGCTGGTGGAAAAATTGGAAGCAGCCGGCTACAAGCAGCTCAAGGAGATCAACCAATGGACGCTGATTCCCGGCGGCAAATACTATGTGACCCGCAATGGCAGCGCGGTGATCGCCTTCCGTGTACCCACAGGTACACCCAAGGGCTTTTTGTTCAGCGCCAGTCACACAGACCGGCCCTGCTTTAAGGTAAAGGAAAACGGCGTACAGGCCGATAACTATACCCGCCTTTTGGTAGAACGCTACGGCAATGTTGTGATCTCCACCTGGCTGGATAGACCATTGTCCGTTGCCGGCCGGGTATTGGTGGAAACGGAAACCGGCGTGGAGAGCCGGCTTGTTGACTTTGACCGGGATCTGTTACTGATTCCCAATGTGCCGATTCATATGAACCGTGCAATCAATGACGGCTACAAGTGGAATCTGACCACGGATACCATTCCGCTTATGGGTAACAAAGCATCTGCCGACAAGTTCCGCTCAGAGCTGGAAGCGTTGGCTGGCGGCAAGGTCATCGGCCACGATCTGTATCTGTATGTCCGGCAGAAATCCACCGTCTGGGGTCTGGATAACGAATTCTTCTCCGCTGCGGCCATAGACGATCTGGAATGCGCCTGGGGCTGTACCCTTGGCTTCCTGAATGCCAAGCCTACGGACAATATCCCCGTGCTGTGCGTATTTGATAATGAGGAGGTCGGCTCCGGTTCTTACCAGGGCGCTGCTGCGGATTTTTTGCAAAGCGCCGTCAAGCGGATCTGCAAGGCATTGGGTGTGGAAGCCGAGCGGCTGCTGCCCAAGTCCTTTATGGTCTCTGCTGACAACGGCCACGCCATTCACCCCAACCACCCCGAGTATGCCGATTCCGCTAACGCACCTGTTATCAACGGCGGCGTGATGGTGAAATTCCAAGCCGAGCAGCGCTACACCACCGACGGCTTGTCCGCCGCCATCTTCCGCAAGGTCTGCCAAAAGGCCGGTGTGCCGGTGCAGACTTACTGCAACCGGGCAGACCTGGCCGGCGGCGGTACCTTAGGCAGAGTTTCTCTTTCTCAGGTGGCAGTGCCCAGCGTGGACATCGGCCTGGCCCAGCTGGCTATGCACTCCTGCTATGAAACAGCCGGTGCGAAAGATGCCTGCTACCTTGCTGATGCGATGACCGCCTACTATGGCGCAAACCTGGACTGCGACTGCGACGGCAGCTGGCATATTGCCTAAAATAATCGCGAAATACCCAAAAAAACCGGAAGAAAACTGTCAAAAAAACCTATTGCATAGTTGCACGACCTGTGCTATTATACTACCATCCCTGCGCATATCCGCTACTCCACGAAATAGTTGGTATGACGCAAAAAAAGGAGGAAAAACACCCGTTTGATTCACGGTGCGGCAGTGTGGAGACCTGTCGTAATACTGACCGGACTATTTTATCGCCGGCAGTGAGAGCATACGCGAAAGGCTCGGTATGCTTAGAATCGAAGAAAAATGGCAACTGTAACCCTGAAGAACGTCAAGAAGATCTACCCCTACAGCGGCGACGACGAAAAGGCAGCCAAGAAAAAGGCCCGCAAAAAGCCCACAGAAGGCGTCGCAAAGAAGACCAATCTGCAGATCACCGATAAGGGTGTCGTAGCGGTCCAGGAGTTCAACCTGGAGATCGCCGACAAGGAATTTATCGTTCTGGTTGGTCCTTCCGGTTGTGGTAAGTCCACCACTCTGCGTATGGTGGCCGGCCTGGAAGAGATCACCGAAGGCGAGCTGTGGATCGACAACAAGATGGTCAATGACGTGGCCCCCAAGGACCGCGACATCGCCATGG
Organism: Faecousia sp.; assembly: GCA_045645385.1. Classification (GTDB taxonomy): domain Bacteria; phylum Bacillota; class Clostridia; order Oscillospirales; family Oscillospiraceae; genus Faecousia. The sequence goes on from JAZRIT010000027.1 coordinate 21,195, forward strand.
TTTTCCAGAACTATGCTCTGTATCCCCACATGACTGTGTACGATAACATGGCATTTGCTCTGAAGCTCCGCAAGACCCCCAAGGGCGAGATCGACAAGAAGGTTAAGCAGGCAGCTGAGATCCTGGAGATCACCGAGTACTTAGGCCGTAAGCCCAAGGCTCTGTCCGGCGGTCAGCGTCAGCGTGTGGCTATCGGCCGTGCGATCGTCCGTGACCCCAAGGTCTTCCTGATGGACGAACCTCTGTCCAATCTGGACGCCAAGCTGCGTAACCAGATGCGTGCTGAGATCATCAAGCTGCGTAAGCGTATCAACACCACCTTTATTTACGTTACCCACGACCAGACCGAGGCTATGACTCTGGGCGACCGTATCGTCATTATGAAGGACGGCTTCATCCAGCAGATCGGCACTCCTCAGGAAGTGTTTAACCACCCCTACAATCTGTTCGTTGCAGGCTTCATCGGCGCTCCCCAGATGAACTTCTTCGATGCCAAGCTGCTGAAGAAGGACAATAAGTACTCCATCAGCCTGTACGGTTATGAAGTAGAGCTGAGCGAAGAGAAGCAGACCGCTCTGATCGCCAACAATGTTCCCGAGCAGGAGATCGTTCTGGGCGTCCGTCCCGAGCACATCACCATCGAGGAAGGCAAGGGCGTGGATGCAGAGATCGACGTGCACGAGCTGATGGGCTCCTCCGTCCACCTGCACCTGAACACCTACGGCAAGGATATCATCGCTGTGGTTTCCACCATGGATATGACCGAGGCCGAGGTTGCTGCTCTGAAGTCCGGCACTATGGTCAAGTTCGACTTCGGCGGCCACAACTGCCACGTCTTCAACAAGGAGACCGGCATCAACCTGGAAGCCTAATCTACTTAAAATACGAAAGCCTGTGAACTTGGGTTCACAGGCTTTTTTATATTTTCACAATAAAATGTCGGATTTTACCAATAAAATGTAATTTTTGGTAACTTTCTGCGGTCTATTGACAATCACTGCCCACAGCGGGTATCATTGGTATTACAGGTATGGAAGGGGGCTTTACGGGCAACAATTTTCCATACCTGCCATACAATGCTATATGCGCAGTATCGCTGTGAGGAAAGGTCGATGCTTATGAATTATGATTCTTCTAATATATTGCAATGGACGGAGGCAAGGCTCAAATATGCCCACGATGTGACCTTGCGTGAGGCCGACGCCAATGCGCTCCACGATGCCCTGGGCCAGGCGGTGATGATGGCCATTTCCGATAACTGGAAGCGGTCCAAACAGGCCCGTATGCGATCGCGGAAGGCCTATTACATCTCTGCCGAGTATCTCATCGGCCGGTTGGTGTATGCCAATTTGTATAATATGGGCATTTTGGAGGAAATGAAACAGCTGTTTGCCCAGCGGGGGGTGGACCTTGCCTGCCTGGAGGAGATTGAGGATGCCGCCCTGGGTAACGGCGGCCTGGGAAGACTGGCGGCCTGTTTTTTGGATTCCGCAGCCAGCACGGATACGCCTTTGTCCGGCTACGGCCTGCGATACCGGTTCGGCCTGTTCAAGCAGAGCTTTGATGCTGAAGGTGGCCAACAGGAAAATGCCGACGATTGGGCGAAATTCGGCGACCCCTGGTCCTACCGGCGGTACAATCATAGGGTACAGGTGCGGTTTGCCGACCATACGGTGCTGGCCGTTCCCTACGATGTGCCGGTGATCGGCTACGGCACGGCCAATGTGGGAACGCTCCGGCTCTGGCAGTGCGAGGCAGAGGAGGAGCTGGACTTCACCGCCTTTAACGACCAGGATTATTTCCGGGCGCTGACCCAGAAGAACCGGGCCGAGGACATCACCCGGGTGCTGTACCCCAACGATTCCACCTGGGAGGGCAAGCGCCTGCGGATCAAGCAGCAGTATGTGCTGTCTTCGGCATCGCTGCAGGATATGCTGCGGGTGTACAAGAGTGTCCACGGCCCGGATTTGAGCCGTTTTGCGGACTTCTATTGCGTCCAGCTCAACGATACCCACCCGGCTATGTCCATTCCCGAGCTGATCCGTCTGCTGATGGGTGAGGGACTGGATTTTGAGAGCAGCTTTGCTATTGCCCGGCGCACCTTCTGCTACACCAACCATACGGTGATGGGGGAGGCGCTGGAAAAATGGGATTTGGAGTTGCTGCGATCTGTTGTGCCGGAGATCGCGGATATTATCTGCCGCATTGATGAAAAGCTCCGCCGGGAGCATCCCGGCCTTTGGGTGGTGGAGAACAACACTGTCCATATGGCAAACCTCAGCATCTATGTCAGCAGCTTTGTCAACGGCGTGGCGGAGATCCACTCCCAAATTCTCAAGGAGGATGTGTTTCGGGATTGGTATCATGTCTTCCCGGAGCGGTTTCAGAATAAGACCAACGGCGTGACCCCCCGGCGCTGGCTGGGTCTGTGCAATCCGGAGCTGACCCGGCTGATCAAGTACCGCATTGGCAGCGATTTCTTGAAAGATTTGGATCAGCTGGCCAAATTAAAGCCCATGATCGATGACGACCTTGCACGGCAGTTCAATGCCGTGAAGCGGCAGAAAAAAGAGCAGCTTTGCCGCCTTGTGGAACGGCGGGAGGGTATCAAGCTCAGCCCGGATTTCCTCTTTGATGTACAGGTCAAGCGGCTGCACGAATACAAGCGGCAGCTGCTGAACACCCTGTCCGTCGTGGATATTTACTTCCGGCTGAAAGAGGGGAGCTTACAGGATTTTTATCCCACAGTATACCTGTTCGGCGCGAAGGCTGCCCCCGGCTATGCCCGGGCCAAGGCGGTGATCCGCTATATCAACCGCATTGCCCGGCTCATCAACAACGACCCCCAAATGGAGGGCAAACTGAAGATGGTCTTCGTCCAAAATTACAACTGCTCCTACGCTGAGGCCATCATTCCTGCCGCCGATATCTCCCAGCAGATCTCCCCGGCAGGCACGGAGGCCTCCGGCACCGGCAATATGAAGCTGATGTTAAACGGCGCGGTGACCTTAGGGACCCTGGACGGGGCCAATGTGGAGATCGTCCGGGAGGCAGGACAGGAGAATAACTATATCTTCGGCCATACGGTGGAATCCCTCCGGGCAGCCCGGGACAGCTACAATCCCAGAGCCATCTATGACAGCAACCCCCACCTGCGCCGGGCGGTTGATACCCTGGTGGACGGCACAGTGCCCATGGACGACGCCCAGCGGGAGCTGTACCACGCCCTGCTGGATGGCACCCATTGGCATCGGGCAGACCATTATTTCCTGTTGCTGGACTACGAATCCTATCTGGATGCCAAGCTCCGGGCAAACAGAGATTATGCAAACCGAGTAGCCTTCGGCAAAAAATGTCTTTACAATGTGGCCGGGGCAGGAAAATTCTCTTCGGACCGCACCGTCCGGGAATACGCCCGGGATATTTGGAAGATCAGTCCCACCCAATATTAAAAAATGAAATCCTGCTGAAATCTTCAGCAGGATTTTGTTGCAATCAAAGCATACCTTCGGTATAATAGAAATAAGTCGAAAAATCGGACACAGAGGGTCTTGATATGAAAAAATTTACCGACAAACGCATATTGCTGCCGGCGGTGCTGACTGTGTGCCTGCTGGCGGCCATTATATGGGGTCTTACCCTGGGCGGCCCCTTGCCCAAAACCGGCATTACCGCCAAGGGCGTGGTATTCAGCGAGGTCTGCGCCAAAAATGAATCGGTCATTGCCGATAATGACGGCCGTTACCGGGATTATGTGGAGCTATACAACGGCGGCGGGGATACCAATCTGAAAGGCTTTTGCCTCACCGACGGCAAGACCAAAAGCGAACCTTTTGGGGACCTGCCCTTTCCCGCAGGCAGTTACCTGGTGGTGTTTTTGGATGATGAACTGACGGGCTTTTCCTTAAAAGCCACCGGCGGCGAGACGGTGACCCTGGCAGATGCCAGGGGCAAGGCCGTGACCCAGGTAAACACTATGCCCATGCAGGCAGATCAGGTGATGCTCTACGGCCAGCCGGAATACGTACTTTCTGCCGTGGCGACTCCCGGCTTTTCCAATGACAAAGCCGGCCTGCAGGCCTTCCAAAAGGGCAGTGTCAATGAAGCTCCCGTGCTGCAGATCACCGAGGTGCTGACGGAAAATGTATCCGGCCTGTCCGATGAAGCCGGCCGTTTTTCCGATGCGCTGGAGCTGTATAACAGCGGCAGCGAGCCGGTGTGGCTGGGGGGATATTTCCTGTCCGACAGCCCGGAAAACCGCTTCCGTTACCGTCTGCCCGGGGTGATGCTCGCCCCCGGCGGCTATCAGGTGATTTTCTGCGACGGGGAGAATTATGTGGCGGAAACCGGCCAGATCCACGGTAATTTCGGTCTGTCCTCCGGCGACACCCTGTGCCTGACAGACCGGCTTGGACAATATACTGCCTTGTCGATACAGTTCCCGGGAAAGGATATTTCTCTGGCGCAGGACAGCACCGGCGAGTACAAGGCCTCCCCCGTGAGCCTTGGCTATGCCAATGACGAGGCCGGCGCAGCCGCCTTTGCCGCATCCCGTATGGAGCAGTCGCCGGCGCTGGTCGTCAGCGAGGTACTGCTGTCCTTTGCCGGTGTGCCCTACCGGGGCAGCTTTGCCGATGCGGTGGAGATATACAACTGCTCCGACAAAGCGGTGGACACCGCCGGCTGGTATCTGTCCGACGGCGGCGACCCCTATAGCTATGCATTGCCCGCCCAGACCCTTGCCCCCGGCGGGTATCTGGTGATCCCCTGCACCCGGGAGGAGACCTCCTTTGCCCTGTCCCGGCAGGATGTGGTAAGTCTTCTGGCCCCCGGCGGCAAATGGGCCTCCCGCATTTCCTGCGCAGATGCCGTGCAGGGACAGAGCCTGCAAAGAACAACCGACGGTGTGTATATCAGCGGTCCGGTGTCCCTGGGCTATGAAAATACCCCCACCGGCGCGGGTATGTATCAGGTCGTGCCGTCTGACCTGCGGATCAGCGAGCTGATGAGCGCCAACGCATCCTACTTAAAGGGCGCTTACGGCAAAACTTCCGACTGGGTGGAGCTGTACAACGGCTCGGATAAAACCGTCAATTTGAAGGATTACACCTTCTCCACCGACGCAGACCGGCTGACGGCCTATACTCTGCCGGATAAGACTCTGGCCCCCGGCGCTTACTGCGTAATTTTGCTGGGCGAAAAGAGTATTTCCCTGTCCGGCTACGAGCGCATACCCACCAATCTCTCCGCCGACGGGGAGAATGTTTACTTAAGCCGGGATGGGCAAGTGGTGGATTATGTAAACCTGCCGAAAATGCCTACGGATATGGCCTATGGCCGGGAAAACGGCACAGGCCCATTTACCTGCCTGTCTGCTCCCACGCCGGGCAGCCAAAACGGCGCAGCGGTGGCGGTATCTGCCGCGCCCCAGACCGCGATGGCGCAAGGCAGTTATGAAAGTGCCGTCAGTGTGACCCTTTCTGCCAGCGGCAGTGTGTATTATACCACCGACTGCACCGCTCCCACCGACGCATCCACCCCCTACACCGGGCCGATCACCGTGGACAAAACCACCGTGATCCGTGCCGTGAGCTATGAGCAGGGGAAGCTGCCCTCTGAAGTGATAGATCTGACCTATGTGATAAATGGCGGACACAGCCTGCCGGTGGTCAGCCTGGTGGCAGAGCCAAACGATCTGTGGAGCGAGGAGACGGGCATTTATGCCATGGGCCCCAATGCCAAGCCCAACTACCCCCATTTCGGCGCAAATTTTCACAAGGATTGGGAAAAGACCGCCTCTGTTTCCCTGTTTGAAACGGACGGTACAGGCTTTTCTGAAAAGTGCGGCCTGTCCATTTTCGGCGCATACTCCCGCGGCTCGGAAAAGAAAGCGTTTTCCCTGCATTTTCGGGATTATTACGGCGCAGGAGAGCTGGAATACCCTTTGTTTGGGGACGCGGGCCTTGACAGCTACGAGACCTTTATCCTCCGCTGCAGCGGACAGGATGCCTTCTATTCCCGGATGCGGGATGTGCTGCTGACATCCCTTGTGGCGGACAAGACCACCGTGGCGGTGCAGAAATACCGGCCTGTGGTGCTGTACTTAAACGGCCAGTTCTGGGGTGTGTATTTCATCCGGGAAAAGGCCAACGAAAACTATGTGGCGGGCAATTACAATGCCGATGTTGCCGATGTGCAGATCACCACATTCAACGGCACCGACAAGCCGGAGTATACGGCCCTGGTGAAGTATGCATCCACCCACGATCTGTCCGAGCAGAAGCACTATGACTATGTCTGCTCCCAAATGGATGTGGACAATTACACCGACTTTATGATCGCCCAGATGTATATTGCCAACACGGACATTGACAATATCAAATTCTTCAAGACCCCGGATATCAAGTGGACCTGGCTGTTTTTCGATACAGACCTGAGCTTTTCTTCTCCGGGCTATAACACCGTCACCGATTACACAAACCCCGGCGGCACCGGCAGCGGAAGCTTGTCCACAGAACTAATCAACGCCCTGCTGAAAAACCCCCAGTTCAAGGAGAATTTTCTCCGCCGGTTTGCCTGGCAGATCGAAAATATCTGGTCTACGGCGAATGTAAGCGCCCGGGCGGATGAACTGGAAAAGCTGATCGCCGAGGATGTGAAGCTGGACTGCTCCCGTTGGGGCTACAGCTATTCCAATTGGCAGGGAAGTGTAGACTATCTGCGGAAATTCCCGTCCCTGCGGACGCCAAAAATCACCGGGTTCCTGCAGGATTATTTCGGCCTGACCGACGGGCAGATGGAAGCCTACGGCTTCCCTAAGGGAGAGTGACGGGATGCAGCGACACGAAGAAAAGTATATCATCGACTATGCCCGGTATGCCATATTAAAGGCCCGGGCGGAGAAGATCCTCACCCCGGACAGCCACGGCAAAAACGGCAGTTATGTCATTACCTCGCTGTATTACGATGACCCTATGGACACCGCCCTTTTGGAAAAGCAGGACGGCCTTGCCCGGCATACCAAATTCCGCCTGCGGACCTATGATTTTTCCGATAGGGTCATTCGCCTGGAGCGAAAGGTGAAGGAGGGCATCCTCACCCAAAAGCAGTCGGCTATGATCACCCGGGAGCAGCTGCCCGTCCTGGACCGGCTTGACAGCGATCTGGCTGTGCAGCTGCGGTCCACCGGCCAGCGGCCTGCCGTTACCGTCCGCTACCGGCGGGATGCCTATTGCTACCCCGGCACAGACCTGCGGCTGACCTTCGATACGGACCTGCGGGTGCTGCCGGTGGATCTGCAGACCCTGTTTGACCCGTCCTGCGGGGGCATCCCGGTGCTGGCGGGCAAGCAGGTCATTATGGAGATCAAGTACGGAAGCTACCTGCCTGCCTTTGTGCGTACACTGACGGCAGTGCCGTGCCAGCAGCTGTCCGTATCCAAATATGCTCTGTGCAGAGAGAAATTGCTATAAAGGAGAGGGATTATGAGTATTATCGATGCCATTAAAAACAGTGTTTTAGAGGGGTTTGACACCAGTGTCACCACCACGGACATCCTTTTGGGACTGATGACCTCTCTTTTGGCGGGCCTGTTTATCCTGCTGGTCTATAAAAATTCCAGAAAAGATGTGACCGTGGGCACCGGCTTCTGCCTGACCCTTTTGATGATCACCGCCATCAGTGGTATGATCGTGCTGACCATTACCTCCAACTTGGCGCTGTCGCTGGGTATGGTGGGCGCGCTGTCCATCGTCCGCTTCCGCACGGCTATTAAGGATTCTGTGGATACCGCATTTCTGTTTTGGGCAGTGGCGGCCGGTATCACCGCCGGCGCGGGTTTCTATCTCATCACCCTGATCGGCTGCCTGTTTATCGGTGCGCTGTGCATTATCAGCCTTTTGCTTTTGGAAAAGGCAGCCAAGAGCTATCTGCTGGTGGTGCGGATGGATGAGACCGCCGTGACCGACGGGGTAGAGGGAATCCTCAAAAGAGAGCATATGCAATTTAAGCTGACGGCCCTGACCAAGACTGCCGACTATGCCGAGGCAGTTTATGAGCTGGCATTCCAGCCCAAGCACCGGGGCGCGCTGGAGGCAATGGGCGATCTTGCCGGGGTAAAGACCATATCTCTGGTGGATTGCCGGAAGAACTGATATTTGACAAAAGGACGGAATAGACTATGACAAAGCTATGCTTTACCACCACCGGCGCCTGGGATCTGGCGGACGGCTTCGGCTGCGCCAGCTTAGGCCTTGCCGGTATCTGTGGCAATGATGAGAATAAAACCGTAAGCCGGGAATACGGCGCGGAATCCGTGACCCTTACCGGTACTTATGCTGAAATTTTGGCCGGCGTGCAGGCAATGAAAACCCCTACCTATGCGGCTATTGTGGTGTTCGGCAATGTGGGCGGGGAAAACGCCTTTATGGAAAAACTGTGCAGCATTCTGCATTGTCCCATCGTGGGCGGCGGTGCAGCCATTGATGGGAAAACCGGCCGCAAGGGTCTGATTCCCGGTGGCGGCGAGGCGGCTTTGCTGCTGTTTACCGATGACCGCTATACCTACACCGCTGAGACCCTGTGTATTCACGATGAGGTTTTAAAGATTTGTGACATTACCACGGCAGATCCCCGCACCCTGGAGACTATCGACGGCATACCCGCCGTGGAATTTTTGGCAGCCAAGCGGGCGGAATTGGGCCTTGCGCCTACCGACTTTGAGCATCTGACCCTGTCCGATCTGGACGATGTGAACGCCCACCTGTCCTGCCCAGAGGGCAAGATCAAAAGCGGTCGGGATGTATGTAAGCAGATGAAGCTGCGCTATATCGCCCATGAAAAGGTTTATGACACCATGCGGGCATTCTATGCTGACAAAGACGCCATCGTCTTCGGCTGCGCCGGCCTGTCCGGTCTGCTGGATAAGCCTCTGGACACCGAGTCTTTGGGCTTATTCCTCTTTGGTGAGGTCTGCACAGTCGGTAATAAGGCGGAATTCGGCAACCTGATGCTCAGCAAACTGAAAATCACCGAAAAATAAGGAGAAGCCTATGGAGCAGCTGCGTTACGGCATTTTAAGCACATCCTCCATCGCCCCCCGCTTTATCGCCGCGGTGCGCACTGCCGGTGCAGGGGAGATCGTGGCGGTGTCCTCCCGGTCTTTGCAGAAGGCAATGGCCAAGGCCCAGGAGTGGGAGATCCCCGCGGCCTACGGCAGCCATCGGGAGCTTTTGGAAGATCCCAATGTGAATATCGTCTACATTTCCTCTGTCAATGCCCAGCATTACCCCCTGGCTAAGCTGGCCTTGCAGATGGGAAAGCATGTGGTCTGCGAAAAACCCTGTACCACCGCGTCGGAGCATACCCGGGAGCTGTTTGCCTTAGCCCGGGAGAGAAACCGCTTCTTTATGGAGGCGGAGAAAATGCTGTTCCTGCCGGCCATTGTGGAGGTCCGCCGGAAGATTATGGATAAGGAGCTGGGCAAGATCCATATGGTGGAGCTGAGCCACAGCTTTTCCGCCGGTTATAATTCCTGGCTCTTTGACCGCGCCTTGGGCGGCGGTCCGCTTCTGTCCAGCGGCATCTATGCGGTGCAGCTGCTGCAGTGGCTGTTTGGCGATATCAAGATAATCCACGGTGTGAAATCCGCCTTTGAGGACGGCACGGAGTGGCAGTATGTCCTCACCGGGCAGATGGAATGCGGCGTGCTGTTTTCTATCAAGAACAGCACCCAGGCGGTGCTGGACAATGTGGCCCGCATCAGCGGCACACGGGGCTATGTGGAGATCCCCCAGTACTGGAAGGCCCGCAAAGCGGTTTTCCACAAGTTGGGACAGGAGCCGGAGGTTATCGAGTATCCCTGCGAGCACGAGCTGATCTACGAAGCCAATCACATTGCCAAATGCATCCGCGACGGCAAGCTCACCAGCCCTGTGGTGACGGAGGCGCTGTCCGTTTCCGGCATTGAGATACTGGAAAAGATCAAGGAACAATGGGGATAAACAAAGCCTTGCCTCTCCCTTTGGGAGAGGTGTCAGCTGAACTGGCTGACGGAGAGGGTGTAAAAGCAACAAACCACCATGTGCGTAAGATAGAGCAATAAAATAATGGTAGGCACTTTCGTGCCTACCATTATTTTGTCGTTTCAGGAGGAGCGTGTTTTTATCTTAGGCAAATCGATTTTGCCGCTTTTGGCACACCCGGCGCGATTCATGGCATTTTCGCTATGGGAAAATAAATGTTCGCCTCCATCGAGCTGTCGGCGGCAACGCTCGTCCGCGTTGCATTTGATTGTTTGAATCGCTTGGCTGTTAAAAGATCCCCCCCACTTCCGCAAGGAAAGTGGGGGGACCTTTGGCACACCCGGCGCGATTCGAACGCGCGACCTTCCGCTTAGGAGAAACGATTATCCCGTTTTTCTAATTATAATCGTTTCAAATAGTGTCAGATAGTACAAAATCCCTAGGAAATTCCAAACTTTTTAATCCAGGTCGTGTTAGCAGATATCAGCCGTTTCATATAGTCCAAAACAGTCCTGTTAGCAAATTGTTAGCAAAACATATAAAACCTCGACCGTCGCCACATGCAAAACGCGACCCTATAAAGCAGCTCTTGTACACTACAGGAGCTGCTATTTTTATATCACGAGAAAGGAGAAATTGCAATGAAATGTTTACGGAAGTACAAGTGGGTCAAATTACCCCGGAAAGAGATGCCTGAACTGAAAGGACGGCTGGGCTATTGGCTGAAGCTTGCCGAGAGTGCTGCCTTCCGCAAGGGAATCGGCACCTACTGCGGCCATAAGAACTCTGTAGAGCCCGGAATGTGGGCTGGCGGCATTGTGGGTGTAAAAGCCATTCTGGGTGTCAGAAGCCGAGCAAAGGCCTTTCAGATATTGGATCATCTGAAGGCATTGGGATACCTGACTTACACACTGGATCAGGAGACCAAACTGTTGACTTACCAAATCACCGATTGGGTGATGGAGTACACAGGTGAGGAATGCATGGATGGTGCTGTATATGCTACGCCCGGATACGGGTTCGTTTGCATGCCCAGAGATATCACCGAGCGTCTTGCTGAGATGAACTACAAGTTCGATGAAGCGGATGCCTGGTTGGATCTGTGGTGCCACACTGTGTTCCGTGATTATGGAAATGCATTTTCTTTCCTTTCGCCTGTGATCCAGTATGGCAAGTATGGCTCTATGTTGACTCTGGAGACCTTGGGTAAGCGCTGGGGCTGGGAGAAGACCAAGGTATGGCGTTTCTTCAGAAATAATGCTACTTATTTCCAGCTTTACCGTTTGCCTAATTCCTATGGTTGTGTGATTTATAGCCGATTCTATCCTACCTGCGATGAGATTCAAATGCCGGAAGAAGAAACCGTTATGAGTATTTTCCGCAAAATACTCATTCCCGCCCAAAATACGCATACCGCAGGTACGGTCAATGAAAGAGGCAACCGCTATACTGCCTGGAAGAGCCGTCGTATTATCAAGGCTCTGGAGGAGCGTGAACAAAACCAGTCTGGGGAGAATGCGCCTATTCAGAATGAGTCTGGAATTAGCGTTGCACTTTCTGCCCTATATAACGCGCGCGTAATTTTCTCTGGTAGGAACTGTAAGCATAGTAGGAACTGTATTAATGCCTGGGGTAGTAATTATAAGGGACAACCTAAACCGAAAACAGAGAAACAGTACGCACTTGGAGACCTAAATGCATTTTTTGACTTAGACAGGGGGAATCCGTATGACGGAGAAATCGTATTTTCGTTTGCAACTGGATAGCGCCATCCAGGAGACTGAGAAGCTTTTAAAGGCGCTTCACGGCATCAGTGAGTGCCGGGATCTGGAAAACGCTCTGCAACTGTCCGTTACTGCAGCAAAGATCTCAGAAGGAGTTGCGTTGAAGACCAGAGCTCTACCTGCTCATACTTGCCATCCACGGGCAGAAAGAGCAACCCAGGCGGCAATCTCAGAGTCTGTCCCGGTAGAGATCAGGCTCACAGAAGAAGGCTGGTTTTATCTTCGTATGCCCATCCTGCTCCCCAGAAAAGAGAAGTCTCCCCGCAGCTATTTGCGTGGTTTCCTGTACCCGGCTTTGGCTTCCTTTGCCAGGGAAAGACCACCTATTCGTTACCGGGACTGTGTGATGATCTTCCGGCACACCTATGACAGCAACCGTCCGGAACGGGAGTACCGAGACCATGACAACATCGAACTCAACACTGTGGTGGATGCCGTGGCTATGTTCTTTTTGCTGGATGATACACCCTTTGAATGCCGGCATTATTACTGCAGCGTAGTCGGCGATGAAGAGTCCACAGAGGTGTTTATCGTTCCCAGAAATGCGTTTGGAGTATGGCTTGCACAGGAGAAAAACATACGGAAATCAAATAAGGTCAAAATGCAGGAAACGGCCGAAAAAGGATCGTAAAAAAGTGCATTTTTACGTATGTTGCTCTGACGTATAAATCAAAAACCGAAAAACCCTTGTGCCGCAACGGTTTTTTAACACCCCTTCAGCACTGGATTTAGGCCAGGAGGCGAGTCTCAGTGCCTGAATACAAACGATTACTATGGAGGTAGAAATATGATCACAATCAGACCGGGCAGTCATGTCCTCACACTGCTTTCAATACTGCCCTTCGTGGGGGAATTCCCAATGTCCGCACTGAGACTCTTAGGCTCCGTCCGGTCCTATAAAGACCTGATCCACAAGCTCACTCAAGTTCAGGAGTTTCGCTTTCCGGATCGAGATGAGCGCTTTACTTGCCGCCTTCTGAATGTGTGTGGGAGGGGCAATCGAAAGACCGTCCGTTTCCATAAGAGTGCTCTACCCATGCTCAAGTGGTGGGATGAGGATATGTACGAGCTTTATATGGAGGAGTACGATAACCACAACTTCTCTGGGAATGCCCGTCATATAAACAGAAACCACTTACTGGCCGAAGCGGCAGTAATGTGCTTAAAGGCGGGTATTGAGGTAAATCCTCTGGATACACCAGATATGCTGGAGGACGATATAAAAGAACTTCGATGCGCCAATCCGTTTTTCTATTTTGCCAGAGAGGTAAAACGGGCATATAAGGAAGAAATGAATAAGATCCGCTATACCCGTCTTGCTGGTATTCTCACTTTTTCCGGTGGAGCTTATGCGGTTTATAATCTCCGGGATGAAGTGCCCAGATGGATGGGAGAGGGTGAAAGCAAAGTGATATGGCGTATGGAAACTATGTTCTATGCGTTGAGCCACAATGATCATCCATTCTATCGTTCGTCGCTTATGTTTGGCGAAAGTTATGATGTGGCGTTGGAATTGCTTCGTGAACTCAAGGAAACCAAGAAACTGGACTATGGCCTCTTTCGAACCTATAACCAGATCCTCTTTATTCCTATGGATGATTTTGGTACGCGGCTTCTCCGATTGGTGACTTCGGTTAATTGGCAGGAGAAACTACTGTATTCCTTGTTTGAGCCGAAACAATGCACAACATCTTGGGGCTGTCTATCGTTCAATGTGTTTGTGGACGGGATAGATACATACTGCTTTTTGGATGGGGATATTCGAAATCTGTTTAATTTTCGAGATACAATTCTAATGCGAAAAGAGGGTATGTTACCAAGCGGCACCGTTAGCGGACACCAGGTTATTTGCTATCCCGAGCAGTTGGCTTTTGTGCAGGAATTTTTTGGTGACTTGGCAGAATATGCCACTGTCACAATGGACGCTGTGGAAAACGCGCTGGAGCTTAATAGCCCCAGCTTGATTGAATAAAGAAAGGAAGAAATATTATGCGTAAATTTTTAATCATTGCATTGATTCTGGGTTTCGTGTTGAGTGGATGTACCACCCCGGATCCGGATCATGATACGACGAATACCCTTGATTCTCATCTGAGCGAGCCCTCTGAAGATTGGCTCTCCCAGACTGATCCTACCGACTCCCTGGAAGGCACCATATCACGCCCGGTGACATCAGATCCGACATTGCCTACATCCACTGTGCCAGACTCAACTGAAGATAGTGCTGAAGTGACCCGGCCGGCTGGATCTGTGGATGAGACTGATTCTGCGGAAACTCAATCACCCCAGCAGGCAACTGAAACTCCAACCACTCCCACAGAGCCAACCGAGGAAACAAAGCCAACACAGACCCTACCTCCGGAGACAACACCAACACAGCCTGCTGAGCCGGAGATGGAAGAAGCGGACCAACCCAAAGAAATAGTGGATGCTTCTCAAATTGCTGCTGAGGCAAATTCCTATGCGGCTTCTCTTGGCTTTGTGGTGGACAATAGTTTGAACAAAAGCAATTCCGGATACTATTGCCCGGATTACAGACCCATCTCAACCAATGAAATCGGCACTGCTGTAGCAAAGGATTTGGTATCTGCCACCAAGAATCAATTAAACAGTCGGTTCTCTGAGAGTTATTCACCAACCTTGATTGAAAGTATTTTTGGTTTGGTTCGAGTAAATTGTGCGGTTGAATACAGTCATACAGATGATATGGGAGACTGGTACTACATTTATGTTTTTTATGGGTAAGAGCGAGAGATTAAAAGATGATTTCGGCCTACTTGATATCCTTTCGGATCTTTGCTATACTATAAGCAAACAAAGCAAAGGAGGAGGGCAAATGTCAGTTTTTCAGAAGAAAACCGAATATATCCTGATGAACAAAGATTGCCAGGTGCTTTCCTTCCTGTGCATCCGAAATGAGTATGACGAGCCGACTTTCCAGGAGTATCAATGGTTCGTGGAATACCGCCCTATTGGCTATAAGACACTGACCGGATTCTTGGAGCGCCGGAAAGCGCCTAAGCATCGTGAGCATATCCAGCGCCTGTTAGAGCGCTTTGGCTGTGATGATCTGGAAGGCTTTATCAATGTGACCCACGCAGTTTCCCTGAATGATACCTTCTGGGTAAAGAGAGCAGACCGGGACATTTCTTGGGATCAAGTCTCCCTATACCGGAATGAGTTTGACCAGCTGATCAGTGAGGCCGCCTTCGACGGATCTGCCAGCAGCAGTGAACTCTCTACCACTTCACCTGAGTTTGGCACAGACGGCAACTATGCCAAGTGCTGGATCCGGGAAGAGGATGGTATCTATCTGTACAAGACCGGTAGTAGTCGTTATGAGGTTGAACCCTTGTCTGAGTTCCTGGCATCTCAGTTAGCGGCACATCTTTGCCCCAGCTATGTGGATTACGATTTGGATTTCTACCGTGGAAAGTTGATCAGTAAATGTAAGCTGTTTACTAACGAAAACCTTGGCCTCGCCAAGGCGGCAGGCATCTTTGCTGAGGATCGCACAATTCCTGCTATGCTCCGCTATTTCGAGGAGCTTGGCAGTGGTGATGCTTTCCGGCGGATGTGTATACTGGACGCGCTGACCTACAACCCTGACCGCCATTACGGAAATTTTGGTGTTCTGTTCAACACGGATACGATGGAGCCGATCTCTATGTGCCCGGTGTTCGATAATAACCGGAGCTTGTTCCCGGATCTTGATCAGGGACAATTGGAGAATCCTGATTGGTATCTGCAGAAATGCAAGCCGATGATCGGTAAGGATTTCCTAGTGACGGCTCGAGGGCTTTTGACGCCGGAGATCCGTTCTGATCTGAAAAACCTGCAAGGCTTCCGGTTTGTCCAGCACACCCATATTGAAGCCCCTCAGGAGCGACTGGAGGCTCTGAGTGCTATTATAAATGCTCAGATCAAAGCGATTATCGAATAACAGAATAAAGATAACAAAGAGGATGCTGTCAATAACGACGGCATCCTCTTAACTATTATTTGCTTTCATCAACACCATCTATCAGTGCGTCGTAAGATGTGTTTAAAGCTTTGCGAATGGCGTGGAGCTGACTGGCTTGAATATGCTGCGTGCAGCGTTCAATTTTAACAAGGCATTCTCTTGTCATATCGCATCCATCAATCTGCAGCATTCTGACTAAGTCTGTTTGTCCAAGACCTTGTGCTTTTCTGATTTTACGGATATTTTCGCCGATCTTCATATCTTGCTTAACCTTCTGTTCCATAAAGTCAACCCTTCCTTAGGACTTAAATTGGTCCATCTGGGTTTATTTTATGAATTTATTGTGATACAATGGGACTGAAACAGGTCCACTTGTGCGATTTTACAGATATGAAGAGGGATTGTGATGAATTCTTGTTTCTTTATAGGCCATCGGGAGGCCAATGAGAACTTGCTCCCCAGACTGGAATTGGAGATTGATCGGCTTGTTACCGAAGAAAATGTTCGTTATTTCTATGTGGGTGGATATGGCGGCGTTGATCAAAAAGCAGCTACTGCTGTAAAGAGAGCGAAAAAGCGGCACCCGGACATCACGCTAATGCTGGTGCTGCCATATCATCCTGCGGAGCGTCCTATCGAGAAACCGCCAGGTTATGATGGAACATATTATCCGGAAGGCTTAGAAAAGACACCAAGACCATTTGCAATCGTAAAAGCAAACCAGCTTATGGTAGATGCCTGCGATTGGCTGGTCTGCTATGTGCGTCACGGAGCAAGCAATTCGAGAAATATACTAGAGTATGCCCAACGAAGAGAGAAAAAGGGATTTATTCAAATTACAAACATTGCAGAGGAGAAGAGTACAAATCTATAAAGAAGAAATTACTATGGTGTACCGGAATCGTTGTCTTGCTTGTGTTGGTCATTCTGGGTATTTGTCGCTGGATTGAAGTGCGAAACCACCAGACTGACCCTAACTGGAAGATTGCTGAGCAGATTTACAAAATGGAAAACGCTCTTAAAGAAGTGGATGAAGAATACGAATGTCAATCTATCTCAAAAGTAACGCCATTTACCTATACTGATTCTGAAGGTAACAGCATCGTCTATTACTGCTGCCAGACTACCTATATTGAAGATGAGTATAGGGAGAATACCGGGCTGAATACGGATGCCATCGGTATGGTGATCGATTTTACCCAAATCAAAAACAGAGAGGACTGCAAGGTAGATGCGTATGACGCATTCCGGTGCGAAATAGGCGAGCGTTCCTATCTCTGCTGGACTATCTCCCCTGAGATCAGTTGCGTAATTGAGTATAGTGCAGAAGCCATTGCCGAAGGGGATATCTTCCGTATGGCAAAGAGTGTTCAATTACCAGTATAAAAATCAGGTTCGGGAATGATATTAATTGCGTACAGTTCGAAAGTTTTGTAAAATCATCAAAACACGTGGAAATTTAATCAAATTGGTGATATAATACAACACACCAAACTATATCGATGCATAAAACGGGAGAGAAAGAAGGTGTCGTGATGATTAGAATTGCCATATGTGACGATGAAAAAGAGTTCCGGGATTCTGCGGAGCGTATGCTGAATCAGTATATGGAAGACAAGGCTGTGCCGTTCCAAGTGGATGTTTTCGATGTTCCGTCAGAGCTTGTTGATATGACCGAGAAAGGCACGATATACGATATTTATCTGCTGGATATTTATATGCCCGGTATTACGGGTATGAGTATCGCCACGGAGCTTCGCAGTCGCGGGGTCAAGAGTCCTATTATTTTTCTGACCTCCTCCACCGATCACGCTTTGCAAGCCTTCGGTGTGGATGCTACCCATTATCTGCTGAAACCCTATACAAAAGACAGTTTTTGTGTGGGTATGGACAAAGCGATGCAGAGCATCACTTCCCACAAAGATGACAGTATTGTTTTGAAAGTGGATAATGAATACCGGAGTATCTCCATATCCAAAATCCTGTACTGCGAGGCGGAAGACAAATATCAGCGATTATATTTGGCAAACGGAGAAAGATTGCTTATCCGTATCAGCGGCACGGAGCTTTATAAACAGCTTTCCGAATTTGATTGTTTTTATCGTTGCGGCAGAGCGCATATTATAAATCTTAACCATATCAGCAAAGTGAGCCAGAATGGTGCGGTATTTAAAGATGGCGTGCAGCTTAGTCTGCCCCATACAGTGCTGGCAGGCTTGCGAAAAGCGTTCTTTGACTATTTCGATTAGGAGGTGCTTTTAAGTGCAACATATTCTTTTTTTGACACTTACAGTGCTGTCCCATATAGGCGCCTCGTTGTTTTTTGCCAAGCCACGTTTTAATAAAATCAGCACAGCCGCCATCTGGCTGATCTACGGCGTTGTCTTTTTGGTGCTACCACCGGATCTGCCGCCTGTGAACTACTTTATTTCCTTTGCGCTTCACTTGGGTTTGTTTTTTATTACTACCACAGGTCGTACGGTTGAAAAGGGTTTCCTGTTTTTTAGTTACGCCACAACCTACACCTGTTTCAGTACGCTGTTTAATATGTTGGATCAGGCCGTCGGCAGTATGGCGGTCAAGATTGTAGTCGCCATTATTCTTATGGCAATTATGCAGATTATTCTGTATAGGTTGTTGTTGCCGTCTTTCAAAAAAGTGGCAATGTATATCCGTAAAGGTTGGGGTAAGTTTTATGGCGTGGTGCTCAGCTTTTGGGCGCTGATCGTTGGACAGACCTTGGTTACTATGATGCAGCCGATGAGTACGGAGGAAAGTATTGTATTCTTGCTTACGATGCTTGCTTTCTGCGTTACCTATATTGCCATATTCAACAGCATGAAGAACATCGAAGAACTCTCCCGTGAAAAGCAAAAAACATTGCATACTGAGCTATTGCAGGCACAGGTGGATGCCCAGGAAAAAGAAGCAGAGCTTATGCGCCAAAACCGACACGATATGCGTTTTCATTATCAAGCGCTTATGACCCTGGCAAAAACGGGAGAGGCCGATAAAATCGTAGACTATCTCAACACCCAAAGCGAGAGCTTGGAAACAACCACCACAGGTCGTTTTTGCGAAAACGAAACCATCAATAATGTATTGAAGGTCTTTTATCAAAAAGCAGAAAGCCAGAATATCACGATGGAAATTCGTGCAGCTGCAAAACCGGATATTTCCGTGCCATCGCCTGCTCTGGTGACTGTGGTTGCCAATATTCTGGAAAACGCTCTTCACGGAGCGTTGGAAAGTAAAGCGGAAAGTCCAAGTATTACGGTTTCTATTAAACACAAGTCGGGCCGGTTGGTAATCTCTTGTGAGAATACCTGCAGTGAATCCTTTAAATTTGAGGAGATGCCGGAATACTTACAAGGTATCGGTGTCCATAGCGTTATCTCTACTGCGGAAAAGTATAGCGGCTCCTGCCGTTTTTCAGCATCTGACGGTATGTTTAGCTGTACAGTCATTATGGATGAGTAATTGAATAGCAAGACTGAAAAATCCCTGCCTACGCGGCAGGGATTTTTGTTATTTCGAGATCAGTTATCAACTTCACGACAAAAAAAGGGCACTTCACGACATTTTTGCGTTTAAGACAGGCGTTTGCTGTATCATTACAGTGTGAAAAAATAACTCCATGGAGGGAAATATTATGAGCAAAAATGATGCACAAATTGTTATCAGCAAGAAGACCTTAATCATTGCTTTGGTCGTTTTGTTGCTGCTGATTGCGGGAGTCGTAGCATTGGCACTTGGATGGAACACATGGTTTGGCAGTGGAGCACCACATGTACCTGTTGTAACTCCTACGGGAGAACTGGATATTGACGAAAATGCGGGAGATTGGAATGGACAGACCTTGCCGGACAAGACCGACGATGCACCCGCTGTGGGCATTAAGATTCCCGGCTATCCTTCCATTACGCTCCCTAAAGATCAAAAAACAGTGAATGTAGCTCTCTTAAATCCCGAAGGTAACCCCTGCTACTTTACATTTGAGATCGTGCTGAAGGAGACCGGCGAGAGCCTGTATAAGTCTAAGCTGGTGCCTCCCGGTAAGGCAATCACAGAGATCACCATGGCAAGAGCACTCTCTGCAGGCCAGTATGAGGCGACCATTAAAATTTCCACCACCTCTTTGGAAGATGGTTCAGCAATGAACGGAGCAAATGTAGAAACTGTTTTGATCGTGAAATAAGGTGAAGTAATGAAAAAAGAGAACCTGAGCAAAAGCGGACAGGAGATCACCCGGGTTACAACCTGTCCATGCTTTGCAGGAAGAAAGAGCCTCCTTGCCATAGAACCCATTTGTTGGTTCTGCAAGTATGCAGGCTTTGATCTGCGCAACGACAAGCTGCCCGAAAAGGGAACTTGTTATTACCCGGTGGAACAAGTAGAAAGAAAGGAGTGAAAAGGATGAAACGATTGATCGCGATGCTGCTGGTACTGTGCAGTATCGTTTCGTTGATCCCAGCGCAGGTATTTGCTGTGGATACACAAACAGACCCGCAGCGGGAGCAGCAGACCGCGGAAAGTTACGCAATTACATACATTAAGAATATGCGTCCCGAGGAAGGCGGTTTTGTAGCTGGCAGTACCGTTCCGGAAACCTTTATTCCCGGAACACAAACCATGCTTCCCGGCAAGGCGGATATCGTGCGTTATGGCTATGTGTTTGCAGGCTGGTATGACAACGAGGAACTGACCGGCGATCCCATAACCGTAATTGGCGAGGAAGTAGCCGGGGATGTGGTGCTCTACGCCAAGTGGGACGAGATGTTCTACTATATTACCATCCCTGAATCGGTTGTGATGACGGATGATAACTTCTCCGTAGGGATGACCTGTGAAGGCTTCTATACCGGCGACCATGTGAATATCGCCGTGGAGTCGGAAAACAATTGGGTGCTGAAAAACGGAAACCACGAGATTCCTTACAAACTATCCACACAGGCTGAGGGTGGCAAACTGGAAAGCGGCGATGAGATTGCCGTGTTTACCCAGTCCGGCACTCAGACGCTGTATTACGATCTGGAGCAAGATGGCAAATATGCCGGTGAATACACCGACAAACTGACCTTCCGTACCAGCTTTGTAGGTGCGGAGCATACCCTGAGTTTTGTTACAAACGGCGGCAGCCAGGTGGAAGCACTCCACCTGCGTGCAGGCTCTAAGATGACAGGTCTGCCCGTTCCTGAAAAGGACGACTATGTATTTATCGCATGGTGCTACGATGAAGCGCTGACCCACATGGTCGATAGCGAGGATGTGCTGCTTAGTGATTTCACCCTGTATGCCAAATATCAAAAAGTTGGTGAGCTGGAGCAGACCGAGGCGGATGTGGTTGCCAGCGCGTTGGATCAGAGCAAAGACTTTTCTGTTACCATCACGACATTGCAGCCGATGGATGCAGCTACTGTCAAGAGCCTGATCACTGCCAAAAATCTAAACGAGGTGGAAAGCACTGATTTTATCACTGTCACCGGCAGTGGAACCAGCTTTACCGTTTCCGGCACAGGCGGCTTTGAGCCCGGTGCATCCTATAAGCTGACACTGAATGACAACCGACTGAACTTTGCCGGACAGGACGCTTCCGTTCGTGAGTACAGTTTTACGATCTATAAGGAAGAAGTCCAGAATGTAACGGTTGATGATGATATGCAGTATCTGCCCATTACTGACATCAGTAACCTTACTGTAAACGGAAAGCCGGCTTCCGAGCTGTCTATCAGTGTGATCACAGTGGGCCCGGACGGTGCTAAAACCGAAGAAGGCAAATATACCGTTGGTACATTCACCTGCACCGCCAAGACCTTTAAGGTCGGCGATATGGTTGGTGTATACGAAGGCCAGCTGAATCTGGATGCCATTGCGGTGGATGACAGCATTTCTTATATTGAGATCACTGCTGTAGATGGCAACAACTATACATACCGTGGCGCAAGCGCTACCGATGTGCTGTTTACTCCCGATGTGCTGCCGATTCCGGAAAACGCAGATACGGATGGGGACGCAGCCAATAATTCCATTACTGTTCCTGCAACTGTGGTGGACTATTCCGATGAAGCTTACGCCCAAATGAATTTGGACGAGAACACCGAGATCGAACCCGGCGACTTTGTTGCCTTTTATACCGGAAGTCTGGACAACGGACAAATCAGCAATTACGGCAAGATCACTGCGGTATCCCATCTGGGTGATGTATATGTGATCGCTTACCAGATCGTTTCCATTGAGGAAATGCTGGCAACCATGGACACCTACACTTCTCACGATGTGGATGGTGAAGATCTGGTTTCTGAGGAAGAGAAGGCTGCGCTGGAAGAATCCATTGAACAGCAGGCCATTGAAAGCGGCTTTGCTGAGGAGGCTGCCTATTATTTGGCAGCAGCAGCTATTTCTACCGATGACTTTGCACAGATGGCAGGCGGCCCCATCTCCATAGAGGATGTGGATTTTTCCGCACTGCCTATGATGGCAAGAACTATGGCGCTGGATGATGCAGCAATGCCTGCCGATGAAGGCAAGGTCAGCGTGGAAGACCTGGAGATCAAAGCCAGAATCATGACAGATCTGCAGCACTTTGAGGACCTTAAGGGTGTCCGGCTAGTGCTGGAGGTTAGTCTGAAGATCAATGTAAAGACCAGTGAAAACGGCAAACTGGAGATCACCTTGACGGGCCAGTTTGAGCAGGAAAACCGCATCACCATCAATGTGGACGGCGAAGCTGTGTGGGAGTGGGCTGGATTTATTCCCTATATCGCCGACTATAAGGTGAGCGCATCCACCGATATGTATAACTTCTCCGGCATCGGCATCGATGTTTCCGTGCTGTCCAAGGAGGACGAGGAGACCGATAAGGAATGGGAGGATGTTGAGAAGTTCGGCAAGAAGATCAAGGAAATGCTGGAAAAGGGCAAGGAGCCCTTGGGTGACTACATCCTCAGTGAAGACGACGCCAGTGATTCCGTTGCCAAGACCCTAGGTGAAAAGTATGCGGCCATGCTGGAGCAGGAATCCGATTGGGTCACCCTGTTTGAACAGGAAATCTACGAGCAGAAATTCCGCGTGATCTATGTGATCGAGATCAGCGTCGGCGCGAATTTCGTTGTGGGCGCCAATCTGAATCTGTTCCTGGGCGCAGACTTCTGGTATGAGAACGCCAAGCGCTATACCTTCTCCCTGCAAATCAAGGGCATGGATGTCACCAGCGACACCATTACCCTGGTACCGGAGCATTATGAGCTGAGTCTGTGTGCCATGGGTACCATGGGCTTGCGTGCCGGCATTCAGTTAGAACTGAAGGTAGGCTTGATCGCTACAGAGCTGGCAAGCGTCGGTCTGAGTGTAGATGTAGGCGCATACCTAAGGGTTTGGGGCTACTTATATTACAGACATCAGTACACTGACGGCCTGGGAAGAGAAACGGAATTCTCCGGAGCGATGTACCTGGAATTCGGTATCTATCTGGAGATCGCTTTTGAGGCCCAGGTGCTGGTGGGTACATTCTCCTATAACCCCACACTGTATGAGAAAGAATGGGGACTTCTGTCTGCAGGTGCTATCAACAACTATGTAGATTTCACCTACGCCCAACATGAACTGGAACCGGTGAAACTAAAACGGCAGAATAAAACCATCGCACTGCCCGACGAGATATTCACCATGTACTATATGGACATGAAGGAAGGCCTGAATGACGGCGAGTACTTCATAGACAATTGCAATATAGGCGAAAAATTCACCATCGAAATCACCAACGATGCATTTACCTTTGATCCCGAGACGAAGAAGATTACCGTCACGCCAAAGAATGGCAGCGAGGAAGAAAACGGTGAAATGATCATCACCTATATCGCAGATCCGCTGACCTTTACGGTAGAGCCTATGCAGCGCAAGTTACAGCTGCACTGGGACTGCTACAGAGACGGCTACTACATTGCCTTTGATTCCACCGGCGGCAGTATGGTCAACACCATCTCCGGCGGCTATAAGGACGAAATTGAAAAGCCTGCCGATCCTGTTCGCCAGGGCTACACCTTTGCCGGCTGGTATAGGGATGAAAACTTGACCGAAAGCTACGAGATCCCGGAGACCCAGCCTGCTGAGGATATTCAGCTGTATGCAAAGTGGACCCCGGCGATGAACACCTACAAGGTGGAGCATTACACCCAGGATCTGTCCGGCGCAAGCTATACCCTGGCAGCAACAGATACGCTGGAGGGCATGACAGAAGCAACTGTGACCGGCCCCGTCCGTGACATTGCAGGCTTCACCGCTCCCAGTCAGCAGAGCATCGTCGTCACCGCTGATGGCAATGCTACCATCCGTTACTACTATACAAGAAACACCTACACCATTACCTTCCAGCCCGATAACGGCAAGGAAGCCATCCAAAAGGATTACCTGTACGGCGCACCGGTTGCTGGACCTGCGGTGAGCAAGCAGGGCTATGACTTCCAGTATTGGATCGGCTTGCCTGCAAATATGCCTGCGGAAAACCGTTCCTACACCGCAAAGTGGGCAGAAGCAGACAACATTCCTTACCGCGTCGAGCATTACCTGCAGGATGCAGACGACGATCTGTACCAGTTGGGTCTGATCGAG
Organism: Faecousia sp.; assembly: GCA_045645385.1. Lineage (GTDB taxonomy): Bacteria > Bacillota > Clostridia > Oscillospirales > Oscillospiraceae > Faecousia. The sequence continues at coordinate 45,572 of JAZRIT010000027.1, forward strand.
ATCGGTTACGGCAAGACCAACTCTGCTGTCACTGCCACCCAGCACGACTTTGCCCACTATGCACTCAGCGGCACATTGCCGGAAGGTGTGATCGAAGCCGACGGATCGCTAATTCTGAAGGTCTATTATGACCGGGCCCATTATAACCTGCACTTCGTTACCGGCCAGGGTACACCCTGCGCATCGGCTGAATACCGCCACGGTGCTACTGTGCCTACACCCGCCACCACTATGGTCGGCTACGGCTTTGCCGGCTGGTATCTGGACGAAGCGCTGACCACCCCCTTTGGCGGCATGATGCCCACCCAGGATACTACCCTCTACGCCAAGTGGGAAGCCGGCATGGTCAACTACACTGTCAACCACTACCTGCAGGATATTCTGGATGATGAGTATACCCTTTACAAGGTAGAGCACCTGACAGCCGAGGCTGACTCTCAGCTGACTGCGGCGATTCTGCCGGATTATACCGGCTTCGCTGCACCCCAGCTTCAGACGGTTTCCATTGCAGCCGACGGCTCTACCGTTGTGGATTACTACTACTCCCGTAACAGCTACACCGTGCAGTTTGTGGATGCTAAGTCCGGCACCGACACTTCCATTACCGGCCGTTACGGTGCTGCCATTACACCGCCCGCACCCAGCCACACAGGCTATACCTTTGAAGGCTGGTACGAGGATGCGGCCTGCACCGTACCTTTCGAGAATACGATCCGCAAAGACATTACCCTGACCGCCAAGTGGACAGAAAACAGTTACACCATCTACTTCTTTGCTGACAGCGATGCCACCACCGGCACCGGCCCTGCAAAGCAGACCGTTCTGTTCAGTGAGCACACCTTTATGCCGGAGAATACCTTCACAAAGATCGGCTATACCTTCCTGGGCTGGCACTATGACAAGACAGCCAGCGAGCCACTGTATGTGCCCGGTAAGGAGGTATGGATGCTCAACGGCATGCAAGATGGCGTGGCGATCTACTACCCCATCTGGAAAGCCAACACTTACACCGTCACTTATGCCATCGATGGAGCCAATGCCACCGGTACAGCACCGGCATCCGGCACAGTGACCTACGATGTCAATTACACCCTGGCAGCCAATACCTTCACAAGACCCGGCTATACCTTCCTGGGCTGGTCCACAGCCAAGGATGGCACAGTGGACTACACCGCCGGCACACCTGTGAAGAATCTGACGGCAACCGATGGCGGCAGCGTTACTTTCTATCCCATTTGGAAGGCCAACACCTACACCATCAAGTTCCAGCTTTATGGCACCAATGCAGGCGGCACCACCGCTTCCATGACGATGACCTATGATAAGGCTGCAAACCTGACTGCCAACGGCTTTACCAAGACCGGCTACACCTTCGTCGGCTGGTCCACTACCGCAGGCGGCAGCAAGGTGTACACCAACCAGCAGAGCGTCAGCAACCTGACCACCACAAGCGGCGGAACTGTTACCCTGTACCCCGTCTGGCAGGCAAATACCTACACGGTTAGCTACAATGCCAACGGCGGCACCGGCTCTATGGCTGCTACTACCCATACTTATGATCAGGCGGCTAACCTGAGAGCAAATGCCTTCAGCCGCAGCGGTGGCTACATCTTCTGGGGTTGGAGCACCAATCCCAGCGCATCCGATCCCAGTTACCTGAACAGCACTTCTGTAACCAACCTTGCCACCAGCGGCAATGTGACATTATACGCCATCTGGCTGGATACCACCTACACCTACAGCAATTCCGGCGTGGTTGCAACCGTGAATGACGACAGCACCACCAAACTGATCTACAATATGAGCGATCAGGTGAGAGTGGATAAGCTGAAGGCAATGGGCTTGACCAAAGCCAAGGTTACCTGGTCCTTCACCATCAACGAACTCAATGATGGCTATCAAGATGTGAATCTGAGTGTCTGCTCCGATGCAAACCACAGCGTAACGAATCTTTGGGTAGAAACCCTCAATACCGGCGGTGTCGGCAAGGACTCTGCGGCCTACAGCGTTGTTTACTATCCCACCATCGACCAGGCATTCCACCATGTACACATTGAAATGAAGGGCAGCGGCGCCGGTGCGGATGATTTCGAGTGCAAGAATGTGGTCATTCAGGTGGAATTCTATTAAAACTTGGCAAACCAAAGCTCCCCTCCGGGAGGAGGGGAGCACCCCGCAAAATAAAACATAAGTAAGGAGGATGATGCTATGAAGCGATTGACAGCACTTGTATTGGTGCTTGCGTTACTGTGCCCCTTAGGCATTACGGCAGCGGCAACCGATGGCGGCGATACCACCATGAGCTATACCGTAAATGCCAACTATACAGTGACCATACCGGCAACTGTGTCCGGCAATAGCGCATCATTGTCTATCGATGCCGCCCCTGTTCTGGAGGAAGGCCAAAAGGTGGTCATCTCCATTGCAGACTCGGCAAACTATTATAACGGCTTCCGTCTGAAATTAAAGGGTGCAGACGCCTATGTGGGCTACACCATTTCTGACGGCACCAACACACTGGCTATGGGCTCCGTGGTTTTGGAGCAGCCTGCCGCCGCAGAGCAAGCGGCAACAGTCAACCTGACCTTTACCCCGGAAAAAGCCGCCTATGCCGGTGATTACAGCGACACCCTGACCTTTACCATTGCCGTGGCAGACACGGCCACGCAGTAAGGAGGGGCAGCTATGAAGAAACTGATATCCTTCCTGCTGGCAGCAGTTATGCTGATAAGCCTGCTGCCCACTGCGGCGCTTGCTGAAGAGGAAGAAGTTGCTACCTACAGCATTTTTGATATGGATATCCCCTTTGAGAACATGGTGGATTGCTACCGTACTACCTCTACCACCATCGGCTATATGCAACAGCTTAACTATTTCGATTACGTTTACTCCGGAATCCACGGAGAGCAGATCGATACTTTGGTTCCCGACGTAGTGAACAATCCTGATGACTACTATTACCGGTTTAGCAAAGGTTCAGACGGCGTATCCATCGTGCTGACCTTGTATAAGCACAGCAATCCGGACTATTCCTATGTGCTTTCCGATGACGGCGCGATCCAAACCTATGGCGAAGCTTGCTTTATCTACGTCGCTGATGACGGATATTACGGCACTTTCGTTTCTTTCCGGGATAAGGAATACCACATGTGCAGTAGCCATAGCGCTCACACAGTGAATTATCCCCGCGATGACGAATCTTCGCTGGACTCCACCCGCAGAAGCTGCATCCTGTGCGGCTGCGGCGAAACCTTTATCATCGAAGGCCGCAACCCCACCATCGCCCAACTGGAAGCCCTTCCGCTGACGGATGGTATGCTGCAGGTGGACCACGAGCACCGCTACGGCTCCTCCGGCAAATGCCCCTGCGGTAAGATTCGCTTTACTGCCGAGTTGGATACCAGCGAGGCAGGTGTCTACGAAGATGCCAAAGTGGAAGGCCTGGACGCAGTGCTGGAAGATCATTTCCCCGGGGAAGAGGACACCGTTGAAGTGTTCCTGCAGATAAAGGAAGAAACGGAAAACGAAGCTGAAACGCAGGCCATTACTCAGGCTGCTAACGGACAGCAGTTGGACTTTTTGGATCTGTCCCTGGTTAAGATTTTTAACGGCGGTGCGCCCCAGGACATCGGTTCGGATAATAACCGGCTTCTGGCGGTTACCCTTCCTTATTCCTCTTGGGGAAAGCATGTGGAAGCGATTTACCGCTACCATAATGGCAATGTAGATGTGCTGACCGCGACCCCCAATCCCGACGGAGAATATTTTGTTGCGACCAAGGAAACGGTTACCGTGTATGCTAAAAAGTTCTCCACCTACGCCATCGGCTATGTGGAAATTGAAGAGAGTCTGCAAAGTGTAACCTATGAGTACTCCGTTGTGCCTACCTACACCGTCACCATCCCCTCAGAGGTGAAACTGGGCCAGACATACACCGTTGCAGCAAACGATGTAGTGCTCGAATATGGTAAGTATGTGCGGGTGCTCCTGTGCAATACCAGCGATGATCAGGGCGCTTTTGCACTTCAAAACAGCTTTGGCGATAAGATCGGTTATGATGTTACGGTGGACGGCAATGCCGTGGAGCTGGGACAAACGCTGTTGGAAGTACACCCCGGCACCAACGCCAGTGGCAGCGTGGAGCTGACCTTCTCGCAGCCTATAGGTGTGCAGTATTCCGGCAGTTATACAGGAACAGTCACCTTCGCCATCCTGCTGGAAGCCGAAGATGACGCACATTAAGGAGGAATGGACAATGAAAAAAATAGTATCCTTACTCCTTGCCGTTGCACTGCTGCTGAGCGTGCCTACGGCCGTCTTCGCTGCGGAAGAAACCCAGACAATCACCATTGAAATGAAAGATTCTTACGGGGACGGTTGGGATAATTTCGAACTCAAAGTATGTCTGGTAAATGCCGATGAGACCGAGACGGTTTTAGGGCAGGATATCACAATCAGGAGTGGCAGCGAGAATACTTACAGCGTGACTGTGGCAAAGGATGCCCGAGTGCGAATCTATTGCCAGAATGTAGGTAGTTTTTCTGGCGAGCATTCCTTCGTTGTGAAGCGAGAAGGCATTACGATATTTAGCCACGAAAGAAGCGACACCCCGACAAGCGGTCAACTTTTTGTGACCAGCGATCCAATCAATGTCCAAGGCTCTGTTATAACCCATGATATTGCCCCTGCCTACACCGTGACCATCCCTGCCACTGTGACCTTGGGCGAAACAGCTAGCATTTCGGCAGAAAATGTAGTGCTTGCCCATGGCGAGTATGTGGAAGTGACCCTCTCGGCAACCAGCGGTGAGAATAACGCCTTCACTCTGAAAAATGAAGCCGGTGATGTGATCTCCTACGCAGTCACCGCCGGCGGCACGCAGGTATCGCTGGGTGATAGTATGCTGGCGGTTTACCCCGGTGCAAACCCCAGCGGCAGCACAGAGATTGCTTTTGGGCTGCCCCAGGATCTGAAATACCCCGGCAATTACACCGGCACAGTTACCTTTACCATTGCGGTGAACTCCGCTGAAAATAATTAAATTACGAACAGGAGAACAAGATTATGAAAAAGTTATTTGCATTGCTTCTCGCCATCACGATGATGGCAACCCTTTCTGTGACAGCATTCGCCGCAGATTATGATACCGAAGGTGATAAGGGAATGGACGTTACCTATACCGTTAACCCGGGATACACCGTAACAATCCCCCCAACCGTAACCATTGGCACAGACGGCACCTCGACTACCGTTTCGGCAGAGGGAGTTGTTGTCAATAAGGGTCAGTATGTATCCGTCACCCTTGCCGAAAATAACAACTTTACTGTAAAAACCGCCGAAGGCGCAGAGCTTCCTTACACTGTAACAGCAAACGGCGAGAATGTTGCTGCAGGCGGCGAGATATTGGCTGTTAACCCTGCAGACGACAAGACCGGTACCGCTACCATCACCTTCGATATTGACGAGAGCGCGATTCAGTACGCAGGTACCTACACCGGCACCGCTACCTTTACCATTGCGGTAAAGGACGTGCCGAAAACAATCATCAACTTTACCATTGATGGCACCTCCTATCAGGCCGAAGAAGGCATGAATCTGGGCCAGTGGGCAGAATCCACATATGATGTCAATGATGAATATTACCTGGACCAGGAGACTAACTGGGTTCGTCCCAGAAGTAATGGCGGACTGGATGTTCCTCCCGAAACTGTGATTACTGAAAATGCCGAATTCCACACAGGTGGCTAATCGGTAACCAAATCAACAAAAGGAGAATAAACTATGAAAAAATTATTTGCACTTATTTTAACCGTTGCGATGCTCGCAACCATGTCCGTAACCGCTTTTGCGGCTAACACCACCGGCGGCTCTACCGAAGTTTCTTTTAACGTAGACCCCACCTATACCATCACCATTCCTGCTACTGTTGAACTTCAGAAGGTAGAGGATAACGGTACTGTTACCTACGAAAACGACTACACCATCACCGCAGAAGCAGGTGTGCGTTTGAAGAACGGCGAATACATCGAAGTTACCGTTGCCAGCGATTTCACAATGGAAACTGAGGAGTACGCCTGGCTGAATTATGAAATTTTGGATGCAAGCGGCGACAAGGTTGAGAATAACGGTGTGGTAGCCGAGTTTGAAACCGACAAGAACGCACAGTCCACCACCATTCATATTGCAGCCGACGATCCCGACTACGCCGGTGAATATAAGGACACCGTGACCTTTACGGTTTCGGTTGAGAAATCCAATGCACCTATGTAATCTTGTAATAAAGGAGAAGAAAAACGATGAAAAAATTATTTGCTATTGTTCTGACTTTTGCTCTTTTAATGAGCCTGTCTGTCACCGCTTTTGCGGCTAACACCACCGGCGGCGATGCTGACATCACCACCAGCATCGCACCTACCTACACCGTGACCATCCCCGCTGATGTGAATGTTCAGTTCAACGCTACCGAAACCGATTTCGGTGCAATCGAAGTGACTGCTTCTCAGATTCACCCCAACAAGTGCATCAAGGTGGAACTGACCTCCGACGGCAAGCTGGAAAACAGCATTGATGCTACCAAGGTTATTCCTTACGCTATCAAGGACAGCACCGGTGCTGCATTTACCTCTGCTACTTATCTGACAGAGGGCGACAAGACCG
>JAZRIT010000028.1:0-26254 GCA_045645385.1 Faecousia sp.
TTTCCGCATAACCCCATAGAGTATTACGCACCTCTTCTGGCTGACTATTGGCAAATAGGGCAAAGTCAGCAGAAAAAGAATCGTAGGCGTTTTTCCAGACCCCGTATACTTCATCCTGTGCAGCCAACTCATCAAGCCGAGCTAATCTTTGAAGCTGTTGATCGGTTTTCTCCATGTAACCGTCCTCCCTATAACGGGCAAGTGTATGTTGCACAATTAAAAAAGCACACCCCGGAGGGTGTGCTAAAAAAGTGCTTTCCCCGGTTGTTGCGACACAAACCATCCGCTATTTGCATAGGGAAACAAGGGAAACACCTTTTTTACAAGGTATGTTTCCCCTAACAAATAGCATTATTCGGTTTGTGTCGCATTGTCATTCTATCACAGGAATCTGCAAAAGTAAAGCCACGGAAAGAAAAACAGCATGAGCGAATTTGCCCATACTGTTTCTTTGTTTAATCATACAGACCTGCTGGAATGATAATTGTTCCATCTGTGCAGGTTAATGTAATTTCGGGGCAACTGTAGTTCCAACTCCAGGTTTTGGAAATTGCATTCCATTGTGCCTTTGTGTTGCCAAATGTGATGCTTGTGAGTTTTTGGCAGTAGAAGGCATTGTTGCCGATGGTTGTTAAACTGGATGGAAGGGTGATGCTTTCGATGTAGCTGCCGTAGAAAGCATTGTCGCCGATGGTTGTTAAACTGGTACATCCGCTGAGGTCGATGCTTTTAAGATTGTAGCAGACGTAGAAGGCATTGCCGCCGATGGTTGTTAAACTGGTACATCCGCTGAGGTCGATGCTTTCGAGGGATTCGCAGTAGGTGAAGGTGTCGGCACCGATTGTGGTTAAATTAGTACATCCGCTGAGGTCGATGCTTTCGAGGGAGTGGCATTCGTAGAAGACTTTGTCGCCGATAGTAACTATGCCTTCTGGTAGAATGACACTTTTAATTCTACCGCAAAAATCGAAAGCATTATCACCAATGGTTGTTACACTGGATGGAATTTCCAAATCCGCTCCACTGCCTACTGGACCGATACTTTCAAAACTATGCCAGGTGTTGAGTCCGCGGCGACTGATGGCATATTCTCCGATGGTTGTTACACCGTGGGGGATGGTAAGTTTTATGAGACTGCAGTAAGCGAAGGCATTGTCGCCGATTTCTGTATCGGTTATTTTTGATGCATCATAATTATATTTTTTGCCATTTGCGGGGTCTTTTAATTCGTCCCATGTTAATGTTTTTTCTTCGTTAGTAAAACAACTGGAGTCGTGGGACTGTCCAATTTCGTGACAACCTGGATTTGTAAGATATTTACTAAATGTTGCACTACCAACTACCTGAGATATATCAACACTAAACTCACATGAAGCACTACCATCGTTACTTACGATTTCAATGGTGTGGTTGCCGTTCTCCAATGTCTTTGTGTACTCTGGTGTAAAGGTGATAATTGTTGAACCTTCGGTTACAGTATAGTTTGCCTCGTCAACTACATTTCCATCGACCTTTACCTCCACAAACTTGTCAATGTCTGCCTCAGAACGGAACACTGCTTGGTCCGCTTGGGTGACTATTTCGGGGGCGATGATTCCATATGATTTCAAATCAAAACTTTGGTCATCCATTGTAATAAGGTTTGTGCTGTTTAATGCTGTTCTATTTACATCGAACAGACCTTGGGTGGTGGATTTAACTGCATCGGAAACGAATGTTCCAAACGGTGTTGCTAATGCTATCATTACGGCAAGAACAAGCACACAAATCACTATCCAACCGTAATTGCTTAATGTTTCTTTATCCATAGATAAAATCCTCCTTTTTTATTTTGATAATATAAGTTTGTTTGTTTTATGAGGGAATTGCTAAATTCTCTCATAAGCATTTTTTAATGACCTAACACAACATCATTTATTTCCTGTTCCTGTGCGAGTTCCCTTGCTGCCTCCGCTTTCATTTTGTCAATGACCTGCGGTGACAGGTGCAGTTTGGTCTGCATTACACGGTCTGCAACTGCTTTTTCTGCTTTCAGTTCGTGGACCTCTTTTTGCAATACCTCTTTTTCCTTCTCGGATTTGCGGAATCTCTTTTTCCATTCGCTGACCTCTTGTTCCAACCTCTGTATTGCATCAAGCAGGTTGCGGACCACTGGCAGTTTGGTAATGGCATTGCGGAGTGGTTGCAAGGTCTCTCGAATAATGTCTTTGACCACCTGCGGTTTCAGACCGTTCCTTCGCTCTAACACCTCATAGTCCTTTTCTGGAACCATTACAAATTTCTGCTTTTTACCAAAGGACCCTTTTGTCACTCTTTCGTATGTGTCGGAGGGAGGAACAGGCGGAATCAGTTTTTCCTCCAAATCGCGCTCGCACTTATCAACGGAGCGATTGATTACACTCGGTAACTCGTTGACCTGCTCAGTGAGGTTATCCAATTCTGAATGCTTGACCTGTATTTGCTCCTCTGTTTGTTTCAGTGTGGTCTTTGCCTCTGCAACTTTGTCCTGTGTGTCCTCAAGGTCTATCATTGCATTTCCGACCTCATCGGTGATGTTATATAGGTCCTCTGACATCTGTACATGGGCATCTCTGGCATTATCAATATCTGACCGAACCTGTTCCAGTTCTGCCTTTCGTGCATCAATGGCATCCTGCTCCATCATTGCCTCTCGTTCTGCTTGCTTGGCAGCACGATAATCTTCGATTGTCAGACCAGTTCCTCGGTTGCCTTTTTGATAACCGACACTCAAACCGTGTCTGCTGGCAATCTCAATGACCCTCTCTCTTTCCTTGGTCTGCCATTTCATCTGACCTGTTTGGAATCCTCCGTTTTCATCTGCTTTTTTGTCGCTCTCAAAACCCATTGCTTTTAATGCTCCAGACTGCGAGTTTGAAATTTGCTGACCACGAGATGATTCCTTGACACCAACATAAGTGATGTGGAGGTGCGGAGACAAAGAAATTTCATCCATGTGAATGACTGCATTGATAATTCTAAGGTTCGGATTTTCCGCTTGGAATGTGTCCATATATTCTTTCAGAATATCCCTCATAGCATTTCTTGTTTTTTCTCTTTCTTCCGGACCCATCGCCTCTAAATCATCCGTGTTGCCAACTTGAATGATTATCTGTTTTGCGACCTTGGTATAAGAATCTAATTTCGCTAATTCAGAACCGTGTGCACCGTCTCGTTTTGCTTTCTCATATTTCGCTGCACCTTCTGCCTGTTTTTGAGCAATGAAATCATAATATTTTGGTGGCAAATCTCTCACTCTTTCGGGGTGTTTTATTTTTGTTTTTTGGATATATTCCTCATATGCTTTTTGGAATGTTTTTTCATAAAAATCACGGAGCGAGATATTTCCCTCATATGAAATATTTTCTCCGCTTTTTTCTGGAGAAATATTTGCAGAACAATAAACCCTGTTGTCATGGTCTAAGTTAAACGAATCATCTTCATGCAACGAAACACTAAAATCTGCCACGGAACAAACCTCCTTTCTAACGAATTACAAGGAAAGTATGCAATTTGCAGAATGTTGTCAAAGGAATAAGCCTCCATTCTAGTAACCCAGTACTGATTTGGAGAAAACTCCAAATCCTGGGCCAGGCGTTGCCTTGGAACCACTCCTTCCGGAGAGGACAAGGGAACACTGTTCCCTTTGAACCCTCATTGAAAAGTACCGACACTAAGTGTCGGTACTTTTGTATGAATTCCACCTTTGCGGAAATCGGTGAAATTCATACTTGAGTTATACGGCAATCTGTAAATTGCCTTTATAACTCAGCAAAAAGTGTCGGCACTTAGTGCCTACACTTATTTGCATTTTGGTGTCGGTACTTAGTGCCAACACTTAGTGTCTACACTTTGTACCTACACCAAAGAAAACGAAAGGAGCGATACGATGGCACACAAAGAACCACGAACAAAGTGTTGTGTTTATTTGCGACCAGAGGAGATGGAGCATCTCAAAACGGTTGCACAAGAAAAAGAGGTCTCACTGTCTGACCTCATCGGGACCACGGTTTTGAAGAAATATCCTATGCCTAAAAAGAAGAAGGCAAGGTCTGAAAACCTTGCCTCCAAGATTGCAAATGATATTCCTTCAGAGTTGACGGAGCAGGTACCACTGGATGAACCTTCCCCAAAACAAAAGGAATCGCAGGTTGATGATGTGGTTTCATGTGATGTTGAATCAATGACACGAGATGAACAGGAGGCACGACTGAAATTCGTTAAAAACAAACTGCACATGGCATACAATGGAGAACCACTGGAGAAAGAACAGTTCAATGCCTACATGAAGGAGCGCGACAAACTCCGAGCAATCCTTGGTCACAAATAAAAAAGGACCCGAGAGGGTCCTTTTTTGTTATGACGAAATTTTGTAATTTTTAATCATACGGACCTGCTGGAATGATAATTGTTCCATCTGTGCAGGTTAATGTAATTTCGGGGCAGGCGTAGTTCCAATTCCATGGTTTTGAAATAGTGTTCCATTGTGCTGTTGTGTTGCCAAATGTGATGCTTGTGAGGGAGTAGCATTCTTGGAAACTCCATTGACCAATGGTCGTTAATGTGGTGGGTAATGTGATGCTTGTGAGGGCACTGCATTCGTAGAAGGCATAGTCGCCGATAGTAACTATGCCTTCTGGTAGAATGACACTTTTAATTCTACCGCAAAAATTGAAAGCATTATCACCAATGGTTGTTACGCTGGATGGAATTTCCAAATCCGCTCCACTACCTACTGGACCGATACTTTCAAAACTATGCCAGGTGTTGAGTCCGCGGCGACTGATGGCATATTCTCCGATGGTTGTTACACCGTGGGGGATGGTAAGTTTTATGAGACCGCAGTAAGCGAAGGCATCGTCGCCGATTTCTGTATCGGTTATTTTTGATGCATCATAATTATATTTTTTGCCATTTGCGGGGTCTTTTAATTCGTCCCAGGTCAATGTTACTGGTTCTATATTTGTCCAACAAGTGTGATAACCATAAGATTCTATACAATTACAACCTTCTGTCATTTTCATATGAAATGTGGCAGAACCAACAATCGCAGGTGTTTCTTCTTCGGGTTCTTGCGGTGTTTGTGTTTCATTACCAGGTACATCAAACTTTTGGTCCTTAATAGTAAGACCTGGCACTCCTGCTGCATTCAATGCATTTTGGTTTACACCAAACAGACCTTGTGTCGTGTTCTGAACTGCTTGCGATACAAATTTTCCAAACGGTGTTGCAAGTGCTATCATTACCACTAATACCAACACTGCAATTACAATCCAACCGTAATTGCTTAATGTTTCTTTATCCATAGATAAATCCTCCTTTATATTTTTTGGATAATATAAGAATGCTGGATTTTGATTCTTATGGATAAAAACATTATATTAAACAATGTTTTAGCACCTAATTCGCCAACTCGTAACATACCACTCTCAACCGGAAAGGACCCCTCGGTCCTTTCCTTCTTTTTGGATTTACCGCCATTTCATAAACATACTTTTGGGACCGTTTTACAGAACGGTCCCAGGAAGTAAGTTATTCGGAATCATGCGGTAAGTTACTAAATTTACTCATAACAAAAAGCAGACCATTTTACAGAATGGTCTGCTATTACTATTTGCCTTTTCGTTGTAGAAACATTGATTATAATAATAAAATAAACACACATAAATGCACCCCGAGAGATTTCCTTGCTAAAAGAAAAAACAAACAGTTAAAACATTGATTTATATAATAAAAAACAATGTTAATATTAAATCATGGTATCAGACACCGTCGCTGCATGAACCGTGTGGAATCACTAAATATACTCATACCTTTTTACACTCTAAATTAAACAAACTGTTTCTTCGCAAATACCAACCGCCGTGACCCTTGGTATTTGCTTTTTCTTTTATGGCAAGTAAAACGTTACCCAGTTATACCTAAAAAATCTTTTATTTTTTCGTTAAATGAAGACTAAAGAGTGGGAATTGTTATCATAGGAACAAAAAACCCTTGTATTTCAACGGTTTTTCCGATTTTGGGAGCAAAAGCGAATAGTCATACTGTGACTATTCGTATAGTCATACTATGACTATTCGGATGGTTAAAATCTATCATACAAAAATCCTCGATTTGACTATTGAATAGTCATAATTGAATTGATAAGTATTCACACTATGACTATACAAGGAGGTAAAAAATGAGTGCTAAAATTACGGTATGTTCCAATCCGAATCCAATGAAGGGCGAAATCAGTTTTGAAGAAAGAAACAGACAACTCCAACCCCTTATTGCACAAGAAAAACGAAAAGGACGAGAATCTGTATATAAGGAGTTTGCTCAGTTAAATATGGAAGGGAGTTTGAATGAAAAGGTTATGAATAAATTATTTGATTTTCCAGCGGCAGGAAAGATTTTCTTTTTCATCGCTAATCATATGGATGGTTATAATGCTTTGATTGCCAGTTATGCTGTTTTTCAAGAGGCATTGGGATTGAGTAATTCCACGGTTACAAGAGGAATAAAGTATTTGAAGGATAATGGTTTTATTTATATCAAGAAATCCGGTGCGACCAATGTTTACTTGTTAAATCCAGAGATAATGTGGAAATCTTGGGGCAACAATATGAAGTATTGCGAATTTCCTGCTAATGTTATTCTTACTGCAAGTGAACAAGAAGTGGAAAAAACCGAAATGCGAGAGCATTTCAAGAAAGTTATTGAATTAAGAGATTAAAATACTTATGACAGAATTTATAAAGATGCAAAAAGGGTCCAGACTGAGAGGTCTGGACCCTTTCGTAATAGAGAGGTGCCGTTTATGGACAAACAGCATTTACGGTTGGATAAATTAAGTATGCATGAACTGATGACTTTGAGATGATTCGCCTGGAAGCGGGCCGCATACGGTTTTACTAAATTTCTGCATAAGTATTTTGTTGTTATTTTTGTTGACGCCAATGGGGCAGTATGTTAAAATAAAACCGCCGTACCACGGTTTTTGGGAGGAAAAATACTTATGACAGAATATATGACCATAGCAGATTTGAAAAAGGTGTTCCGTATCGGCAACGACAAGGCATACAAACTTTGTGGAATGAAAGGTTTTCCTGCTTTCCGTATCGGTGAGGGTCCATGGTTGATTGACCCTAAGGGATTGGAAGAATGGGTTGCCAAACTACAAAAGACTAACACAAAATCAATAAATGTTGGTCTTATGATTTCTGCTAATGCAGACTACACCCCAGAGGAATTGCAACAAATTTTGGAATGTATGGTGCCCGACTATGATTGAAAAAAGGATATTTACTGAAAAGGACTTATACGAGGCGGTCAAGGTTACAAAGTATGGCGACCAATTCCGTGCCCGTGTCCGTATTGGTCGTGATACCGTAACCCAAAAGTACACCTACAAGGCATTTTACGGCAGCAATGAGTTAGATGTCAAAGTGAAGGTCAGAGAGTTCATCGAGGGGCAACTGCAAGGGCAAGACGAGCAGAAAACCCACGATGAGTTATTGACTACCGATATTGAAAAGTGGTTATACAGCGAAAAGTACGGCACAGTAAAGGCAGGTTCTTTCGATAGATTGGAACAAATCTATCTGAACCAAATCAAACCGTACATTGAAGGTATCAAAACCAAAAACACTCGCGCCGACCTCTGTAAAACGATTTTACAGAAAAATCTTGCAAAGGGATATTCCCATTCCACTTTGCTCAAGATTTACCGCCTGCTGAAAATGTTTTTTGATGCAAGGGTATTGGATGGTTCTCTGACGGTCAACCCAATGAATACGGTCAAATGCTATACGAAAGATTTTGTCCGTACCAACCAAGCAAATATCCGTGAAGAACGAGAAAAAGCAATCGCCAAAAAAGACACTGGAGCAGACTTGACCGCAGAGGAAGAAGGTCTTGCTTTTTCCAAACTGCGAATGGAAGATAAAGAGGAAATCCGTTTTCTGACCGACGAGGAAATTGCACGAATGCGAGATGTGGCATACAACGGTTATTTCCTCCGTTGGATAACCAAAACTGGCAAGCAAGCACAAAGCGGTCCTTATTTTTTGAAACAAGCAAAATACTTTTTGTTCATTCTCAATACCGGACTCCGCAAAGGAGAGGCAACCGCTTTGAAATATAGCGATATTGATTTTGAGCGAAAAACAATGATGGTTCGCAAGAACATCACAACCGCCAAAAAGCGAAATGCCGAAGGCATTGCGGTGGGCGGTGTTCAGTCCATTGAGAGTTCGCCCAAAAATGCGACCTCTTACACCATTGTTCCTATCAATGATACCGCCATTGCGATTCTAAAAGAAATGCTCAAAGATGAGCCAAGCGGTTATTGTGGGTATATCGCCAATGAGAGTGGCAAACCGATTTGTGAGAGTGCTATGCGAAAGCGGTTTGACAACCTGCTCCGTCAAGCAGGTGTGGAGCATTGCGGTATTCACTCCCTCCGTCATACTTTTGCATCCAAACTTTACGAATTGACGAGAGGCGATAGCAAATTGGTCAGTGAGTTGATTCGCCATTCCTCCGTTTCCTTTACAGAGGAAATCTATATCCACCTCAAGGACAAATATAAGCACGACACCATTGCAAATTTCAGCATATAAAAAAAGGGGCGATTTCTCGCCCCTTTTTCTATAACCAACTTTATAACCAACTTTTTAACCAATTCTACCCGAAACCATAGGATTTTACAGGAGAGCACAGGAGAGCAGCGGAGAGGTAGAAAAGCAAAAAACCGCTTGAAACAAGCGGTTTTTTACTGGCAGGGGCACAAGGACTTGAACCCTGAGCCTACGGTTTTGGAGACCGCCGCTCTACCAATTGAGCTATACCCCTTTATATGAAAGGCCGGAGGCCTTATTATCTGGTGGGCCCTCAGGGATTCGAACCCGGGACTATCCGGTTATGAGCCGGAGGCTCTAACCAACTGAGCTAAGGGCCCGTAAACATTAGTGCCTGAGCACCGTCGCCGGGTTATTATATCACCCGTCACCCATAATGTCAAGGGTTTTCTTTGCCCTCACTCCAATTCCTTCCGCAGTTTTTCCAGTGCCCGTTTCTCGATGCGGGATACATAGCTTCGGCTGATGCCGATGATCTTGGCCACTTCCCGCTGCCGCTGGGGGTGGCCGTCCTGCAGGCCATAGCGCAGGCTGATGACCTGCCGCTCCTGCTCTGTCAGACAGGTATCCACCAAACGGCGCACCATCTGCAGCTGCTCCCGGTTGCTGATTTGCTCCAGCATATCCTCGTCCTCGCAGACCACATCCATCAGCGACAGGGCTGTGCCGTCGGTACCGGTGTCGATATAGTCCGACAGGGATACATCGTGGACGGATTTTCGCTGAGACCGAAAGTGCATCAAAATTTCATTTTCCACGCAGCGGGCAGCGTAGGTGGCCAGCTTTGCTCCCTTGGACGGGTCAAAGGTAGTGATGCCCTTGATGAGTCCAATGGTGCCGATGGAGATCAAATCCTCCTGGTCGGCGGTCTGGGCGTAGTATTTCTTCATAATGTGGGCCACAAGGCGCAGATTGCGCTCGATGAGTATGTTCCGGGCTTCCAAATCTCCCTTGGCGGCCCGGTCCAGGTAATACTGTTCCTCCTGGGCGGTCAGCGGTTTGGGGAAGCTGCCGGCTGAGAGCTGCAGGGAGTAAAGCAGGCTGCTGAGTATTAACCATGCGGCGGCGTACATCGCCTCACCTCCACGGTTAAGGGTATTCGCCACGGCCCGTCCTTTTTCCTCTATTTTTGAAAACCGTAAGTACCGGTGATTGGGTCTTGGAAAAAGGGGATTTTCCGGCTTTACTTTTGGAAAATGTTATGCTAAAATGACAGCATACCACACTACACTTTAATATGAGATAAATATCTATACCCACAAAGGAGAAAATACCTTGGTAAAAGGTGTTCTCCTCTTATTCCTCTTGTGGGTATATTTATCGGTGTAGTGTGGTAGCGAAACCGAGGGAAACACTTTTTCGGCACACCCTTCGGGGTGTGCTTTTTGCTGGAACGGCTAAATCACCACATTCCCAAAAACCTTCCTCAAACTGATTGTTCTTTTCCGGCTTTACTTTTCGGTTTTGCTGTGGTAAGATAATATTGCCACACAAACTGAATAAATGCTATTGACTAGGGAAACTTACCTTGTAAAAAAGGTGTTTCCCTCATTTCCCTATGTCAATAGCGGATGGTTTGTGTGGCAACAACCGGGGAGCACTTTTTTAGCACACCCCTCGGGGTGTGCTTTTTTATTGAGGTAACATTATGAAACAGATCCTTTGCCTTGTGTGCCTTCTGGCGCTGCTGCTGTCAGCCTGCTCTGTTGCAGAACAAGCACCGGCAATCCCACAGGGAAACGACACCCAAGGTATCTACCAGCTGACATTCCAAGCAAAGCAGCTGACCAATGATTATCCCGGCAATGACTGGTCATTCACCTACACCCACAACGGCCACACCGTCAAAAGCGGAGATACGATAACACAATCCTTGGAAGTATTTTCCTTTCAATCCATCGATGTTAAGGTTCGGGAGAATGACAGAAAGGGCAATGTAGTCACCGGCACACTCCGGGTTGCGATATGCGATGGCGGTTCGGGTAAAACCCAGGTGACCGTCACAGAAAAGAAAGGCCATCACAAAGGCAGCACTTCCGTTTGGGAGATATCCTGTGCAGTTGCATTGGTGGATAAACCGCAAAACAGAGAGGCTACAGAGGGCGTGTCGTATCGCAGGATAGGACACGCCTTCAGTCTTTTTGGTGCGCAAAAATCCTCAGGTTAAGAAAAAAACGGTCATTCCGAGGTTGCGTATGCACCTTGGGAATGACCGTTATTGGGTTTTATACTCTTGCGTGGCCCTGGGCGCAGATCACATCCACCACCTGGTCCACACATTCCTGGCAGAGATCCTTGCTGGGAGCTTCCACCATCACCCGGATCACCGGCTCTGTGCCGGACTCCCGGACCAGGATCCGGCCGGTATCTCCCAGCCGATCTGCCACAGCCTGCACAGCTGCCTGCACGGCAGGGTCGTTCTGGGCATCCGGTTTGGATTTGACACGGACATTCTTCAGCACCTGGGGATAGATGGTCAGACCCTCGCACAGCTGGCTCATTTTCTTCTTCTTTGCCAGCATCACTTCCATCACCTTAAGGCTGGTCAAAATGCCGTCGCCGGTGGTGGCATACTTGGAGATGATAATATGGCCGGACTGCTCACCGCCTAAGCGGCAGCCGTTATTGACCATATACTCATACACATACTTATCGCCCACGGCGGTCTTGGCATAGCCGATGCCCTTTTCGTCAAAGGCCTTATACAGACCGAAGTTGGACATCACGGTGGTGACCACAGTATTGTTGTCCAGCTGGCCGCGGCCCTGCATATACTGACCCAAAATATAGAGAATATGGTCGCCGCTGACCACCTCACCCTTTTCGTCCACGCACAGGCAGCGGTCAGCATCGCCATCATAGGCAAAGCCCACATCCAAGCCGTTCTCCACCACAAATTTCTGCAGACCTTCAATATGGGTAGAGCCGGCATCCCTGTTAATGTTGGTACCGTCGGGGTCGGCATTGATCACATAGGTCTTGGCACCCAAAGCGTCAAAGACAGACTTGGCGATATTCCAGGATGCGCCGTTGGCGCAGTCCAGGCCAACCTTGACGCCCTTGAAGGAGAACAGGCCCAGGGAGATCAGGTATCCAATATAGCGGTTACGGCCGGACACATAGTCCACGGTACAGCCGACCTTTTCCCGGGTGCTGTAGGGCAGCTCTTTCCACTGCTTTCCGAACAGCTCCAGCTCGCCGTCCAGGTAGGCCTCTACCAATGCGATGGTTTCTTCTTCCATCTTTTCACCGAAGCCGTTGAGCAGTTTGATGCCGTTATCATAAAAAGCGTTATGGCTGGCGGAGATCATAATGCCGCAGTCAAAGCCGTCCACCCGGGTCACATAGGCCACGGAGGGAGTGGTGGTCACATGAAGCATATAGGCATCAGCGCCGGAAGCAGTCAGACCTGCCACCAGGGAATACTCAAACATATAGCTACTGCGGCGGGTATCCTTGCCGATCACCACACGGGGCGGCTCGGTATCCCCTGCCTGGCGCTTCAGCTCGCCGTAGTACCAACCCAAAAAGCGGCCTACCTGAAATGCGTGGTCAGCGGTCAGGTTTACATTGGCTTCGCCGCGGAAGCCGTCAGTTCCAAAGTATTTTCCCATAGCTTAACCCTCTTTCTTGGCGGCAATGACACCGCCGGTCTTATAAATACTGTTTGCAGGTACGACACCCCGCACATTGGAGGTGGGGTATACAGAGGAATTTCTGCCGATGACCGTGCCGGGATTGAGCACGCTGTTACAGCCCACTTCCACGAAATCGCCCAGCATCGCGCCCACCTTTTTCTGCCCGGTTTCCACATTCTCGTCGCCGTGGATGACCACCAAAGTCTTATCAGACTTTACATTGGAGGTGATAGAGCCGGCGCCCATATGGGACCGATAGCCCAAAATGCTGTCTCCCACATAGTTATAGTGGGGGGTCTGGACATTATCGAACAGGATCACATTCTTCAGCTCCACAGAATTGCCAACCACGCAGTTCTCGCCCACCAGGGCAGAGCCGCGGACAAATGCGCAGTGCCGCACCTCGGTATTGGCCCCGATGATGCAGGGAGCGCCTAAATAGGCCGTGGGCGCAACCTTTGCGGTATTATGCACCCAGACACCCTCAGACACCTGGGTATAGTCCCCGCCCAGCGTCTGTCCCAGGGAAAGGATCATATCCTTAATACCCTTCAGCGCTTCCCAAGGATAGGTGAATCCGCGGAGATAATCCGCTGCCAAAGTGTGGTCAAGATCGTACAGTTCCGAGATGTGATACATACATTTCCTCTTTTCTTACAAATGTTTTTTGAAGAACGCCATATAGTGCAGCCAGTCCTCACGGGAGAAGGCGTGGCCGCCCTCACGGTAGTGGAAGCCCACATTACCCTCGTAAAGACCTTCGCCTGCGGCAGGCATTTTATCGTCACACACCAGGCCCTTCTGACCCAGCATTTCATAGACAGGATTGGTAGCAAGGCAGGACAGGAATTCGGACTTGGGGTCCATACCGGAATCGTTGGTCGCGCCGGCTAAATACACAAGGCCGGGCGCGTGGATCGCCATCAGGAAATGCTGGTCAAAGGGCAGCTCCTCGTGGGGGACATTTTCAAAGTCCTTCCAGCCCTCGCAGAAGAAGTCAAAGCTGCCCAGCTCCAGAAACAGAGGGATATCCTCGCCGATATGGCCGCGGATCAGACCGCCACCGCCGTAATTGGAATCGTTACCGAACGCCACATAGAACCGGGGGTCCTGGGCCTTGCACCACAGGGCGGTCTTGCCCAGGCGGGAGTGGCCAACTACGCCGATGCGCTCTGTATTGATGTCATCACGGGTTTGCAGATAGTCCATCACGCGGCTGGCTGCAAATGCCCACAGGCCCACTTTGCCCCATTCGGTCTTGGTACGCTTGCGGCCGCCGAAGAACTTTTCACCCAGACCACCCTTAAAGTTGGCAAAGTAATCCTGAGGGGCCTCGGCATCACGCTCTATATCATCATAAAAGAAATCCACATAAGCAAAGCCGTTATCGAGAATTTCTTCCATAGGTACGGGGGACACAGCGTAAAAGTTAATCTGCAAAAACACCGGGGGCTTTTCATATTTGTTGGGGATGATGACACGGATATTAAAGGAATGTTCGCCACCGGGGGTATCAAAGGAAAGCTTTATCTCTTCGGCTTTTGACTTGCCGCCAAAGGTAAAGCGACCAATAGAACCAAGGCTTTCCGCCCGGACTTCCTTGGGGGCAGCAGGGGTATAACCGTACAGATATTTCTGCAGGGAATCCAGCAGTTCTGCCTTACGCTGGGGCCAATTTTCAGCGGTAACAGGGGTGCCGTCGTTCATGGTCAGCAGGTCCGGCAGATTTCTTTCCAGCAATTCTTTTTTCATTCTATTTTTACCTCTTATTTTCAATTTAATAAGGAGAAAAATTATATTTACCTTTTTGTTTTTTATACCACATCAGCCCATTAAAGTCAATATTTTTGCTTTGACATCGGGCATACTTTGTGTATAATAAAAATAACAAAAAAACACTTACGGAGGTACAATTTTATGGAAAAGAAAAACCCCTATGCCGGTACAAAAACCGAAAAGAATCTGTGGGAAGCCTTTGCCGGTGAATCCCAGGCCCGGAACAAGTACACCTACTTTGCTTCCGTTGCCAAGAAGGCAGGCTATGAGCAGATCGCCGCGCTGTTCCTGCAGACCGCTGAAAACGAAAAGGAGCACGCAAAGCTGTGGTTCAAGGCCCTCGGCGAGTTGGGCAACACTGCCGAGAACCTGGTAGAGGCCGCCCAGGGCGAGCACTACGAGTGGACTGATATGTATGACCGTATGGCTAAGGAAGCGGAGGAAGAGGGCTTTACTGCGTTGGCTGCCCAGTTCCGTGGCGTTGCTGCCATCGAAAAGTCCCACGAGGAGCGCTACCGCGCATTGCTGCACAATGTGGAGACCAAGGCCGTCTTCGAAAAGGCCGGTATCGTGATGTGGGAGTGCCGTAACTGCGGTCACCTGGTCACCGGCACCAAAGCACCTGAGGTCTGCCCCGTGTGCAACCATCCCCAGGCATTCTTCGAGGTCCGCAAGGAAAACTACTGATATTCTATGCGAAAAGCTCCCGTTTGCACAAAGCAAAGGGGAGCTTTTTACAGGAGGTTTTGCGAGCCATTCATGAATCGCCCCTACGAAGCTTTATTAGGGGGAGCAATCCATATTATTTTTCTTTCTGTCCCACAGGAGCAAGGCTGTGCAGCTTATAAGGATCAGCGCAAGTATCAAAATCGCGCAGTTGCGGAAAAATTCAGCCGGGAGCATATTGATGACAGGGTCTGAAATGCTGCTGAACATCCAGTTATCCTTTCCCGGGAAGAACAGTTTATGAAACACAACAAACGCCCGGTCAAAATCCAGCGCTGCCAGCCCGCCCACCGTCAAAAAGGTCGCGCCCAGGCCTACTGCGCTCCAGAAGCCGGGGGTATGGCCCAGCAGCCGTGCCGATTTTCTCCGGCAGCAAAGCCATAGGCCAATCAACACGATCCCCGCCGCCGCCAGCACCCGCAAGTCAAGGACAAACAGCCTCCGCACATCGGCAAAGTGGGACGCGCCGGATTCCGAGAAGGGCAAAACGCCCACGGAAAAGGTATCGGACAGGCCGATGCAGTAATCCAGCATTTCCTTATAGGCGGTCTTGATTTCTGTTACCGTCAGGCCAGTCAGTTCCGGCAGGTCAAAGGCTGCAATATGCCAGTGGAAAAAGGGGCGAAACAGAATCGGTACGGCAATAGCGCCGGTCAAAATCACCAGTGCCATCAGCACTGCCCGGGCAATTGCCAACATTTTTCCTTTCATATGCTCCCACCTTTCCTTTTGGGGATTAGAATAACACAATTATACACAAAATACAATCCAAAGAAAATGCGCAAATTCACAATTCATTCACTTGACATTTTTTTCAAATTGTGTTTAATTAAAATTAGAAATCCAAATATTAGGAGGTATTATGTCTCAACTTGATTTCAACAAAGCCAAAGGCTTTATCTGCGATATGGACGGTGTCATTTACCACGGCGGCATCGTCCTGCCGGGGGTGGCCGAATTTATCCGCTGGCTGAACGCAGAAAAGAAGGAATATCTGTTTCTGACCAACAACAGCGGTTATACGCCCTGCGAACTGAAATTAAAGCTTGCCCGGATGGGCCTGGATGTGTCGGAAGATCATTTCTACACCAGCGCGCTGGCTACCGCCGCCTTTTTGAAGGAACAAAGCCCCGGCTGCTCGGTGTATGCCATCGGCGAAGCGGGTCTATTAAACGCTTTGTACGAAGCCGGCTGCACCATGAACGATGTCAACCCCGACTATGTGGTGGTGGGTGAGGGCCGAACCTACAGCCTGGACACCCTGACAAAGGCGACCAATCTGGTGCTGGGCGGCGCCAAGCTCATCGGTGCCAACTCCGATGTGACCGGCCCTATCGAGCACGGCATCGCCCCTGCCTGCCGGGCGCTGATCGCTCCCATTGAGATGGCAACCGGCACACAGGCCTATTTCTGCGGCAAGCCCAACCCCTTGATGATGCGGACAGGCCTGAAAATGCTGGGCTGCCACTCGGCAGAGGCCGTGATGGTAGGTGACCGGATGGATACGGACATTATTTCCGGTTTAGAGTCCGGTATGTCCACGGTGCTGGTGCTCTCCGGCATTTCCAGCCGGGAGACTCTGAAGACCTTTGCCTACCGGCCCACTGTGGTGCTGGACGGCGTAGGCGATATCGTCCGTTTGGCCAATGGCAAATAAAAAAACGAATCCCCGGAGCGGATGCTCCGGGGGTTTTGTTATACGATGTATTCCATGAGCTTGTCGGCGGCGTTTACCAGGTATTTGGCAAAGTCCATCCGCAGCTCGGCGGGGATGCGGCTTGCGCCTACCTCGTAGTTGAAGGGACCGTCAAAGCCGGCCAAGGCTAAGCCGTGCATAGCGTCTACCCAGTCCACATTGCCCATAAAGGGTGCAATATGATCATCGTCGGCAGCCAGGTTATCATTGACATGAAGGACTTTCAGGCGCTTGCCGATGTAGGCTAAAGCTTCGGACTGCTTAAAACCGGCCAAATTTGCGTGACCGAAGTCCCAGCAAATGTCAAAGCCCAATGCATCTGCCAACTCGCAAAGCTCCTCGGGACCCTGGCAATAACGGCAGGATTGCCGGATGCCGGGTACCAGGCGGGTGTTCTCCACAGCGATGTTCAGACCCACTTTGGCCGCTTTCTCAGCGAAGGGCGACAGGTGCGCCATCGCCATATCATAGTGCTTGGCCTTGTCGTAAGACCGCACAGTTACAGAGGTGCAGTTGGGATGCACCACTGCGTAATCTACGCCCAATTCCTTGGCCGCATCAATGGAAAACAGCATCCGTTGATTGCAACGCTCTGCATACTCTGCATCGGTATTGATTTTGGAATCGAAGAAAGGCAGATGGCAGATTTTGAAGGGCATCTCCAATTCTGCCGCATCCAGCTTTGCCTGCTCGATGATGGGTTGCCATTGACCATCCACCGGCAGCAATGCGCCCAAATTGATATCGGAGGCATCAAAGCCCGCTTCCTTTTGGAATTCCAGGCCTCTGCGAATGAACAGAGGGATATTCTCCCGGGAGCAGCTATGCAGACTCAGGGTGGTACTTTTCAGCAGTTTTTTCATTTTTTAGTAAGCAACGCCCCAGAGGATCATATGCTTGGCGGGCTTGCCGCAGATGGGGCAAACATCTCCCAAATCCTCCTGGGCAAAGGGGATGCAGCGGGAGGACATACCGGCCTGCTCCTTCATCTTCAGCTCGCATTCCAGCTCGCCGCACCACATGGTCTTGATGAAGCCGCCGTTCTTCTCCTGGAGCTCCTTGGCTTCTTCCAGGGAATGGGCTTCGTAAATATGGTCTTCCAGGTTCTTCTTAGCTCTTGCGTACATACCCTGGTGCACCAGCTCCAGCTGTTCGGCAACGGCCTGCTCCAGCTCCTCCAGCTTTACAACGGTCTTTTCGCCGTCGTTTCTGCGGACCAGCACCACCTGGCCGTTTTCCAGGTCACGGGGACCGCACTCTACCCGCAGGGGAACACCCTTCATTTCGTACTCAGCGCACTTCCAGCCCATAGAGTTGTCGGAATCGTCCACCTTGACCCGCAGGCCGGCCTCCACCAAACGGTTCTTGATATCCTCAGCAGCTTCCAAAACGCCGGGCTTATGCTGGGCGATGGGCAGGACGATGACCTGAATGGGAGCAACCTTGGGAGGCAGCACCAGACCGTTATTGTCGCCGTGGGTCATAATGATACCGCCAATCAGACGGGTGGAAACGCCCCAGGAGGTTTCGTGGGGGTTGGCTTTCTGATTATTCTTGTCGGTAAATTCGATCTCAAAGGCCTTGGCGAAGCCGTCGCCAAAGTAGTGGGAAGTACCGGCCTGCAGAGCCTTGCGGTCGTGCATCATACACTCAATGGTGTAGGTAGCTTCCGCGCCGTTGAACTTTTCCTTCTCGGTCTTCTGACCCCGGGTAACCGGCATAGCCAGCACATTTTCACAGCAATCAGCATAGACATTGAGCATCGTCTCGGTGAATGCCTTGGCTTCCTCGGCGGTGGCGTGGATGGTGTGACCCTCCTGCCACAAAAACTCTCTGTGACGCAGCAAGGGACGGGAGGTCTTCTCCCAACGCAGAACACTGCACCACTGGTTATACTTCATAGGCAGCTGACGGTGGGTCTGCAGGACATTGGCAAAATGCTCACAGAACAAAGTCTCGGAGGTGGGACGGATGGCGTACCGCTCTTCCAGACGCTCACCGCCGCCCATGGTGACCCAAGCGCACTCGGGGGCAAAGCCCTCCACGTGGTCCTTTTCCTTCTGCAGCAGGCTTTCGGGAATCAGCAGGGGCATATAGACATTCTCCACGCCCTTTTTCTTGAATTCCTTATCCATAATGTGCTGGATATTCTCCCAGATGGCATAGCCGTAGGGTCTGTAAATGAAAACGCCCTTGATGGAGGAGTAGTCAATGTGCTGCGCCTTGGTGCAGACATCGGTAAACCATTGGGCAAAGTCTACCTCCATATCGGTAATTTGTTCAACCTTTTTCTCTTTTGCCATAATCTTTCACCTCAAGTATGAATTATTATCCGTACTTTATATTGTAGCACGCCTGTCAAGGGTTTGCATAGAATGGTATACATTTTGTGTTGGAGGAAAGTATGACACAGGTAACGCTTTTACTGGAGCCTGCCGTGGCTCTTTTTTATACCCGTATCGCAGATGCCCTGGGCGTACCGCTGGAGCAGGTATTAACCGATGCTCTGTTTAAGCTGGCCGGGGAACTGAGCCTGGAGGCCTTGCAGTCGGGATAATGCCGGTTGCAATTCTTAAAACTGTTTGCTATACTATGTCCAAATGATTCTACGGAGGCTTTCTTATGAAATCCATTAGAGAAATTTATAAAGTAGGCAAAGGGCCTTCCTCCTCCCATACCATGGGACCGGAACGGGCTGCCCGACTGTTTAAGGATAAATACCCCCAAGCAGATGGCTTCCGCGTGATTCTGTACGGCTCTCTGAGCAAGACCGGTGTGGGCCACGGCACCGACCGTGTGATCCGGCAGGTGCTCTCTCCCCTGCCCACAGAAATTATTTTCTCCACAGAAACACCGACGGGACACCACCCCAACACTATGGACTTTTTCGCCCTGCAGGACGATAAGGAAATCGTCGCTCTGCGGGTGGAGTCCATTGGCGGCGGTGATATTCAGATCCCCGGGCAGGGTGTTGTGGATTCCCCCGAGGTATATCCTGAAAACTCCTTTGCCGAGATTGCGGATTTCTGCAAATGGCGGTATATTGAGACTTTGGCTGATTATGTGGAGCTGAACGAGGGTGAGGAGATCTGGTCCTTCCTGCTGAATATTTGGGAAGTGATGAAGCAGGCCATCGCGGACGGCCTTGCCGCCACCGGAGAGTTACCCGGCGGCTTGAAGGTCCAGCGGAAGGCCAAATTCCTGTACGAACAGACAGTCAGGGAAAACGCCCCGGCACTGGAGGAATTTCAGAAAATCGCCGCCTACGCCTACGCGGTGGCCGAGCAGAATGCGGACAACGGCACCATCGTCACCGCCCCCACCTGCGGCGCCTGCGGTGTGCTGCCTGCGGTGCTGAAATATGCCCAGGATACCAAAGGCTTTACGGATGCGGACATCGCCCGGGCCTTGGCGGCCGCCGGCATCATCGGCAGCCTCACCAAGCGCAACGCACCCATTTCCGGCGCGGAAGCCGGCTGCCAGGCGGAGATCGGCACTGCCTGCTCTATGGCCGCTGCGGCATTGGCGCAGTTGTATGGGCAGAACATTGACCAAGTGGAATATGCCGCCGAGGTGGCGATGGAGCATCACTTGGGTCTGACCTGCGACCCCATTTGCGGTCTGGTGCAGATTCCCTGCATTGAGCGCAACGCCGTGGCTGCTCTGCGGGCGATGAATGCCTGCAATCTAAGCTATTTTCTCACCGGCTCCCGGAATATCAGCTACGATATGGTCTGCCGGGCTATGCACGAAACCGGCATCAATCTGAGTCACCGTTTCCGGGAGACCAGCGAAGGCGGTCTTGCCAAGATCTACACAAGAAGATAAAAAGAACCCCTCACCGAGGGGTTCTTTTTTACTGATTTTCAGTTGTGGTTTCTGCGGGAGGCTGGGTATTCACCATGGGAACTTCGGCGGGGGTCAGCTTGTCCATGTACTCCTCCAGCGTAAGGCCGATAGCCTTCAGCTCCAGAGAAAGCTCCGTGCCCACATAGCGGAAATGCCACGGCTCATAAATAATGCCGGTGATCTCGGTCTTATTGTCCGGGTAGCGGAGGATAAAGCCATACTCCCAGCAATGCTCGGCAAGCCAATCATAAGTTGGGTTTCCGCCGTTCAGATCTGCCGCCAGGCCGGTCTGATGCTCACTGTGGCCGGGAATCGCCGTGGTAGTGCCGGTCTCTTTCTCGGCCTCTTCCTTGGTCTTGCCGGCAGCTATGAAGCTCGCAACACTCTGGTCCCACATCCGCTGCTGGGTAGCCTTGGAGCGATAGGTATTGTTGATGGTGCAGGTAATGCCCGCCGCCCGGCAGTCTGCGATCATTTTCTCCAGCGCGTCACGGCCGACGCTGGCAAACTGGTAGCCCTCAATGCTGGACAGCTGCAGCACATAATCCTCCGGCACGGGATTCCAGGGATTGCACAGCAGGACATATTTACCCTGGGAGGAGAAGAAATTGGACACGCCGTCGATCTTCACCTCGCCCACGGCCATTTTGCCGTCCGGGTACATAAAATAGCGGTCCTGCTCCAGGGTCAGCCAACCGGTGGACGGGGTGCCGTCGGGGTTACAATAGTAGCGCTCGCCCTCCCATTCCAGCCAGCCCATATGGGGGTGGCCATCTTCATCAAAGAAGTATTTGCCAGTATCATCCTCATACCAGCCGGTGACCACAGAGCCGTCCTCGTTGAAGCGGAAGCGGACATTGTCCAGCTCCTGCCAGCCGGATACGGCATAGCCGTCGGCGGTGAAGTAATACAGCTTAGAGTCGATCTTCTGCCAGCCAGTCAGCGCCACACCCTCCCCGGAGAAGTAGCTGCGCTTTCCGTCGTTCACCTGCCAGCCGGTGGCCATTGCGCCATCGGCGGCAAAATAGTAGGCTTTTCCGTCGATCTTCTGCCAGCCGGTGGTCACCTTGCCGTTATCGCCCAAATAGTAGTTCTTGCCGTCCACGGTCTGCCAGCCGGTGGCGCGGACGCCGTCTGCGCCGAAGTAGTACCGCTGATGGTTGATCTCCTGCCAGCCGGTGGACATTGCGCCGTCAGCGTTGAAATAGTACAGCTTGCCGTCAATGTACTGCCAGCCGGTCCGGGGCTGGCCGAAATAGTCCAGATAACGGACCACACCGTTTTGGGAATGCAGGCCGCTTCTGTCCAGCAGGTCCAGCCCGAAACCGAACCGCAGCAGGCTATACGCCGCGCAGATCAGCAGCACAACGGACAGGATCAGCGCCACGATCCGCTTCGGCCGGGTATTGAGCAGTTTTATATTGGATAACCGTTCTTTCAGCAAATTTCGACACCACCAAAACAAAATCTTGTGATATTATAGCACAATCCGCCCATTCCTGCAAGCAGGGAATTGGCGGTTTTTTCTGTGCGCAGATATTGAAATATATGTAATAGAATAAATTATACAAAGGAGAACATCCAACTATGAAATTAGGTATGGTTGCTCAGCAGCCTATTTTCATAACTCCTTATAAATCTATAAAATCCCGATAAAGCCTTGTGGCACAAGGACTTTCGGGATTTGGGCAAAAATGTATCTTCATATATTTCCATGCATCTGCCTGCCAAAAAGGTGTATAAAAGGTGTGTGGAAAAAGTGAAGCCACCGGAAAAAACCAATGCAACAACACCTATAACAACACCCCGCCTTTGTACGAAGGCGGGGTGTTTGCCGTTCATCGTATATCGGTTACTTAAGAAGGAGCTCAAGAATCTGTGATATATTCTTTTTCCCAAAAGATACCTTGTCATCGTTTATAACCATACACGGCACACTCATCACTTTATACCGATCCTTCAAATTCTCAAAATAGCGGATATCATACACATGGACCGTTACATTGGGATTCTCAGCAGCGATTCGCTGTGTTGCCACTACCAGATCCGGACACATAGTACACGACAGCGTGACCAGAATCTTCATATCTGTTTTATTCGTAATGGCTGCGATCTGTTCCCGGGTGGCTTCATCCAGTGCCTGTCCGGGTCCTGCGGCATTATACAGTCCCAGCACAAAGGAAGTAAACTCATGACCGCTGGGGACACCGTGGAAGGCAAGTCCTGTGGGCGTGCCATCTGCTTGACACACTTCCACGCAGGGGGCAAAGGCCGCATCTGCTTGTCGGTCAACCACATCCATTGCCAGCTTATCAGACAGTGCAGCAAGCGCGGTTATAAAGCTTTCCAGTTCGGCTGAAACCGACCGGCTGTCCAAATAGAGTTTTAATAAAAGTTGTCTTTCCATTCGGCTGAATACGGCATCCAATTGCTGGCGCATTTCTGATGTGAACAGTTCGCCTGCGTCCGCAGATTCAGAGGCATCGACTGTGACGGCTGCTTCGCTCTGCTTTGGTACAGGTGCTTCGGCACGCAAACCGGTCTTTCTGTGTACCGCAGCCACATATTTTTCCAATTCTGTTGCCGCCAATGCCCCGTCGCTGGTAGCAGTCACAACCTGCCGCAAAGGCTTGATGCACACATCCCCCGCCGCGTAAACGCCCTCTGCGCTTGTCTTTTGTGCTGCGTCGGTGACAATATATCCCTGCTCATTCAGTTCCACTACTCCCTTGACCTCTTCCGTAGCCGGGGCATACCCAGCAAACACAAAGACACCAAAGGATTCCTTGCTCTTGTATTCCGTCACCTCTCCGGTGGCGGTGTTTTTGTACCGGGCATAGGTCAGCCCGTTTTCGCCGGACACTTCCTCCATTACAGTATTGGTCAGGACAGTGATCTTTTGATGATTTTTCGCTTGGTCCGCCACAGAAGCGGCGCAGGAGAAATCATCCTTCCGAACAAGAATCGTCACATGACGGGCAAATTTCGTCAGGAATACGCTTTCCTCTGCCGCCGCATAGCCACCACCTACAACAAAAATTTCTTTTCCGGTAAAGAACTCACCGTCGCAGGTAGCACAGTAGGCAACACCTCTGCCCTTGTGTTCTTCCTCCCCCTTGAATCCTACAGTTCTGGGGTGTGCGCCGGTTGCTAAAAGAATGCCGAAGCAGCGGTAATTACCCTTATTGGTACGCACCGTCTTGATATCCCCTGAAAGATCAAAACCGGTAGCTTCTGCCAATATAAATTCCGCACCGAAGTGTTCCGCCTGTTGCTGAATGGTGTCCGTCAAGGCTTTGCCGCTGGTTTTGGCAATGCCGGGATAGTTCACTACCTCATGGGTAATGGCGATTTGCCCGCCAAACTGCTCTTTTTCCAAAACCAGCACCCGGTATTTGGCTCGGGCAAGGTAGAGCGCGGCGGTCAGCCCCGCAGGGCCGCCGCCGACAATCACAACATCGTACAGATTCTCCATCAAAGCTGACCCACCAGATCCAGGCTGGGCTTCAGCGTCTCAGCGCCGGGTTTCCAGTTAGCGGGACATACCTGATCGCCGTGGGCGTGGACAAACTGACAGGCCTGCACCTTGCGCAGCAGCTCCTCGGCGTTTCTGCCCACATTACCGGCAGTTACTTCATAACCCACGATCTTTCCCTCAGGATTGATAATAAAGGTACCGCGTTCGGCAAGACCGTCCGCTTCAATCAGCACCTCGAAATCCTTGGAAATGCTGTGGGTGGGGTCAGCCAGCATGGGGTAGCCTAACTTCTTGATGCGCTCGGATGCATCGTGCCAGGCCTTGTGGACGAAATGGGTGTCGGTTGACACAGAATAGACTTCACAGCCGATTGCCCGGAACTGCTCGTACTTGTCCGCCAAATCCTCCAATTCTGTGGGACATACAAAGGTAAAGTCCGCAGGATAGAAGAAAAAGACGCTCCACTTACCAAGGATGTCTTCCTTGCTTACAAACTTAAAGTCATTTTCGTGATAGGCGTAGGTGCGGAAATCGGAAATTTCCTTGTTGATCATAGACATACTTACTTCCTCCATAAATCGTGTTGATTACAAAATGCGTACACTGCCCGGACTTCATCCCCATCACAGATGGAAAACTTCGCTTTTGGCTTATCATCCGGGTCAAGATGAGCATACTGTATACCGTGTTCTGTTTCCAGACACACCCATTCGATATAGTGTTCCTGGGTCATAGGGTGCTCAACAGAGCCTACTGTTACATGGACGGTATTCCCCTCCACCTGGTATACCGGGATATGTTTCTCACCGGATGCCTCGGTTTTGCCGGGAATCAGCTCCTGCATTTCTTCACCGCAGCAGTAGATGGGAACACCCTTATCACGAATCATTGCGACAATATTGCCGCAATGCTTGCAGATATAAAATTTCTGTTTCATGGAATTCCTCCTTCTAATGGAAGTATGTCCCGGGAAGTGTAAATAATGCATACAAAGCAGGGCATACTACCGAAAAAGGAAGTGGGAAAATGGGGCAAAGCAATGAATACAAAAAGGGATTCTTCCCATACGCATTGGCTGCGTTTCTAATTGGAATCGTGGGCGGCTTTTCTACGGTTTTAGGTCCTGCCTTTGTGCAGGATATTGGCATTGCCTATAATAACACCACCTGGACGGCTCTAGCGCAGGCTATGTCTACCGCCGCCTGCGCACCGATTCTTGGTAAGGTAGGAGATGTGATTGGACGCAGAAAGACACTGCTCTTGGGTATTGCGGTATTCCCCTTCGGTAATGTGTTATCCGCCCTTGCAAACTCTCTTGTGTTTATGATGATCGCCCGATTCATCGTAGGTGTTGGTACAGCAGCGATGGGTCCGGTGATCCTGGCCTTCATTGCAACTGAGTTCCCCCAAGACAAGATCGCAAAGGGATTTTCCCTGTATATGCTCCTTTCCAGCGCGTCGGTGATCATTGGCCCAACGATTGGTGGTCTGATCGTTTCCTCCTACGGATGGCGCGCCATGCTTTGGGTTTGCGTTGCCCTTTGCGGGGGGATTTTTGCAGCCTGCTTCTTTACTTCCCGTAACCAGGAATCCACGAAAAAAGTTCTTCGGAATTTTGATGTGACCGGCGCTGTTTTGATTCTCATCTTCTTCAGCCTGTTGCTGTGCATTCCCTCCTTTGGGCAGAACTTCGGCTGGACATCTGCGCCGTTTCCCATTGTGCTGGCTGCTTCTGCGGTCAGTTTGGTAGGGTTGGTTATGGCCGAAAAGAAAGCGCAACATCCCATTTTGTCCGGCAGCTTTATGGGGCGCAGCGCTTTTATCTTAAGTGTTTTAGCCCTGTTTTTGACCCAGGGACTGATGCAGGCCAATATGACCAATACCATTGTTTTCGTCAATTACACGCAACCGAACAATACCGCCATCTCCGGCTACGCGATCTCTGTGATGTATGTGGGTATGGCTTTGGGCGCTGCTCTGTTAGGCCCTTTGGCGGACAAATTTGACCCCAAAAGAATCCTGTTTGGGTCGTTCCTGCTGACCGGTATCGGGTGCGGAATCCTGCTTTTGTTCACAGAGGTCACCTCCGTATTTCTGATGATGGCAGCCCTTGGCGTTTTGGGATTCGGTTTGGGTGGAAACGGCACTATCTTTATGAAAGTGGTTCTCTCAGGCGTGACGCCCCAGGAGGCCGGAGCCGGTACCGGAACCTACGGATTGTTCCGGGACTTGGCAGCTCCCTTCGGTGTAGCAGTTTTTGTTCCGTTATTCACCAATCAAATAACGGCCAGCATTGCAAAAGGCGCATCCGAAGCCTCTGCGGCCGTATCGTCCATTCATTTCCTGGCAATTGCTGAGATAATCTGCGTAGCTTTCGGCATTGCTGCCGTTACGCTTCTGCCCAAACGAAGATCTGTAAAGGAGCATTGAGATGAGATTGCAAGGTAAA
>JAZRIT010000029.1:0-100104 GCA_045645385.1 Faecousia sp.
AGATACATTCACTTCTACAACCATGAGCGCATCCAGAATAAAACTGGAGTGGCGCCGCTAATGCTGCGCCACTCCGCTTAAAACTTAATATTCCTACTAAGGGGCACTTTTGTGCTGTCCGCACAAATTGGGGCAGTTCAAACCCGTCACCGGCATTGTTTAATGGGTAGATCGCTTAATATTCTTCTGCTTCTTTTCTCTTTCTTCCGTAAACCGATGTAACGACTACTCCACCGCCGCTTACCAGCAGGAGTGCAAACCAGAGATGGAGGTTGAAGTTATCACCGGTCTGGGGGTTGGTGGGGGTCACCGGCTTTTCAGAAGTGGTGGTAGACACTTCGTTGGTGGTGTAAGTGTTCTTGCCTTCCACCACGACCGCCTTGTTGGTAATGGCAGTGCTGAACACCTCGTTTACTTTTACCTTGAAGGACACTGTCACTTCTGCTCCTGCTTCCACTTCTATCGTCCAGGTGATCTCACCGTTTGCGTATACACCGCTGTTGTCGGCAGAGCCGTCCACATAAGTAGTATTGGCGGGGATCTTATCGGTGATGGTCACAGTTGCCTTTTCGGCAGCGGTGTTCTTATAGCGGATGGTGTAGACCAGGGTATCACCCTGCTTCACAGGCTTGCCGTCGATGTTTGCGGTGGGGGCTTCGGCGT
Source organism: Faecousia sp. (assembly GCA_045645385.1). Classification (GTDB taxonomy): domain Bacteria; phylum Bacillota; class Clostridia; order Oscillospirales; family Oscillospiraceae; genus Faecousia. The sequence goes on from JAZRIT010000029.1 coordinate 664, forward strand.
TGAAGACCTTCTTCTCCACTTCGTCTTTCACTGTATAGTTGGTAACCGTGTCGGTCTCATAGTTGTTGGTGCCATCGGTTGCCGTTGCCTGGTTCTTGATCTGGGCAGCGCCAATGTTGGCATTCACAGTCACCTTGAAGGCCACAGACACGGTGGTCCAGGCGGGAACATCCTGAATATCCCACACGATTTCGCCGTTTGCATACACACCGCCGTTATCGGCAGAGCCAGCTACATAGGTAGTGTTTGCAGGGATCTTATCGGTGATCTTGATGTCCACTGCATCGGCAGATACGTTGGTGAAGCTGATCTGATACTGAAGCTCGTCGCCGGCATAAACCTTCTTGCCGTCCACATTTGCAGTAAGGTCTGCAGGTGCGAATACTTCCTTCACCAAAGGCTTCTCAACGGTATGGTTGACGACCTCGTTGGTGTGGTAGGTGTTGACACCGTCACGGACCACAGCGGTGTTAGCAACGATGGCTTCGTCCTCATTTACCTTCACATCGAAGCTGACCGTTACGCTTTCGCCCTTGGCAACATTGAGTATCCAGTTGACATGGGTGCCTGCGTAAGTGCCGCCCTGGGAGGCAGAGCCATCCACATAGGTGGTGTGGTTGGGGATGGTGTCCATAATATCCACCACCACATTCTCACCGGTATAATTGGTGTAGGTGATGAAGTAGGTCAGGATATCCCCTGCGTTGACCTTCTGGCCGTCGATCTGGGTTGCCGCACTGCCCGCGTGGTAAACTTCCTTCTCAGTCACTTCGTCGAAGGTAGCATTGGTAAAGCCAACGCCTGCGGATACAGAAGCAGCGGAGACGGTGGAAACGCCGCTTACCACATCGGTAACAACCGCCTTGAGCTGGCCGTCGCCAATATCGCTGACCTGAACGGCAAACTTATGCTGCGTGCGGTCATAGACCACATTCTCTACCGGGGCTGCCGCATCCTCGGCGATTACGAAGTAGTAGGTGCCGGTTGCGGTAAGCTCTCTTGCGAAGCTGAACGCGCCGCTGACATTCTGGGCGGTAGCAAGCAGCTGGGCAGATGCCTTGGTAATGTCGAAGGTGTTGTCGGTCTTGTAAAGCTGGAAGGTGAAGGCATTGTCTGCCAGTGTACCGCCCTTTATTTCCTTGGTACCGTTAAAGGTGACCTGTGCGGATTTGGCGGTGTAGGTGTTTTCAAACTTGATGTCGGCATTTTGAATGTTGGCGGAGGCCCTCAGCACACCGTTTGTATCGGTGACGGTAACCGTCACGGTCACGGGCTTATTGACACCGTCGTAGCTGACACCGGCCACACTGCCCCGGGCCTCTTTGACGGTGTAGGTATAGGTGCCTGCAGCGGTATAGGCGATCGGCTCGAATGCAAAACTGCCATCGGCTTTGTTGGTTACGGTTTCTTTCAGCACAGTGCCTTCGTACAGCTCGAAGGTGAACTCACCGTCTCTGGGGGCGCGGCCGTGGAGGACCTTTGTACCGCCCAGGGCATACTCGGCGGCAGCAGCGCTGTAGCTGTTGCGGAAGGTTACCACATTAGAGACCGCATCCTCGAAGTAGTAGCTGGACACCAGCTTGCCGGCTGCGGCATCGTTGGTCACTTCCACCACAAGGTCATAGACGGTGGGATCGTAGTACATACCGTTTAACACATATTTGCCGGTAGCTGCATCGTAAACCGCGCCGGCGGGGATATGCTCGACGATATCGTACTCATACTTGCCGATACCGGAGAAGGTCAGCGCCTTGTCGAAGTCCACGAAGTGCACATCTCCGTCCAGCTCGTTGGTACCCACCAGGATCGGGGCGGTACGGTCGCCGTCTGCGTACACATAGAAGGTGAACTGGTCTGCTTCCAGCGTCTTGCCGGTAAGTACCTTGGATACCGCGCCGTCCAGGTTGACAGAAACATCCTGGGGATCGTAGGTGTTCACGAAGGAAACTGCGCCCTTGGTGGCATCGGCTGCGTCCACGGCTGCGTTTTCACGGGCATTCTGGGAATTGACCTTCTCAATGTTCAGCGCAGCGGTCAGCTCGCTATTGTTCTCGGTGACTGTCACGGTAATGCGGTACTGTGCAGCGGAGTAGGTCCAGCCGGGTGCGTTCTTTGCCACTTCGCTGAGAACATAGTGGTAAGTTCCTGCCTGGGTGTATACCGCGGTAAAACGGGCATTGCCTGCGGCATCGGAATAGATGCTGACGGTGGCGGCATCAGCCCCGGTCAGAGGATTCCAGTTAGCATCGGTGCGAACAGCCTTGAACTCGAAGCCTGCCTTGGAAACGGTGTTGTCGCCGGAGGTGTTATCCACGATCTTCTGCACCTCTAAGCTGACAGGAGCCGTATGGTAGGTGTTGTTAAAGGTCACCTCGTAAGAGCCGTCGGTGATGGGGGTATTGTTCCGGTCGGTAACCGCTGCCACCAGCTGGCCGCCGTTGTCGGTAACGGTCACATCAAAGGCATAGAGGGTTCTGTCGTAGGTCACATTGGCAACATTGCCCTTGACCTCGATCACCTGATAGGCGTGGCTGCCCACTTCCGTATAGGTGATGCCTGCCAGCACATCGGAGATGGCAAAGGTCTTGGCGCCGGACTCGTTGGCTGCATAGGCAGTCTCGGCAGTCTTGCCGCTGATGTCTTCCCAGGCAGTGCCGTTCCAGGCCTGGACCTTATAGGCGAAGGTGCCGCCGCTGTGGGCGCCCTCGATCACGAAGTTCTTGGTGCCGGCGATGTCCAGGTCCACCGAAACAGGGCTGGGGGTATAACGGTTAAAGACCACTGCGGTGGCGCTGCCGTCGGTGGGGATCACCAGGGCATTGTCCGCATCGGGGGTCTGACCGGAGTGGTTGCGAGTACGGTAGGATACTGCGAAGTGGCTGCCCGGGTCAGCCTCAGTAACGGTCACGGCCGTACCGCCAGGCAGGCGCAGGATCTCAACGGTCTGTCTTGCCTTGATCTGGAAGGTCATATTGCCAGCATTGTCTACCGTCACGCCGTAAGGTGCTGCGTGGGCGCTGTCTTCCACGGTAAAGGTCTTGCCTGCAAGGGCCGCGCCCACATTTACGGTAATGTAGAAGGGGGTGTCCAGCACGCTGGCAGGCACGGCATGGTCGCTGGTGATCTCCTTGGTAACAAAGAGGTTGCCGTACTTGTGGGGGGCGTTGGTAACCACGGCGGGAGCAAACTGGGCTGCGCCGTTCAGCGCCTCACTTACCAGAGGAACGGTAACGGTGTCGGTCTTGCTTGCAATGTAGTAATCGCCGTCAACGATCTCACCGATCTCACATTCGGTGCCGCCGGGGATGCCGCTGATATATACAGTCTCACCGGCCTTTACATTGACCGTCAGCACATTGCCGGTATAGGTGCTTGCAACCGCATCGCCGTGGGCATCGGTCACTACGGGGTCGGCATCCACGCCCGCGGGGACGGTAACGGTCAGAGCGTAGGTATCGTCGGGATCGCCGATGGTCTCGGTCACGGCCTTGGTCAGGGCAATGCCGGTTTCGATCTCCACAGTCAGTCTGCCGTTGTTGCCCAGCCAGACCACCACATCGTTGCCGTTGTGGTTGTTGGCGGTATCGTAGGTATACTCGGGTGCATAGCGCTCTGCTGCCGTCTGGGTGCTGTTGGCGGTCTTGGCGACCGTCATATTGTGCAGGCGGCTGGTACGGTGAGAACCAACGCCAAGCACTGCATAAATTTCAGCATTGCGGTTGCTCTGCATATAGGCTGCCACGGCAGCGGCAACCTGATCCACCGGGATCGCCGCGCCGTTATTGAGATAGGCGCCGGCGGTCGCATCATAGAACGCCACGGATTCCTTCAGATATGCCCAATCGGTATACACCAGATAGGTCACTTCCTCGGCTGCATTTGCCGCGTCAGTGGCGCTGGGGGTGGGGTGGTAATAGGAAACATAGGTATAGACCTTGTCTGTATCCTCAGCTGCCTGATAATCCGCATAGGTCATCCAGGTCAGGTCGTACTTGGTCTCATCCCAGACAATGCCGTACTCGTTGTTTTCCGAAATGGTGACGGTACTGCCGTTAGACTTATTGGTGATCTTTGTGAAGATACCCTGGTTGGTCTGGTGGTAGTAATATCTGTTTTGGGCAGAGGGACGGAAGCCCACATGGGCATCGCCCTTGGTCACAGCACCGGAGCCGTTGGCAGGGTTCATCACGCCAAAGCGGTTGCTGTAGAAGGAAACAGTGCCGTTGGCATCGTCGATATGCGCATAGCCCTGGATCTTGGATACATCCACCTTGCCGTTGGGCAGGAGCACATCGGCATCCACGCCCACGGTATAGTAGACACGCAGGGGGGACTGCAGAATCTCGGTAATGGTTGCGGTGGTCTGCTGACCGACGGTTTCAGAGACTGCCTGCTCCACAATGATGGGCAGGATCTCCTGGTTGATCCGGACCTCCAGCTTCTGGGTTCCGTCTGTCTGCTCGGTGATGGATATCTGAATATCCCGGGCGGTATTCCAGGCTTCGCCCGTGGTGGGGTTGATACCTGTGCCGGCATCAACTGTATAGGTGCCGTCGGCATTTTTGATAACGCCGTAGGACGCGCCGAACAGGGTGACCGTCTGGATCTCCTTGATCTCCATATGCTGACCGATCACATCCACATAGATCAGCGGGGTGTCATCCACGCCGGTAGCACCGCTGGCGGAGGTGCTGCTGGAGATGGGGTTGAACACACCGGAGGACAGCTCCTCATAGATCTGGCCAAAGGCATCTGCCAGGTCTGCGTTGGAAACATCATAATAGGTATCTGCATAGTTGATGTTGGCAGCGATCTTGGCATCGGTGATCTTGCCGTTCTGGGTGGGGTAGCTGTGGTTAAAGGTCCAGCTGTTATAGGTTACATTTCTGCCGCTTGCCCAGGTCTGGAAACTCTCATAAGCTCTCTTGACTTCGTTATCAGAATTTCTGGAATTGAAGCCGTTGGTGGCATTGGCAGGATCCATCAGCAATCTTGCTGTCACATTGTTGGAAATATCCACACCGACGGTGTATACGGCGGCATCTCTGCCGTAATGCGCTTCGATCTTGGTCTTGGTATAAGCAGCGTTGAGCAGAGTACTCAGGTACAGGTTTCTGCCGCTGGCGCTGGTGCCGTCCTTATCAGAATGGGAGGAAAGCTCATAGAAGCCTGCCTGGCTTGCCCGGTTGGCCTGACCGTCTGTCAGCACGATAGCAATGGGCGCACGGCCCGCCACATCAGCAGCATTTGCCAAAATATTGAAGCCTCTGTCAATGCCGGCCTGCAGGTTGGTGCCTTGGGTATAGCCATCGTCCTTACCCAGCAATCTGCGGTCATTGTCATAAGCGCTGACAACACCTGCATCGGCTGCCCAGTTATTTTGATAATTGGTAACTACCAGGTCAATGCCGTTATTATAGGCAGCCAGAGGAATGACTGTTTCACTGTCTGCATTATAAGTAACGATGGCCACCCGTACATCCCTGAGGGTGAGCAGGTCATCCAGCAGGCCGTTTGCCGCTGTGATGGTCCGTTCCAGGCGGGTAACACCATACCGGTCCGTATCGTCCATAGAGGTGGAGGTATCCAGAACCAGTACCACATCCATCGGACCGCCGGTGGTGGTGGACTCGGTGGTGGTCATGGTGGAGCCAAGGGCGGAGAAGATGATCTGGAAGGCTTCATCCTCTTCCAGGGATACCGTAAAGGAGGAACCGGCCTGATTCTTACTGTTGAGAACTGCGGTGTCGCCGTTTTTATAAACGGACTTATCCACCCAGACGCGTCCGGCGTAACGGTTGCCATCGGCGTCAGTTCCCATCATGGTCTCCCAGCTGTCAGCTGTGCCGGGATCGGTAACCGCAGCAGCCTGGGCCACCCGGGTCGCTGCCAGGGCGCTCAACGGTGCGTAGCTCATAAGCAATGCAACGCAAAGCAGGATGCTGAGCAATCTTTTGGAAATTCTTACCTTTGCCATTTTTTCATATCCTCCTTGAGGTGATTTTTGAATTTGGTGGTTCTGTGATATCATCCTGCCGCACCTCCCGTATCCTTTTTATTCCTTGGGCATGTGCATATGGCGAGCAATTCCTCGCCGTGCCGGTAGAAGGAACATTCCTCACAGGTACTGTTTTCATCCTTTTCGCCGCTAAAATACCGGCAAGGGGTTTGAATCGCTGTAATAAAAGGAATGCCTTCGGCAGTGTACTGGGGATCTGCTATAAAGTTCGGATATATCTCTATCGGCTCGGCGTACCGGTTGTGCCGGTCGCACTCCTCGTAAAATCCGTATCTGATCTCAAAGGTTTTTCCGTGAAGGTGGATGATCTTGTAAAGATCCCCTTCCTTTGGCGTGGGCGATCGCTGCCCCGTATTCAATTCAATTAATTCTGAAAACATCTTTTTCTCCTTTCGGCATTTTGTCAAAAAGAAAATCTGCTATGCTTCATCAGCTCGATAAAAGCATAGCAGATTTATTGCGGCTTGGGTATTACCTAAAACAGGGAAAAAAGTACAAACATTTTCCGGCGGTCTTATTTGGGGCATAACTTTTGGGGGATATTTCAGATATGCGCTGCGACCGGCACATAACTTTTCGGGGTGTCCGGGATATGCAGATCAAAGGATCGCAGCAAAATCTTCCCGGTCCAGACCGCTTTTCAGCTTAATGGTGCGGATGGCCTGCTTGACGCCGGAGATGGACATATGCATTCGCTCGCCGATCTCCGCATCGCTGAGCTTAAAGGCAGCAAGGCGGGCGACCTGGCGCTGCTGCTTGGAAAGATTGGCGATGACCTGGCGGCCTGTGATCTGGCTGCCCAGCTTTGACCAGTTCTGCGCATAAACTGCGAACAGACTGCTCACCGCCTCCCAAGCGGCTTCATCCACGGCTCTGAGCCGCATTTCTATCAAGCCGCCGATGGTGCGGCAGTATTCCGCCAGCAGGCCGTAGAACTTATCCGGCAGTGCAAGGGCAATGGCTCTGTCAATATGCCGGATGGCCTGTGTATCGTTTTTCGTGAAATGATATGCCACCGCGCAGGTCAGCCGCAGGTATATCTCCGCAATCACCGTATTATCCGCCATTGCCTGGGAGATCATCGGCTCAATGGTGGCCGGAAGAAGGGCCATCAGGGCAAGTCCCGTAACACCTTCCAGTTCCACAGTCTTGGATGCAACGCCGTGGCCGGACGCGTAGATGTATTTTGCATAATACACCTTGGCGGCAGGCAGCGAATCCTTATGTAACAGCTCGAAGCAGCCGATCTTAAACCACTCCGGGAAATCCTTCACATCGTAAAGCATACTGTCAACGGCGCAGATGCCGAGGGTGATCAACTCCCGTTCTTTATCGTCCTTAGCATTGGCTTCAGACATATGAATCTTGGCTTTCCGCCACATAGCGAGGTCACCGTGCCAGATGGCACACTGGGCCAGCAGCATACCCGCAGAAAGAACGGCGTAAAACCCGGAATGCTTTTCCAGCAGGTAGTTTGCACTCTCGTACACCTTATCGATCTGGCCCCTGGAATAGGCGATCTCGGCGGCAAACAGGGTTTGGGCCTCGCGGTTTTCGGCCAAACCCTCAATGGCTTTATCGGCGCAGCCGGGGGTATGGTACAGATTTGTCATATGCAGAAAAGGGGTTTTCCGGGGCATAGGCATATCGCCCTGGGGGTTTTGGGGCTGCAGCTGCCGACCCACTTTCGTTCTGCCGTCTGCGGGGCGCTCTGCATCTGCAGGAATCATCCAATCACGGCCCAGACGGATCACGCCGGGTATCCTTCCGCCAGCGCAAAGTGTCTGCACCCTGCGCAGGGAGATCCCCCATTTTTCTGCCGCTTCCTTTAACTTTATATAACCCGTTGTCTCCAACTTTCTCACCGTCCATATTGTTCGCCAAGCGCTGTATTGTATTATTCGTCAAGCGCCGCATTATATTGTTCGTCAAGCGCCGTATATATTCATTATTATACATCGCTTTACAGCCGTTTGCAAGCGCTTAACGGAAATATTTTTCCGCATCCGGTCAAAAGAATACGGCCTTGGCCTGCTCCTTGATCTCCCTGGAGGCAACAAAGGGGATTCTTGTGGTGTAGCCGTTTTTGGCGGCAACGATCTTCTTGGTGGGCCAGGCGAAAATATCCCGGTTCCACTGGTCGATGGTATCGTTATACAGCTCTCTTGCCGCGGTGATCTCCCGCTGCAGGTACATATTCTGCTGCATAGCGTCAGCGATCTGGCTGTGGGCCTGCAGGTCGGGGTAGCTTTCCACCGCCACATTAATGTTTCGGGAAATGTTCTCGATCTGGCCGCCGATTGCATTACGGGCTTCGTCGGCATCACCGGCATTACCGCTTCTGTACTTTGCGATGTTTTCAAATGTACTCTTATCCAGGTCGATGGCCTTATCCAGCAGGCGGGCGCAGTTCTGCAGGACCACCACCCTCTGCTCCAGATAATTATCGATCTGGGAGGCATTCCGCTGGATCTTCTGCTGGAGCTGGTCAAAATGCTTCTGGGCATTGATCTTCATAAACAGGAAGATCAGTCCGGGCAGAATGCCGCAAAGCCACAGGACGATCTCGAAAACCTTAGAGCCTGCGCCTACCTCGGCAGGGATCTTCTTCACGATCACATTGGTATCCAGTCCCTCTTCCCGGATCTGGGGATTCAGTTCGTCTAATTGATTTGCCATTTTCATTTCTCCTTTACATTAATAATTGCATATGCACAGGCCGTTACGCCGCGCCAACACAGTTTTCGATTCTGCATAGGCATCTGCGCAGATATAGAAATGGGTCTCCTCTTCCAAGGGCAGGTATTCGTCCCAATTGACCGGCACATTATGGATATGTCCGTCGCCACCCATCACAGGGACGAGGTCTACACGGGGTTCTATGTCATAGGAAAAGGCCGTGATACAGGCTTCGTCCACATTATCCGCAGACTTTACAAATGTGGGTTTCAGAATCGCCCGGGTCTTGGTATCCGGGTGTACTACATAGCTTCGGTCCAGAGCATTGGCCAGGACTTCACATTCCTTCAGCGCGTACAGCCGGGACTGCTCGGGAATGGGCTTAAGGGAATGCACCGGCCGCTCCTGATACAGGGGGATCGCCAGCAGCGGCGCAAAATCAAAATACACCGCTTTGAAATATTCCGCGTTTTTGCCGATGAAATTCTCTTTGATAATATCGAAGGAATAGGACGCGTAATTGCCGGGCAGCAGATTGATGGCCCTGCCCTGGCTGTGCTTGGAAAGGATGCGGTTGGTGCGCTTCATTTTCACAAAGTGGAAGTCATCGCCGTAGCCGGTTTTGGATAGGATGAGGTCCACCATATTTGTCTGGGCCAGGGGTGTGAACAGTGTCCGGAACTGGACCTCATCGGTACGGTCCAGGGCATCGAACAGGACCTCGAAATCCGTATTGGACATACTGACAAAATCGTCATTTTCCCGGATGGCCCGGTCGGTCTTTCGTTTCAGCTCCCGCTCGCCCCGTCTGACCAATCTCTCGATCTGCCGCTCGCTCTTTTGCTCTAAGTGCGTGGCATCCCGACTGAAGGACAGGTCCGGGCCGCCCTGGGAGCAGTAGGTCAGCACCACCTGTGTGGAGTAAAAGGGCTTTGGCTTGGTAACCGTTGCGTGGAGAGTCTGAGACCGGATCCTTGTGCGCATTTTGCCGTTGCTGTCCCGGTAGCGCTCCGTCCAGTGAATGGTCTTGTAGCCGTGGTAGGTTTCCGTACCCATGGTATGGATCAGCTTGTTTTCAAAAAGGAAGGGATTTTCGTTGTAATTCCCCGCCAGCACATCCACCGTGGACTGCTCATCTGCATTATATTCACTGAAATCGTAATTGAGCTTCATATCCGCCTCCTGCCTCACGGAAAGGCGGTCGTCAAAGCGGATGAGCGGAACGGCGGATTCGATGAGCCGCAGGGCGTCCTTGTCGGTAAAAAGCTGATTCAGCGGCCGCATTTGCGCCTGGGCCCGGGCCAGAAGTTCCTCCGCTTTTTTGTCGGCTTCCGCGATTTCCTGCTTCAGCGCTTTAATTTTGGGCGTGGTTTTCAGTATGGCCAATGGAATCAGCACAACGGTGATGCACATCAGAACTCTCCAAAACCGCCGCCAGTTCAGCTTCTTTTGGAGTTTTTGCAGATTCTCTTTGTATTCGTTGTACTGTCTGACGGTCTCCCGGTTCTTCTCTATGTCCACACCGGACCGCTCCACAAGCTCTGCAAAGAACTTTTCGGTATTCGCCCCGTGGAGCTCCTTGAGCCCCGTTTCATAGGCTTCCAGCGGATTATAGATCACCGTATCCATCCTCTCACCCCTTTGGGACATTATATTACATTTTTTCCGTAATGTAAAGTTCTCAGGCTTTTCCAAAAATCTGCCACAATTGTCTTGACTTATACCCACAGACAAAGGTATACTAAACATATCCATTCTATAAAAAGGAGAATTCAAAATGGCTAAAAGCATCCAGGACGTTCTTGCCCTCATCAAGGAGAAGGACATCAAAATGGTGGACTTTAAGATGGTGGACATCAACGGTCAGTACCGCCACGTGACTATTCCCGCAGAGAACTTTTCCGAAGACACAATGAAGAGCGGTATCGGTTTTGATGCCTCTAACTATGGCTATGCCGTGGTGGAAAAGAGCGATATGGTCTTCATCCCCGATCCCGACACCGCCATGGTCGACCCCTTCTGCACCGTTCCCACTCTGACCATGACCGGCAATGCCATGATCATCGACTACCCCCAGAACCGGCCTCTGGCCCAGTATCCCCGGAATATCATTAAGGCCGCCGTACAGTATATGAAGGACTGCGGCGTTGCTGACGAGATGAAGATCCTGCCGGAGTTTGAGTTCTATCTGTTCGACGATGTGACCTGGGATGTTCAGGGCAACTACATCGGCGCATCCGTGGATGCCAGCCAGTCCTACTGGAACTCCGCCACCGACGGCAAGGGTGTGATCGTTCCCAAGCAGAAAAACTATCACATTGCCAAGCCCTTCGACACCTCCTACGAGTGCCGCAGCGAGATGTGTATGCATATGCTGGACGCCGGTATCGAAATCAACTACCACCACCCCGAGGTTGCCGCCAGCGGTCAGTACGAGATCGAGCCCCAGCTGGGCGAAGTGGTCCATATGGCCGACGCTACCATGATGATCAAGTATATCATCCACAACACCGCTCTGAAGTACGGCAAGAGCGCCACCTTTATGCCCAAGCCCATTTACGGCGAGGCCGGCAGCGGTATGCACGTGCATATGATCCTGTTCAAGGACGGCCAGCCTGTATTTGCCGATGACAACGGCTACGCCCATCTGAGCAAGGAAGCCCACTACTTTATGGGCGGCCTGCTCAAGCACATCAGTTCTCTGTGTGCCATCACCAACCCCAGCACCAACTCCTTCAAGCGTCTGGTGCCCGGCTTTGAAGCCCCTGTGACCGTGGGCTACGCCACCTCCAACAGAAGTGCCGTTATCCGCATCCCCGCATACGCCAAGAGTCCGGACAAGCGCCGCTTTGAGCTGCGTAACCCCGATGCTACCTGTAACCCCTATTTCTGCTATGCAGCGATCCTGATGGCCGGTCTGGACGGCATCAAGAACAAGATCGATCCTCACGCAGAAGGCTGGGGCCCCTACGATTTCAATCTGTATCACCTGTCCGACGAGGAGAAGGCAAAGCTCCATCACCTGCCCACCCGTCTGGAGGATGCACTGGATGCTCTGGAGGCCGATCACGAGTATCTCACCGCCGGCGGTGTCTTCCCCGAGGAGCTGATCGCCAACTTCATCAAGGCCAAGCGCGCCGAGTGCGGCGATATGTTCAAGGTCCCCCACCCCGCAGAGTTCGACAAGTACTACAACCTGTAAACCCAAAGTCCCCGGAATTGCCTGGCAATTCCGGGAACTTTTTTGTCTTGCATCCCGGGGCGGTTTGTTGTAAGATACAGTTAACGGAGGTTGGATCAATGACAAATATTCTCACACAAGTGAATTCTCCCCTGTTCGACGGCATTGCGCCGGAGGATCGGAGGGGTATGCTCAGCTGTATTGGCTATCAGGTCAAGGATTTCCGCAAGGGTGAGATCATCGCCTTCGAGGAGGAAAACATCCGCAATGTGGGCATTCTGCTCTCCGGCAGTGTGGATATGGTGAAGGAGGATGTCTGGGGCAACAAGGTACTGGTCGCCCGCATGGGCAAGGACGAGATGTTCGGCGAGACCTTTGCCTGGGGCAAAAACAAAGTGTCCGCCGTGACCTTTATTGTGTCGGAAGATGCCAAAATCGTGCTGCTCCCCCTGGATCGGGTGATGCACAGCTGCACCAACACCTGCGCCTGCCATCATCAGCTGGTGGAGAATATGGTACATATTATTGCGGACAAAAACCGGGATCTGATCCGTAAAATCGAGGTCATTTCCAAGCGGACCATCCGGGAGAAGCTGCTGGCCTATCTGTCCGTGCAGGCGCAGGCACAGAATTCCCGGTATTTTGAGATCCCCCTGGGCAGAACGGAGCTGGCGGATTATCTGTGCGTGGACCGCAGCGCCCTGACCCGGGAGCTGGTGAAAATGCGGGAAGACGGACTGATCGACTATGACAAAAACTGTTTCCGCATCTTGGAACAATAAAATTTTACCTGCCGATGTTGCAAATGTCACATCGGCAGGTACTTTTTGCGCCTATAATAGTATCAAAAGGAGGGATTCATATGTTAGATGGATGCCAGGGAAAACCCCGTACCCCAACCATTATTGAAAAAGTCTGTCCCAACTGCGGACACGAGATCGAAATGTTCTCCATCGACACCCAGATGCCCTGTGAGCACTGCGGTTTCGTGGCTTATAACGATACCTTAAGCTGTGTGCAATGGTGTCAGTACGCCAGAAAATGCGTGGGCGATGAAATGTATGAAGCCATGATGCAGATCGCCCGGCAGCAGAAGGAGGGAATCGCGTGATTAGAAAAATCATTACCATCAACAAAGAAAAATGTGACGGCTGCGGCCTGTGTGCCAAAGCCTGTCACGAGGGCGCGATCGGCATCGTAGACGGAAAAGCGACCTTGCTGCGGGAGGATTACTGCGACGGGCTCGGTGACTGTCTGCCCGCCTGCCCCCAAGATGCCATTTCCTTTGAGGAGCGGGAGGCTGCGGCCTATGACCACGCAGCCGTTCTGAAAGCAAAAAAGGCCGCAAGCGACACGCCCTCTGTGCCGGGTCAGCTGCGCAACTTCCCCATTCAACTGAAATTAGCCCCCGTCAACGCGCCCTATTTTGCCGGCGCTGACCTGCTGATCGCCGCAGACTGCACCGCCTATTGCTACGGCGATTTCCACCGGGATTTCATTGCCAACCGGGTGACCCTCATCGGCTGCCCCAAGTTAGACAGTGTCGATTATTCGCAGAAGCTGACGCAAATTTTCACGAACAATACCGTTCGTTCCGTTACGGTGGTGCGTATGATCGTTCCCTGCTGTGGCGGGCTGCCCTTTGCGGTAAAAAATGCCATTGCAGCCAGCGGAAAAGATATCCCCTTAAATGTCATAACCATCGATCCAAACGGGCAAATTATCACCTGAAGGAGGGAATTTTATGGGTAATTTCAACGGCAAGACCGTTATCATCACCGGCGGCGGCCGGGCCGTGCTAAACGACGGACGCTGCGGCTCTATCGGCTACGGCATCGCCACCGCCTTTGCCAAGGAGGGCGCAAATTTAGTGCTGACCGGGCGGAATATGCAAAAATTATCGGATGCCAAGGAAGAGCTGGAACGGCTCTACGGCGTCCGGGTGCTGCCTGTACAGGCAGATGTATCCGCCAGCGGAGACAACGAAGCGGTGGTGCAGAATGTGGTACAGCAGGCGGTGGATACCTTTGGCGACATTCACGTGCTGATCAACAATGCCCAGGCATCTGCCTCCGGCGTGACCCTGGCTGACCACACCACCGAGCAGTTTGATTTAGCGGTGTATTCCGGGCTGTACGCCACCTTCTACTATATGAAGGCCTGCTACCCCTATCTTGCCAAAACCAAGGGCAGTGTGATCAATTTTGCCTCCGGCGCCGGGCTGTCCGGCAACTTTGGGCAAAGCGCCTATGCCGCCGCCAAGGAGGGCATCCGGGGTATGAGCCGGGTGGCTGCCAATGAATGGGGCAAGGACGGCATCAATGTGAATGTGATCTGTCCTCTGGCCTGGACCGCCCAGCTGGAAAAATGGGCAAACGCCTACCCGGAGGCATTCAAGGCCAATGTGCATACGCCGCCTATGGGCCATTTCGGCGATGCGGAAACGGAGATCGGCAGAGCCTGTGTGGCGCTGGCCTCCCCGGACTTCAAGTATATGACCGGCGAGACCCTCACATTAGAGGGCGGCTTGGGTCTCAGACCGTAAAAGCAACAGGGAGGTTCGCCTCCCTGTTTCGATTTTCGCATAATCTCATAGGAATCATCCATACTAACACCGAGGTGATTCCTATGGCGAAAAAAGGTATGAAACGCATACAAATCGCACCCAAGCCACCAAAAAATGCATATCCGCCGGTGCCGGAAATTCAAGGCAAAGCCAAGCACACCAAGACCCCGGCCAATCCCATTATCGCCGGCACAGAGGGGCCAAATCTGAAGGTTTATCACGGTACGCCCTATGATAACGACCTGGCGCTGGATAATCTGAATAACGACACCACCTTTGCCGACCTGCAGGATCAGTAATAATGGAATCGATTTGGCAAAAAACCGCCCGTTTACCGGCATTTGATCCTCTTTGCGGAGATAAAAACACCGATGTTTTGATTATCGGCGGCGGCATCACCGGGCTTTTGACCGCATACCTTCTGAGACAGGCCGGGGTGGATTGCTGCGTGGTGGAAAAGGGCCGCATCTGTCAGGGTACGACCGGGCACACCACAGCCAAGATCACCGCCCAGCACGGACTGATCTATCACAAATTGGTAAAACTGGCAGGTGTGGAAGGGGCGCAGAAATATCTGCAGGCAAACCAAAAGGCATTGGAACAATACCGGTATATGTGCAGGCAGATAGATTGCGATTTTGAAGATAAGGATAATTGTGTCTACACCCGGGGCGACCGGGTGCTGCTGGACAGGGAAATGAACGCGCTGGCAGCCATCGGGGCCGATGGAGAATTCTGCGATACCCTTCCCCTGCCCTTCCGTACTGACGGCGCGGTGAAATTTCCTCGACAGGCCCAGTTTCACCCGCTGAAATTCCTTGCGGCAATTGCAAAGGAGCTGCCGGTATACGAACACACCTTTGTGGAAGAAATGCAGGGTAACACCGCCGTGACAAAACACGGAAAAATCCGCGCAAGGGCGGTGATCGTTGCCACCCACTTCCCTTTTATCAATAAGCACGGTAGCTTCTTTCTCAAGCTGTATCAGCACCGGTCTTATGTGGTTGCTTATCAGAATGCGCCGAATTTGGGCGGTATGTATGTGGATGACAGTCAGACGGGTTTTTCCTTCCGCAATTGGGGAGATTTTCTCCTGCTGGGCGGCGGCGGACACCGCACCGGCAAGCAGGGCGGCACTTGGGACGAAATACGGCGGTTTGCCAGCCGGTATTATTTAGGGGCACAGGCGGTCTGCCACTGGGCGGCCCAGGACTGTATGAGTCTGGACCGCATTCCCTATATCGGGCAGTATTCCGCCCGGACCGGGCAGCTTTTCACCGCCACCGGCTTCAATAAATGGGGTATGACCGGGGCGATGGCGGCGGCGCAGATATTATGCGATCTGGTGCAGGGAAAGGAGAATGAATTTGCCGACATTTTCAGCCCCGCCCGGAGTATCTGCAGACCCCAGCTGCTGGTCAACGGCTTTGAGACGATTACGAATCTGCTGTCCTTCACCGGCAAACGCTGTCCCCATTTGGGCTGCGCATTAAAGTGGAATGCCGCAGAACACTCCTGGGACTGCGCCTGTCACGGCTCCCGGTTTGACGAAGACGGAAATGTGCTGGATAATCCGGCAAACGGGAAATAAAAACAGTCCACCTGAAGGTGGACTGTTTTTATTGCTTTATGAAATATTCCTCGGCGTACCAGGCGGCGGAGGCGCCGTCAGCGGCAGCGGTGATGATCTGGCGCAGGGCCTTGGTACGCACATCGCCTACGGCAAACACGCCGGGAATGTTGGTGCGGGTGGATTCATCGGCCACGATATAGCCGCCCCCGTCCAGCTCCAGCTGGCCGACAAACAGCTCCGTAGCAGGCGACCTGCCCACACTGACAAAGAGGCCGTCCAGCTCCAGGAGGGTCTTCTCTCCTGTTTGTACATTCTCTAATTCTGCGCCGGTGAGCTTTTCCCCGTGCAAGAGCTTTTTGACCACATTGTTTCGCAGAATTTCAATATTTTCAGCCTGTTCCAAGGGTTCGTGGTAGATCCTCGTGGCACGGAAGGTGTCCCGGCGGTGGATCAGGTAGACCTTCTTTGCGATTCGGGACAGAAGCAGCGCATCCGCCACGGCGGAATTGCCGCCACCCACCACCGCCACGGTCTTGCCACGATAGAACATACCGTCACAGGCGGCGCAGTAAGCAACACCCTTGCCGGTCAGTTCCTTTTCCATATCCACACCCAGGGGGCGGTGGCTTGCGCCGGTGGCAATGATGACCACCCTGGACCGGTATTCTTTTTCAGTTGTTTTCACTATTTTTTCAGGTCCGTTCAAATCTACGGATACCGTCTCTTCATTGCGGGTCACCGCGCCGAAGCGGGCCGCGCCGGCTTGCATCTGCGCCCCTAAGGTGATGCCGTCGATCCCCTCGGGAAATCCGGGATAATTGTCGATCTGGGTGGTTTCGGTCATCTGGCCGCCAGGAAACATTTTCTCGATCACCAGTGTATGCAGACCCGCTCTTGCGGTATACAGGGCCGCGGTGTAACCGGCCGGGCCGCCGCCAATAACGATCACATCATACCGCTCCATAGCCATTCTCCTTTTTTCTTTAGTATACCCCATCCGGCCAGAAAGCCCTATGATATTTATCACAAATCATCCAAAATTTATTTTTCCTTATAGTAGAGCATACAGTGGCAGTAGCCCTCAAAATCCGGATCGGCGATCTGGGCTTTGAACTCCTGGCAGATGCATTTATATTCCTCTGCCTTACCTATACGGCAGGGGCAATAGCCGTTCTTGGCCTTTAGGCCTTCTTTGACTGTTTTCACCACTTCCGGGTCGGAATTGAGCCGTACTTTTCCCATTATTCTGCGCCTCCAAGCCTGTTTTCATCATTATAGCATATTGTCCTTTTTCTTGCAAGAAAGCACTTGCAGTTTTTACCTTCCCGTGTTACACTTGTGACAGATTTACATACGAAGGAGGCTTGGTTTATGCCGAGCTATGAAGCAGTGCAGGCGATCCGGGATACACCGGACGCGCTGCTGACCTGCATTTTGGATATGGGTGAGATCCTGCTGACCAGCGGTGCGGAGATCATCCGTGTGGAGGATACGCTGACCCGGCTGTGCAGCGCTTACGGCTTTACGCAGATCAATGTATTCAGCATCACCTCCAGTATCGTGCTGACCGCCCACTGTCCCGACGACCGGGTCATTACGCAAACCCGGAGAATTCCCGCCCGGGATACCAATTTGGAAAAGGTCGCGCAGGTCAATGCCCTGTCCCGCCAGATCTGCCGGACACCCATTTCTGTCAGGGAGTTCCGGGAGAAAGTGGCCAAAGTCCGGGCTGTGGGTTCCTATCCCAATTGGATTTTGTGCCTGTGCTATGTGGTGATCTCCGCCACCTTCTGCATCTTCTTCGGCGGCTCTGCCTGGGATGCTTTGGCCGCGGCGATGTCCGGCGTGCTGGTCTTTTTCATTCAGCTTTTCCTGCGCAGGCTGAAGATGAACGGTGTGCTGCACAGTTTGCTGGCCAGCGCATTGACCGCTTTTGTAGTCGTCTTTTTGGTAAAATTGGGCATCGGCCATTCTCCGGAAAATATCACAATCGGCAACATTATGCTGCTGATCCCCGGCGTGGCCTTTACCACCTCCCTGCGAGATCTGACCAACGGCGATACCCTCTCCGGCCTGCTGGGTCTGAGTGAAGCGGTTATCAAAGCCATTGCCATTGCCATCGGCTTTGCCGCTGTGCTGGTGGGGATCGGAGGTCTGCTATGAGAGAACTCGTGATTCAGACTTTGATGGGCGCTATCAGCTCTGTGGCCTTTGCGGTATTTTTCAATGTCCGGGGTAAGAAACTGCTGCTATTCTTCTTCGGAAGCGCCCTTGACTGGGCGGTTTATCTGCTGGCCGTACACCACGGCTACAACGAATTCGTCGGTATGCTCCTTGCTACCATGACCGCAGCGCTCCTCAGCGAGGTCTTTGCGCGAATCATCCGCGCGCCGGTGCTGATCCTTTTGGTGCCGATGCTGGTGCCGCTGATCCCCGGCCGCGGTCTGTACAACACTATGGACGCGCTGATCCGGGGTGAGCGGGCGCGGTTTTTGGCCAGCGGTATATCCACGGTTTCCTGCGCTGCTGCCATTTGCCTAGGCATCATTTGCGTGACCGCCATCACACGGATGATATTTACCGTCTGGGACTACATTCGCAGACACTACGCAACGCATTAAAGTGTCCCTGCGGCATCCCGTTTCTGATACCGGGGTGCCGCAGAAATTTTTTTGCGGAAATTGCGAAAATCAGTTGACAAACCGATTTCTATGTGTTACTATGTTCAAGCGTTCAGCGAACGCCAAGTAAATATGCGCGAGTGGTGGAATTGGTAGACTCGCTAGATTCAGGTTCTAGTGTTCACTGCGGACGTGCGGGTTCAAGTCCCGCCTCGCGCACCAGAAAAGAAAAAGTCGTCTCAGTAGAGACGGCTTTTTTCTTTTCTCTTGTAAAAATGGCGGGACTTGAAAGGGCGGCACCAGTGCGCACACTGGTGTAAAAATTGAGAGCTGGCGAGCAATTTTTAGCCCGTGGGAAAGTCCATACTTGCAAGACTTGCCTCTTGTAGGTAATGGCTTGCAAGTATATCTCTTTCGCCTTGCGCACCATAAGAGACAGCTGCAAGGCTGTCTCTTTTTTTGTTGGGCTAGAGTCGCCAGAACGGGTAAAACCCCTGTGTTTCCAATGAGAATGGAAGCACAGGGGTATTTTTGTTATCTTTGAGGAATGCTCTTCCCTTTTGTAACTGTTTATGCCTGTTTTGGTCGACCTCGCCGGCGGCTTGGCAACAGGCGGCGAGATCTATGTGTTCAGTGTCTACGCCCTGCTGCGCACTGACGACCCCACTAAGCTGTTTACACCTGTTTACGGGGAGGTAAAGCCGTGAAAATTGCACTGAAGGAAGTTTCCAATGTGATCCGTTCCAAGAACGCCGGCCCTTACGAGCTGACCCTGGATGTTCTGCTGAAGGAACAGGAAATGTTTAAAAAAATGCGGGAAAAGAATGTGATCAACGCTAAGGTGATTGCTGAACTTTACAAGATCCCGGAAGAAGATGTCATCAGCATCGTCTATTTCCCCAACGCCAAGGCCATCAAGGCCACCATCGTCCGTCCCCTGGCCTCCGGCGCTTTAGGCGAACAGGATGTGTACGGCGCCCAGCAGCACGGCCCGCTGGTGGATTTCGTATTTGAGATTTAATTTTATGATAAAAATGGCGATCCTCGAAAAGAGGATCGCCATTTTTGTTTGTTATTGTGCCTTTCAGGTGACCTTTGCAGAAGGATGCTTATTTTCCGTAGATCACCGCGTACTGCTGCAGGTTTTTGTGATTGCCGCTGGTATCGTGGCGGTAGAAAGCCGTGGCAGGATACACCACAAAGCTATCCTGGTAGTGATCGTTAAAGTCGGCAGAGTCCGAGGTAATGATCACATCATCATAGATGTAGTCGGTACCCATATCGTCAATACCAACCACCGTGATAAAGTGGGCAGAACCGGCATTGGCACCGAAGGAAATGGGTCTGTCATTGGCCAGGTGGTATTTCAGGAAGGCAGACCACTGCTCATAGGTGGTGAATCTGGGCAAATTACCTGTGGCAGTTGCGTTTACATAGGTGCTGTAGCCCCATTTTTGGCAGGCTTCCATCAAATGCCGCATACTGGGAATACCCGTTCCTTTGATATCGACACCATGCATTGCATTGAAAGATAGGGCAAGCTTCTCTTCCAGTTCATAATAGGATGTTTCCGGTTCAAAGCCATAATGCTTGATAATACTGCTCACAGAGCAGATACCGCAGGAAGAGTACATTGTCTGCTGCAGGATATCATAGTTTTTCAGCAGGAGTCTGCTGCCCTCGTTGCCCATATTATAGTAGTCGGTGTGCTTGACATAGTTCGCTTCCTTATGGTCATTGCCACCGTTGCTGATTGCGACCGGGCCATACAGTTTCTGATCCCGGGTTCCACCGTAGTCACCGTTGGGGTTGCGGGGAATGTTCACATCGTAGAAGGTCTGCTTGGGGGTGGTTTCCACCGGTTGTCTGTTGAAATCAATGTCGATTTTCGGGTCGATAATTACATAACTGTATCTATCGGAAATACTGCCGGTGACGCCCATATTGAGCCACCACATATGAAATTCCTTCATTTTGGTGACGGTATAGCCGTCCTGGAAATGGTCATAACAATCGTTGGGCTCGGCGAAGATCAGCATATCATCATTGACAAAATCCCGCATCTCATTGGTCCTGCAATTCAGAACCGGTCCCATATCATCATAGCCGATGACCACTTTCCAGCCGAAATCTGTGGGAGACTGCCAGCGCACCAGCAGGAACTTGCCGTCGGCCAGAATCTGCTCAATATACTCTCTTGCATATTCCTTGGCGGAAAAATCAAAGCCCTTGTTCACCGATGTATCCACATCGAAGCCCAATCCCAGGGAATCCACCAGCTTTTTCAGGCCTGCAGGGGTAGTTCCCTTTTCGTAAACGGTTTTGTTATTGACAGCTTCGTATTTTTTCAGCAGTTCAATTTCAGAATAGGTATTTTTTACATCGTAACCCAGGTAATTGAGCACCATCAGCACGCAGGCGATACCGCTGGTATCTTCCATAGTCTGCTGATAGGGAGAGAAATTGGGGAACAGGGTGCGCTCCTCGGTGGAAGGGAGGTTAAAATAATCGTCGGTGATAAAATAAGGAGAATTCTTCACATCGTATTCACCGTTTAGGGGAGCGCCTGTACCGTATTGCAGCTCGTTATAGGACCCGCCGTAGGTGCCGTCCTGGTTGAGAATGAAATATTTTCCCGGCTGGTTTCTGGGATCCACCGCTGCATTGGGTGTAAATTTCGATGCTTCGGCTGCCTGTGCCGTTTTGCCATCGGCCTGGGCGAAAATACCGAACACAAGAACAAATGCCAGCAATAAGCTTATCATTTTTTTCATACAAATCACCTCAATGCCTCGTTATTTCGTTACCCAAGCCCCGTCCAGTATGAGGAACTGGCCAAATGTCGTACTGCCACCGAGAAAAACCGCCGTGATCTCCACCTCTGCCGAAAGGGGGTTTTTGTAGTCGATAGCGGCACGATGCGGCTGGCCAAACACCAGTTCGCTGAAGCTGGTACCGGTGGTATAGGAAACCGCAGGATCGTTAAAACAAGGCGTGATCTTGTCGATTTGTATATCCGTTTTCAGCTTTGCCTGTTTCTCACTGAACCAGAAGTTGTAGTTTTCATAGCCGCTGTCCATCACAAAATTCATTTTTCCCTTGAGCTTGACGATCTTGTAATGATTGTTTTCCCGGTTTTCAGCCGACATAAAGGCTTCCAGATCCGCCTGGCTGTCAATCAGCACGCTGGCGTCTGCGTACTTGATTGGATTATTTTTCGAAACAATCGCTGTTTGATAATCTGTTCCGCCCTGATATTCGGCATAGATTTTTGCAGAATTTGCAGTGTCGGGGGATTGTTTCTCTTTCACCAAGGTTACGGGAACGATGATCTCGTCACCGATTTCTATACCGGGCAGGCAGTAGCCGCCGTACAGGAGCTTTCCTTCGCCCATTTTTCTGACGGAAACAAGCTTTCCGGTTTGCTTATCCGCCAAAACGACTTCATTGTGCGTGCCTACGGACGAGTAGCCCGCCACTACACCGCTGAGCATATATGCACCGTCTGCATTTTGGGCAAAAAATGCTTCAACACCAATGGGGGATTCATCCAGAGGAACCGTAATTTCCTTGGTATGCTTGATGTTATCCACAACCGCAGAAACGGTAACGGCGATCTGCCCATTGCTCACCGTGTAGCTTTCAATATGATTTTTTTCTGCCTGGACCCATTCTACATCATCCGGGTTATCCCCGTACATTAAGCCCAATTTCAGCATCTCACAGATCGGTTTGGTTCGGATATATTTCTGATTTTCGGTGTTGGTTTTTACCTGTAAGCTAACAGCCTGGTATCCGCAAACCGCGCATCTGCGCTCCCCGGTTTGGCCGAATTGGTGGGCGCCCAAATCGTCCTTTTCTTCCTTATGCTCGCAGGTTGCCTGCCGCCAATGATTTTCTGCGTCATAGGAAAATTGCGAAGCGTATGCGTGTTTATGTCTGCCTTTGCAAGCCGTTAAACACAAAAGGCTCAGGACAAATACAACGAGCAAAATAACCGCACAACACTTCCGTCGAACCCTAAACATTATAACGCACCTCACTTATTGAATGTATTATCAGGCACTAAAACTTCCGGCCGTTATGCCTTTAAAGCTATGTGGATATCTGTACCGTCTACAGTAAATTCGGTGGTTTTCTTGGTGAAACGGGCGGCCTTTTTGGCAATATACTCCGCCATCGGCACGGCGTGGGGGGCAAAATCCGCCATCACTTCCTTGCCCTTCTGGGCATCGTTTTCCAAAAGGCTTTGCACGATCAGCACCTGGGCCTTAGCGGAGTTCACGCAAGCCCGGTCAATATCCGCTATATAGAACTTGTCGGTGTGGACACTGCCGCCCGCGCCGCAGGCGTTTAAGTGGATGCTGGGGATCACCTGGGACACATCACCCATATCCGCGCCGCCCCGGTTCCAATAGGACTGGAATTTCACCCGGTCTTCGCCTACCAGATCTGCACAGGCCTGTTTCGACACCTCGGTCAGCTTGGCCGGGTGGAACAAAGCAGCGCAGGCAGGATCGTTGCTGATCTCCAGCTGGGTGTTCATCGCTACCGCAGCGCCCAGCAGGATCTGGTCGATCCGCTGGCTGAGCTGCTCCTGAACGGTATCATTCATAGCGTTGATGCCCACCCGCAATTTGGTGCAAGCCACATTGGGATCCAGAATCCGGGGGTTCACACGGACGCACTTGTCCTCCGGGAAGGTCTCCCGGATACTGTTGATACCGGCAATGGCCAAATTGGCTGCATACAGGGCATTGACCGGACTCTGACTGGAACCGGAATGGACTGCTCTGCCGGTGAAGGTGGCATACTTGTACATAATGGCATTGCAGCCGCCGTCGCAGCGGAAATCGTGGGAATCACCGCTGGTGGTATGTACCATAATGGCGATGTCTGCATCATCAAGCAGCCCACGGGCCATCAGCTCAGGTTTGCCCTGGGAGAACTGAATAAGGCCCTCCTCGTGCATCTGATACCGACGCTCCAGATTGCTGCCGCCCAGCTCTTCTGCAGGTACAGCCATCAGGCGGATCGTACCGCACAAGCCGTCCAGCGCACCGGGCTGCTTCAGGGCATAGGCTGCGCCCATCAGGGCTGCGCACTGGGCATGGTGGCCACAGGCGTGGGCGTTGCCGTTCACAGCAGCATAGTGAGTGGGCAGCAGCAGGGCATCCATTTCGCCCATCAGCACCACCTTGGGGCCGGGCTTGCCGGTGTCCACATCTGCGTAGAATCCGGGAATATTGCCGAACTCTACAACAGTGTAGCCCATTTTTTCAAATTCTGCTTTCATATAAGCGTGGGTCTTCCACTCTTCAAAACCCAGCTCGGGATTCTCCCAAATGGTCTTTTCAGCGGCTGCGATCAGGTCTCTTGCCTGGTCTACAAAGCCGCACAAAAGTGTTTGTTTCTTGTTCATTTTTTGCTCCTTTCAGATGATACCGCTTTGCGCCAAACGGGAAAGGGCTTCCGGATCGATACCCAGCAGTTCCTGCAGCACCTGTTGGGTGTGCTCGCCCATTTCGGGGGCAGGCTGCAGGGAAATCTCCTGTGTGCCGGGGGCTTTTAAGGGAATGTTGGTCACGGTGACCTTGCCGGCCTTGGGCTGGTCATAGCTGGGAAACATATTGCGATGCTCCCGAATATGGGGATCTTCGATCACCTGGGGTACGCTCAGCACCGGGGCGCAAGGCACATTTGCCTGCCGCAAAAGGCTGCAGACCTCTTCCACAGTCTTATCCCTGGCCCAGGCATCCACCGCGCCGTTGACCAGCTCCCGGTTTTGAATGCGGGAGGAATGGGTGGCGCAGCGGGGATCGGTGGCCAGCTCGGGTCTGCCCAATACATCGGCAGCCAGATGCTGAAAATCCACATCCCGTCCTACTGCCAGCACATAATGGCCATCCTTGGCTTCATAAGCGCCAAAGGGACACCACTCCCGGTAATGATTGCCGATACGGGTGGGGGCAGCGCCGGTGAACAGGCAGCCCACATATTCCATCATCAGGGCGCTGACCAGGCCGTCCACCAGATCTGTTTCCACCTGACAGCCGCAGCCGGTTCTGTCCGCTTTATGCAGGCCTGCCAGCACGCCGATGGCAAGATTCAGTCCGGCGATCACATCGCCCATAGAGGTGCCGATCTTCACAGGGGGCATCCCCTCTTCACCATTCAGCAGCAGCACGCCGCTCATTGCCTGGGCGATGATATCGTATGCCGGCAGATCCCGGTAGGGGCCATTGGCACCGAAGCCGGAGATGCTGCCGCAGACGATCTTAGGATTGACCTTACGGAGGTCCTCATAGGAGATGCCCAGTTTTTTCGTGGTGCCGGGTTTGAAATTATCCACCACCACATCGGCTTTTTCCACCATTTTCAGAAACAGTTCCCTGCCCTCCGGACGGGAAAGGTCCAGCCGTACGCTGCGCTTATTATGATTCAGCGAGCAGAAGCGGACGCTGCAATCCTCCACCAGCGGACCTGTAAACCGGGCCATATCGCCGCCAGTCTTGGGGTTCTCAATTTTGATAACCTCTGCGCCGAGCATAGCCAGATACCGGGTGGCATAAGGACCGGAGACCACATGGGTCAGATCCAGCACCCGGACACCCTGCAGAAGGGGCGCAAAATTTTCTGTCATACAGAAACCTCGTTATTGCTCGGAGTAATCGTACCAGCCCTTGCCGGTGCGCTTACCGAATTCGCCGGCTGCAATATGGTCCTCCAGCTCCTGGATGGGACGGAAGCGCTCCTGACCGGTCATTTCGTACAGAAGCTTCAGGCAGGTGTAGGTCAGCTCCAGGTTGCCGTCCATCATTTCGAAGGGGCCCATAGGATAGTTTAATCCCAACTTGGCTGCTTTGTCAATATCCTCCACGCTGGCAACGCCTTCCTGCAGCAGATACATAGCCTCAGCCTGGACGGCCTTGTTCAGACGGTTGACGATAAAGCCGGGGACTTCCTTCTTGACGCTCACCGGGGTCTTGCCGATGGTGGGCGCAAAGGCCAGGGCGGTCTCGAAGACCTCGTCGCCGGTCTTTTCGCCACGAATGATCTCCAACAGCTTCATAGCATACACAGGGTTAAAGTAGTGCATACCCAAAAAGCGCTCGGGATGGACCATATCCTCGGCCAGCTTACTAATGGGAATGTAGGAGGTGTTGGTGCCGATGATGGCTTTAGCGGGGCAGACTGCCTCTAACTTAGCGTACAGGTCCTTCTTGATTTGTACATCTTCCAGCACAGCTTCCATAATCAGGTCTGCATCCTTGGCGCAGGTGATATCAGCGGTGGGGTGCAGACGGGCCAGCAGCTCTTCTTTCTGCTCCTCGGTCATCTTGCCCTTGGCTACCTGGCGGTCCATGCCCGCAGCGATCTTATTCTTGCCGCCCTGGGAGTACTCCTCCTTCAGGTCGTACATCCAAACTTCATAACCGGCATTGGCGCACACCTGGGCAATGCCGCCGCCCATAACGCCGGCGCCGCAAACAACGATTTTCTTGATATCCATAATTTTTCTCCTTTAGATTACGCCGCTTTCCCGCAGCTTTTCGATTTCCTCCGGGGTCTTGCCCAGAGCTGTAAAAATTTCTTCGTTATCGCCGCCCAATACCGATGCGGTTTTGGGCGGTACTAACCCGGAATCGGCAAACCGTACCGGGATATTGGTGACCTGCATTTCGCCCAGGCCCGCCTGCTCCAAGGTGGGGAACATCTCCCGCGCCCCTGCAATATGGGGGTCTTGGGACACCTCCACGATGGTATTCACCGGTGCGGCAGGCACGCCCTTTTCCACCATAATATCGCAAACTTCAGCGGCGGTCTTATCGGCAGCCCAGGCATTGATAATGCTGTCCAGCTCTGCCCGGTGGGCCACCCGGTCCGGGTGGGTTGCAAACTTAGGATCGTCTGCCAGTTCCGGTTGACCGATGGCATCGGCAAACAGGCGGAAATGGGCATCGGTGCCCACGCCTAAGTTATAGTAAGCGTCGGCGGCTTTATAAGTACCGTAAGGCGCCCAGGATTTATAGATATTACCCATCCGGCAGGGCACTTCCCCGCCTACAAAGTAGCGGATATAGTCCTGGGTGCTGAGGCTGATGAGGCCGTCCACAAGAGAGGTTTCCACCATCTGAGCCACGCCGGTCTGCTCCCGGTTATATACAGCTGCCAGAATGGCGATCACCGCGTTCATACCCGCCACGGTATCGCCGATGGAGGAGCCTACCCGGGTAGGAGGGGTATCCGTCTGACCGGTCAGATGCATCAGACCGCTCATACCCTGGGCGATCACATCGTAGCCGGGGCGGTCCTTATAAGGGCCGTAGGTGCCGTAGCCGGAAATAGATGCGTAGATCAGCCGGGGGTTAATGGCTCTAAGCACCTCGTAACCCACGCCCAGCCGGTCCATCACGCCGGGGCGGTAGTTTTCCACCAGCACATCGGCATCCTTGATAAGGCTTTTCAGCAGTTCCTTGCCCTCGGGGGCTTTCAGATTCAATGTGATGCACTTTTTATTGTGGTTGACCGTAGGGAAATAGGCGCTGACGCCGTTTTGGAAGGGCGCATAGTTCCGGGTCACATCGGGGGATTTGGGGTTTTCGATCTTGATGACCTCCGCGCCCATGGTAGCCAACCACATGGTGGCAAAGGGGCCGGAGAGCACCTGGGTCAGATCGATGACCTTTAGTCCTTTCAGCGGGCCGGTGAATGCTTTTTCTGCCATCAGCCCAGCTCCTTGCCCACGATGATGACGCTGCTGACATTGTTCCAGGGCTTACCGCCTAAGCAGTGGGCCATACCCAGCTTAGGATCCTTCAACTGACGGTCGCCGGCCTTGCCGTGGAACTGCAGCCAGCTTTCATAGACCATACGAATACCGCTGGCGCCAACGGGGTGACCCATAGCCTTCAGGCCGCCGTCGGTATTGACGGGCAGCTTGCCGGTGAGGGTATACTTGCCGTCGATGGCATCGCGCCAGCCCTGGCCGCGCTCGCTGAGACCCAGGGCTTCATACAGGACGATCTCGGTGATGGAGAAGCAGTCGTGCAGCTCCACCAGATCCAGCTGCTCGGAGGGGTTGGTAATGCCGGCCTTTTCGTAAGCGGTCTTGGCGGCAGCTTCGGTCTCCAGAATGGTGGTGTAGTCATAGCTGGTCTCCAGCATGCCCACGCCGGAGCTGGCCACGATCTCAGCAGCCTTGATATACATAGGATCGGGACGGTACTCCTTGGCATTCTCCGCAGAGGTCAAAATGGCGCAGGCAGCGCCGTCGGATACGCCGGAGCAGTCCATAATGGTCAGGTAAGGCTCACAGACCATGGGGGATTTCAAAATCTGCTCCATAGTCATTTCCTTGCGGTACAGGGCCTTGGGGTTTCTTGCGCCGTTATAGTGGTTTTTGTGAGACACACTGGCCATAGCGGTACGCATATCCTCAGAAGAAACGCCGTACTTTTCTGCGTAGGCAGGCACCAGCAAGGAAAAGCTGGCAGGTCCGCCGAAGGAAGGCTCGGTATTGTCCCGGTAGAGATTGAAGAAGGGGTTGCCGCTGAAGCCGTTGTCCTTCAACTTATCCATACCGATGGCCATAACGGTCTTGTAGGCACCGGAAGCCACCGCATATGCAGCGTTACGCAGGGTATCGGAACCGGTGCAGCAGTTATTCTCAATGCGGGTAACGGGCTTGAAATCGGGCTTCAGGACACTGGCCAAAGCAGTGCCGTGCATTTCATAGAAAGAGCCAAACCAAAATGCGTCGATGTCCTGCAGGGTAAGGCCCGCATCGTCCAACGCCTCCTGGACAGCTTCCAAAATGAGATCTTCCCGGCTGTCGGAAAACCGCTCGCCAAACCGGGAGCAGCCCATACCGATAATTGCTACTTTATCTTTAATTCCACTCATGCTTCTACCTCCTGTGCGGGAACGACTTTCCAGAAATAGGTGTGGACGCCGTTGGCCTCGAACATTTTCCGGAAGGTGGGCTTCACTTCCATACCTACCTTGATGTCCTCTTTCTTGCAGTCCACCAAGTAGGTCATCATCTTGCCGCCGCCGTCAAACTCAATGACCACCAAGAAATTGGGCGAATCCAGAGACAGGGACAGGCCGTCGATGGTAAAGGTACGGACACGGGCGGTCTTATCCAAGAAGGAATAGGGTTCGGCCTTATCGATGGCGTGGCAGTGGACGCAGACCCGCTGGGGCGGGAAGACCGGGGTTCCGCACTCGGTGCAACGGCTTCCCACCAGATTGTAATTCTTCTTGTAGTTACGGTAATAATCCGGCAGGGCGGAACGCTCCTGGGCCGGGCGCTTCTGGGGCTCGCAGTCCAGCATGCCCTTCCACTTTAAGTACTTGCCGTAGGGAAGGGTGTTATCCTTATGGTTCAGGAGCTTTTCCACAGTATTGGCAGGCCGGTAGGTGTTGGCCTTTTCGGTGACGGTGAAGGACATAGCATCGCAGCCTTCGCCGTAGGTAACGAAGAGGATCTTGTCGCCGGGCTTGGCAGTCTCCAGGGCAGAGGCCAGCATCAGACCCGCGGCGGCATTGCCGGTGTTGCCGATGAGTCCGAACAGACTGGGCTGCACCTGCTCCGGCTGGAAGCCTAACTTTGCGGCAAGGCCCAGGCGGTTCTTTTCCTCGTGGCCGTAGAGAACGATCTTGCTGTAATCTGCCGGCTGCAGGCCGGTTTTCTTCAGAAGGTCCGTCACTGCCTGCTTGACAAGGGGTACATACAGCTGCACATTGGCGTAGCGCATATCCCAGTTGCGGACATAGGCATCGTCGGCAGAGCGCCACTGGTCGATGGCATTTTTGGACACGGAAGCAGTGCCGTCCAGGGTGGCCAGCAGGTCATCTTCGCCGAAGAGGAAGGCGGCAGCGCCATCGCCCAGCTCGGTCTCAAACTTGCCGTCGGCTGCGCCCAGGCGGCAGTCGGCCATAGTTACCAATACCTTGCCGCCGGCATCACAGGCAGCAAGCATAGCAGAAGAGCCTGCCCGCAGAGAGCCGCCGAAATCGCTGGTGCGCAGCTTCTCGGGCGCTGCCAGCACGGCGGCTACCTCGGTTGCATTCATTTTTTCTTGATACGGTGCGGTTGCAGAGGCAAACAGCACGCCGTTCAGAGTCGCCGGGGCAATGCCGGTCATAGCGTCCATAGCGGCAGCCACCGCCATGGTGATGCTGTCCTCATCGCAATAGGCAACGGCCTTTTCGCCCTTGCCTGCGCCCTTGCCAAAGGCCTGGGCCATAGTTTCTTTTTTCAGTCGGTAATACGGTATGTAAGCACCGCAGGATACAATTCCTGTCATAACGCTCCCCCTTATTAATATTTGCAGGGTCATAAAAATTCCCCTTTGACTTATTGTAACCTGTGGGTTACAATAGAGTCAATCCGTTTGATTTGCGTTATTTTATGTATTTTACTGTATATTCCCGGCGTTTTTCCCGCCATTGACTGGGAGAAAAGGGCTGTTAGGTATCAAATGCAGAATAAGCAAATCTGAATATTTATCAAGTCGGAGGGCGTTATGGAACACCGTGTGGAGCTAATATGGGCGAACCGTGGGCAGCTGCAGGCCGGTCAGCTGATGCAGCAGCATTATCACGCCTGCCATCAGCTGTATTATATTCTTTCCGGCACGGCGGTTTTTCTCATCGGCAGCCAGCCGGTAGAGGCGAAACCGGGCAGTTGTTTTTTAGTGCCTGCGGGAATGCCCCACCAGATGCTGCCTGTGGAGCAGGGGCCGCTGGAGAGTTTGGAATTGAAGATTTTTATCAAAGACCCATTTCTTTTGGACCATTTCCAAACACCCCCGGAGCCGGTGACGGACGAGGGCGCTATGAAGCGGATGCTTACCTACGCGGTGGAGAACTGGGACAGCCGGGACCCGCAAAACCGCACGGATATTGAATATATCCTGTCGGCGGTACTGCTGAATTTCTTTGTGGATAAGCTCCGCTATGCCCACAAGGATTCCACCCATATTCTGACTGGGGATTACAGCGCTTTGACAAAAGCCATTTTGGTGTATATTGAAAAGAACTTTTCCCGCCCTTTTTCCCTGCAGGAATTGGGACACCAGCTCAGCTATAACAAGAATTATCTTTGCTCTGTGTTTGCCAAGGACACGGGCGCGACCATCGTGGAATACTTAAATTTCGTGCGCATCCGCCGGGCATTGATCTTCTTTGCCTTCTACGGACAGGATGTGTACACCGCCTGCGAGAGCGTGGGCTATGGCAATCTCAGTCATTTCAGCCGGACCTTCAAGGCCATGGTGGGTATGCCCCCGCGGGAGTTCCGGAAGGCATTTTCCATGCTGACCCAGGAGGAAGCGGCCAAATACTTTACAGACGAGCGGTTTTTGAGCTATCAGCCCTGCACCATGGAAGAAGCCTTTGCCGCTTTGCGTCGCAGCGGTGAAGTAGCCATGCAAATATTAAAAATGCACCCACAATGAAGTGGGTGCATTTTATTACTCAAGCATTGTGATGACTGCGCCCAGCATAACCAGCATACCAGTGCGCATTGCTTCCTCGTCGGGGCAAAAGTGGCTGCTGTGCAGGGGGTAGAAAGGCGCGCCCGCCTGCCGGCAGCCCAGCCAGTAGAATACGGCAGGTACTTTTTGACCGTAGAAAGAGAAATCCTCGCCGATCATCGTTGCCTTATCCTGCAGGACTACCTTGCCGTCGCCCAGCAGTGCCGCTGCGGCATCCATCAGCTGCGCCGTCTGCTCCGGGTCGTTCATAATGGGCGAAAAGCCCTTGGTATAGGAGAAGGTATAGCTGCCGCCCATACCGTAGGTAATGCCCTCCACGATTTTCTCCATACGGGCCGGCATTGCGTCCTGGATCTTGGGATTCAGCGTGCGGCAGGTGCCCTCCATCGTAAAGCTGTCCGGGATGATATTATAACGGGAGCCGGCCTGCACCGTACCGACGGTCAGCACCGCGCTCTCCTGGGGACCGACGTTCCGGGAGACGATGCTCTGCAAAGCGGAGATCACCTGGGCGCCCATCACCACCGCATCCACGCCGTCCTCAGGGGCAGAGCCGTGGCTGCTCTTGCCGGTAACGGTAATGGCAAACCGGTCAGACGACGCCGACATCGCACCGCTGCGCAGAGCAACAGTCCCGGTGGGATAGTGGGGACTCATATGCTGGGCCAGCATCACATCTACTTTGGGATTATCCAGCACACCGGCGGCGATCATTTTCTTTGCGCCGCTGTCTGCCACATTTTCCTCAGAGGGCTGGAAGATCAGCTTGACAGAGCCGGTCATCTGATCCCGCAGTTCGTACAGGACCTGGGCCACGCCCAAAAGCATCGCCGTGTGCATATCGTGTCCGCAGCCGTGGAAAACACCGGGATTTTCCGACGCGAAGGGCAGGCCGGTATCCTCCTGCTGATTCAGCGCATCAAAATCCGCCCGCAGGCCCACGCATTTGCCGGGTCTGCAGCCTTGAATCAGCGCGGTAACACCGTAGCCGCCCACATTTTCTGTGGGCGTCAGACCGATCTTCCGCAGGACATCTGCAATATAGGCCGCGGTGTCTTTCTCCTGGCCGGAGACCTCCGGGTGGGCGTGGAGCCAGCGGCGGTGAGCAACGGCGGTATCATAAACCTGTTCTATCAGATCCTTCAATTCCATAGATTTCTCCTCTTTTGTACATATTTATGATTTCATTGTGTACCACACATCGATAATTGTCAAGGTAATTTTCCAATCTTTTATCTGTAAAATCGTTGAAAATGTAAAATATGCGATAGAATCCCTTTGGCTGTTTGCGTTGCGTTTTTGCGGGTTTTGCGGTATACTGGGATGCAGAAATTCCTATTTACAAGGGGGAAAAAATATGAAACATTGGATCCCGGGCGCGGTCACCTTGGCCTGCGATGA
This sequence comes from Faecousia sp., assembly GCA_045645385.1. Lineage (GTDB taxonomy): Bacteria > Bacillota > Clostridia > Oscillospirales > Oscillospiraceae > Faecousia. The sequence goes on from JAZRIT010000029.1 coordinate 33,210, forward strand.
ATTAAAAGAGAAAATTTGCGGCAAAAAAGTCGCATTGATGATGAACACCACTGCGCTGGACAACGAAGGCTGTCTGCTAGTGGATGTGATGGTGCAGGAGAAATGGGCGGAGTTCCCCTTTTTCTTCGGTATGGAGCACGGCGTCCGCGGTAATTTCTACGCCGGTGACGAAAACCTCACCGACATTGACGAAAAGACAGGTCTCAAGGTCATTAACCTCTTTGACGCAGAGAAATATCCCCGCTTCCAGCCCCCTGTGGAATTGGTTAAGCAGGTAGATGCGGTGGTGTTCTGCGCCCAGGATGTGGGCGTGCGCCACTGGACCTACACTCCCTGGCTGCTGCTTTCGCTGGAGTCCTGCGCTGAGGCAGGTAAGGAGCTGATTATTTTGGACCGGCCCAACCCCATCCGCGGCGATATCGTGGAGGGCGCGCCGGCTGAAAGTAAATATGCAGGTGCCAACATTCTGTCCCGGTTTGAATATCCCCTGCGCCACGGTATGACTGTAGGCGAGCTGGCGCTGATGTACAACGACACCAAGGGTTTCGGCTGTAATGTCACCGTTTTGAAAATGAAGGGCTGGCGTCGGGATATGTGGTATGAGGATACCGGCCTTGTTTGGGTGCCCGGCAGCCCCAATATGCAGGACACCGACACGCCCTTGTTCTTTGCTGCTACAGGTCTGATGCAGTCTGCCAACTTCTCCTTGGGTATTGGCACCACCACGCCCTTTGAGTACATCGGCTATCCCACCTTCGACGGCGACAAGCTGGCCCAGGAGCTGAACAGCCGCGATCTGCCCGGTGTGTATTTCACCCCCAAGTTCTATATGGCGATGACCTATGAGAATCCCAGTGAGGTGGAGCGAAAGACCGTGCTGTGCGACGGTGTGCTGATACAGATCTACGACCGAAATGTTTGGCGGCCTGTCACCACCCAGCTGCACATTATGGACGCTGTCAACAAGCTGTTCGGTGATATGGTGAACTTCGAGGTGGATGTTCCCAATGCCCGGCCCCGGATGTGTACTGACCTGATCTGCGACGCGCTGAAAAAGGGCGAAAGCCTGCTGCCCATCATCGAGCTGTGGGAGCAGGGCGCAGAGGAATTCAAGAAAGCGCGGGAGAAGTACCTGTTGTATTGATTCACCCCGGAGATTGCCACACCAGTGACACCGGTCACTGGTTCGCAATGACATTGTTTGCGATGCCCCGGTTGATGCCGGGGCATTTTTATATTCCCACTTTCTTTTTGGAGGGAAAGATGCTATACTAAAGAAAATCACTATGGGAGGCTGCTATGGAATTTCTGCCGATCAGCAAACAGGATATGAAAGCCCGGGGCTGGGAACAGTGCGACTTTGTATACATCATCGCAGATGCCTATGTGGATCACCCATCCTTTGGCCACGCCATTATCAGCCGGGTGCTGGAAAATGCCGGCTATTCCGTGGGCATCATCTCCCAGCCGGATTGGAAAAATCCCAAGTGCATTGACGCGTTGGGCAGACCCCGGTTGGGCTTTTTGGTGTCCGGCGGCAATATGGATTCCATGGTCAACCACTATTCCGTCACCAAGCACAAGCGGAAAAATGACGCCTTTACCCCCAGCGGTGTCATGGGCAAGCGGCCGGATTATGCAACCATCGTCTACTGTAATTTGATTCGGCAGACCTACAAGGATGTGCCGATCCTCATCGGCGGCATTGAGGCAAGCCTGCGGCGGCTGGCCCACTATGACTACTGGTCGGAGAGTCTGAAGCGGTCTATACTGCTGGATTCCCAGGCAGATCTGCTGATGTACGGTATGGGCGAAAAGAGCATCGTGGAGATCGCCGATGCGCTGAATTCCGGTCTGGATGTGAAGGATATTACCTACATTGACGGCACGGTGTTTAAGACCGACGATTTGGACGACAGCTTGCCCACCATCGTTCTGCCGTCTTACGAAAAATTGAAGGCAAGCAAGCGGGAATATGCGGAAAGCTTCCGGGTGCAGTACGGTAACTGTGACCCCTTTACCGCCAAAAGGCTTGCCGAACCCTACGGCAAGGGCTATGTGGTGCAGAATCCCCCGCAGAAGCCCCTGACCACAGAAGAAATGGATGCCGTCTATGCCCTGCCCTACTGCCGCACCTATCATCCTAGCTACGAAAAGCTGGGGGGTGTACCGGCCATTGAAGAAGTGAAATTTAGCTTAGTGAGCAACCGGGGCTGTTTCGGCGCTTGCTCTTTCTGCGCGCTGACCTTCCATCAAGGCCGCATCATTCAGACCCGCAGCCACGAATCCATTCTGGCAGAAGCGGAGCTGATGTCAAAGGACAAGGATTTCAAGGGTTACATTCACGATGTGGGCGGCCCTACCGCCAATTTCCGCCACCCGGCCTGCGAAAAACAGCTCAGCAAGGGCGCTTGCGGCGGGCGGCAGTGTCTGTATCCCACCCCCTGCAAAAATATGCGGGCGGATCACAGTGACTATGTGGCGCTGCTGCGGAAGCTGCGAAAGCTTCCCGGGGTGAAAAAGGTCTTTGTCCGCAGCGGTATCCGCTTTGATTACTTGCTGGCAGATAAAAAAGATACTTTCTTCAAGGAAATGGTGCAGTTCCACATCTCCGGGCAGCTGAAGGTTGCGCCGGAGCACGTTTCCGATGCGGTTTTGGGCCGGATGGGCAAGCCCAGAAACGCGGTTTACAATCGGTTTGTGGATAAATATTATCAGCTCAACAAGCAGTACGGGATGAACCAGTTTTTGGTGCCCTATTTGATGTCCAGCCACCCCGGCTCGACTATGAAAGAGGCGGTGGAGCTGGCGGAGTATATCCGGGATATGGGCTACAACCCGGAGCAGGTGCAAGATTTCTATCCCACACCCTCGACCCTTTCCTCCGTGATGTACTACACCGGCCTTGACCCCCGGACTATGGAAAAAGTCTATGTGCCCACTGACCCCCATGAAAAAGCTATGCAGCGGGCGCTGATCCAATACCGCAACCCCAAGAACTACTATTTGGTGCGGGAGGCGCTATTGAAGGCCCACAGAGAGGATCTGATCGGCTCCGGGCCAAAGTGTCTGATCCGGGCTGTACCGCCCAAGGCAGGGCCGCGTATACCGCCGCCCAAGCTACCTCCCAAAGCCGCACCAAAAAAGAAATCCGCCCCTCCCAAAAAGCGGGGGAGGTAAGCTATGGCCAGGAACAAAGTGAACGCCACGCCATTTTGGCGACTGATGTTTTTGGTGTACTGCGCGGTGATGCTTTGGCTGCTGTTTTTCCGGTCTGACAGCCGGAATTTAGGTCTTCCCTACAAGGAACTGCTGCGGCAAAACACCAGTCTTGTCCCCTTTTACACCACGAAAAACTACCTGCATGTGCTGAGGCACTCCGCTGACCGGTATATGCGCACCCACTGCTTTATGAATCTGGCCGGGAATATCGTTTTGTTCATTCCGGCCGGATGGCTGCTGCCCAGGCTGTGGGGGTGGCTAAGAAATTTCTTCCGGTTTTTTGCCTTTTGCGCAGGAGTCATTTTCCTTGTGGAAACGGTGCAGCTGTTCACCCTCCTGGGGCGGTTCGACATCGACGACCTGATATTGAATCTTTCAGGTATGATCCTGGGATTTATCCTGTTTCATCTGGGCCGCCGCAGATAGTTCTCCTTGACTTTTGGGCTTTGTAATGGTATCATTGGCGCTACAGGGAGAGTTGTCCGAGCGGTTTAAGGAGCTAGTCTTGAAAACTAGTGATGGGGAAACCCACCGTGAGTTCGAATCTCACACTCTCCGCCAAAAAAGAATACCACCCAACCGGGTGGTATTCTTTTTTATATGGATGTGGGATTCGAATGTTCAAATGCAACGCGGGCGAGCGTTGCCGGCGACGGGGAGCGAAGGGAGCGCTCCCAGTGGCAGGTGAAGCGACCTGAGCGAGTGGCAGCGGTCGGCAGATGAGGAAGACGCAATGTCGTCGACGAATATGCCGGGCACCGCAACAGGCAGGCGGAGCCGATCCTTTATTTTGGCCAACGGCAAAAATGCAAACGAATCTCACACTCTCCGCCAAAAAACACATCCACCGACTAAGCCGGTGGATGTGTTTTTTGCGGCTGCGCATCTACGGGCGATTCGTGAATCGCCCCTACGGCGCAGGCAAGTGTTTTATCGGGGCGTCAGTCAGATGCAAATAGGCATTGCCAATCGCGCTTTTTCGTGATAAAATAGTCGCATTACAGGATAATGGAGTATTTTATGACGAAAAAGATCGTAGCTTTATTGCTGGTTTGTCTGGTTTTGGCCGGCTGCAGCAAGGTATCTGCAGACCCAGTGGGCAGTATTTCCTCATCTGAGGAAACACAAATCGGCAGCACCGAAAACACAACCGGGAACACTGCGGAAGCAACCGATACTGCCGGCTCTTCCACCGAGGGTACAGAAGAAGCTTCCCCGGAGGAAGAAAAGCTCCCCCAGCCGGTCAGCTATTGGAATCCCATCTGCAACGAATATATCAGCCTGTTTGAATCCACGCAAAGCACCGATGCTTTTGCCACGATCCCCAAGGGAGCGACCATCGGTCTTGTGAACTGGGACGGCAGGTATGCCCGGGTGGTCTGGGGCGGACGAGTGGGATATGTCTACTCCAACTGTCTGCAGCCTGTGGATACGGATTATTTTGCCAACTATTTGGAGGTCCTCACCCCCACCACTAAATACGCCTACGAGCAGATGCAGGCGGATATGCAGAAAATGCAGGCCCTGCACCCCCAGCTCATCAGCATTTCCTCCATCGGTAAAACAGTAATGAATCGGGATATTCCCGTGATGGTGGTGGGCGACCCCAATGCCAAATACCAGATTCTGGTACAGGGTGCTATGCATGGCAGGGAGCATTTCACCGCATGGATGGCTATGGCTATGATCGACAGTATGCTGAAGCAGGACGAGCTGCCTGCTGATGTGTGCTATCACATCATCCCGATGTCCAACCCGGACGGCGTGATTATTTCTCAGACCGGCAAGCTGGAAGAAGAACAAATGGTAGTCTATGAGATGGACCTGGAGTACGGATATGTCTACTACAACATCACCGGCTATGCCACCCAATGGAAGGCAAATGCCCTGGGTGAGGACATTAACCGTAATTTCATTGTAGGCTGGATTCCTTCTGATGAGCGAAATGAGCCGTCTTCGGAAAAATACCGCGGCTCCGCCCCCTTCTCTACCCCGGAGGCACAGGCGCTGCGGGACTACACCATAGGACGGACCTTCCACACCACGTTGAGTCTTCACTCCTACGGCAATGTGCTTTACTATCAGTACGGCACCAAGGAGCCGGTTAACCGGCTGTCTTTCAGCCTTGCCCAGGCGGTGCAGGGTGTGACCGGGTATGTGCCCACCGCCTACGACAACACCTCCGGCGCCGGCTACAAGGACTGGGTTATGGATGAATTGGGCATCCCCTCTCTGACCATAGAGATCGGCGCTTCTACTGTGCCGATCCCCCAGCAGGACATCTATAACTCCTTTGACCGCTGCCGGGATCTGCTCCCCACAGTTTACACGTGGCTGACCCAACATTAAGCAGTGGAGGCTACAAAATGACATCTAAAGCAATTTTCTTTGATTTAGACGGCACGCTCACCGATTCCGGAGAGGGCATTATCAACTGCGCCACCCTGGCGTTGGAGCATTTTGGTCTAACCGTTCCCAGCCGGGAGGAAATGGGTGTTTTCGTAGGGCCGCCCCTGGATCAAACCTTTCTGAAATTCGGTGTGCCGGCGGATAAGACCGAAGAGGCGATCAAGGTGTTCCGCAGTCGGTATTTGGTGGTGGGCAAGTTTGAAAACAGCCCCTACCCCGGGATTCGCGATGTGCTGGACACGCTGAAGAAGCAGGGGTATCGGTTGTTTGTGGCCACCTCCAAGCCAGAGACCACCGCCGTGGAAATTCTGCACAAGTTTGATCTTGCTCAGTATTTTGAGTTGATCTGCGGCGCTACCTTTGACACAAACCGGGTACACAAGGCCGATGTGATTGCCTATCTGCTGGAGCAAATCGGCAGCCCCCAGGAGATTTTAATGGTGGGCGATACGGAGTTCGATGTGCTGGGCGCAGCTGCCCACGGCATCGCCACCATCGGCGTTAGCTGGGGCTACGGAAAGGTTGCTGCTATGGAGCAGGCCGGCGCAGTTGCCATCGCCCACAGTATGGACGAGCTTTTACAACTGATTCAAGCAGAATAACAAAAAGCCCTGTGGTGCTCCACAGGGCTTTTTTCTGATTTATTGTAGGCGGTATTGTTCTTTACAGTCTTTCCGCCAGTTCATCAGGAGACAGATAGGGGTAGTTCATCATGTCGGCGGTCTCTTTCCAGACCACCTCGCCCTTCCAGAAGGAAACGCCGCTGCACAGAGCCTTATTGTTCTTCAGCGCTTTTTCCACGCCCTGGTCTGCGATCTGCAGCAGGTAAGGCAGGGTAGCCGCGCACAGCAGCTGGGAAGCCGTGTTTGCGTACATAGAGGGGATGTTAGGCACAGCATAGTGCAAAATGCCCTCTTCCCGATAAACAGGATCGTCATGGGTGGTCATGACGGAGGTCTCGATAGCACCGTGATCGTCGGAAGAAACGTCCACGATCACTGCGGTGGGCTTCATAAGCTTCAGGTCCTCCCGGTAGACCAGGTGATCGTTCCGGCGGTGATCCCACATAACGCAGTTCATGACCACATCTGCCTTAGGCAGCAGGCTCAGGATGTTGGCACGGTTGCACACCATAGTCTCCACATTGACAGGCAGGCAATGATGGGCATTTTCCAACGCCTTTCTGTACACATCAAGCATAGTGACCTTGTTGCCCAGAGCAGCAGCGTATTCCGCCGCAGCCATGCCAACCGCACCGCAGCCAATGATAACCACATGGGGTGCTTCCAGACCGCAAACACGGCTCAGCAGCTTGCCGCAGCCACCGTTGAGGGTCTGCATATAGGTGAATGCATTGATAAAGCCGCCCTTTCCGGCGATCTCGCTCATAGGTTGCAACAGCGGCAGCTTACCGTCCTCGGTACGGACATTTTCGTAAGCAATGCCGATGACCTTGCTCTTCAGCAGGTCAGCTGTCATCTCCGGACGGGTCTCGGAGTGCAGATAAGTAAAGAGGATCTGGTTTTCACGGTAAAAACCAAACTCCTGGGGCAGGACTTCCTTGACCTTGTAGACCAGCTCTGCCTTTTCGTAAATGGTAGCCGTGTCGCAAATTTGCGCACCTGCTGCCACATACTCTTCGTCCGGAAAACCGGCGCGGGCGCCTGCGTCCTTTTCCACATAGACCTTGTGACCGCGACGGGTCATTTCCAGTACGGCGGATGGAACAGCCGCCACGCGATATTCCTGGTTTTTAATTTCTTTCGCAATGCCGATAATCATATTTACCCCTCCTATTTTGGTTGCCCCTATTATAAATAGCAACTTTCCACTTGTAAAACGAATTATTTTGTAATATAATATAGAGGATACTCGATATTATATTACAGACGGAGGTGCATATTTGTGGTCACACCCAGCGGAATCGAAGCGTTTTTGGCCATTTACCGGTGGCGATCCATTTCCCGGGCAGCCGAAGCGCTGTTTATTTGCCAATCCTCTCTGAGTGCGAGATTGATAAATTTGGAAAAGGAACTGGGTACATCGCTCTTTATTCGTAAAAAAGGACAGCGGGAGATCTTTTTGACCCAAAGCGGCAAAGATTTTTATGAGATTGCACTATCTTACGAAAAGGTCATACACAGCATCGAAAAAATGCAGGATCTGCATAAAACGCTCAACATCTCCTCGGTAAACAGTCTGGGCGCTTATATTATGCCGGAGTGCTACGACTTATTTATGGAAAAATATCCGGATGTGAAGCTTGTGATCCAGGATTATGAATTTCCCGAAGCCTGCAAAAGCATCCTACGGGGAAATACGGATCTCGCTTTTAATATCGACAGCAATGTGCCGGAAAGCGTTGTATCCACACCCGTATTTTCGGAGCGCTTCATCCTGGTCTGCTCACAGAGCTCCGATTACCCGGATAATGTGTGCACAGATATGCTGAATGTGAAAAATGAAGTTTATGTAAATTGGTATACGGGCTTTTGGGATTTCCATACATCCGTTTTTGGAAAGAATGCACCCCAGATACAGCTGGATATTATGGCGCAGCTGAAAATTTTCGTAGAAAAGCCAAACAACTGGGCTATCGTTCCCATTAGTGTTGCCCGGGGCCTTCAGAAAGTTTCTGCAATCCGTACACTGCAGCCCGATTTTCCATTACCGGAAAGAACCGTCTACTGCTTGCACGTCAAAGAAAGGCAGCTTGAGCCCCTCAGCATTTTGTTCCTGCAATGCCTTGCGCAGATCCTTTCCCGGACTGAAGATGTCAAATGCCTGCTGAACACGAAATAAGCCTTTGACATTGCCCACACAATGGGTGAGCTTTTACATTTGATTCAATCCTGGAATTGGAAAAAACCGCCTTCTGCCAAACGCAGAAGGCGGTTTGCTTATTAGGCTTCCTTGGGGGCTCTGTTGAACCGGGCAAAGGCTATGAGAATGGAGATAATGTTAAAGGCCTCGCACAGCAGCGCGCCAAGGGCAAAGACCACGCAGTTGAAGATCAGCCAGGCGACTGAGCCAACCAGGCAAAGCGCACGGATCTTTTTGGTGTCTTCATTGCGAAGGCCCAAATGCTGGAAGAACATACCCAGCACAGGGCAGCACTGCAAAAGGAAATTGGGCAGCGTCGGCTCTGTGCCGAAAACCAAAAAGGTCAGTGCGTACGCGCCTAAATAGGCCACTGTGAAGCCAAGCAGCCAGCCAATGCTGTCGGTATGGAGCTTTTCCTTTTGCAGGAACAGCACCGCCCGGACAAAGCCGATAAAGTTCAGAATCGCGCCTAAGTATTCACCCAGCAAAAAGAAATTGACGGTGAACAGCAAGGTGCCGATCATCTGCCAGGCAATGATGCTTCTGGCCTTTTTCTGCTGATAGGAGAATATGAAGAAGAACATCGCCACGATGCCTACGGCCTGTGCAAAAATTTCCATATACTACCTCCTGCGTTATACAGAGAATGTACTGGCAAGCCAGATCACCCAGGGCAGCACCAGCGACAGCACACTGACCAGCCAGGGGTATAGCATTTTCTTGGAACAGAGCATCAGCACGATGCAGATACAGGTCACCGCCAGAGGGATCAGCACCGCCACGCCACGGGTGATCAGGAACTGATTCTGGCCGATGGACACCGCGCTCACCTGCAGCGGCAGCAGCCGTGCGTTCCGGATGGCCAATGCCGCAGCACAGACAAATACCGGGATGGAAAGCACCAGGCTTCGCAGCTGATAGCCCCATTTTACCGTCAGTTTCAGAACATACCACACCTTGGCGAAAAAGGCTTTGAGCCTTTGCGCACTGTTTCGTTCTGCTGCGCCATCCTTCTTCTGCATTTGCTTCACCTCCGTAAGCTTACATTTATATTATCATTTTACCACGGCACGCCCTGATTGACAAGGGTAATTTTCTGTCGGCATATGTTGCAAACAAAGTCCGTTTTATTGTACCTTTTCTGTTTTATACTGTGGTCATAAAGAAAAACAAGGAGGTACTCTCAATGAAAACTGCCGTTTGTAAAGCCTGCCGTCCTTTGGACCGGATCCCCTACCCCAACGCCGCCACCGGCCGCCAGTTCCTGCAAAAGCTGCTGGATGCGGTATTAGTGGCCGCCTGCGGTATGGGCATTGCAGCGATGGTGCTGCTGGGGCTGGTGCTGTGATTATTTTTTTCGATTGTCCCGGTAGAGGGTGGCAAGGCCCTTGATCAGCAGGTCCTTATCGTAGATCATAGGGGTCTTGCACAGGGGGACGATGAACCGGGCGATGCCGCCGGTGGCAATCACCGTGGTCTTGCTGCCCAGCTCCTGCTCCATCCGCTCCACCATACCGTCCAGCATACAGGCGGTGCCCATCATAATGCCGGAACGCATTGCGTCAATGGTGTTTCTGCCGATGGCCCGCTTGGGCTGGTCCAGCTGCAGGCCGGGCAGCAGCGCGGTCTTATCCGTCAGCGCGTCCATAGAGATCCGCACACCGGGCATAATGCAGCCGCCGATGTGGGCACCGTTTTCATCCAGCACGGACATGGTAGTAGCCGTACCCATATCGATGACGATCAGCGGGGGCTTATGCTCCCGCAGGGCCGCCACATCCGCAACAACCAGGTCCGCGCCGGTCTGGCCGGGATTCTCCAAACGGATATCCAGTCCCGTCTTGATGCCGGGTCCCACCACCAAGCTCACCTTACCGGTGAGCTTTTTGATTGCAGACTGGAAGGAATTGAGCACCTGGGGTACAACGGAAGAAATGATGCACCCCTCAATATCCTCTGTTTTGATTTTGTAGACATCCAGCAGGATCTTCAGGTCCACGCAGTACTGGTCCGAGGTCTTGGTGGCCTCAGTCCGCAGCCGCGCTTCAAACACAATTTCATCGTCCCGGACACCGCCTATCACAATATTGGAATTGCCAATGTCAATGGTCAGTATCATACCCAGTCCTCCAAATCTTTTTCAGTCAGTAAATAGCAGGCGGTCACATTCTGTCCGTCGGTTTTCACCACGCCTGCCGAATATGTGCCGCGCCCGGCGCTGCCGGGGTTTAAGACCCACACACCGTCCGGCTCCTGCCGGCAATCCACCTTGTGGGTGTGTCCGTACAGCACCAGCTTTGCGTTCAGCTTCCGGGCATCCGCCAGCAGATAATCCGTCCCCGCCCGCTTTACATGGTGATTATGCCCGTGGGTCATATAGGTCATAACACCACCCAGAGAATAACACAGCATCTGCCGGGCATCGGGGGAATAATCATAATCGCAATTGCCCACCACCCGGTGGATCACCATATGGGGGTACAGATCCTGCAAATATTCCCCGTCCCGGTAATGATCGCCCAAATGCACCACCGTATCCGGCTTGAAGGCATCGATGCAGCGGTACATAAAATCCCGGTTGCCATGGGTGTCCGATAAAACAAGTATTTTCATAGTTCACCTTTGGTTCGTCTTGCGCATATAGTATCTGTAGGTGTATTATAACAGGCATTTGGACAGGAGGCAATCATAATGGAGAAAAAATTTCAGGATTTTTCTACGGAGGAAATTATGCGCTTGGCCAAAAGTCCCGCCGGACAGCAGCTGATGGCGATGCTGCAGCAAAAAGACAGCGGTCAGCTCCAGCAGGCGGTGACCCAGGCCAAGACCGGGGATTATGCCCAGGCCAGTAAAACGCTTGGCAATATACTCTCCTCCCCGGAGGCCCAAAAGCTGCTGAAGGAACTGGGTGGTAAATAATGGAGGATGTGGAGTCCAAGCTGGGAGCGATTCTGAACAATCCCCAAATGATGGAACAAATTATGTCCCTGGCGCAGAATTTGGGCGGTGAACAGCCTGCTGCGCCGCCCCCTGTACAGGAGGGCTTGCCGGAAATTGACTTTGCCACGGTGCAGAAGTTGACCTCTCTCATCGGCAAGACCGGCATCGACGGCAAGCAGCGGGCCCTTTTGCAGGCCCTTGGGCCGTATTTGAGCGGCCCGCGAATCCTCAAGCTGGAAAAGGCCATGCGGGCGGCAAAGCTGGCCGGCATGGCATCGGTATTTTTTGCAAACACAGGCAGGTGATAATATGTATAACCGCTATGTCCCTCAGCAGGACGGCTCTTTCAAGCGCAACCGGGCGGAGGACGCGCCCCGGTCTGCCCCCAATAACAACCGGCCGCCACCGCCCCCTGCGCCGGAGCCGCCCAGTCCCCCGCCGCCACCGGTACACATTTCCCCGGCCAGCGGCAATATCGGCGGCTTTCTCCGCAGGCTGATCCCCAAGGATTTTGACACAGGAGATTTAATCGTGGTGCTATTGCTTTTATTGATGGCCGGAGATAAGCCGGAGGATCGGAATTCGGCGCTATTGACATTGGCGCTGTATTGCTTTTTGTAAAATCGGATTGTGTCAGGAGATTGCCACGTCGCTTTGCTCCTCGCAATGACAAAAAAGTAACCCCGCTGCGGAATGCAGCGGGGTGTTGATTGGATTATACAGCAATTACAGGACGGTTTTACCTGCCAGAAAGACCTGCTGGATGTTGATATCTTCGTCGAAAACGACCACATCGGCATCCCGGCCTGCCTTCAGCTCGCCCTTATTGACCTGCAGGAGCTCTGCGGGAACTTTGGTGAGCATCTTGACGGCAGTGGGGACAGGCACATCACAGTCCTTGACCAAGGTGCGGATCAGCACATCGGCGGTGGCGATGCTGCCGGCAAAGGCGGAGCGGTCCATCAACTTGCACACACCGTCTTCCACAATGAACTGTCTGCCACTGAGGGATCTTATCTTGGCATCGGTGCCGGCGATCTCCATACTGTCGGTGATCAGTGCCACCTTGTCCGTACCCTTGCACTTGAGGATCATTCGGATCAGCTCGGGGGGCAGGTGCTTGCCGTCGCAAATGATCTCCACATACATATCGTCTTCCAGATAGGCGGTTTCGATGATGCCCAAACGGCGGAAGCCGTGGTCACGGGTGATGGTGGAGGTGCAGGAGTACAGGTGAGTCACCAGATTCAAGCCGTTTTTCATTGCCGGCTTCAGATCGTCATAAATGGCATCGCTGTGGCCAACAGACGCGATCACGCCGTGGTCGGTCAGATACTTGCAGAATACGGCATCCTGGTCATACTCCGGGGCATAGCTCCAGCGCTTTAAAGTACCGGCGCACTCATCAATGAGGGTCTCATACTCTTCCTTTACGGGAGGGGTAATGAAATCGGTATTTTGAGCACCGCACTGCTTCACGGAGAAATAAGGGCCTTCCAGGTGGCTGCCCAAAGCAGTGGGGGCTTTGCCACTTTCCATAGCCTTTTTGATATTCAGCGTAGCTTCCCGCATCACGGGGAAGGGTGCGGTGGATACGGTGGGCAGGATACAGGTGGTGCCGCGGGTCAGGTGAAAATTACAGGCACCGATCACATCCTCCACAGTACCGTTCAGGAACGGGTGGCCGCCGCCGCCATGGGTATGCATATCAATGAAGCCGGGGCTGACATAGGAACCAGTATAATCATAGGATTCTGCGCAAGGAATGTTCCGGGCGCTGACTTCCTTGACCTTGCCGTCTTCCAGGTAGAGGTAGCCATTTACCAGGCGCTCCCCTACGATGATCTTATCGCTCTTAATTTGAATCATTTGACGATACCCCTTATTTCAGCAAAGCGGCGCTGTCGGCATCGGTGTACATCACGGTGCCCCCGTGACGGCGCATAGCGGTGGCGGGAACAGCCTCGGAGATCTCAGCGTTCATAGTATCGTAAACGGCCTGTGCCTTCTTGTCGGTGGGAACCACGCAGAACATATACTTGGCAGAGACCATGGTGGGAATGGTCAGGGTCACGGCGTACTGGGGAACCTCGTCGATGGTGTCGAAGGTCTTGTCGTTGACCTGCTGGTTGCGGCAGACCTCGTCCAGCTTGACGGGCTTGATGATGGCAGGATCGTTGAAATCAGCAACGGGGGGATCGTTGAAAGCCAGGTGGGCATTTTCGCCGATGCCGCACAGGACAACATCGATCTTGCGGCTGCTCAGAAGCTTGGTGTAGTTCTTGACCACCTCGTCCACATCGCCGCTGCCAACATAGTTGACGCTCTTCAGGGGAACTTTGTCGAAAATAGTGGTCTTCAGGTAGTAAGCGAAGGTCTTTTCGAACTTGTCTTCCAAACCAATGTACTCATCCATATGGAAAGCGTTGATTTTGTTCCACTCCACATCCTCGGTCAGCAGGTGCTTCAGAACATCGTTCTGGGAGGGTGCGGCGGCGAAGACCATATTGATCTCGTCCTGGGTCTTCAGCAGCTGGCGGATGGTGTTGGCGGCGTCCTTGGCGGCAGCCTTACCCATCTCGTCACGGTTTGCGTAAACACGGCAAATGAGGTTGTCTTTTTTGACTTCTTTGATATGCATAAAGTATACTCTCCTTTTTATTTTGTTTTCCTTTATCATACTACAAGCAAACCGTTCGTCAATACCAAAAATGCATTTTTAGTATGCAAATTCTATCTTTTTAACATAGGGTGAGAGGACTTGAACCCAAATAGCCTCTCAGCAGACCTTTTTGCTGCTTTTTGCCTTATCTTTCTTGCCTTGCGATAGCAAGGCGGCGTCATCTGCGCCAAAAATCAATCAAAAATTTCAAGCTGAGAGGTGCTATGCAGTTTTCAGCCGCTTGCATTTTCCAAGACGAAGAAAATTACGCAGACAATACTTGCTGTATTATCAAGGGATTTTCTGATGTATTGGAAAATGCAGACGTCTGAAAACCTGTTTGGGTTCGAGTCCTCTCACCCTAAAAAAGCGTGTTGCAAAAAATTGCAACACGCTCTTAATTCTTCTGGCCCGAAGATTGCCACACCAGTGACATCGGTCACTGGTTCGCAATGACATTGGGGGGATCAGCTGATATCTACTTTTGCAATGCCCTCTTCGCTGTAGGTGATGCGGTCGCCGGATCTGGCCAGGCTGTCCATAAAATCAAGATAGTCCTTGGTGGAGGCGAAGGGGGCTTCGTAGTTTTCGATGATCTCCTTGGCACGCTTGGCTTCATCGGACAGAAGAATCAGCAACATACCCAGTTGCCACTTAGCGCAGTCCACACAGGCTGCCACGGGATCAACGATCTGATAGTCATTGCCGTGGGACTTGCCGGTTGCACCGCCGGCATAGGGATGGACAACAGGCATCACGCAGCACAAATCACCCATATCGGTACTGCCGGAACTCATGTGATTGGGGCTCATATAGAAGGTTTGGTGGGGAATCGCCAGCTGGGCAGCTTCCTGGCACACCTGCATCAGCCCGGGATCGTTGATGATCGGTGCATAACCGGGGGTGTCAATGATCTCCACATTGGTATCGATGGACAAGGCAGCGCCGCACAGAGCCTGGTTGACCTTCTTATTGGCCTTTACGATGGCATCGAAACTTGCGCCACGGACATAGCTCTCCAGCACGACGGTTTCGGGAATGGCGTTGACCATTGCACCACCGCTGGTGATAATGGGATGGACACGGATGATATCCCTTTCCTGGAAGGTTTCACGAATGGCATTGATGGCGTTCAGGCCGCAGTTTGCGGCATACAGGGCATTTCTGCCCTTCCAGGGAGAACCGCCGGCGTGGGCAGCCAAACCCTTATAGATGATCTGCTTGGCAATGCAGCCAACACCGCCCTTAATTGCCTCGTAGACAGAGGAGGTGTGGATCATAAAGGCCATATCCACGCCGTCAAAATAGCCACGGGACAAAAATTCGCTCTTACCGCCTAAGTATTTGATCTTGCCCTCGGCTTTCAGGCCGCTGCGGTATTCAATCTCCAGCAGTTCCTCGGCAGGGACGGCGCAGAGCATAATCTTGCCGCAGAATTTATCCAAAATGCCCGGCTCTTTCAGGGCAGCGGCAACGCCCAGAAGTGCTGCGCACTGGGCGTGGTGGCCGCAGGAATGGACGGCGCCGGTGGCGGGGTCGGATTCCGGGTGGTCAGGGCAGATGATGGAGTCCAGTTCGCCCAGAATCAAAATTGTGGGGCCGGGCTTGCCGGTATCCAGGACGGTGGTAAAGCCGGTGATGCCCTCAGCCATTTTCAGTTCATAGCCCAGCTTTTCGAAATTCTCTGCCATATAGGCGGAGGTTTTGAACTCTTTATAGCCGGTTTCAGGGGTTTTCCAAATGTGACGCTCTGCGTCCAGAATGAGTTGTTTGTGTTTTTCAACCGCTGCGATTAAGTCTTTCATAATACCCTCCGCAATATTTATTTGGGTTGCTTTCGCGGATATTATAACACGTCGGTTAAAAAATGCAAGCTATGGCACCAGCTTTTCGGCAATGACTGCAAAGAATTTTTTGTTGGTAGGACAAAGCAGCTTGCCGTCGGTATTCGTCTGAAAATAACCGGCCCATACCGTTGGGTCTCTATGCCGCCAGGCATCCTCAATGGCATTGCGGATGGAATGCTCCACCGTTCGTGGGTCAGGATATTTAAAATGCGCTGCAATCGCGGGATACAGCTCCTTGGACAGGCAGATATCAGGGTTGTTGAAAAACATCGGAATGCCGACGCGGAGCTGGTGATAGCCGTCTAAATGGGTGTGAAAATTCAGCATATGCAAATGCAGCAGGGTTTGCGCCGTCAGGTCCTTCTTCGGTGCCATTGCCGTAGATATCATATCTATAAGTCTGACCCGCAGGCTTTCCACTGTGGGCATAATCATAATGTATTGGATTCCCACATCCGCTGCCGCCTGCTCCACATAGGGGTTTATATGGGGTGTGAGCGCCAAAATCACACGGGGACGGTGGGCGCTCTCCTGCAGGACGGTCAGACCGTCCTTAAAAGGAAGGCGGAGATTGATGACCAGGGCATCCGGCTGAAAAGACATAAGGGTTTCCAGTGCGCTTTCGCCATCGCGGCAGATTTGCAGATCAAACTCATTCTTGAACACCGCTTCCAGCGCATCGGTATACGGCTCCGAAGCATCGGCAATCAACAGCTTCAGCACAGCTTTCCTCCCCTTTCCTTTGTTGTCCTGCTGCTTTAGAATACCAAATTACAGGCAGCAAGGCAATAGGAAAAGACCTTTGTTTTTCGACATTTTTCGACAATTTGCAAAAAACGTAAGTATTTACTTAAAATTTACGCAAAATGCCGGTATCTGCACACCGTAGGGCTGATTAGAAAGAACAGCAGGCAGCCGACAGCATAGCACAGAATATCCAAAAGAGAGAATGTTCTGCCCAGCAGGACCGACAAAAACTCGCTTTGAATACCCAGCAATGCCACCAGATCAAAGTACTGACCCATTTCCACTGCCGCCGCAAGCAAAAATACATACACGGGCAGGGCCGGGATCCCTTTCGGGAATATGATCCGCAGGAAGCTGCAAAGCAGTAAGGTGACCAGCACATCGCCCACATAAGGACGGACAAAGTTGTCATTTACAAACAGGGCAATGAGAATTTCCATTGTCAAAAGCAAGCAAGATAAAACTGTGTAAAACAGCCGCGTTTTCCTCAAGGCGATGCACCTCCCCCGCTTGTATTATACAGGAAAATGCATTTTAAGACAAGGCAGTATTTGCGTTGGTGTGGTGAGGAGGACGGATTCGATTTGCATTTTCTTTCGCAATGGCAAAAGAGAATAAAGGTTCAGCTCGGTCCAGCCCTCGCCGGCAGGCACTTCACTTGCGGAGCAAACTTCACGCGCCAAAAGGCGCACTTAGTTGAAAACGACAGATTCCTGTCGGAATCTGTCGTTTTCTGGCTGTTACGAACTATTTAGATGCCCAGAAAAATTTGCCTTTTATGATATCAAACTATGTTTTTTGATTTCCTGTTCATTCTTTTTAAAATTAATTGAAGTTTGCTTTTTATGTCCTCCGTCAAATATCCCCCATTATTAAATAAATCACTTTTTCAGTGTATCTTCCTTACCATGATACACAACAAACTTGCAGAAGAGAAATTCTAATACGAAGTTTGCAAGCATTGTAACGATTAAAATTATAAAATCATTTATGCCCATACCTTCCGCTACATTTCCAAGATATGTAGAAAGTGGTGTGAACATAAGATAAAAGCCAAACACCTTTGCCATTGCAATAGGTATATTTGCTGCAGACTTAAAAGTATATCGACGATTGAGTGTGAAATTCCAAAGAATTGAAAGCACAAGAGAAATTAAATATGGAATCCAATAATCTGTAATAAATATTTCAAGTAGCGCAAAGGAAGCGATTTGAATAACACCTGCTGAAATTGAAAACAGAGTGAATTTTACGGCTTGCCATAATTGTTTCTTGTTGGTTTTCATTGTCCGCCAACTCCTACATACTTACTTCTTAAAAAAAGCAACAACCACAGCACCGGGGCCTGCGTGTGTGCCGATAACGCTACCGACGGTTGTATAACGAACTTCTTGGAGATTTCCTTCCCAAATGTGTCGGCTATCTTCAATATATTTTTGCAACAAAGCATCAGAGATGCCGCTATAACCAAGCAAAACCGGTTTGCTAAATTCAATTCCTCCAGCTTTATTGATTTCTTCAACAAGCAGATTGTTTCCCATCTTGGAGCCACGAGCTTTGCCAAGCATATTGATTTCGCCGTCAATAACGGAAAGTACGGGTTTAATATTTAATACTCCACCGGCAAACGCTATCGCCTTAGAAATACGACCGCCTTTTTTGAGATACTCAAGGGTATCTACCAAGGCAACGATAACAATCTTTTTCTTTTCTTCCTCAAGTGTTGCCGCAATTTCTTCAGCACTTTTTCCTTCGTCCAAAAGTCTAAACGCCAATTCCACTAAGATACCGCTACCCATTGCTGCACTTGAACTATCTATTATATAGATGTTGTCGTAATCTTCTGCCGCAATCGTTGCACTTTGGTATGTTCCTGAGAATTTAGAAGCAAGTGTAATAACAACAGCGGCTTCACCTGATTCTTTTGCTTTTTCAAATTCCTTCATAAAAGCATCGGGTGTTGCCTGACTTGTGGTAGGCAACACGTCGCTTTCGATTAGTTTTTCATAAAAGGTTTTATGGTCAATGGTAACGCCGTCAATATATTCTTCATCGCCAAAGTTGACCGTGAGCGGAACGGTGTGTACACGGTTTTTAAATTCCGGCATTAAATCTGCCGTGGAATCAACTATTATTCTTGTATTCATAAATATCTACTCCTTAATTTTAGAAACAGCCTCTAAGCTGTCGCTGATAATGGCAAGGCTGCGATAAAAAGCAACTCTTTCTTCCTCTGTAAGACATACGCTAATCGTATCCAAAACACCGTTTATTTTATCTGCAATCTTTTTACCGACTTTCTTTCCTTTAT
This sequence comes from Faecousia sp., assembly GCA_045645385.1. Lineage (GTDB taxonomy): Bacteria > Bacillota > Clostridia > Oscillospirales > Oscillospiraceae > Faecousia. The sequence continues at coordinate 52,171 of JAZRIT010000029.1, forward strand.
CGGTTAACAATAAGGGACTTTTATATCGTTTTGTGCTTTCAACTTCACGGGTAATATATCCGTTAGCGTCGAGATAATCTAATGCGCGGGAAATGGTCGCCTTATCTTCCTCGCAACGCTCACAAAGATCCGTTGCGGTTGCACCTTTTAAAGTATAAATATAGTAAAGGCAAGAAACGTGAGCACTTCTTAAATTATACTCAGCCATCTCCTGATTCTTAATCTTTTTGATATTGCGACTAATTCTATTAATCAAAACTGTAAAAATTTCAAATCTCTCTTGCATTACACTACCTCCACAAATTTGTTGAAATATCAACAGGTTATAGTGTAGCATAAATTTGTTGAAATGTCAACAAGTTGCAAGACTTTTTAATTCATAAAAACTGGCAGACTTAGCGATAATAAATCACTAAATCTGCCCGGATAATCGACTTCGATGGTTCGAATCCACCTTGTAGGTCGTTGGCATCTATGAAATTGCAATTTGAAAAATAGGGATAAAAAATGCGAAAAGCCTTGATTTCTCAAGGCTTTTCGGTGCGGCATCTTTTTAGACCGCAACACTTGGTGGGGGAGGACGGATTCGAACCATCGAAGCGATACGCAGCAGATTTACAGTCTGTCCCCTTTGGCCACTCGGGAACTCCCCCAGATTTGAAATTGTTTTCTGTTTCCTATTTGGAGCCGGTAGACGGACTCGTTCAATAAAGGTGCGGCTCCGTCGAGCCGTCGCCGGCAACAGTCCACCGGACTGTTGTATCGAATTGTTCGAGTCTGTTAAAGCCTCAGCTTTGATGGAGCCGGTAGACGGACTCGAACCCCCGACCTGCTGATTACAAATCAGCTGCTCTACCAACTGAGCTATACCGGCAGCTCAAACAGAACACGCTTATTATAGCCACGCAACACCGTTTTGTCAAGCACTTTTTTGGCTGATTTCAAACATTTTCACCCTGTTGTATTTTTTAGGGCAATGTGGTAAACTATTTCCATCGATTCCACTTTTCGGAGGAGTTCTGTGAATAGACTGTTCTTTGCAAAACGGGCCGCTTCCCTGCCGCCCGTTGCGAAATATATTTTGCATTTTTTGATGCTTTTTGTGCCGTTTTTTCTGATCGAGCTGCTTTGCTTCGGTCTGCTGCTGCCGGAATTCGCCTTAGGATTAGGCTTTGGCGCGCTGTGGGCAGGTATGCTGGCAGGTTTTATTCTCTGCCTGCCAAGATTGGCCGGTCGGATCGTGTTTGGCATTTTCTATTTTGTCATGCTCCTGTGGTCACTGGCCCAGGCAGGGTACTATTTGGTCTTCGGCAAGCTGATGTGGGTGTCCACCATCGCCCTGGCCGGGGAAGGCGCAGGGTATCTGTCCGATGTGCTGGCAGGCTTTCCCTTTTTATGGTGGGTCGGGCTGATCGGCATGCTGGCGCTGGGGGTTTTGATCCTCATCTTCTTCCCCCACCCGCCGAAGGGGTTTGTGAAACGCGTTCCCTTTTTAGGGGCAGGTGTCCTGCTGCTGGCGGGCCTGTGTATTTTGCCAATGGCCGTTTTTGCAGAGGATGATGATCAGTACCGGCAATCTTCCTCCTGGCATTCTATTTATCATACAATGTTTGATGCCAAAAAGGCATACGATATCACCGGCATTTACCAGCTGACTTTGCGGGATCTCTGGGTCAACGAGCTGTACCCCCTCACCCCCGGTTATCGGTCGGAACTGGAGCAGCAGACAGATATTATTGATGCCTATTTTGCTCAGCGCGGCGAACATACAAGCAACGAAATGACCGGCAGGTATGCCGGAAAAAATGTGATTTTGGTGCTGATGGAGTCTATGGATGACTGGATGATCACCCATCAGGACACGCCCACCATCAAAAAGCTGATGCACGAGAGTATTCAGTTCACCAATTTCTACACTCCCGGCTACGGCAGCGCCCGGACCTTAAACTCCGAGTTCTGCATGAACACCGGCATATATCTGCCCACCACCGGCAGCTATGTGTTCGACTATGTGACCAACAGCTTCGACCAATCCATCGCATCTCAAATGCAAGACAACGGCTACAGCGCCAAGGTTTTCCACTACAACGACCCGGCCTTTTACAGCCGTGGGGTGCTGGAGCCGGCTATGGGCTACGAAAATTATGTAGCTTACAGCCAATACGAAAAGGACAGAAACCGTCTGTGTGATGACAATCTTCTGTTTGAGATCCCGGAGGTGAGCCAGCAATTTTTCCGGGAAGGCGCGACATTCAATACCGTTATCACCCGGTCGGCCCACTTAGGCTACACCTACAACGAGATCATCACCAGTGTGGCTGTGAAGAAGTACCCGGAGTATATAGGGCTTTACGCCAGCGAGGAAGAGTGCAGCGCCCGGTTGAAGGCCAAGCTGGTGGACGACTTTTTCAAGCGGCTTTTACAGGAGCTGGAGGACCGCGGGCAGCTCCACAACACGGTGATCGTTGCCATGGCTGACCATTACACCTACGGCTACAAGAATATGCAGGAGCTTTACGCCCACTCGAAGGTAGGCAGCGACCTGCTGCTGGAGAAAGTGCCCTGCTTTATCTGGGCGGCGGATAAGCCAAGTATGCAGATCGACAAGGTGCTGAACACCGCGGATTTGGTGCCTACTGTGCTGAATATTATGGGTATCGATTCCCCCTATGACTATTTGGGGCAGGATGCATTCAACCCGGGCTATGAGGGCTATGCCCTGTTCCCCGACGGCAGCTGGATCTGCAACAGCGTGGCCTGGCAGAACGGCGAAATTTTGATGAACACTCGGAAGCAATCCGTCAGCCAGGAGGAGATCGATGCCATGGCTGAGCTTTCCCGGCAATACCGAAATGTGAGCAATCTGCTGCTCAGCACCGATTATTACAAGAAATAAAATGTAGGGAACGGCTGTTCCCTACATTTTTTAGATTATGATGGTTTCTCCCAGTTGGGAGATAAAGAGGTTTGCGGCAGTGTCGCGGGTGGTGGATTCCACTAAGGGCCACAGCTGATAGGGGTCTTTTCCTTTTTCCGGCAAATGGAGCAGGACAACCTTTTCGGCTAAGCTGCGGGTCAGCTCCCAAGTGGCCTTGGTGTTGGCGTAGGCATAGGGAGCGAGCAGTACATCGGCTTTGGGCAGATCCTGGCGGTTTTTCCATTGGCTGGGGGCGGCATCGCCCATGAACCACACACATTGCCTTCCCGTGATGATGTAGCTGACGTGTTTCAGGCCCGGCTCTATCCGCCCCAAATGGCGGCTTCCCACCGGGGTAACAGTTACCTCCCCGATCCGCACAGAGCCTTTATGCAAGGACTCCGGCCCAAGAATGGGCCGGAGATTTTCTTTGCGGTATGGGGAAAGCAACGCGCGGCTGCAATGGTCCTTATGATAATGGGTGAATGCCAGCAGATCGGGCGGATTGTCCAAAAGCTGTTGGGCGATGGCCGGTGGTGTGGGAAGATAGCCCTCCACCCGGTCACACAGACCGTCCAGCAAAATGGATATGCCGTCGAGCTTCAGCAGCACCCCGGCATTGCCGGTGCGTTGTATCTCCATAGGGAATTACACGCCGTCCTTAGCGCGGCGGATGTGCTCAGCCTCAGTGCAGCCGGTGGTGGACACGTGACCAGCCAGGGGAACCAGCTTGTCGTTGATAGCGTCCAGGATCCAGTTTGCCTGGGGGAAGAAGTACTCGTCGAACTCGAAGGGAGGAGTAATCCAGTTCTTAGCGCCAATGACCACGGGAGGTGCATCCAGATCGTCGAAGCACAGCTCGGTGATGTTCCGGGCCACATCGTTCATAAAGCTGCCACGGGCGCAGGCATCGGATACCAGGACCATACGGCCGGTCTTACGAACGGACTCCACGATCTTGGTGTAATCCAGAGGAGCCAGGGAGTGCAGGTTAATGACATCAGCCTCCATGCCGTACTTCTCGGACAGTTCCTTAACGGCATCCATAGCCCGGTACAAAACAGCGCCGATGGTCAGGATGGTGATATCCTTACCGTCGCGGACCTTGTTCACATCGCCGATGGTGATCTCGTAGCGTTCCTCGGGAACGCCGCCCTCGTGGAACTGCTCGCCCACGTCATAGATTCTCTGAGACTCGAAGAAGACCACAGGGTCAGTGCCCTTCAGAGCGGTCTCCATCAGGCCCTTAGCTTCCCAGGGAGTTGCGGGGAAGACGACCTTCAGGCCGGGAATATGTGCGCACAGCGCGGTCCAGTCCTGAGAGTGCTGCGCACCGTACTTGGAGCCAACGGACACACGCAGTACCAGAGGCATCTTCAGAATGCCGGCGGACATGGACTGCCACTTGGCCATCTGGTTGAAGATCTCGTCACCGGCGCAGCCGATGAAGTCAGCGTACATCAGCTCTACCAGAGCGCGGCCGCCGGACAGAGCGTAACCGACAGCAGTACCGACAATAGCGCCCTCAGCCAGAGGAGAGTTGAACAGACGGCAGTGAGGCAGAGCGTCCATCATGCCACGGTAAACGGCAAATGCGCCGCCCCAGTCACGGCAGTCTTCGCCGTAAGCGATCAGAGTGGGATCCTCGTAGAAACGGTCCCAGATAACCTCAGACAGAGCGTCACGCAGGTTATACAGCTTCATCTTGGAAACGGGCTTGCCGTCAGCATCCCAGGGGCTGCGGCTCTTGGCCTTGATCTTCTTGTAGCCCTCGGCCTCTTCCTTGGGAACGGTGAACTCGGGGGTACGGTCGGTGAACTTCTCAACCTTCTGGTTGGAGTACATCAGGCGCTCCACAACGGCGGGGTCGGCCTTAAAATCGCAGTAGGGGCTGATCTCGGGATCGGCAGCGGCCTTGCAGATGACGGTCATACGCTCCTTGGTCTCAGCCAGGATAGCGTCCACATCGGCCTGAGTCATCACACCGGCCTCGATCAGGGCAGCGGGGTAAGTGGTCAGAGGATCCACTTCCTTCCAGGCGTCCATCTCTTCCTTGGTACGGTAAGCGTTCTGGTCGGAAACGGAGTGGCCGGAGAAACGGTAGGTCAGAGTTTCCAGCATAACGGGGCCCTGGCCGTTGCGCAGCAGCTCCAGCTTGCGCTCCATAGCATCGATGACAGCCAGAGGATTGAAGCCGTCAACAGTCTCAGCGTGGAACTGGGTGGGGCTGACGCCGGAAGCGATACGGCTCATGCAGCCCTGGCCCATGGTCTCGCCACGGGTCTGGTCGCCCATACCGTAGGAGTTATTGAAGATGTTGTACAGGATGGGCATACCCTCGGTGTGGGACTCCCACAGAGTCTTGTACTGATCCATAGCGGCGAAGTTCAGAGCTTCCCACACAGGACCGCGAGCCATAGAAGCGTCGCCTACGTTGCAGACGACAATACCCTTCTGCTCGTTGACCTTCTTAAAGAGGGCTGCGCCGGTGGAGATAGTACCGGAACCGCCAACGATAGCGTTGTTGGGGTAGATACCGAAGGGCAGGAAGAAGGCGTGCATAGAGCCGCCCATGCCCAGGTGGAAGCCGGTCTCACGGGCGAAGATCTCGCTCAGTGTGCCGTACAGGATGAAGCGGATAGCCAGGTCCTTGGTGTCCTTGTAGCCACCGATCTTCTGAGTAGCGCGCAGGCACTTGCCCTCCAGGAAGTTCTCCATCACGTTCATCAGCTGCTCGTCGGTCATCTTGTTGATGGTGGACAGAGCCTTAGCCAGAATCTCGGAGTGGGAACGGTGAGAACCGAAAGCGAAGTCGTTCTCGTCCAGCAGGTATGCCTGGCCGACACAAGCTGCTTCCTGACCGATGGACAGGTGGGCAGGGCCGGGATAGGTGTGGTCGATGCCGTTGTAGCCGCCCTGGGTCTTGATGTTGTTGAGCATAGTCTCGAACTCACGCAGAACGGTCATATCGCGGAAGATACGGATCAGGTCTTCCTTAGTGAACTTACCGGACTCCAGCTCTTCCTTAACGGTCTTGTTGTACTGGTTGACGGGGATCTCATTAAAGGTCACTTTGCCGGGGGCGCGGACAACCTGAGGATCCACATATAAACTCTTAGGCATTTTTCATTTCCTCCTTTAAATATGGAAAATTGCTTCTCTGATAATTTCTGCAACGGTGGGGTGCGGGAACACCAGCTTCTTCAGCCGTTCGGGATTCAGCTCAGTATCCACCATCATGGTTGCAGTCATAATGATTTCCGAGGCGTAGGAGCCGACCATATGGCAGCCTACCAGCCGATTCCGGTCGGTATCCACCACCAGCTTGATAAAGCCCTTGCCGCCTTCGGTCTCTGCCAGGTAGCGGCCTGCGTAAGACATGGGCAGCTTGACCTCTTTGACGGTCATACCCAGCTTTTCTGCGCCCTCCTTGCTATGGCCCACGGAGGCGACCTCCGGGTCGGTGTAGATCACCGCGGGGATCACATCGTAACGCATCTCGTCGGCCTTGCCCAGCATATGGTTGACAGCAACCTCAGCCTCGCGGTAGGCGGTGTGGGCCAGCATAGACTTGCCGTTGCAGTCGCCGATGGCATAGGCATTCTGCACGGTGGTGCACATATGCCGGTCGGTGACAATGGCGGCCCGGTCCATCTGGGGATTCAGCGACTCCAGACCAATGCCTGCGGTGGCAGGACGGCGGCCGGCAGAAAGCAGGACCTTATCGCAGGAAATCTCCTTCTGCTCCCCGTTCTCCTCATAGACAACGGAGGATGCTTTCACTTCCAGCACTTTGGAAGAGAGCTTGAAGGTCATATTCCGCTTTTCAAAGGCGTCGGTCATTACCTTGCAGATCTCCGGGTCGGTAGCGCCGGCGATCTTGGGCATCATTTCGATGACAGTGACCTTAACGCCCACAGATGCGAAGTAGTAGGCCATTTCCAGGCCGATGACACCGCCGCCGATGACCACCAGGTCACGGGGCAGTTCGGTCAGATCCAAAACCTCACGGTTGGTGACTACGAAGCCGGCGGCCAGGCCCTCTTTCAAACCGGGCACCGGGGGGATCACCGTTTCGGAGCCGCTGGCAATTGCCAGGCGGCGTCCGATATAGGTTTCTCCGTTTGCATTCACAGCAAAGCCCTCATCTGCCCGGCCGGCGATCTGCGCCTGCCCGGTGATGACGGTGACCTTATTGGCGCTCATTGTGGCGCCCACGCCGGAGACCAGGGTCTTAACGACCTTGTTCTTCCGGGCGATCACCTTGGCGTGGTCGAAGGTCACGCCGGTGGCGCTAACGCCATAGGCTTCGCTTTCCATAGCATGCCGATACATCTTGGAAGAGTTCAGCAGGGTCTTGGTGGGGATACAGCCCTCATTGAGGCATGTGCCCCCCAGGGCCTTTTCCTCAAACAGAGCGACTTTCATACCGCCCTGTGCAGCTCTTTCGGCGCACAAGTAGCCGCCGGGGCCGCCGCCGATGACCAACAAGTCGAACAGTTCCATACCGCGCTCCTTACTTGCTCAGCAGAACGGTGAAGTTCTCTAAGTTGAAGCCCAGCTCCTTCTGGAACTTGGCAGCGGGAGTGCCGTCCACAGCGCGGTGATCGTAGGTCAGGCTCAGGCCCATTGCGGGGTAGATCTCGATAGCGCCGTCCTTGCCCTTACGGACACGGTCGATGGTACCGCAGACACCCAGGATACCGGTCTGGGGAGGATTGATAACAGGAGTGAAGGACTCAACACCCATATTGCCCAGGTTGGACACGGTGAAGCTGCCGCCGGAGAGCTTGTCCGGGCTGATCGCGCCGTCGCGGCACTCAGCAGCCAGCGCCTTCACAGCCTGGGAGATCTCCAGCAGGCTCATCTCGTCAGCATGGAAGATGGTGGGGACCATCAGGCCGCGGGGGGTATCCACAGCCACGCCCAGGTTGACATGATTGAAAATGCGGATGGAGTTGTCATCCAGCATATTGGCATTCAGATCGGGATGGTTCAGCAGGGTACGGGAAACAGCATACAAAATGATGTCGCCCAGGGTGATGCCGGCATAGTCGCCACCGGCGGCCTTGAGGGCCTTGCGGTAGTTGAGGATGTTGGTGGCATCGAAGGAGGTGTTGTGGGTCAGCTGGGCCATAGTGTGCAGAGAAGTAGTCATAGACTTGCTGATTGCACGGCGGATACCGCTGAACTTCACATCACGGTACTCAGCATCGCTTGCAGCGGCAGGTGCAGGAGCGGGTGCTGCAGCAGGTGCGGCGGCAGGAGCGGCAACAGCAGCAGGTGCAGCAGCCGCGGCGGGAGGATTGGCCATCAGCTCGCGGACATCCCGCTCGATGATGCGGCCGTTGGGGCCGGTACCGGTAGCCAGAGTAGCGTCAACGCCGGCGGTAGCAGCCAGCTTCTTGGCTCTGGGAGATACGGCTGCGCCGGCATTGGCAGCGGGAGCAGCAGCGCCGCCGGGAACACCGATGGTGCAAACAGGATCCAGGCAGGGCACTTCATCGCCAGCCTCGTGGAGGATCTCCAGGATGGTGCCGGTGGCGGTGGACTCGCACTCAAAGGAAGCCTTGTCGGTCTCGTAGGTGAAGAGTATGTCGCCTTCCTTAACGGAATCGCCGACCTTTTTCAGCCACTCGCCGATGATGCAACTTTCCACGGTGATGCCGGCCTTGGGCATAATGACGGTCTGTGTGCCGGCAGCGGCGGGAGCAGCAGCGGATGCCTCGGCAGCTGCTTCAGCGGGAGCCTCGGCAGCTGCGGGTGTGCCGCCGATGCCCTTCAGGCAATCGGTAGGCTCGCCGTGGGGGCCCACTGCGCAGACATTCTCCAGGCAGGGTACTTCGTCGCCGGCCTCATAGAAGATCGCCAGCAGCTCGCCTTCCTCGGTGGACTCGCACTCGAAGGAGGCCTTGTCGGTCTCGTAAGTAAACAGGATGTCGCCAACCTTGACCTGGTCGCCCACATTCTTCAGCCACTCGCCGATGATGCAGCTTTCCACGGTGATACCGGCCTTGGGCATCAGAACGCCGCGAGCCTTGGTGGCGCAGGCAGCAGGTGCGGCTGCGGGGGCTGCGGCTGCGGGGGCTGCGGCAGGCGCCTCAGGTGTAGCTTCCGCACCGGAACCGCCGCGCAGAGCGGAAGTGTCTTCGCCGGGGTTGCCCACAGCGCAGACGTTGGTCAGACAGGGTACTTCGTCACCTTCCTCAAAGAAGATGTCGAGCAGGGTGCCGGCTGCGGTGGATTCGCATTCGAAGCTGGCCTTATCGGTCTCGTAGGTGAACAGAACATCGCCGACATTGACGGTATCGCCGACCTTCTTGACCCACTCACCAATAATACAGCTTTCCACGGTAATACCGGCCTTGGGCATAATTACTGCATTTGCCAAAGGTATTTCCTCCTTTATTCTCAGGGGGCATGGGAAATGCCCATTGTCCCCCCATTGTTATAGCTTGTTAATTATAACACCCCAGCACATCTTCGTCAATAGGCATTTGCCACAAAAAGAACACCGCCGGACCAATATCCGGCGGTGTATATCACAAAATTTTCAGTCCGGCTTCCTGCATAGCAGTCAGGAACGGCTCCGGCAGGGACTCATCGCAGATGAGATAATCCACATCGGCGAATTTTGCAAAGGTATAGGGCATCAGACATTTGAGCTTTTCTTTGGTGCACATCACCACGCAGGTACGGGCCTTTTGGATCACCTTGCGCTTGACCAGCATATCGCCCTCCGTGCCGCAGGTAAAGCCAGCCTCCACGCTACAGCCGGACACGCCGATAAAGGCAATATCGATATTGATACTGTCCAGCATTTCCAAAGTATTCTGACCGGAAAGGGCCAGGTTCTTCCGGTTGACCGTGCCGCAGCACAGAGTGATGGCCGGGTTGTGCAGCCTGCAAAGCTCCAGGGCGATACTGGGGCCGGTGGTGATAATATTCAAATTAATGTCCGGCAGGCTGCGGGCCAGCATCAGATTGGTGGTGCTGGCATCCAGAAACACCGAGCTGTGGGGTTGGAGCAATTCCATCGCTTTCTGGGCGATGGCGAACTTGCCGGAGTTATTCTCCCCGATCCGCACATTGAATTCCGGATCGCCGTCATGGCGCACCGATCTGGCACCGCCGCGGAATTTGACCACGCTGCCGGACTCCATAAGGGCATCCAGATCCCGGTGGACGGTCATCAGCGACACCTCCGGGAACAGGGTCTGCAGCTCCTTGATGGTCACAACGCCCTTTTGTTCAATATAGGCTTTCATTCTCTCCAGGCGAATTTGATTCATTATGGACACCTCGAATGTTACAATGTTATTTTGATATAACAAATATAATACCGCCACATATTTTTTGTCAACCCCTTTTCGTAAAAATACCATTGACGCACTTTTTGTTATCATTTATAATGTACCCGTATTCTCAAACAAAGAAAGGTTATTTCGTATGATTTCACAACTTCGTATCATAGAGGGCAAGGGTTTTGACCCCCATGCCAATTTGGCAATGGAAAAGCATTTGATGGATATTACCCCGGCAGGCACCTGTGTGCTGTATCTGTGGCAGAATCAGAATACCGTGGTCATCGGCCGCAATCAGAATGCCTGGCTGGAATGCCGCACCTCCCTTTTGGAAGAAGAGGGCGGTCGGCTTGCCCGTCGGCTCTCTGGCGGCGGTGCGGTGTTTCACGATCTGGGAAATCTGAATTTCACTTTTATCATGTGCAAAGAGGATTACGATCTGGACAAACAGATCACCGTGATCCAGCAGGCCTGCCGGCTGGCCGGTATCCAAGCGGAGAAGTCCGGCAGAAACGATATTTTGGCTGACGGTCGCAAGTTCTCCGGCAACGCTTTTTATCAGAACAGCACTCACGCTTATCACCACGGCACGCTGATGGTGGATGTGGACAAGGATAAATTGGGCCGGTATTTAAGCCCTCCCAAGGCAAAGCTGGAAGCCAAGGGCGTGGCCTCTGTCCGCTCCCGGGTGGTGAACCTGAAGGAGTTGGCGCCGGAACTGACCATCGAGAAAATGAAGGATTATATGTCCCGGGCATTTGCGCAGGTTTACGGGTTTGAAGCCACACCCTTGGTGTTGACCGATGAAGATATTTCGACCATCGATCAGCTGAAAGCGGAATACGGCACCTGGGAATATCTCTTCGGCGCTCCCCTGCCCTTCACCTTCGCCTGCGAAGGGCATTTTTCCTGGGGACATATCCATCTGCAGCTGCACGCGAAAGACGGAATTATCAATGGTGTAAAGTTCTATTCCGATGCCATGGACTGGGCCTTGCCGGAAATTGTGGAGACAGCGCTCACAGGCTGCCGATTCAATTTGGCGGATATGCAAAAGGCTTTGCGGGAATCCCCGTTGGAAGCAACAATCTGCAATGACCTTGTGGATTTTTTGCAAGAACAAGCCTTGTAACTACTTGCATTTTTTGACAGGAAACAGTATACTGTACTGTGATATCTATGTAAGGAGGATTTTGAAATGAATCCCGCACCTAAGGAAGACAAATTTGAACAATTTGCCCGGCAGGCCCAACTTGCCAACAACAGCAATCTTGTGCAGCCGCAACCCATTCCCTTTGTAAAAAAAACCTGCACGCTGTCTGCCGGTGATTTGACCGCCCAGCCTGTGAAGCCCGATATGACCACCAAAGAAGAGCTCTATGCCGCACTGGCAGAAATGCGCGAGCAGTATAAGCCCTTCCTGCGGGAGCTGCCCCCGGCCATTCCCTCTTACCGCACCCGCATTGACCTGAAGAAGTTTGTGCTGGATGGCAAGGAAGAGATCACCATCCCCTACTACAACGGCCCCCTGGGCAACGCAACACAGGTATACACCACCACCTTTAATCTGGACAATTTTGATGGCAAGGCTGTGTATTTCCACTGCCGCGGCGCTGACTACAAGGCTGCCGTGCTCATCAATGGCCGCATTGCCGGTACCCACGAAGGCTTCTTCGGCGCTTTTGAATTCGACATCACCCGGTTTGTACATACCGGCGAAAACACTGTGGATATTACTCTGGACAACGATTTCTGTTTCCGGGGCAACAGTATCGGCGGCGAAGGCGGTGCTGAGACCGTCCAGGGTGACAAGCTCTATGCTGCCACCGGCCCGGGCTATGACGATCCCGCTGTGGGCTGGCACCACTGCCCGCCCGGCATGGGCCTGTATCAGGACACCTATATTGAAGTCCGTGATACCTGCAATATCACAGATCTGTATGTGCAGACCGATCTGGAAAACGAGTCTATTACCCTGTGGGCTGAGGTGGAGAATGCCACCTATGAGGCTCGGGATGTATCCTTCCTGCTGAGCCTGTACGGTCAGAACTTTGAGGAGGTCCGTTACGAGGACAAGCCTCACGCCCCTGTATTTATGCAGGACCCCAATATGCGCATCGACCGCTGGGAGAAGGAGACCGATGAGAACAATGTGGAGCTGATTCCCGTTCCCCTGGTCACCAAGCACGGCAAGAATGTGTTTAAGATCACACTGGATATGCCCAGCCCCAAGGTATGGACACTGACTGAGCCCAACCTGTATCAGATGCAGGTAAAGGTGGTTTATGACGGCAAGGTCAGCGACTGCCAGAAGGTATCCTTCGGTATGCGCAGCTTCAAGCAGGATGTGGAATCCGACCCCAAGGGTATGTTCTACCTTAACGGCGAGAAGATTCGCCTCCGCGGCGCCAACACCATGGGCTTCGAGCAGCAGGATGTGATGAACGGCGATATCGATCAGCTGATCGACGATATTCTGTTGGCAAAACTCTGCAATATGAACTACTGGCGGCTGACCCAGCGGCCTGTGCAGGACGAAATTTATGAGTACTGCGACAAGTTAGGCTTTCTGACCCAGAGCGACCTGCCCCTGTTCGGCGTGATGCGCCGTACGATGATGTGCGAGGGCGCACGGCAGGTAGAGGAAATGATCCGCTTAGTGCGCCGTCACCCCTGTAATGTGGTGGTCACCTACATTAACGAGCGTTGGGTCAATGCCTGCAGCGAACCCCACCGCCATATGCTTCACGAGGAGATGGAGGTCTTCTTTGAGGTCTGCGACCGGATTGTGGAATACAATGCACCCGGTTACATCGTCAAGCACTGTGACGGCGACTTTGATCCCCCCACGGTGACTACCATGCCCGACATTCACTGCTACACTCTGTGGTACAACGGCGGTCAGCTGGACTTCGGCAAGCTCTACAAGGGCTTCAGCCAGGAGTGTGCCCCCGGTTGGTACTACGGCTGCGGTGAGTTCGGTGCAGAGGGTATGGACTTTGTAGACCTGATGCGTCGGCGCTACCCCGCTGAGTGGATCGCTGAGCCCTTTGACCCGGGCAAGATCGTCTGCGCCCAATCCAAGGGCATGCACGGCTCCTTCTTCGACACTCCCACCACCATCGACGAGTGGGTTGAGGCCACCCAGGCTCACCAGTATTTTGCCACCAAGGTAATGACTGAGAGCTTCCGCCGTGACCCCAGAATGGTATCCTTTGCCATTCACCTGTTCATCGACGCCTGGCCCTCCGGCTGGATGAAGACCATTATGGACTGCGAGCGCAATCCCAAGCCTGCTTACTTTGCTTATCGCAAGGCTCTCTCCCCCATCCTGCTGAGCCTGCGCAGCGACCGGAATACCTGCTATGCCGGCGAGACTGTCAGCATTGAGACCTACATCTGCAATGACACCAACACTGTCATCGGTGACGGCTGGCAGGTAAAATATGAGCTGCACAAGGGCGACGCGGTCGTGATGACCGGCAAGACCCCCGTAAAGGCTGACGCCTGCACCGCCCAGTATACCGCAAGCTGCGAGTTCACCGCTCCCGATGTTGCCGACCGGGAAAAGTACGCTGTCCGCGGTATTCTGCTGAATCCTGACGGCCAGGTGGTTTCCTGGCAGGACTTCCCCATGGAGGTATTTGCGGATGTGACCGTTCCCAAGAACACCGAGATCGAGTTCATCTGCGATCTGCCCATCGGCACTCACCAGATCGCCGGTGAGACCGTCACCGTAGAACCCTGTCCCCACACCGCGGTGTACTTCCTGTCCCGGAAAACCGGCCACCCGGCTGTTGCGGAATTCGAACCCAATGACTTCAAGTATTGGTACGATGCCAAGGCCGACCGGCTGACCCCCATTGCCAAGAACTGCTTCCGGGCCGAAGGCTTTACCCCCATTCTTATCTGCAACGGCGATTTCGACACCCGTCTGGCAGTTGCCGAAAAGTATTACGAAGGCAAGCGGTACATCGTCTGTATGGCAGAGCTGCGGCAGGAGAATCCTGTGGCTAAGCGCTTCCTGCGGAATCTGTTCCAAAAATAATATGATAAAAAGGGCCACCGGTCGGTGGCCCTTTTTGCAGGCGGATAATATCCGCCCCGAAATAAACAGTAAAAGCGGAGCGTGGGATGCACGCTCCGCTTTATTATTTGTTAACCGCCGAACCAGGGGAAGAATTTACCAAACCAATCCTCATAACCGCCGTAGCCGTTTTGATCGTTATTATTGTTTTGGTCCGGCTGCTGCTCCTGCTCCACAGGCTTTTCTTCCAAAGTAATGGTCAGGATCTTCTCCATACCGCCCCGGTAAACTGTTACGGAAACGGTCTGCCCGGCATCCAATCGCCGCAGCACCCGGGTCAGGGTAGTAAGAGAATCGATCTCATAGCCGCCTAAATTCACAATGATATCGCCGACACGGATGCCTGCTTTATCCGCGGCATTATCCTTGACCACCTGCACCACATAAGCGCCGGCAGGCAGACCGTAGGACTGACCGGAGGCATCCACATCCCGGACCGATACGCCTAAATACGCGCCGGTGACATAACCGAATTCCTTCAGATCCGACAGGATCATCACAATGTCATCCATAGGAATGGCAAAGCCCAGGCCCTCGATGGTGGTGCCGGAGCCGCTGCTGCCGGAATACTTGGCGGTGATAATGCCGATGACCTCACCCTTGGTATTGAACAGCGGGCCGCCGGAATTGCCGGCGTTGATGGCCGCGTCGGTCTGGAGCATATTGATCACAGAACCGTCGGTATTTACGATCCGGTCCTTAGCGCTGACATAGCCGACAGTCAAGGTGGAGGTCAGCTCGCCCAAGGGATTACCGATAGCCGCCACCATATCGCCCACCGCCAGCGCATCGCTGCTGCCCAGGGTGACAAAGGGAAGCTCCTCCCCTTCTACCTTCAAAAGGGCCACATCGTTGGCGGCATCCTTGCCTATGATCTTCGCTTCCAGGGAGTCGCCCTTATGGGTGGTGACAGTCACCTTGGATGCGCCCTCGACCACATGGTAATTGGTGGCAATATAGCCGTCCGCGGAGATGACAAAGCCGGAGCCGGCGCTTTCGCCGTAACCGCCCGATTTCTGAATCGTGGCATTCACCGCCACCACCGCATCTACATTTTGGGCATAGATCTGGCTGGGGGTCAAAGGGCCTTGGGCAGGAAGCTGGGTGCCGGTGTTTTGGTTCTGATTTTGATTGTCAGAATACTTCTCCTCCAGGGCGGCAACGCGCTCCTGCAGGGCCAGCTTCATATTATCGAACCGGCTCTGCCACAGGGCGTTCACCAGCAAGGCAGAGACGCCGCAGGCGATGATCAGCATAACGCCGATCCCCAAAAGCTTTAATCCCCACCGCTTTTTGGCAGGCTTGGGCGCTTCCGGGCGTGCCGATTCTGCGGGCACAGCCTCTATGTAAGCGCACTCATAGGGAGAATCCGCATAGGGGGATCTCTTTTGGGGCGCAGGGGTATAACCGTTTTCATATGTATCCATAATCCTTGCTCCTGTTCGATGCTTCGGTGTTGTGATTTTCTCTTACTGTAAACATCATACCATATCCCCCTTTTTTCAGCAAGAGGGAAACAAAAATTTAACAAATAAAGCCGGGATGTCCCGGCTTTATTTCAGGCTTATGCTGTTGTTCAGAATCAGTGTGCTGTACGCAAAGAGGATATCCTGCCCCCGGAAGGTCAGATATTGCCCCAGCAGGTCGGATGCAATATAGCGGGTGTCCACCAAAGTCACGGTGCGGTAATTCTGTGCAAGCAACGGCACCAGGGCGCTGCCGAAGGAATCCCGGAAGACGATCAGCTCCCGGTCGGTTTTGGCATTGGGATTTTCGACAGTCAGCAACGCCTGGGGGCCGGACAGGTACACATCGTAGGGGTCTGCGCTGCTGAGCTTTTGCAGATCGTATATAGGCCCGTAGGTCCTGGTTTCGTAGTTGTAGACCCGGCAGTCCGAAAGCAGCGGGCTTTGCAAAATATACAGCGCCTCCGGCTGCATCGGCAGGGCCGCCTGGCCGTAGTACACACCGTAAAACTGTTGGGTAGTCAGGGTGGGTGTGTAATCCATTTCCGAGATTTCCGGCAGGCCCATTGCCCGGCAGAGGGCGTTTGCTGTATCGATCAGCTTTTCCTGCCGCCAATGGGTGTCGGTGCGGTAGTAGTCGCTGATATCCAATGTGCCGGTGATATCGATGTGCGTCGCCCAGGGCATACCGGCGGTGATTTTCTCCGTCAAGGCTGTATAGTCCATAGCCGGATAGCCGTTCTCCCCGGCCAGATAATAGCCCTTGTCCGGGATCACCGTCATGTAGATCTGGCTTCCGGAATCGGCTAAATATTTGGCATAGACAGCATCAAACCGCTTCAGCGCATTGGATACCGATGTGTTGTTTAAGGGGTATTCCAGCTTGGCAGCAAAACTGTCTGCAATATAGATGCCGTTATTGTCCTTTTGCTGCAGCACCTTGTAGGCAAACAGGGATTTTGCTGTGCGGAAGGTATCCCGCAGGGGGAATTGGTCTAAGGTGAAGTCTGCAAACTTATCCATAAAACTGCCGTTTTGCAGGGTCTGGGAGGATAATTCCGGCATTCGCTGCAAGGGTCGGCGCTCCGATAGAGACACTTCCTTTTGGGGAGAAAACCAGGCAAACAGGGTAAGGCATATCCACAGGGTAATCAGCGCCCCGATGCCGATGATCTGAATTTTCTTATTCATAGGCCCTCCTTAAAAACGGAAATACAGGAACGGGCTGAAAGAGCCGTCCACCAGATAGGCCGTACACAGAAGCAATATTGCCACCAGCAGAATCGGTTCCAGTATTACACCTATCCGGGTGTTGCCAAGTCGCTGGGCGGTGCGCTTTACCAAGGGGGTTGCGCCCACAATACCGGCAATAAACAAAATGCCGTAGCTGCGCAGACAGTAGAGAGTCTCCCCTGTTGCCATTGGCAGGCAGGCAAAGCCAAAAAGACCTGCAAAATCACTGCCCACCTGGGGAAGATCTTCCCCGTTGAACAGGACAAAACTAAATAGAATCAGCAAAAGCACATAGCCGTGGCGCAAAAATGCAGGCAGCTTTTGCAAGGCGGGGATCCACTTTTCCAACAGCAGCATCACCCCGAAAAACAGTCCCCACAGGACAAAGTTCCACGCCGCTCCGTGCCACAGGCCGGTGAGCAACCACACCGCAAAGATATTGCGCACCCATTTGCCTCTGCTGACCCGGTTGCCGCCTAAGGGGATATACACATAGTCCCGAAACCAGCTGCCCAAGCTCATATGCCAGCGACGCCAAAATTCTGTAATGCTTTTGGAGATGTAGGGGTAGTTGAAATTCTCATTGAAGTGGAAGCCGAAGATCCGCCCCAAGCCGATGGCCATATCGGAATAGCCAGAAAAATCGAAATAGATATTCAGCATAAAGGCGATGGCATAGAGCCAGTAAAACAGCACCGAGGGCGCTTGGGACTGGCGGAAAAGCTTGATAAACAGGGCAAATTGATCCGCCACCAGTACTTTTTTGCCAAGGCCGACTAAAAATCGCCGGGCGCCAACGCAGATATTTTCCCAATTGTGGGCGCGGTGGTCCAGCTCCCGGGCAACATCGGCATACCGGACGATGGGGCCTGCAATCAGCTGGGGAAACAGGGTGACGTATGCGCCGAAGCTGATGGGATTTTTCTGCACCGGTACATTCCCCCGGTACACATCCACCGTATAGCTGAGGCTTTGAAATGTATAGAAGCTGATGCCGATGGGCAGGGCCAGACGCAGCAGCGGCAAGCGCAGGCCGGTGGCTTTATTGAAGCTGTCAATAAAGAAATCGGCATATTTGAACACCGCCAAAAAGCAGATGCCAACGGCTACCGACACCCAGAGCCAGCATTTCTTCCAGCGCCGGGAATCGGCTTTTCCGATGGCTATACCGCAGCCGTAAAAGGCAGCGATGGTTGCCATCATCAGCAGCACATAGCGCGGCTCGCCCCAGGCGTAAAAGCCTAAGCTGAACAGTAGCAGGACGGTATTTTTCAGCTGCCGTGGGACCAGGAAATAGCACAGGATCACCGCCGGCAGAAAATAATACAAAAACGGAATGCTCGAAAACAGCATAGATACTCCTTATAAAAACGGTCATTCCGAGGGTGTGTTAACACCCATGGGAATCCCCTCTAAAGAAGATTGCCACACCAGTGTGCGCACTGGTTCGCAATGACCTGTTAATCGGTGGAGATTGCCACACCAGTGACATCGGTCACTGGTGCGGAATGACAATAAATAGTTTATCAGACGGTAAAATCCAGCTTGCCGCCGCAGATGGCTGCAAAGGTATCCACATAGGACTGGGCGGTGAGGCCCAGCTGGCTGTCCAGCATCACGAACAGCACAACATCCTCATAGCCGGCCGCCATCACCTGGTCGGCCATAGCGCAGATCCATTTGCGGGGATCGATGTTATCCTTCATCTGCTGGGCAACGGTCCTGGCATCTGATGCGTCCTTCACCCGCACCAGCACCAGGGAAAATGCCTGGGCGCCGGTCATAGGCTCATACACGGCAATGTCCTTGATCTTCTCCGGAGAGTCCAGGCCGGTGAACCCTTTCAGCGCCCAAAGGCCCTCCTCGGTGGTGTCCTGCAGGTCCACGGGCAGCTGTCCGCCCATAAACTGCGCCGGGTTTTGCTCCATAATTTTATTGACATTTTCTTCCATTGTTCCGGTCAGCGGGGTCTTCTGCACTGTTTGCTCCGTTGCGCCCGTGGACTCGGTTTGTTCTGCATTTTTTCTTCTGCAGGCCGCCCCGGACAGGGCCATTGTCACCGCCAGCAGCAATGCGATCCATTTTTTCACTTCTTCGCGTCCTCCAATATTGCATAATAGCGCACCCGGCCAGCAGCAGAAGGATACCTGCCGTGACACCGGCGGTATCGATCAGCACATCATAAAAGCTGGGTCCGCGTTCCGGCACAAAACGCTGGATGGTCTCATCCGCGCTTGCCACCAGAAACCCACACGGCAGTGCCAGTGCTTTGGATTTTTGCACCATGGCAAACAGCCAGGTAAGTAATGCGCCGAGACAGGCAAATTCCGTGAAATGGGCTATTTTCCGCAGCAGGCCGTGTCCGGCATCCGGGTCGGCGGGTCTATCCGGGAAGAATGCCTCTAACAGATCCCGCACCCAGCGACTAAATGCGCCGGACAGCGCACCGGGAAGCAGAGAATTGCCCCAAATGAAGCCTATGTTCAATATCAGAAGCGCTACGCAAAGGCGAAGCCGTTTATTGGTTCGTTCCATCACAGCACACCCAGGTGTTCCAGCAGGATCTTCACGCCCAAGCCGATGAGGATCACACCACCGGCGATCTGGGCCTTCTTCTCAAACCGGCTGCCGAAGATATTGCCGATCTTCACACCCAGGGCGGACAGCAGGAAGGTGGTCACAGCGATAAGCAGCACCGCCACATAGATGTTCACATCGCCGGCCATCGCCAGAGAAATGCCCACGGCCAAAGCGTCGATGGAGGTGGCTACCGCCATAACAAACATGGTCTTTACGGAGAAATCCGCGTTGTTTTCGCAATCGCATTCGTGGGAAAATGCCTCTTTGAGCATATTGATGCCGATAACGGCCAGCAGGCCGAAGGCGATCCAATGGTCAAAGGCCTGGATAGCCTGGGCAAACAGCGCGCCCAGCAGGTAGCCGATGAGGGGCATCAGACCCTGAAAACCGCCAAACCAGCCGCCGCAAATGGCACTTTCCTTAAGACCCGCTTTTTTCACAGACAGGCCCTTGCAGACGGACACCGCAAAAGCATCCATACTCAGACCCACTGCCAGCAGAAAAAGTTCTCCAAAACCCATAATTTCCTCCGCATTTGTTCATTCTTGCGGTGTGATTATAGCAGTTATGGGCCGTATTGTCAAACAATACTTACTATAAATAATATCCCCTTTTTCGGGTTTTTATACCGGCCAAAGCAAAGAGACTGCGCCCCGAAGCGCAGTCTCTTGACTTTTTAGCCGTGTTGCAGAAGGGTGGAGCAACGGGAGTCAAAATCGGGATGCTCCGCCAGGTAGGTGTAGAGGCTGTCGTAGGCTTTGGCTCTTGGCAGGCTGAATTTTGAAAATTCTGCGTCCTTTTCCCGCTCCTGCAGGTCCTCCACAGTGAAGGATTCCAGCCATTTTCCATCCTTGGTCATCTTCACAAAGTAATCCCGCAGATAGGCCTTGGCCAGGTAATGCTTTGCCTCTTTGGCGACGGCTTGATTTTGGTCGTCGGTGAGCTTTACGATATAGGGAATGCCCTCGTAGCCTAAATCATAAAGGGCCTGGACATCCACGGTGGTTAGTTTTTGGCTGCAGTAGCTGTCATAGTTATATTTCGCGCAGACACGGTTCACATTGACAGTACCCAAAAGCAGCACGATGCAGCCTGCGGTGACCAAAGCGGTCTTCACCACATTGATCTTCAGAAGATACACCCGCAGAATAACACTTATGAAAACCACCGCAAGAAAAACCATAAAGGCGCTGGTGGTCAGTCGCTTAACGGTCATTCCGTAGGCATCGATGTACAGGACCATTTTGGAAATGGCTGTGGCGATGATCACCAGGGTAAAGAGGCCGATAAAGGTCGCCAGCGCCTTGATGCCGTGGCAGGCCTTTCCGTTTTGCTTTTTTGCCAGCAGCAGAGCGGTAAACACCAGCACCAGATTGATCACCGCAATGATGCACATTTCGAAAAAGCCTTTGCGGGCATACTGGGCATAGGTAATGCCGCCTTCGGGCAAAAAGCCCTTGAATGCGCTGAAGAAATAGGCCAGCTGGGAAAACAGGTACAGCAGGTAGCACACCGAGATCGCCGACAGGAAGGAGATAATATACACATTTTCAATGCCGGCGAACTTGCTTTCCTTTTCTTTTGCCGTCCGGCCTGCTTTTAAGGCGAAGCCGTAGGATATTGCAAAAACAGACATTGCCACGCCGAAACCTGCTTTGAAAACAGTCGCGCCGGTATTGGCAAATATCCGCTCAAGCATTCCCCGGAAGGCATCGTCCGACGATACCAGCAGCGGCACCACCACGATCAGCACGGGAACGGCGCAAAGCAGGCCCACCAGCACCTTACCCACGGTTTTTTTGTTGCCGTTACGGTCGGAGAACAGGGATTTTACAGTAATGTCGATATGCTCTGCCGTGGCTGCCGCCCGGAAAAACAGGCGGGCCGTTCCCCGGTTGCCCACCGTTTTGCCGTTTGCAAAGCTGTCCACACAAACAAGGGACAGCAAAAAGCTCACAACAACGCCGAAGAACCGGACACTGCCGTTGGTGGTACACAGAAATACCGCAGCATTGAACAGGGCGAGGAGTCCGCAGAGGATACCGAAGGCACTTGCCTTGCCGCCCTTTGCAAAATACACAGTGAACAGCACCAGCATACAAACGGCAGTCACCGCATATCCCAGAGCAAAGCCGCCGAAAATGCCAAGCACGGACAGAAGGATGCAGACGATCCCCCCGCAAAGGGCAAAGGCAAAATCCCTTTTTGACAGGTCGAACAAGGGCTTGGGCGTGTAGGGCTGCGGCCATTGGGCTTGGGCGGTCTGGTTTTTATTTTCCATATCCATGATCGTTACTCCTTTTCTGCATATTTGATAATGTCCCCCGGCTGGCATCCAAGGGTTTGGCAAATGGCCTCCAGGGTGGAAAAGCGGATGGCTTTTGCCTTGCCGGTTTTCAGAATGGAAAGGTTTGCCGGTGTGATATCAATTCTCTCTGCCAGCTCCGCGGAGGTCATCTTCCGCATAGCCAGCATTACATCCAAATCAATTTCGATCATACGCTACCTCAGATGGTCAGTTCGTTTTCTTCTTTCAGCTGTACTGCGTTTTCCATTACATTCTTCACCACCCGCAGCATAAGGCCCACAAATCCGGCGGCAACAGACACGAACAGGTAGGGTAAGTAAAAGAAGCCGGCAATCAGTGTAATGACCGCTACCGCCACGCAGCACCAGGAGATCCGGCGGAGATAACGGACATTCTGCGGAACGAAGATCGTATCATTGGCAATATTAAGCAGCAAACGGATCAAGCTGTAAAGGGTCACATAGGCAAGTGCCGCACAGGGATAAAAACACGACTTGAACAAGGTCAGCATCCGGTCCATCGCCACACCTTGCTCGTTCCATCCCCGGTACACGCTAAACCACATTTTTACCGCCCAGGGACCTGCAAATAAGCCTGCCGTTAAGAAAACAGCCACGGTAAAGCAAACGCCGAGGGATAACATCACCGAACTTTTTCTATTCCACATAATGGTTGCCTCCATTTCCTCTTTCTGCCATTATCATATCACAGAATTATCGTTTGTCAATAATTTCATTATCGTTTTTCGATAATTTTGTGTCACAGGCACAAAAAAGGACTATGCCATAGCACAGTCCCTTTTCGATGTTAATGCCCGTGGTGATGGTGGTGATGGCAGTCGGAGGCTTGGAATTCTACACGGCAGGTTGCTTCGTGGCAGTGTTCTCCCTCAGCTTCCAGCTCCAGGGTGGCGTGGCCGATGCCGTGCTCCGCCAGTTCCTTCCGGATCGCTTCCTTGATTTCGTGGGGGGCGGCATTGGTCACGATATGCATGGTGGCATAGTTGTTTTGGCCGTCCATACTCCAGATGTGGATATGGTGGACATCCAGTACACCGTCGATCTGCTTTATGTGTTCCCTAATCTTCCCCACTTCGATGCCGCGGGGCGTTTTCTCCAAAAACAGGGCAAGGGCTTCTTTGAGATTACGGATGGCATTGATAAAAATGAACACCGCCACGGCAATGGACATCAGCGGATCGATCAGAACAAAGTCCGTAAAGCGCATCACGACAGCGCCCACCAGCACCACCGCCCAGCCGAGAACATCCTCCAGCATATGCAGGTTCACGGCTTTTTGATTCAGCGAATCCCCCTGCCGGGTGAAAAACGCAGCGCAGAAATTTACCAGAACGCCAATGACAGCAAAGACGATCATTCCGTTGTAGCGGATCGGCGTTGGCCGGACAATTCTGCCGACAGCATTGTAGATCACCACAGCTGCGCCGGACAGAAGGATCAAGGTGGTGACCGCACTGCCGATGACGGAATACCGCGCGTAGCCGTAGGTGTAGACCTCGTCCGGCTGCTTTTTGCTTTTCTTTTCCAAAAACCAGGACAGGCCGATGCCGGCGGCATCGCCCATATCGTGAACAGCATCGGAAAGAATCGCCATACTGCCGATCAAGATACCGCCCGCCAGCTCAAAGACGGAAAAGATGAAATTCAGCAAAAATGCGATCAAGATGTTTCGCTCTGTTTTCATAACTGCCTCCTATTGACTTATGCTGTCATTTGCAATACAATATATTCATTATCGAACAGTATGTTCAATTACATTATATTTGTACAGGTGGCAGCTGCAACAGGCAATATTGCCCGGATATTCATTACTGAACAAATTTCATAAATTGTACGGAGGACAAGATGGACAGACGGCAAAGACGGACGCGGGAAGCAATCTTTCATGCTTTTACCCAGCTTCTCTCCCAAAAGGATTTTCATCAAATAACCGTTGGAGAAATTATCGCCGGCGCAGACATCGGCAGAGCCACTTTCTATGCCCATTTTGAAACCAAGGATTTTCTTCTGAAAGCCTTTTGTGAGGAACTATTCTGTCACATATTTGACACGGAAAACAAGGACGGAAATGCCCACAAGCATATTTTTCAGTGTGACGGTGCTGGCTCTGCATTTTTGCACCTTTTTCAACACATTAACAAAAATGATAACAACATTTTATCGTTATTGTCCTCCCGGAATAACGAGCTGTTTTTGCAGTATTTCAGAAGCAATTTGGAAATTCTGATCGAAAGTCAGCTCCCCGCATTTGACGCTTGCAGAAATCCGCAGTTGCCGGACTCTTTTTGGAAAAACCATATCGTATCCACCTTTGTGGAAACCTTAAAATGGTGGGTCAAAAACGGCAGAAAGGAATCCCCCGAAACCATTACAGAATATTTTTATTTGGCAGTGTGATTTCAAAATTACAAGCAAAAACATCCTATGCCCCAAAGGCATAGGATGTTTTTTGTATCAGAAGATCACTGACGAGCCGCAAGAGGCGGAATAGACCGTAGCGGAATGGGGATAGCCATAACGGTCATAATAACCCTTATTGACCGCATCGATTACGGTTTTGGCCGCATCCTTGCGGATCAGCGCCACCACACAGCCGCCTAAGCCTGCGCCTGCCAGCTGGCTGCCAAGGACACCCTCCGTGGCGTTGAGCAGGTCGCAAAGACCGTCAATTTCCACCGTGGAACAACGGTACCCGCCGCTCTGCTGCTCAAAGGGCGCATTTTGTGCGATCAGCTCGTCCAGCATCTCATCGGTGATGGGCGGCACGCCCAAACGGTCGCCGTCGTGGCTGCGCTTCATCATTTCACCGATTGCCTCATATTCGCCCTCTTCCAGCATCTGCGTAAATTTTTCCGCACGGGCGCACTCGGAAATGCCGAACAGTGCCACACTGCGCAGTTCATACACCAAAGGTTCTTTATGGGTGGCAAAAACGGTGTCCAGCTGCTGCTTATGGGCAGGCAGCAATGCCTTGATACCGCCTCGGGTAATGGTTTCCGGCAGGGATCGGAGCATCTCATACACCTTGGAATAGGGACGGATACGGGCCAGATCCCGAAATTCCTTTAATTCATACTGGGGATATGCCCGCTGCAGCAGCATAAGGGCAAATTCATAGCAGGCAACCTTTTCGTTGAACACATCCCGGCTGCCCTCGGATTTTTTCGCCTGCAGCATAGAATTGGCAACCAGCACAGCATATTCATCACAGAACCGCAGTCTGCTGCCTACCTTGAAGGGTTTGAAATCCAGATGGACAATGGTGTTCTGCTGGGCGCACTTCATCGCTGCATGGTCACCTGCGCCGCCGCGGGAGCCTACAAACCACTCCCCTTCGCCGCACAGGTCCACAAATTCCCGTTCAGACAGATTCAGGCATCCCAGCGCCTCCACCGCTTCCATCACCGCCACCACAAGGGCCGAGGACGAGGACAGGCCGGCGGCCACAGGAATATTGCCACTGGCCATCATATCCATACCGCTCAAGGGATGGTCCACATGCAGCTGTGCCCGCAGGACGGCAGCCTTCACATAGTTTGCCCAGTCGCCCCGGCTCCCGTTCAATGCCGCTTTCACATTTTCATCTGCAAGATACCCGAGCCAGGATTCCGTATTACCAAGGGCCAATGTATCTCCGATGGAGAAGGAACGGTCGGAATAGGCGGCATCCACATTGGAAATGCAGACCGTATCGTCATCCCGTCTTGCTGCCACGAACACCTGGTCGCAATCGGTGGCCATCACATTGATACCGCCGCCGCGATGGTCAATATGTCTGCCCATCAGATTCACGCGGCCGGGGGCGCGGGTGATCACCACTTTGCGGTCACCGTATTTTTCCGCAAAGCGTCGCAAAAGTGTGAGATATCTCTGCTTCTGCTGCTGAAGGTTCTCGCCATACAGGCGGCCAAGCTGCTCATCCATTTCCCCTGCGCAGATGGCTGCCTCATACGCCGAGACCGTACGCATAAAGTAATCGCTTACGGTGCACAGTTCCCGTTTGGTGCTGTAAGTCAGCAGGTCACCGTAATCGGCTACTTCATACAGAGCCACATCGTCAGTTTTTGCAAAGTATTCCAGGGTATCGGTTATGTACAGCTCGCCCTGGGCATTGTTGGTCTGCAGGGTGCCGATGGCCTCGATCACTGCCTGAATATCAAAGCAATACAGGGCAGCATTTGCATAAGGGGTACGCAAAACATCGTCGGCACGCAGCACCTGACCGCACAGGGTACGGGTAGCAACTGGTTTGGATTTTTTGGCAATTTGCAATACCTTTTCCGCTTTTTTCGGATTCAGGCCCATATCTTTCAGAGTTTGTGCATATTGGTCTGGCGTCACATCGGCCAGCTTCATCAGCGCTGCATCCACAAATTCCACGATACCCAAAGGCTTACCGTCCCGGACGACCACACGGCCGCCCCCCTTATTGGCTGCCACGGGCTGCACACTCCACACTGCTTTGGCAGACTGTGCGCGGGCCAGCATCCCCTCCAATGCCTTTTTCGACACGATCTTATCGCCCATAGACACGATGGTAGGGCCTGTATGGCCCACCGCAGCGAGGGCCCTCAGACCGCAAAGGGTCGCATGGCCGGTGCCTTTTTGCTCCTTCTGATAGGCATATACCACGCCGTCCACACCGTCCAGGCAGTCCATCACGCTATATGCCTGGTGGCCAATGACCACCACAAAACGGGTAACACCGGCCGCTTTCATATTGTCAATAATTCTGCGGATCACCGGCACACCGGCGCAGTCGAAACACACCTTGCTTTTGGAATCATCGTTCATTCGGGAGCCTTTGCCTGCGCATAAAATAATCGCTGCAATATCCTTCATAAGCAATCTCCTAACCGTTTTCAGATCATAGCGAATAACCCAAGATATTGGGAAATATCTTGGGTTATCGTAATTTATCAATCTAAGGGTTTCATGGTGGGGAACAGGATGACTTCGCGGATGGTATCGTTGTTGGTCAGCATCATGACCGTGCGGTCGATGCCGATGCCCATACCGCCCGTGGGAGGCATGCCGTATTCCATAGCATTGAGGAAATCCTCGTCCAGCATTTCGGTCTCGTCGTCGCCCCGCTCCCGCTGCTCCACCTGCTTCATAAAGCGTTCCCGCTGATCGATGGGGTCGTTCAGCTCGGAGTAAGCATTTGCCAGCTCGGAGTGGCAGATAAACAGTTCAAACCGCTCGGTGAGCCGGGGGTCCTTGGGGCTGCGCTTGGTCAGGGGGCTAACCTCCACGGGATACATTGTAATAAAGGTGGGCTGGATCAGCTTCTCCTCCACCCGCTGGTCAAAGCAGGCATACAGGGCGTTGCCCCAGGTCTTCTCGGCAGCATCTGCCAGCTCCACGCCCTTGGCGTTGGCAGCGGCCACGGCCTCGGCATCGTCGGTAATGGCATCAAAGTCGATGCCCACATACTCCTTAACGGCATCCACCATAGAAAGGCGACGCCAGCCGGGGGTCAGGTCGATCTTCTCGCCCATCCACTCCACTTCGTAAGTGCCCAAAATCTCCTTGGCGGCGCCGGAGATGATACCCTCGGCAATGTCCATCATATCGTGGAAATCCGCATAGGCCTGGTACAGCTCAACGGAGGTGAACTCGGGGTTGTGCTTGGGGTCCATACCCTCGTTGCGGAAGATGCGGCCGATCTCATACACCCGGTCCATACCGCCGATGATCAGCCGCTTCAGAGGCAGCTCAGTGGCGATACGCATAAACATATCTATGTCCAAGGTGTTGTGGTGGGTCACAAAAGGACGGGCGGACGCGCCGCCGGCGATGGTATTGAGTACAGGGGTCTCTACCTCGATGTAATTTCTGCTGTCCAGATAATCGCGCATATACTTAATGAACTTGCTGCGGATCACAAAGTTCTGCTTTACCTCGGGGTTGACCATCAGGTCCACATACCGCTGACGGAAACGCAGCTCCTTATCGGTCAGGCCGTGGTACTTTTCGGGCAGAGGCAGCAGGGATTTGGAGAGCAAAATCACAGACTTTGCCCGGATGGATATCTCCTCGGTCTTGGTCTTGAACACCTCGCCCTCGACACCTACGATATCGCCGATGTCGTTCTTCTTGAAGCGGGCATATTCCTCTTCGCCCAGCTCGTCGATCTTCACGAACAGCTGGATACGGCCGGTGCAGTCCTGCAGGTCGCAGAACATCACCTTGCCCTGGCCGCGCTTGCTCATCAGACGGCCTGCCACACGGACGGTCTTGCCCTCGAAGCCTTCGTAATCGGCCTTGATGGCAGCGGAATCCGCATTGAAATCAAACTTGGTCTGCACGAAGGGGTCACGGCCCTCAGCCTGCAGCGCCGCCAGCTTTTCCCGGCGGATCTGGGCCTGTTCGGATACAGGCAGCTCGGCCTGCGGTTCAAACTTTGCCATAGCTTAGCCCTCGCGTGCAATGTCCAGCACCTTCATAGTATAAGAACCGGAGGGTGCGTTGACAGTAAACTTATCGCCGATGGCCTTGCCCACAACAGCACGGCCAAAGGGAGAATCGTCAGAGATCTTGAACTCCATGGGATTGGCCTCCTGGGAGCCGGTGATCTTATAGGACACCTTTTTGCCCTGCTCGTCCTCCACGGTAACCACGCAGCCCAGGCCTACCAGGCCGGAGGCCTCGTTCTCATCCTCAATGATGACGGCGTGGGACAGGATATCCTCGATCTCGGCAATACGGCCATAAAGCTTGGCCTGCTCATTTTTAGCGGCATCGTACTCAGAGTTTTCGGACAAGTCACCGTAAGAACGAGCCTCTGCGATCATCGCAGCGATCTCCCGTTCACGGGTGGTCTTCAAATAATTCAGTTCCTTCTCCAGGTCAGCAAGCCGCAAACTGGTGATCTTAAATTCCTTAGCCATACATTACAAATCCTTTCTTAAAGAAATTCGTTCATAATATTATAGGAGAAAAACCCTGCCAAGTCAAGATTATTTCCCACTTTTTCACATTTTTATCCATTTGTCTCCAAGATGGCTGCCACCGCCGCCTGCAGCTGGGGATCTTCCTCGGGCGCAAGGAGATTTGCGTAGATCTTGGCTGCAGTCTCTTCATCCACCGCCACAGGAATATCCGGGGTCAGGCCGCCCATTTCCGTGAGGTTTTTGCCACCGGGGGTAAAGTATTTTCCTGTGGACAAATTCACCGCTGAGCCGTCGGAAAGCCGGATGGTCTGCTGGTAGTAACCCTTGCCGCAGGTCTGCTCGCCCACCACGGTGGCTTTGTCATACTCCCGCAGGCAGGCCGCAAAGAACTCCGCAGCGGAATAGCTCTCCCCGTTCACCAGCACCGCCATGGGCAGCTCCACGCAGGACGCATCCGAATACCGGCTGCCCTCAATGCCCCGGTAATCCATCTCCCGGAACACCACGCACTCCGGCAGCAGATAATCCAGCACCTTCACCATTTCATTGACATAGCCGCCGGGATTGTTCCGTACATCGAAGATCAGCGCCGTTGCGCCCTGCGCCTGCAATTCTTTAATGGCAGCAATGGTTTCGGAAGCGCAGTTTTCATTGAAATTGGCGATCTGGACCAAGCCGATATTACCCGGCAAAAGCTGCCCTTCGGCCACAGGGACCCTGACGGTTTTGCGGGTAATTGTAAAGTCCAGTTCCTGCTGGCCCCGCAGCACCGTCACCGTCACCTGGGTGCCTTCCTCGCCTACGATCAAGTTTTTCGTTTCTGTGGCGTTCAGGCCGGCGACAGATGCACCATCCACCTTGATGATGATATCCCCTACCTGCAAATCGGCTTCATACGCCGGGCCACCCTCGATCACATTGATGATTTCTTCGCCAATGCCCTCCTCATGCTGGACCACCGTTACGCCAATACCTACAAAGGAATTGCGCATATCGTTCATTAGCGCCTCGTATTCCTCCGCTGTCGCATAAAAGCTCCACCGGTCTCCCAGCGCAGCTACCATAGCCGCAGCTGCAACATCTTGCATATATTCCTCATCATACTGCCCCACAAATTTTTGATCAATGAGTTTTTCCAGTTCCGTGAGTTTGGAATTGCGCTGACCCCACAGCAGCAGTGTCACAGTCGATGCCACGGCGGCCACCAGAACATAAGAAAGGCTTTTAAGCAGATATTTTGTCCATTTGGATTCTTGTTTCATCATCTTCACCTCAAGGGAAATTTTCCCACAGCCCAATTGGGGCTGTGGGATCAAATCAATACAGATCTATGTAGTCGGCGGGGTTCACAGTTTGCTTGTTCTTACGGATTTCAAAATGCAGATGGTCGCCGGTGGCAATGCCGGACGAACCGCAGTAGCCTATGACCTGTCCTGCTACCACGAACTGTCCCTCAGTCACAATGTATTTGTCCATATGCATATAGGCAGACTCGTAACCGTCCAGATGATCGATGAGGACCCAGTAGCCAGCATCATTTTCTATATACTCGGCAACGGACACCGTTCCGCTGCGGGCGGCGACAATGGGTGTTCCCCGGTCGGCAGCCAAGTCCACGCCGTTGTGGAAATTGGCTTCACCCTTGACCGGGTGCTCCCGGTAACCGTAGGAGCTGGAGCAGCGCTTATAATGCATTGGCAGGAGCCATCTCTGCTGTTCCTTGTTTTCGATGCTCTCAAAGACCGCTTTCAATTCTTCGATCTTATCGGCTACTTCACTTTTCTCCGACTCTGTCTGCTGCATCAGGGTGATGGTATCGCTTTCCATTACTCTTAACAGATCCAGCAATTCCTTGGTCTTGGCCAGGGTCGCAGACAGTTCCTTCTGCTGGGTCTCTAATTCCACCTTGGTATCGTTGATGTCCGTATACTGCTGCCGGTTATCCTCCACACCCAACACCGCAAAGACTGTTGCCGCCGAAAGCACAGCCACCAGCACATAAGGCAGTCCTGTGTGCAGGAGTGTTTTCCCGTCAGGTATATATTTACGCCAAAGGGATTTGAAATCCATAGGTATTGTCACCTCAAAATATTATCAATTGCCCGTTTGGGGGCACCTGTATTACCGAATGTTGATGTACTGCGCCGGATTCACCGCTGTGCCGTTATAGTAGACACCGAAGTGCAGGTGCGGGCCGGTAGAGCCGCCGGTAGAGCCGCAATAGCCGATCACCTGTCCCGCCGCCACATACTGACCGGGGGACACGATAAAGTGGGTCATATGCAGGTAGCGGGTAGAAAAGCCATCCATATGGTTGATACTGACCCAATAGCCGGCGCCGCCTGCCTCATAGGATGCGATGGTCACCTGTCCGCCGCGGCTGGCATAGATGGGAGTGCCCTGGGGAGCAGACAGGTCCACACCGTAGTGGAACCGCCAGTCTCCGTGAATGGGGTGGATGCGGTAGCCAAAGGGACTGGAGAAATAGGTGTAATTGATAGGCATCAGCCAGGTGATACCGTTAACGACATTGCTGCCGGCACCGCCGCCGGAGGGCTGGGAGGCCAGCCATTCCCGGTATTCCCGTTCCTTGGCCGCATCGTAGGCATACTCTAACTGATCCACTGTGCTGGCAGCCTCGACCTTCTGTTTTTCCGCCACGGCCAAAAGCTTTTTGTAGTCTTCCTCAATGGCAATCAGTTCTTTCAGCAGCTTATCGGATTCCTTCTGGGATTCTTCCAATTCCGCAGAGGAGGCCTCCAGTTCCTTTTTGCTGGTTTCCAAAGCGGTTTTTTCCGCAGCCAGATCCTTCTTGGCCTGCTGCACCTCCATAGCGGCATCGTTGAGCTCCTCCAGACGGCGCTGGTCTGCCGCTGCGATCTCCTCGATCATATTCAGCCGGTCCAGAAAATCGGAAAAGTTATTGGCCTTGAACAGTACGGACCAATAGGAGACCTTGCCGTTCTCCTCCATGGCCCGGATGCGCTCTTTATACTTTTCGTTCAGCTCCTGCCAGCGGGCGGTGGCTGCATCCAACTCGTCCTGCTTGTCGGCAATCAGATTATTATAGGCAGTGATCTGCTGAGAGATATTTTGCACCTGCTGGTGCAGCAGGAAGATCTTCTGGTCGGTCAGATTCTTCTGCTCCACCACATCTTTCATATTGTTCTTGTTGGTGTTGATCTGCCCCTGTATCTTGTTGACTTCCTGTTGCTTCTTTTTCAGCTCTTCCTGCATCTTGTTGAGCTCCTGCTTCAGCTCAGCAGAGGATTTCTCCGCGCTGGCATAGGTGGGCAGGATACCGGCAATGATACCGAAGACCATCAGCAATGCCATAAGGCCGGCCAGCAGGCTGACCCATAATTTTTTCCGTTTCATAATTCGCTCCTAACCAAAGGGTTTATACATCCATAAACTTGCGGATCGATGTCCAGCTGCCCACGATGCCCACGAACAGGCCGGCAGCAATAAAGGTGGCGATCATCGGCGCCAGCAGCTCCGAGAAGGGCACAAAGCTAAACAGCTTCAAGGTGTCTACCGCTGCCAGTCGGCCCACGAGGGCATTGTACATTCCCCAAAGCATAAAGAAGGAGATCATCGCACCGATCATACCCAGCATAAAGCCCTCCACCACGAAGGGCAGCCGGATAAAGCCGTTGGTAGCGCCCACCATTTTCATAATGGCAATCTCGTCCTTACGGTCGTACATGGCCAATTTAACCGTGTTGGAAATAATCAGCAGGCTCACCACCAGCAGCACCGCGATCACCGCGATGGACGCGATGTGCAGCACATTCTGCAGGGTAATAAAGCCGGCGGCCATCTCAAAATCCGCCTTCACCTCGGCAATGCCGGGGATCAGACTCAGCTGGGCGGCGGTATCTTCCATCAGCTCATTGTTTTCCAGCACCACTACATAACGGTGCCGCAGGGTCGCTGCGTCCACACCGCCGAAGACCGGATCGTTCTGATGGTCCGCAATAAATTCCTCCAGGGCCTTTTCCCGGGTCTTGAATTCCGCGTTAAACACATTGTCGATCTGGTTGATCTTAGTGCCGATGCTTCGGGCCTCCGCGTCGGTGAGGCTGGCATCTACAATGGCGACGATCTCATTGGTCTTGTTCAGATCCTCTACCATAATGTTCACATTGTACACCAAGCTGGAGAAACCGCCTACGATCACAAGGCAGGCCACCGTGACCACGACGGCGGCAACGGACATAAAGCCGTGGAGAAAAATACCGCGGATGCCCTCTTTAATCAAATATCCAAGATTTGTCACTTTCATACTCTGTAATACCCGTCCATTCCGTCATGGACCACCACGCCCTCGTTGATGGCAATGACTCGCTTTCCGAAACGCTCCACAAGATCCCGGTCGTGGGTGACCACCAGCATGGTAGTGCCTAAATTGTTGATCTCCTGCAGCAGACTCATAATTTCCAAAGACATAGCCGGGTCTAAGTTACCGGTAGGCTCGTCGGCAATGATGGTGGAGGGATTGTTCACCAGCGCTCTTGCGATGGCTAAACGCTGCTGCTCACCGCCGGACAGCTCCGTGGGGTGGCGGCGGCTCTTATTCTCCAGGCCCACCAGCTCCAGTATGTAGGGGACCCGGTCCCGGATCTCACTGTCCCGGGCGCCGATGGCCCGCATAGCAAAGGCCACATTTTCATACACCGTCTTGGTTTCGATGAGCCGGAAGTCCTGGAACACCACACCCACCGTCCGGCGCAGGTAGGGGATCTCCCGCTTGCGGATCCGACCCAGAGAATAGCCGTTCACATGCACCGTGCCGGAGGTAGGCTCCAGCTCGCCGGTAATCAGCTTGATAATGGTGGATTTGCCGGAGCCGGAGGGGCCGATGAGAAAGGCAAACTCACCGTCTTCGATCTGCATGGAAACGCCCCGCAGCGCGTGGGTGCCCACAGAATAGGATTTTGTCACTTCATTAAATTCAATCATAGCTTCTTCTCCACGGTCAGAATGTAACCAAATTGTAACACATTGTAAGGGTTCTGTCAACAAACAGACACTGAAAAATACTGGAATTCAGAAAAAATTCAAAATCTAAAATACCCTGTTACAGCACTTTAAGCCGCACAGATCTGTGCGGCTTAAAGAAATCAGATTAACGGATATCCCGGGATGAGAGATACTTGCGGACCATCAGCGCCACCTTGAACACGATGGCGTGGTCAAACTGCCGCAGGTCCAGGCCTGTCAGCTTCTTGATCTTCTCCAGGCGGTACACCAGGGTATTCCGGTGGACAAACAGCTTCCGGGAGGTTTCAGACACATTCAGATTGTTCTCAAAGAACTTGTTGATGGTGAACAGTGTCTCCTGATCCAGGGCATCGATGGAGTTCTTCTTGAATACCTCGGTCAGGAAGATCTCGCACAGGGTGGTGGGCAGCTGGTAGATCAGCCGGCCGATCCCTAAATTTTCATAGTTGATGATGCTCTTTTCCGTGTCGAATACCTTGCCCACATCGATGGCGGTCTGGGCCTCCTTGTAGGAATCCGCCAGCTCACTCAGGTGGCCGGAGACTGTGCCGATGCCGATGACGCACTTGATGAACAGGTCGTTCTTCAGAGTATCTTCGATGCTTACGGCGATGTGCTCCAGCTCCTCGGCAGAGGCCGTATCGCTCAGCTGCTTGACAACAGCAACATCCGTTTCGTTAATGCTCAGCACAAAGTCCTGCAGTCTGTCGGGGAACAGGCCGGACAGCACATCCACGGCAGCCACATCGCTGCGGCCCACCTGCCGCACCAGAAATACCGCTCTGGAGGCATCGGTGATGAAGTGCAGCTCCTTGGCCCGGATGTATATATCGCCGGGCAGGATATTGTCCATAATAATATTCTTGATAAAGGTGCCGCGATCGTGCTTTTCCTCATAGTAAGCTCTGGCATCGCGCAGAGCGATGTACGCCATATTGCAAAGGAGCTTTGCCTGCTCATCGTCACCGGAGCAGAACGCCGCATACTCCAGACAATCCGCGCTGTTGGTGATGGCGCGGAAGGTCTTCTGCGCAAAGGCCACCGGCTGGTCATCGCCGGCAAGCAGCTGCACAGCCTCCGGCCAGCGCTGGCCCAGCAGGGCGATCTCCGTGCTGGAGACCACGCAACCCTCGCTGTCCACCACGCCGAACACCCGGCCGGGGATCTCCTTTAACTGTTGGATCACGCCTTGAAAAACACTGTTAGACATTTTTCGTAACCTCCATCAGAAAGTTGCACAATTGCATATTTAACCAAATTGCCCTGTCATTATATATTCATTTTGACTAAATTGCAAGTCTTTTTTGACATTTTATTGCAAAAACCACCCGGTTTTTTAGGTAATATACCGATAGATTTCGCAGCCGCTCCCTTTAAGGCCGAAAACTCACAGGCAAAAACTGCCTGTGTTTCGTCATTTTGCCAAATCCTGCAGAAGGACGTTGATCTCCGCCTCCGTCAGCTCCCGGATCTGACCTCTGGGCAGGTCATCCAAGGTAAGGCACCCCTCCTGCTGCCGTTCCAGATAGGTCACCGGCAGACCCCGGGAGGCCAGCATCCGCCGGACCTGATGGTACTTGCCCTCGCAGACGGTGACAATACTCTCCCCCGGGCCGATCGACTCCAATTTGGCAGACAGGCACCTCGTACCGTCACCCAGTGTCAGCCCCTCGGCAAAGGCTGCCACATCCCCGGCAGTCGCAGCGCCTTCGTGCTTAGCATAGTAAACCTTGGGCACTTCCTTTTTGGGGGAGATCAGCCGGTGCAGGAGGTCGCCGTCATTGGTAAAGAGCAGCAGGCCTTCGGTGGCTTTGTCCAGCCGGCCCACAGGCTTTAAATCCAGATGCCGGTAGGCTTCCGGCAGCAGCTCCATCACGGTGCGGTCGTGTTTATCCTCGGTGGCGGTGACGAAGCCGGCAGGCTTATTGAGCATCACCACTACCCTGCCCCGGCAATTCAAAAGTTCTCCATCCAATGTAACAGACTGGGTATCGGTATCGATTTTCCGGCCGGCATCCCGTTCGGCCTTGCCGTCCACGGTCACCCGGCCGCTTTTGATCATATCCTTTACCTGGCTGCGGGTACCCACACCGCAATCGCACAGAAATTTGTCCAACCGTACCATAGTTCTCCGTTCTACCGCCCCTGCTGACCGAATAGCATATATTGTAATTCTGGAACAGGAGGGATTTATTATGATGGTTATGACCGCAAAGGTCGATTTCAAAAAGATACTCATTGCTTTGGCTGCCGCGGCAGGGGTGATCCTGGCGCTGATCCTGCTGCTGGGCGGCAGATCCTCTGCCCCCACCGGCGCGACCTCGGTTGCTGGCAACGAGGGGCGGGTGGCATTTCTGCAAAGCTTAGGCTGGGAAGTCAGCGCCTCCCCTGTAGAATCCGGGCAGGTGCGGATCCCCAAGGATCAAAAGCCCATCTTCACCCGCTATAACGATCTGCAAAAGAGCGCCGGCTATGACCTGGGCCAATACGCAGACAAAACCGTGATGCGCTATGTATACAAGGTCAACAACTACCCCGGCGCCACCGAGCCGGTATATGCAACACTGCTGGTGTACAAGGATCAGATCATCGGCGGCGACATCACCGACACCGCCGCCCAGGGGGCTATGCGGCCGCTGACCAAATTTACCGTTGCTGAGTGATTTATAATATTGTAACACAGCTTTGCCGCCTTGACAAGCCGCGCCCGTTATGCTATGCTATGGGCAAGTTCACAGGAGATCTTCAGGGCAGGGTGTGATTCCCGACCGGCGGTAAAGTCCGCGAGCGCTTTTGGCGCTGAATCGGTGTGATTCCGATACCGACTGTACAGTCAGGATGGAAGAAGATGTTTACGGCCACGCTATGCTCTGGGTATCTCTATGCCCGGAGCATATTTTTATTGAGGTGGTATTATGGCTGCATTTTGGAACACTCTGCGGGAGAATCTGATATTTGTTCTGTGCTGCGGCGGCA
Organism: Faecousia sp.; assembly: GCA_045645385.1. Classification (GTDB taxonomy): domain Bacteria; phylum Bacillota; class Clostridia; order Oscillospirales; family Oscillospiraceae; genus Faecousia. The sequence continues at coordinate 88,965 of JAZRIT010000029.1, forward strand.
TTGCAGCAGGGCTGACGATCCTGGCTAAGATCGCCGAGCATTTTCTGCCGGCAACCCGGCACACCTCCAAGACCCGGCGGCTTTGCATTATTGCAATTTGCTCGGCCATCGCGGCGGTGCTGCATATTCTGGATTTCCCGCTGGTGTTTTTGGCGCCGGAATTTTACAAGCTGGACTTTTCCGAGCTGCCTGTGATGCTGTGCGGCTTCTACCTGGGGCCCTCCGCGGCGGTGGCCTGCGAGGCGGTGAAGATCCTTCTGAAGCTGCTGCTCAAGGGCACCAGCACCGCCTTTGTGGGGGATTTTGCCAATTTTGCCGTGGGCTGCAGTCTGGTGCTGCCGGCGGTGATCGTCTACCACACCAAGAAGACCCGGGCCAGCGCCCTGTGGGGACTGGTGGCGGGAACGGTTTTTCTGAGTGTGTTCGGAAGTCTGTTCAACGCAGTCTACCTGCTGCCAAAATTCTCCCAGCTTTACGGCCTGCCTCTGGACGCGATCATCGGTATGGGCAGCAAGATCAACGGCAATATCCACTCCCTGCAGAGCTTTGTGCTGCTGGCAGTGGCGCCGCTGAATCTCATTAAGGGTGCAACGGTATCGGTGCTGACCCTGCTGCTGTATAAAAAGATCGCCCGTCCCCTGTTTGGAAAATAATGCAGTCAACACAGCGCAAAAAGGGTGTTGCCCAACGGCAACACCCTTTTGATCATTCTTCGGTTGTTTCTTCTTTGACTTCTGCGGGTTCTTCAACGATTTCTTCTGCCGGCGCTTCCGGTGTCTGCATACGGTCATCCACAAGTGCCTGCAGGGTCTGCTTTCTGGGAGGCATACCCAGATCCTTCTTGCGGATGAAGAACACAAAGAACGGCAGTGTCACATTGAATAAAACAGACAGCACCAGATACAGCACGGAATTGCTGGGCTGGCAGGATTGGAACAGATCGTAATAAGCCATATACTCCAGAACAGTCAAGACAATCGCTGCGATCATCAGGAAAAACGTTCCGCCTATCATACCTACAATAGCCGCAAGCTCCCCGCCAGCGACCGCGCTGACGATCATGCCGATCAGCCACAGGAAGTACACTGCAAACAGGCCGATACTCAACCCCAGCATAATCTTACGGCGGTTTTTGATTTTACCCTTGGCCACATACTGATACTGATCGGAAATATTGCCCAGTATCCATATGTTGCCCAGAGGGAGCCACGCCAGCCATGCATTGGCAATGCCGCGGCGATTGGCTATCGCATACAAGCCAAGGCTATGGAGCACATAGGTAAGTACAGAAAATGCCATCGCAAGAAACAGTATCAGAAAGTAGACAACCAGGAATACACCCAGCAGACTGCCGCCTACTGCGCCGGCAAACATTTCCTCACCGAAGTCAGCATACCCATCGGGAACCATATATTCGTTCATAGTGACACCTCTTTTCTTTAAGATATTTTAATTATAGCATAGCGCGCTGTAGAATGCAACAAAATCCTTTGTTTATAACAGTCCGAGGAGCGCATCGGTGAAGGCTGCGGCGGTGGGGCCGTCTGCGTTATCGGTCATAGTCACAGGACAGGTTTCAAGGGCTGTTTCCAGTTTTTGGGCGGCCTGGGTGCGTCCAATGTGCCGCAGCAGCATCGCAGTGGCCTTTAGGATGCTGGAGGGGTTGGCATAGTCCCCTAAACCGCTTTCGATCAGCCGGGGGGCAGAGCCGTGGATGGCCTCGAACATAGCATACTGATCGCCGATGTTGGCGCTGCCGGCAGTACCCACGCCACCCTGGATCTGGGCTGCCTCGTCGGTGATAATGTCGCCGTAGAGATTGGGCAGGACGAACACCTGGAACTGATCACGGATCTGTTCATTGACCAGATTGGCGGTCATAATATCAATATAGTATTCGTCGCAGGTGATCTCCGGATACTGGGCCGCAATTTCCTTACAGATAGCAGAGAATTTCCCGTCGGTCTTTTTCATAATGTTGGCCTTGGTAACCACGGTGACTCTGTTTTTGCCGTTTTGCCGGGCATAATCGAAGGCTGCACGGGCAATGCGTCTTGTGCCGGCATCGGTGGTAACCTTGAAATCCACCGCCATACCGGGCAGATCAATGCCCCGGCTGCCCAAAACATACTCGCCCTCGGTATTTTCCCGGTAGAACATCCAGTCAACGCCCTGCTGCGGAATGGACACCGGACGCACATTGGCATACAGGTCCAGCTCCCGGCGCAGCGTCACATTGGCGCTTTCCATACTGCCGCCGTTGGGGGTGGTGGTAGGGCCTTTTAAAAGCACATCGCAGGACTTGATCTGCGCCAGCACATCATCGGGAACTGCCTTATTTTGGGCCAAACGGTTTTCAATGGTCAACCCATCAATATGCTTGAGCACCACGCTTTTATCTGCAATTTCCTTTTCCAGCAAACGCTCCAAAACGCGGACGGCCTGTTTCATAATGATCGGGCCGATGCCGTCACCGGGAACGATACCGACGGTGACCGTTTCCATAGCCGCAAAGTCCTTGCGGGGTTTTTCCAGGGTTTCCAGCCGCTTAAACTGCTCTTCCAGCAGTGAACGGAAGTGGGCAAGGGCTTTTTCCATCTGTTCCATCAGCTATTCTCCTTTGTGTAATTCAGCAGGCCGCCGGAAAGCAAAATCTGCTGCTGCCGGGGCGTAAATTCTCCTTTTAAGAGAATCTCTTTGCCGGTGGTTTCATCCACGGCGGTCACTGTGCCGGCAGCGATTCCCGCTTTCAGATTACGGAAGGTCAGCTTTGCCCCTTGGGTGAGGCGGTCATAATCGGCAGGATCGGCAAAGGTCAGGGGCAAAATGCCCGCGTTAATGAGGTTTGCAATATGGATCCGGGCGAAGCTCTTGGCAATGACCACCCGGATTCCCAAGTACATGGGCACCAGTGCCGCGTGCTCCCGGGAAGAACCCTGGCCGTAGTTGCTGCCGCCTACGATCACGCCATCCCCCGCTGCCTTGGCCCGCTCCGGGAAGGTTTCGTCGCAGACCCGGAAGCAGAATTGGGACAAAAACGGGATGTTGGAGCGGTAGGGCAGGATCTTCGCGCCGGCGGGCATAATGTGGTCGGTGGTGATATTGTCCCCCACCTGCAGCACCACCTGGGCGCTGAGGGTATCAGCAAAGGGCTTTGATTTGGGGAATTCCTTGATATTGGGACCCCGGAGCACCTCTGCGGATTTGGCCTCGGCGGGACTTAGGGGCGCAAGGATCGCCGAATCGTCGATCGTAAAATTATCCGGCATTGTAACCGGCGGGATGGGCGGCAAGGTGGTGGGGTCGGTGACCACGCCGGTCAGCGCTGCCGCCACCGCTGTCTCCGGAGAAACCAAGTACACCTGGGCATCCTTGGTGCCGCTGCGGCCAAGGAAATTCCGGTTGAAGGTCCGCAGGCTCACGCCACCGGAATTGGGGGCAAAGCCCATACCGATGCAAGGGCCGCAGGCGCATTCCAGCACACGGGCTCCACTGCTGAGAATATCACTCAAAGCGCCGCAGTCGGCCAGCATCCGCAGCACCTGCTTGGAGCCGGGAGACACCGACAGGCTCACGCCGGGATGTACGGTCTTACCCTTCAGCATCGCCGCGACCTTTAGCATATCATAGAGGGAGGAATTGGTGCAGGAGCCGATGCAGATCTGATCCACTTTCGTGCCGGCAATGCTCTCAACGCTGACCACATTGTCCGGGCTGTGGGGGCAGGCAATCATCGGCTTTAACGCAGACAGATCGATAGAGATCACCCGGTCATACACCGCGTCCGGGTCGCTTTCCAGGGGAATGAAGTCAGCCTCCCTGCCCTGGGCTTTTAAGAATTTGCGGGTAATTTCGTCGGAGGGGAAAATGGAGGTCGTTGCGCCCAGCTCCGTACCCATATTGGTGATGGTGGCCCGTTCGGGGACGGACAGGGATCTGACACCCTCGCCGCTCCATTCGATAATTGCGCCCACCCCGCCCTTGACGGACAAAATGCGCAGCAGCTCTAAGCTCACATCCTTGGCGGTGACATAGGGATTCAGTTTTCCCGTCAGCTCCACCTTGAACATCTTGGGCATCGTAATATAGTATGCGCCGCCGCCCATAGCCACCGCCACATCCAGACCGCCTGCGCCGAAGGCCAACATACCGATACCGCCGCCGGTGGGGGTGTGACTGTCAGAGCCGATGAGTGTCTTGCCGGGTTTGCCGAACCGCTCCAAATGCACCTGGTGGCAGATACCGTTGCCGGGTCTTGAAAAGTAGACACCGTACTTGGCGGCTACGGTTTGTAAGTACCGGTGATCGTCGGCATTTTCAAAGCCGGACTGGAGAGTGTTATGGTCTACATAGGCTACGCTCAGCTCGGTTTTGACCCGGTCGATGCCCATAGCTTCCAGCTCTAAATAAGCCATCGTGCCGGTGGCATCCTGGGTCAGGGTCTGGTCGATCCGCAGAGCGATCTGACTGCCCGGAGTCATAGTACCCTCAACTAAGTGTGCTAATATGATTTTTTGTGCAATCGTCAGTCCCATATCATAATCCTTTCAACAGGTTTTCTTTCACCTTTCCCATATGGAAATCCATCGCGTCTTTTACCTTATCGGGGTCGCCGGTCAGCATTGCGTCAAAAATGGCGTGGTGTTCCTTCAGTGACTGGGTAGCCCGGTCTTTATCCAGCAGCGCAGACTTGCGATACCGCCGGGTCTTGCGGTGCAGGGGCATCAATGTATCCCGGATCACGGTGCGGCGGCTCAGCTCGCAGATGGCATCGTGGAACATATCGTCGGCCTGCTGCAGGTGGTCAGTATCCCATTTGGCATAATAGAAATCCTGCAGGTCGATGATGTGCTGCAGTTCCTTTAAGCCCTCTTCGGTCATATTAACGCAGGCGTAATAGGCGCACAGGCCCTCGATATGCTGCCGGATGTTCATAATATCCAGCAGGTCATCGGAAGTGATGCCCAGCACCACAGAGCCTTTTCCGCTCTCCTCAATCAGCCGTTCCTGCTCTAAGCGCCGCAGGGCCTCCCGGATGGGGGTGCGGCTGACACCCAGCTGCTCCACCAGCTTCAATTCCGTAAGGATCTCCCCCCGGGGGTAAACGCCCTGGATAATATCGTTTTCCAGTCTCTCAAATACCTGATCTGCCAAAGATGTGGTGTGAAATGCTTTCATCGCCATTGCTCCTTTTTAAAATCTATCGGGTGCCAGCTCGGCAATCTTGGTTTCCAGTTCCCTGTTGGACAGCACCGTCTGCCGGCCGTCCTCGTACTCTGCGTCGATCCATTCCTTCAGTGCCACCACCAGCGGGTCCCGCTTGTCAAGCTTCCGATCCTCGGGCAGGCGGTAATTCTGGTTGATCCAGTAGGCGATGCCGGCAAGACCGGAGGCTTTGCCGATCTGCACGGTGGCAGGGCGGTTCAGGAGCTTTTCCGTATCGAATATGGTGTAGATCTCCTGGTCCTTCATCAGGCCGTCTGCGTGGATGCCCGCACGGGTCACATTGAAATTGCGGCCCACAAAGGGGGTCATTTCCGGGATGCTGTAACCGATCTCACTCTGGAAGAAATCGCCGATCTCAGTGATGACCGTGGGGTCCATACCGTCCATAGAGCCCCGCAGGGAGGCATACTCAAACACCATTGCCTCCAGAGGGATATTGCCGGTGCGCTCACCGATGCCCAGGAGGGAGCAGTTCACCGCGCAGGCGCCATACAACCAGGCGGTGGAGGCGTTGGCCACGGCTTTATAGAAATCGTTGTGCCCGTGCCACTCCAAAAGCTCGCTGGGCACATCGGAATAGTGCTGCAGGCCGTAAATGATACCGGCAACGCTCCGGGGCATCGCCGCCTCGGTATAGGGCACACCGTAACCCATAGTATCGCAGGCGCGGATCTTCACGGGAATGCCCGCCTCCCGGGACAGCTTCTGCAGCTCATTGACAAAGGGCACTACGAAGCCGTAGAAATCCGCCCGGGTGATGTCCTCCAAATGACAGCGGGGTACGATACCGGCCTCAAAAGCGTCCTTGACGGTGGCAAGATAGTAATCCAGCACCTGCTTGCGGGTCATCTTCATCTTTTTAAATATGTGATAATCGCTGCAGCTGACCAGAATGCCGGTCTCCTTAATGCCCATATCCCGCACAAGACGGAAGTCCTCCTTGCTGGCGCGGATCCAGGTGGTGATCTCCGGGAATTTCAGGTCCAGTTCCATACATTTTTCGATGGCCTGCCGGTCCTTTTGGCTGTAGATGAAGAACTCGGTCTGGCGGATGATGCCGTAAGGACCGCCCAGCTTGCTCAGCAATTTATAGATTTTTACGATCTGATCCACGGTGTAGGGCTCCACCGACTGCTGGCCGTCCCGCAGGGAAGTGTCGGTGATCCAGATCTCCTCCGGCATATTCAGCGGCACTCTGCGGTGGTTGAAGGACACCTTGGGGACCATGCCCTCGGTATAGATATCCCGCTGCAGGTTGGGCTCGGGAATGTCCTGCAGAGAGTATTTATAGGACTTTTGCTCCAAAAGGTTGGTTTTATTGGAAATTTCTAGCATAATCGATTCCTCGCTTTCCTGTATAATTGTATACAATTATACATAACATTTTCTTTTTGTCAATATAAATATAAAAAATGTAAAAATACTACAAAAAGATATTGAAAACACAACCTGTATATGGTATACTTTTAACACTTTGGTGCGCTAAAGTGTACTTATAAGAAAGAGGTATGATAATGGAAAAGAAACTCGAAAGAAAGTATGGCCTGTTCACCGCCATCTGTATGGTGGTCGGTACCGTTATCGGTTCCGGTGTGTTCTTTAAGGCACAGGCTGTGCTGGAAAAGACCGGCGGCAATATGACCCTGGGCATCCTGTCCTGGATCATCACCGGCGCGCTGATGATCATCTGCTCGGCAATGTTCGCTGTGATGGCCACCAAGTATGAAAAGGTCAGCGGCGTTGTTGACTATGCAGAAGCTGCCTGCGGCTCCGCCTACGGCTACTATCTGGCTTGGTTTATGGTCAACATCTACTACCCCGCTATGACCGGCGTTCTGGCTTGGGTCTCTGCCCGCTACTTCGGCGAGATCTTAGGTTGGGGCGCAGCCGCACCCGAGGTTATGACCATCGCTGCACTGTTCCTGGTCGGTAATTATGCCCTCAATGCCTTCTCTCCGAAGCTGGCCGGTAAGTTCCAGGTCAGCGCCACCGTCATCAAGCTGATTCCCATCTTCCTGATGGCTGTTGTGGGCGTGATCGTCGGCTCTGCAAAGGGCACTCTGCCGGAAAACTTTGCCACCATCGTGGATCCTTCCAAGAGTGGTATGGGCGGTCTGTTCGGTGGCGTTGTGGCAACTGTCTTCGCTTACGAAGGCTGGATCGTGGCTACCTCCATCAACGCCGAGCTGAAGAACCCCAAGAAGAACCTGCCCATCGCTCTGGTCATCGGTGCGATCATCGTTGTCACCGCATATGTGCTGTACTTCGTTGGCGTTGCCGGCGGCGCAAGCACTGCTGTTCTGATCGAAAAGGGCGCTCCCACCGCGTTTTCCAACATCTTCGGCAACGTGGGCGGCAAGATCCTGCAGGTCTGCATTGTCATCTCCTGCCTGGGTACTTTGAACGGTCTGATGATGGGCGCCTCCCGGGGTATGTATGCCATCGCCGCCCGCGGCCAGGGCCCCAAGCCCAAGATGTTCAGCCAGGTGGATGAGTCCACCAATATGACCACCAACTCCTCCATCTGGGGTCTGCTGGTGTGCTGCCTGTGGATGGTCTTCTTCTACGGCGCTAACCTGACCTCCGGCTGGTTCGGTCTGTTCAATTTCGACTCCTCCGAACTGCCCATCGTCACCATCTATGGTATGTACATCCCCATCTTCATTATGTGGATGGTCAAGGAAAAGGACCTGGGTGCTTTCAAGCGCTTCATTCTGCCCTTCATCTCCATTATCGCCTGTGCATTTATGGTCTTCGCTGCTGTTTATGCCCACGGCATTACCCCCTATCTGGCAGCCAAGGAAGCAGGCAAGTTCTCCTTCCCCGTTCTGTTCTACCTGGTGCTCTTCGTTGTGATTATGATCATCGGCAGTTTCTTCTACAAGAAGAATAAGAAAGACTAATTGCCATATGCCATAAAAAACCCGGGAAATTCCCCGGGTTTTTTTGCATTTAATCCTTTAACCGCTATTGCGATATAACAAATATTGTGTTATAATGGACATGTTATGAACAAACCAAAAATTGGAGGTATACAAATATGCTGACTCTTCCCATTAACATTGACTATTCTGGCAAGGTCGCCGTGGTTACCGGCGCTGGCGGTCTGATCTGCGGCGCTATGGCCCGCGCATTCGCACAGAGCGGCGCTAAGGTTGCTGCTTTGGACCTGAACGAGGAAGCCGTAAAGAAGCTGGCTGACGAGCTGAAGGCTGAAGGCTTTATCTGCGAGGGCTACAAGGCCAACGTTCTGGAGCCCGAATCTCTGGAAGAAGTGCATCAGGCAGTTCTCCGCGACCTGGGTCCCTGCGACATTTTGGTAAACGGCGCCGGCGGCAACAACCCCCGCGCTACCACCGACAACGAGTATCAGCACGAGGCAAAAGAGGGCGGCAAGTCCTTCTTTGATCTGGAAGCCAGCGGCGTGGACTTCGTGTTCAAGCTGAACTTCCAGGGCACTCTGCTTCCCACCCAGGCTTTTGCCAAGGATATGGTGGCTAAGAAGGCCGGGGTTATTCTGGACATCTCTTCTATGAACGCCTACACTCCCCTGACCAAGATTCCTGCTTACTCCGCTGCTAAGGCCGGTATTTCCAACTTCACTCAGTGGTTGGCTACCCACTTTGCAGGCACCGGCATCCGCTGCAACGCCATTGCTCCCGGCTTCCTGGTATCTGCTCAGAACAAGGCTCTACTGTTCAATGAGGACGGCACTCCCACCGCTCGTTCCGCTAAGATTCTGAACGGCACTCCCACCGGCCGTTTTGTGGATGCTGACGAGCTGATCGGCGCAACGCTGTTCCTGTGCGACAACAAGTCCGCCTCCGCTATCACCGGCGTTGTGCTGCCTGTTGACGCAGGTTTCGCTGCATACTCCGGCGTATAATTCAAAAAACGAACCCCTGCGTGGTCAAACCACGCAGGGGATATTTTTATGCTTCGATTGCCGGGTTGGGCAAATGCTGCGCTTTGAGTTTTTTGATTGTAGAAAAATAGAAGGGCAGCAGCGTCACAATGGACAAAAGCCAACCGATGGGCCACACCAGGTACAGGAATGTCAGGTTAGGAATCAGTGGGAAGATTGCATAAACCCAAAGGAATCGCAAACCGCACATAAAGATCATCGTTGCAATGGTGGGGATGATAGGCTTGCCGGTACCACGCAGGGCTGCGCAGAGGATATCGTTGATACCGCAGATAAAATAGGTGCTGGAAATGATGATCATCTTCTGGCAGGACCAGTCGATGACCACCGGATCATCAGACATAATGCCCGACAACTGTCCGGAGAAAATTGCCGACAGAGCGCCGAAGAATGCACCAATACAGACAGTTACCAATGTACCTTTCCAGACGGATTCGGCGGCCCGTTTCGGGTTGCCGGCACCGATATTTTGGCTAACATAGGGCAAAACGGCCAGGGAAGTTGCGTGACAAATGTTATACAAAATACCATCGAAGGTGTTGGCAATGGAAACGCCCGTAGATGCCGCTGTGCCGAATTTGTTGACGGCAGAGGCGATGATCACATTGGCAATGGAATACATACCCATCTGCAATGCAGCGGGCACACCTACCCGCAAAATGGGGCGCAGCTCGTCTTTGTAGAAGCGAATATGCTTGATTCTGAGCTTGACTGTGCAGCTTTTTTGGGTCAGCGACCACAATCCCATACCAAGGAATACTGCCCAGGCGACGATATTAGCAATGGAAACACCCATCACGCTCAAAGGAATCACCCGAACAAACAGGTATGTAACGGCAATCTTTACCAGTCCGGAGGTGATGGAAATGGTCATGATCCGCTTGGAATTACCGGTGGAACGCAGGATCGATGCACAGAAGTTATAGACCATCAGCAGTGGGATTCCCGCAAAATACATACGGAAATACAACACAGCGCCATGATCCTTCAATTCCTGGGAGCAGTTAACAATATCCAAAATATGTCCGGCGAACACCACGCCGATGACCGTCAAAACCAAGCCCGCGACCAAAGAAAAGGCAATGGCTGTACCTGCAGCCTTTTCTGCGTCACCGGGTTCTTTGCGGCCAATGTGTTTGGCAACCACCACATTGACGCCGGTGGCAACACCCACCACCAAATTGGAGATAAAGGTAATCGGTGTGCCGCAAACACCCACAGCACCTACGGAGAGACCGGTGTCATAGGCCTTCAACATCCGCATATCGATAATGTTGAACAGGGATGACAGTACATTCATCACCATAATAGGAATGGCGATGGTCAGCAGGCCCTTTACAATAGAGCCTTCCAGCATATTTACATCTTTCCTTCTCAGCATGGCTTCCACCTCGCAGTAAAAGTTGCGCTTTAAAGCGTCGTGGCTATAATACCCCAATCGACCGCCAATTGCAACCTTTGGGAAGCATTTTTGTGCAACTTTTTGTATATGTGTTTGACAGGCATACAAGAACTGCTATAAATCCTGCGAGGAAGCACACGCAAACAGACAGACTTCTTGCAATCATAACCACCGGCTGTGCCGATAGTATGCACAGGCCCCCTTAGGGCCTTTTACTATCCGAGCCTATAGGTTCATCGAATTATCTTTCGCTTGCGTGTCCTGCCCTACTACCGCAAATGCGGTTATGCGCGCGCCAAAGGCCCCCTTGTGCAAATGGGGCTGTCACCGCATCGCGGTGACAGGGGGATTGTCGCTATCAGATCAATCCCTCCGTCAAAAATCAAAGATTTTTGCCACCTCCCTTTACACAAGGGAGGCTTTTGTGCGGTGCAAAATCTGCGTTCTTAGAAAAAGCTGATTGCCAAAATCACAGCGATCGCGGCAAACACCACAACGCCGATGCGCATCATCGACAAGTAAAAATCTGTGGGTTCGCCAACTTTGACAGAAAACAGATGATCTAGCTTCCACATAAGCTCCGGCTT
>JAZRIT010000030.1:0-15454 GCA_045645385.1 Faecousia sp.
ACCGCCTGTGCTTTTGGAGTATTTACTGGCAGAAAATGTAGGGCGGGGGCTTGCTCCCACCGCAGGAAACTGCTATAATATCGGCGGGGGTAAGCCCCCGTCCTACACTCATAGTAAGGAGATATACACCTATGGATATGACTATGGAAACCTGCCGCAAGTTTGTGGAGGTTCTGGCATCTGATGCACCCGCTCCCGGCGGCGGCGGCGCTGCTGCCCTGGTTGGCGCCATCGGCACTGCTCTGGGCAATATGGTCGGCAGCCTTACCGTTGGCAAGAAGAAGTATGCTGAGGTGGAAGCCGAAATTATTGCGCTGAAGGCCAAGTGCGACGCTCTGCAGAAAGAGCTGCTGGACCAGGTAGAGGCTGACGAAGTGAACTTCCTGCCCCTGGCCAAGGCCTACGGCATCCCCAAGGACGATCCCACCCGTGACACCGTTATGGAAGAGGCTACCGTCATCGCCTGCTCCACCCCCATGAAGATCATGGAGCTGTGCTGCCAGGCCATCGAGTACATCGCTGTGTTTGCCGCTAAGGGCAGCCGTCTGGCTGTGTCCGATGCCGGCTGTGGCGCAGTGATCTGCAAGGCTGCTCTGCAGGCTGCATCCCTCACTGTGTTTATCAACACCAAGACCCTGAAGAACCGCGAGACGGCAGAGGAAATGAACACCAAGGCTCTGGGTATGCTGGACAAGTACGGCAAGATGGCCGATGAGATCTTCACCACTGTAAAAGCCGGTTTTGGCGTCTGATTAGGAGGATATAGAAATGGCAAAGCAATTACTGGGTAAAGAAGTCAACGAAGCGCTGGTTGCTGCTCTGCAGGGCCGCACCGCTGCGCTGAAGGAAAAGGGCGTGCAGCCCACTCTGGGTATCATCCGTTTAGGCGAGAATCCCTCCGACCTGTCCTACGAAAAGGGCGCTACCAAGCGGGCTGAGGAAGTGGGCGTTGCTGTGAAGAACTACATCCTGCCCGAGACCGCTACCAAGGAAGAGGTGCTGAAGGTCATCGACGAAGTGAATGCTGACGCATCCGTTCACGGCGTGCTGATGTTCCGTCCCCTGCCCAAGCATCTGAAAGCTGACCAGGACGAGATCTGCAACCGCCTGGCTCCCTGCAAGGATGTGGACTCCATGACCCATATGAGTAACGCCGGCGTGTTCGAAGGCCAGGATCTGGGCTACGCCCCCTGCACCCCCCCCCCCCGTATGGAAATTCTGGACCACTACGGCATCGACTGCAAGGGCAAGAATGCCGTTGTCATCGGCCGCACTTTGGTCGTCGGCAAGCCCGCTGCTATGATGCTCATGGGCAAGAACGCCACCGTTACCGTCTGCCACACCAAGACTGTGGATACCGCTGCTATCTGCCGTGAGGCTGATATCATCATTTCCGCTGCCGGTGTTCTGGGCAGCCTGACCAAGGATTTCGTCCGCGAGGGCCAGATCGTCATCGACGTTTCCATGAACTGGAATCCCGAGAAGATCACCTCCAAGGGCAAGGGCGGTATGTCCGGCGACTGCGTGTTCGACGAGGTCGAGCCCATCGTTGGCGCAATCACCCCCGTTCCCGGCGGCGTTGGCGCCGTGACCACCACCGTGCTGATGAAGCACGTTGTGGAAGCTGCTGAAAAGGCGTAATATAACGATTACTTGTAGGGGCGGATATTATCCGCCCGCGGGCGGCAGGTTGCCGCCCCTACGGTCCTTGTATGACTGACGGATAAACGCAGAAAACTGCGGTGGAGTATAAGGATCACAAAATGCCGACCGTCTGGGCAATTCGATCTGTATGGGCTCGGATTGCCCGGATTTTCATTGAGGTGTTATTATGAAAAAAATCAAAAACCTGTCCCAGGAGAGCTTTCTGAAGCTGTTTTTCCTGTTCGTGTCCCTGTGCTTTATCGTGGGCGCGTGCTGCCTGCCCGACCGGGCCAAGATGTTCACCGCCCTGTGGGACATTATGCGCTACCCCTGCAAGATCTCTACCAACTACTTTGCCTATAGCTTCGCCGGCACATTTTTGAATATGGGCCTGGTGGGCCTTGTTTGTACCGGCCTCACCTGCCTGCCGGGCAGCAAGCCCAACAATGTGACCACCCTGGGCGTGCTGCTGACCATCGGCTTCGGCTCTTGGGGTATTAACCCCTTGAATATGCTCCCCACGGTGCTGGGCGTTGCCCTGTTCTGCCTGGTGAAGAAGGAAAAGCTGGGCGCAATGAGCAATGCGATGCTGTATTCCACCGGCATTGCGCCTCTGATCTCCGATCTGCTGTTCCGCTACCCCGGCACAGAATATTTGGGCTTTAACTGGCTGGGCCTGGGCCTTGCCCTGTTTGTGGGTCTCGTTATCGGCTTCTTTCTGCCGGCAGGCCTGGGTCACGCCCCCAATATCCACAAGGGCTATGACCATTATTCTGCCGCCGTACCCATCGGTATGACCGCCTTTTTCCTGCGGACCGTGCTGTACAATGTGATGCTGGGCTGGAAGATCGGCGATTTGGGCAAGCTGGCCACCTGGGCAGCGCCCCAGGCAGAGTTCTTCTGGGGCTGCAATATCTTCTGCGTTGCCCTGTTCGCCCTGTGCATCCTCTTTGCCCTGCTCATGGGCTGCAAGCTTAAGGACTACTGGAATCTGCTCAAGGACTCCGGTCACGGCGTGTGCTTTACCGCCAAGTACGGCACACCGGCATTTCTGATGAATGTGGGCGTGTTCGGCCTGATGATCGTTGCCTATTTCAACCTGGCAGCATTTTTGGACGGCGGCGCAGAGCGCATGTCCACCGTCTGGACGGGTATGACCTTCGGCATCGTGTTCTGTATGCTGGCTACCTGCAATTCCGGTTCCCACCCCGGCAATGTATGGCCCATTATGGCAGGTTATGTGCTCACCTCCTACCTGTTCGGCTGGATCTCCGGCCTGCTGGGTGTGGAGAATTACGGTCTGACCATCGCCAACCAGTCCATTTTGATCGGCCTGTGCTATGCCAACGGTATGTCTCCCGTTTCCGGTAAGTACGGCTTCGGCTACGGCATTTTGGCCGGCGGCCTGCACTACCTGCTGGTGACCGCAGTTCCGGATATGCACGGCGGCTTCTGCCTGTATAACGGCGGCTTCACCGCGGCGCTGATCTGCCTGTTGTTGGTGCCTCAGCTGGAGAAGTTCTGCAAGACCAAGGAAGAGCGCAAGCTCCAAAAGGCTGCAAAATAACAAAGCAATGCGTAGGGGCGGATTCCATATCCGCCCCTGTTTTTATAAATATAGGGACACCCATCCCGGGGTGTCCCTATATTGTTATTATCCCAATGCGGGGGTGTCCCACAGCTTGAGGGTCTGGCCAAGGCCCATTTTCTTAGCATTCTGCAGGATTTCGTAGGACCAGCCCACATCCCACACGGGAATGGTGCCGCTGGCAAGCATTTTGATCGCCTGTTTGATGCAAAGGAAAAAACCGGGGCCTAAGCATTGTGCCGCCAAGGGCACAATGCATCGATATAAAGCGCTGACGGAATTTTCGATATGCGCCTGCGGCGCTCGATATGCCCTGCGGGGCAAGCGGGATTTATATCATATCGAATTTACCCACAGGTCAATATATCGATTTTGTCGTAAGACAAAAATATCGTATTGCTTAGCAATATATCGAAAAACTACCCGAAGAGAGTCTGTGATCTCTTCGGGTAGTTTTGTGATTATGCCTTGGGTGCGTCGCCGCCGGGCTTACCCGGCTTGCGGCGGCGGTGATGATAGCGATGCTTGCCCGGCTTTTTGGCATCGCCGCTGCCATTGGCTTGGGGTGCGGCAGGCTTTGTATCCTGTTGGATCTTTTCCGGCTGGGGTTTACCCGGCTTGCGGTGCTTACGGCGGTTTTGGCTGTTACCCTCGGGCTTTTTCGCCTTAGGCTCTTCTGTTGCCACCTCCTCGGCAATGGTCTCTTCCGAGTAGCGCATACGGATGGATTCCAGCACAGGGGCGGATTCGGGGGTATCCTCAAAACGCCGTCTGCGCCTGCCGCCGCCGGAAATGGGCGCTAAATCCGCAGGAATGGGCGGGTCATTCTTCTTGGCCTTGCCGCTGCGCAGAACGGCAATATCCCCGTTGGCGTAAGTGCCGATGACCTCCGGCTGCTCCTCCATCTTCACCTTCACCCGCTGCCGCAGCAGATCCACCTCCACCACAGTACCCCGGCCATCGGGGGTGTCCACAAAAGACTCGGCCTTGGGTGCGGTGCGGAGCAGGTCTTCATAGGCGTCCTGCTCGTATTTCAGGCAGCACATCAGCCGGCCGCAGGTGCCGGAGATCTTGGTGGGATTCAGGCTCAGATTCTGGGTCTTGGCCATTTTGATGGATACCGGCTGGAAATCGTCCAAAAAGCTTGCGCAGCAGAAGGGTCTGCCGCAGATGCCTAAACCGCCCACCATTTTTGCCTTGTCCCGGACGCCGATCTGCCGCATCTCGATGCGGGTGTGGAAAATGCCGGCCAGGAGCTTCACCAGCTCCCGGAAATCCACCCGCTCCTCAGCGGTGAAGAAAAACAGGATCCGGCTGCCGTCAAAGGCGCATTCGGCAGATACCAGCTGCATATCCAGTCCCTGCTCGGTGATCTTTTCCAGACAGGTCTCAAAGGCTTTTTGTTCTTTTTTTGCGTTTTCAGCGGCGGTTTTTTCGTCCTGCTCGGTGGCCCGGCGCAGCACCGGCCGCAGGGGGGCGACCACATCCCGCATAGGAATGCTGTGATTGCCGGCGGTGCAGTAGCCGAATTCCGGCCCGCGGGCAGTGTCGATGACTACATGGTCACCGGCCTGCAGGGCAAGACCTGCAGGATCAAAATAGTAAACCTTCTGCCCGGGGCGGAACTGAATGTCCACCACCTCAGCCGTTTCCGGTCGGGCGGGCATAGGTGTCAATTGCTCATCCATAAATTTCTCCTATCTCAGGGCCCATTGTAGGTAGCCGCAAATGGCGGCCACGGACACATTGCCCTGCGCGTATTCTATCACTTTTTGAAGCTGCTGCACCCCATCCATCAGCTCACGGGCGCTGCGGACCGAGGCCAGCTGCCTTGCAAGGGGGGAGGTGGCTTGCTGCCCGGCCTGACAGGTCAGGGCGCTTTGCAGCAGCTGCAGCCACACCTGCCATTCGGGGATCGCCTGATCCCGCTTCCATTTTTCCATACCCACCAGCACGGTGGTCAGACCCAGGGCATCCCGGGCGCAAAAGCTGTTGACAAAGTTTTCGGTTTGGGAACTGACCGCACCCTCGGCAAGGAGGGCCTTGGCCTGTCCCAGCCAGCCGCCGCTGCGACTGGCGGCTGCCGCGATGCTCTGGCCGTCCGCGTTGGGAAATTCCTGCTTCAGAGCCGATTGGAGGATACTGTCCGGCAGGCTCAGCAGCCTTAGCTCAGTGCAGCGGGAGCGCACCGTGGGCAGCAGCTTTTCCGGATTGTCGGAAAGCAGGATAAACACGCCGTATTCCGGCGGCTCTTCCAAAATTTTTAATAGCGCGTTCTGGCCCTCGGTCCGCAGCTCCTGGGGGAAGATGTAGACCTTCCGGCTGCTCTCGTTGGGCATTACGTACATATCCGCCCGGGCATCCCGGACGATATCCACCGCCACGGTCTTATGCTCCTTGTCCTCCACGGTGATGCAGTCCGGGTGATTGCCGGTCATGACCTTCCGGCAGGCGTTGCAGCGCATACAGGGCTTGCCGCTGCCTTGGCACAAAATGGCGGCAGCCAAAAGCCGGGCCAGGGTGCGTTTGCCGGAGCCTGCCGGGCCGGAGATCAGATAAAAATGGGAAATACGGCCGCGGCCCACGCTGATGCGCAGATTTTCCTTCAGCCGCTCGTTGCCCAAAAGGCCCTCAAAACCCATACCGATCCCCCTTTTCTACCGAAATACTATAGCATAAAAGTTGCAAATTTCAAAACAAAATAATTATGCATTATGCATTCAGCATTATGCATTCTTTTTTAGCCCCACAGTGCCGACAGCATGGGAATGACCTGCTTTTTCCGGCTCATAACGCCCGGCAGGAACAGGGTATTGTCCTTGGGCGTTACGCCGAAGGCCTGGTGGATGATCTCATCGTCGCCCATATAAATGAGCTGGGTGCCCTCCAAAAGCACATCGGTGAGCATCAGGATCATCATAGAGTACTTGCCCTTTTCCATATCCTTGCGCATCAGGGCCAGGAATTCGTCCTTCCGCTCCAGCATTTTGGGGCTGTCCACGCAGGTGACCTGGGCGACCGCCAGATCGTAGCCGGCGATGTGGAATTCCTTGTAGTCGGCGTAGAACAGATCGTCCGCGGTGCGGTTTTCCGAGGATGCGGAGAAGATCTCCCGGCCCAGCTCCTCCAGGGACACATTGGCGATCCGGGCCATACGCTCGGCGGTGCGGATATCCCGCTCGGTGCAGGTGGGGGATTTGAACATAACCGTGTCGGAGATAATGGCGGCGGCCATCATACCGGCCATTTTATCCGAGGGCATCAGCCCCTTGTCCTGGAACATAGAGGCGATGATGGTGTTGGTAGAGCCCACCGGCTCGTTGCGCACATAAATGGGGTTGGCGGTCTGAATATCCGCTAAGCGGTGGTGATCGATGATCTCCAAAATCTCCGCCTCATCCAGACCCGGTACGGACTGGGAGGCCTCGTTGTGGTCCACCAGCACCACCCGTTTCCGCCGGGGACGGAGCAGATGATACCGGGTCAGCACGCCCACGACCTTTTCGTTTTCGTCCAAAATGGGATAGCAATGCTCCCGGAATTTCAGCACCAGCTCCTTGACCTCGTCCACCCGGTCTTCCAAGTGGAAGCACACCAGGCCCTCGGTGCGGCAGATCCGGCCGATGGGGGCGGACTGGAAGATCAGCCGCGCGGCCCGATAGGCATCGTAGGGGGTGGAGATGATGCAGGTGTCGGTGGGCAGGTCGCGCAATTCCTCGGAAAGCTCCGCCTGACACAGCACTAAGCATTTTACATTCATTTCCAGCGCCCGGCGGATCATATCCGGCTGGTGGCCGCACAGGACAATGGAATCGCGCTTGTTGAACAGAAGATTTTCCCGCTGCTGGGGCAGAGCGATGGACAGCTCGCCGCTGATGGTGTCGGTGTTTTCGCCGGCGGCATTGAGGATTTTGCCCTCCAGCACCGACACAACATTGAACAGCGGCACTTCCTCCAGCACGCCGGAGGATGCCAGCTCCATATTGTAGCTGGCCACATTCTCCCGGGAGAGCATACCGTACAGGGTGCCGTCCTCCCTGGCCACGGGGATGGCGGAGATATTCTGCTGCTGCTGCAGGATCTGCCAGGCCCGGCCCACGGTCACGGCGGTGCTCAGGCAGGGCGGGGCATCAAAATCCAGATCCTGCACCTGGGTGAACATACTGGTGATCCGCTTGGGGGGCTGAAAGCCGAATTTCTTCAGCACGATATCGGTCTCATCGGACACATGGCCTAAGCAGGCGGCCTCATACTCCCGGTCGCCCAAGGCATTGCGCAGGGCGGCATAGGCCATGGCGGCCACGATGGAGTCGGTATCCGGGTTGCGGTGACCGGTTACATAAATAGGGTCCATACAGAACCTCCTTGATTCCATTGGTGAAAAGTAAGTGCATATACTTACACATCTTCTATTATAGCCGCCCAAAAGCAAAATAGCAAGCAAAATCCGTTCACAGTTCGTTTGGTTGACAAGCAGGCGGGGGGGATGATAAAATAACTGTGTATAAAATCTTTTGGACAGAGGTACGGTATGCAGACAAAAACCAAAATCAAAACAAAAAAGTGGGTACGCACACGGCATAAAGTGATTATTACGCTGCTTGCACCGTTTATTTTCCTGTGGACAAGATGCAAATATCATATTAAAGTGGAGAAGAGCAAGGCGCTGCAGAAGCGCCAGTGCGTGGTGCTGATGAACCACCAGACCGCCTTTGACCAGTTTTTTATCAGCAAGGCGATGTTCCCCCGGCACGCCTACTTTGTGGCATCGGAGGACCTGTTTTCCTTAGGTACGCTGTCCCGGCTGCTTCGCTGGGCGGTGGCGCCCATTCCCATCAAAAAACAGACCACCGATGTGCAGGCGGTGATGGACTGCATCCGGGTGGCCCGGCAGGGCGGTACCATTGCCTTAGCCCCCGAGGGTAACCGCACCTTCAGCGGCCTGCCCTGCTACAGCAATCCTGCGATCGCTCCCTTGGTGAAAAAGTTAGGCCTGCCCTTAGCACTGTTCCGCATCGAGGGCGGCTACGGCATCCAGCCCCGGTGGAGCGATGTGTGCCGCAAGGGCAAAATGCGGGCTTATGTACATAAAATTATTGAGCCGGAGGATTATAAAAACCTCACCAACGAGGAACTCCACGCCCTCATCCAAAAGGAGCTGTATGTGGACGAAACCCGAAACCCCGGCCCCTTCCGCCATAAAAAATTAGCGGAGTACTTGGAGCGGGCGATGTATGTCTGCCCGGACTGCGGCCTGTCGGAATTTCATAGCGAGAAGGATATTATCACCTGCAAAACCTGCGGCAAGCAGATCCGCTACCTGCCGGATCAGCGCTTGGAGGGCGTGAACGGAGAATTTCCCTTCCCTTATGTTGCCCAGTGGTATGCCTATCAAAATGATTATGTAAACCGGCTGGACACCAATGCTTATTTGGAAACGCCCCTCTACTGGGATACGGCTGCGGTTTCGGAGGTAGAGCCTTATAAGCGTAAGACTCTGCTGGAGGAAAATGCCCAGGTCGCGCTGTACGGCAACCGGCTGCAGCTGGGCAAAAAGACACTGTTCTTTGACGATATCCGGGTCATCACCGTGCTGGGCAAGAACAAGGTCAATGTCTATCACAGCGACGGCCTCTATCAGATCAAGGGCGATGCCCGGTTCAATGGGCTCAAATATATGAACATCTTCTTCCGGTATAAGAATCAGCTTTCCGGCGAGGGAGATTTTCTGGGCATTTGATATGCCCCTTGCAATCTGCCTGCGGGTCTGCTATACTTTGGGATAGAAGATAACCAACGAGGAGCGATGATATGAAAATACGGAAACTCATAGCTTACATACTGACGGTGGCGGCCCTGCTGGGTCTGCTGGCCGGCTGCGGCAAGAAGGATGACCAGCCAGATGTGCCTTCCACCGGTAACAGCAATGCTTCTACCCAAAATACCCAGTCCAACAAGGCCACCGAGACCACCAAAACCACGGAAGCAACCAAGGCAACCGAGAATACCCAGGATACCCAGGTTACTGAGAATACGACAGCTACTGATGTGACCGAGGATACAAAACCCTCCTGCATCCATACCTTAGGGACGCAATGGACGGTGACGGAGCGGGCCACCTGCACCAACGAGGGCAGCCGCTATAAGACCTGTACCCTGTGCGGTGATAAGGTTGCCGAAAAGATCGCCAAGCTGGATCACGAGCCCGGCACCTGGAAGCAGGTCAAGGGCAAGGAAGCCACCTGCAAGCAGGAGGGTCAGCAGTATCAGGTCTGCCGCCAGTGCGAGGAGGTCATCATCTACATCAACACCGAGAAGCTGCCCCACACCCCCAACGCCGCCGGCGACAAGTGCAAGGTCTGCGGCGAAGCCATTCCCAATCCCTAAGCAGCATAAAAACCCGGCACACGAATCCGTGTGCCGGGTTTTGTGCAGTTTATTGTCATTGCGAGGGCGCGTTGCGCCCGTGGCAATCTCCCGGTACAATGTTGAAAATGGCTAAATAATTGTCCATTGTCAACTGTTAATTCCTTAATGGCTGTGTTCGCCGGGGCCCTTGTGCAGGATCTTGCCGCTCGGGGAGACGATGTACTGCAACGATACGCCGTTGACTTCTACGAAAATATTGAAGCAGGGTTTGTCGTTGTAGGTGCCTTCGTGGATGTGGGGATTTGCTGCCATCTCGGCGGCAGCGCCCAGATCTTCCAGTACCACCTGGTAAGCGCCCTCTGCGGAGAGGTTTTCGGTGCAGCCGGCCAGCATCCCGCACAGAACACCCGCCAGAAGCAAAATTGCGATCCATTTTTTCATAGGGAATACTCGCTTTCTTTTTTTCAGTATACCATAGACCAATTCCAAAAACAAGCCGATGCGGATAAAAAGTAGGGGCGATGCACGAATCGCCCGCCTTTTATTTCATAGCTGCCATCACCTTGCCGCAGCAGCGGGGGATGGGCTCACCGGCCTTTACATCTAAAATCTTGTGGCAGATGGGGCAGTAGACCTGACAGTCCTTTTCTGCCCGCACCACCGGGATCAGACCTTCTTTCAGTTCCATATCAGTCTAAGATATCCATCAGCTTGCCGCAGCAGAAGGGCACCACCTCGCCGGCCTTCACATGGACGGTCTTGTTGCAGGTGACACAGTACACATCCGTGTCATAGGGGGCGCGGATCTCAGGAATGGCGGCCTTTTCCTGCTCGTTCAGACCCTCAATGTGGAAGGTAGCGGTCTTGTTTTCGGACGGCACATACACGCCAATGGGCTGCAGGGACTTGGTATTGCCGATGCAGTTACCCAGCTTGATCCAAAGGGCTTCCAGCTCAGCGGCCTCTGCGGCGTGCTCCGGGGTGAATTCTACAAGATCTTTATCAATACGAATTTTCATAAAATTTTCTCCTTATATAAAAATACAAGCTGCCGGTCCCCGGTGCGGGGACCGGCAGACAATTGTCGGTTAATATGTTCGCAGGTGTTACTTATGGCCTGACATCTCGTCGGAGATGATCTTCATCACCTTATCGTGGCAGCCGCCGCAGCCGGTGGAGCAGTGGGTGACCTCTTTCACGCTTTCAAAGGCGGACAGAACATCGTCAAAGCTGGGCAGCTCGTGGAGGGCATCCAGAATGGTGCCATAGCTGACCTGCTTGCAGTTGCAAACCATATAATTCTCGATCATAGTAACACCTCAATTGTTGTTTCCGGGCTGATAACCGCCCCAGTTTTGGAAAGTATTGTCCATGGGCGCATCCCGCTGAATCACTCTGGGGGCGGGCAGCACCACGGTGCAGTTGTCGGGAATATCGCTTGTGACCACGCAGTTGGCGCCGATGCGCACATTGTCACCGATGCGGATGCCGCCGATGATCTTGGCGCCTGCGCCGATATACACATTGTCACCGATCACCGGCGCGCCGGGATGCTTGGTGCCGGAAAGGGTGTTGGAGCCGATGGTCACCTGCTGGAAAATGGTGCAGCCGGCGCCGAGGACAGCGCCGTAGGAAATGCAAATGCCGTAAAATCCGTGGGGGAAATCGGGTTTTCCCTTGAATTTTGTCCCGAGAGGGATGGTAGCGCCGGCCTGCCGCAGGGCCTTTTTGTACTGATACATGGCATACAGGCGGGAAAGACCGCCTTTGGGCTGGGGAGAAGTCAGCTTCTCCCGCAGCCGCCAGCAATAATCTGTATCATCGGTCCGACGGAGGCACTTGTATATCCGTTCAACCATATCCGTGGAATATTACTTAAAATATCTTTCCAGCAGACCCTTCAGGGCAACGCCGTGGCGAGCCTCGTCGCGAGCCATCTCGTGGACGGTGTCGTGGATGGCGTCCAGGCCGTTCTTCTTGGCGCAGCTTGCCAGGTCGAACTTGCCCTGGGTAGCGCCGAACTCGCAGTCAACGCGCCATGCTAAGTTATCCTTGGTGGTGGCCTTCATGTTGGGCTCCAAGTCCTCGCCCAGCAATTCTGCAAACTTGGCAGCATGCTCAGCCTCCTCGTAGGCTGCCTTCTCCCAGTACAGGCCAATCTCGGGGTAGCCCTCGCGGTGGGCGATACGGGCCATGCACAGGTACATGCCGACCTCGCTGCACTCGCCGTTGAAGTTAGCCATCAGCTGATCGAAGATATACTTCTTGTCCTCTGCGGAGATGTCGGGGTTGTTCTTCACGGTCTGGGCGTAAACGCCGTACTCGTGAACGGCGGCCAGCTTCTGTTCGCCCTTCTGCTCCACGAACTTGGAAGCGGGGACCTTACAGACGGGGCACTTGAAATCGGCGGCCAATTCCTCGGCAGTGTGAACGTAACCACAAACAGAGCATACAAACTTTTTCATAAATATTTTCCTCCAAAATGTTGTTTTTTAATTTTTGTGTTCCTATTTTGTTGTCATTGCGAGGAGCGCAGCGACGTGGCAATCTATGCTGCATCCTTTAGATTGCCACACCAGTCTGCGGACTGGTTCGCAATGACATTATTTACTTTTACTTACTTTTCCTCTTCTTCGACTTCTTCGAACTGGTCGGGGCCGACACCGCACAGGGGGCACTGGTAATCCTCGGGCAGCTCGTCGCCTTCGTAGACATAGTCACAAACGACACATCTGAACTTTTTCATTGCGTGTTTCCTCCTATACAATTTTTACATTGACCCACAAAGGTCAGTTGGCACATATTGATCTGGCCGCCGGTCTGATGGTGAACCTCTTGGTTCAGGGCCTCCGGCACAGCGATCTTGGGCAGGTCCGTCACGCCGCTGCAGTCGGTGCAGACGAAGTGGACGTGGGGGGCGGTGTTGCCGTCAAACCGTTCTACACCGTTTACCGTCCCTAAGCTGATGATCTCGCCCTTATCCTTGAACATAGACAGGTTTCTGTACACCGTGCCCAAGGACAGGTCCGGAAAGTCCGGCTTCAGGTGGGTGTAGACCATCTCAGCGGAGGGGTGTGCATCGGTTTGCCGCAGGTAGCCTAAAATGGCGTTCCGCTTGCGGAACTGCTTGGTGGTCTCCATAGCATCGCTCCTCTCTGTGTTTATAGATGAGAATGTTTCTTATTTACGAGGTGAGTATACCATACTGTTTTCTGTTTGTCAATAGGAATTATTCGCATTTATAAAAATTTTCCATTTATTTTCAAAACTTTATGGGGAAGAGGAAATGCCCCCTCCCCTGCATTTCGCTGTTTTTTGTTGCAATTGCGGCAAAATATATTATAATGTATATATCATACGCAAGGAGGTGTGGGAAATGGAGCAAAATGCCGGCGCATACCGGGGCTGCCTTTTGGGCCTGGCCGTTGGCGATGCCATGGGCTTTGCCATCGACGAGAAGTCCTGGGACGAGATTCAAGCCACCTACGGCCCTAACGGCCTTTTAGGCTATGATCTGCAGGAGCAGGAATATGCGCAAATTTCTTCTCACACCCAAATAGCGGCCTTTTTGTGTAACGGCCTGCTGCTGAGCGTCACCCGGGGCAAGGCCGACCGGTTGCGTTTTGCCCGTGTGGCGCTACAGGAATGGTCCCGGGGGCAGATGTTCTACCGGGCCCAGGAGGACAGCTGGTGCTGGGTGGCCAAGCTGCCCTGCTTCCGCCGCCGGTACTGCCGGGACAGCCGTATGGCCGACGGCCTTCGGGTGGATGCTTACGGTACGGTGGACGCCCCCCGCAACCGCAACGATGCCCCCGGCGCCATTGCCGGCGCGGTGACGGTGGGTATGTTCTATAATCCCGACCGTTTGGAGCCGCCCCAGGTGGGTACGCTGGCGGCGGAGCTGATGGCGCTGACCCACGGTGACCCTGCAACCGTCCTGTCTGCGGTGGTGCTGGCCTATGCCATTACCGGCATTCTGCAAGAGCCACACATACCCCTTGTCCGCCAGTTCCGGCAGGCTATCGCGGTAATGGAGGGTCAGTTTGGAAACAAATTCTCCCAGGCAGAGGCCCTGGCCAACCGGCTGAAAGCTGCCATTTCATTAACGGAGTCCGGCGCGGTCACCCCCCGGGAGGGAATGGAATCCCTTGGCTGCGGGGATGCCGCCGGTTGCCTGGCCGGGGCGATGTTTGCCTGTTTGGCCTGCCCGGAGGATTTCGATACCGCCATCATCACTGCGGTGAATCACTCCGGAATGAGCAGCGCCGTGGGCGCCATCACCGGTGCGATCTTAGGCGCGAAAATGGGCGAAGCGGCCCTGCCGGAATTCTATCTGGAATCCCTGGAGTGCTGCCGGGAACTGGAAACCCTGGCGGAAGATCTGGTATGCGGCACACCGGCGCTGGGCGTGTTTGACGAAGATTGGGACAAAAAATATGTCCGGGGCCTCCCCCCGGAGTAATTGACAATTATTAAGGACAGTGTGTGATTTCCCTTGTCATTGCCAGGAGCAAGGCGACGCGGCAATCTCCCTGAACAGCGTGATTCTTTGTTGAAATGTGGAAAATTACTGACTTTTTCAAAAAAAGTATTGCAAAACGGAAATTTTGGTGGTATACTACCACTGTAAGCAGATTGACGTTAGGAAAGAGAGGGGCGCGCCCCTCTCTTTTTTGAGTGCTTTTTGAAAGGAAGAAAAACCTATGAAGGTAACAGAATTGGTTGCCCGGTTTGCCCAGCCTATCATCGAGGAAGCCGGCTGCAGCCTGTGGGATGTGGAATATGTCCGGGAGGGCGCGGAGCGGTATCTGCGGATATATATTGACAAAGAGGGCGGCATCGACATTGACGATTGCGAGAAGATCCATCGGGCCATCGACCCGATCCTGGACGAAAAAGACCCCATCGCCGAAAGCTACCATTTTGAGGTCTGCTCGGCTGGCCTGGAGCGGGCGCTGAAGCGGCCCGGGGATTTCGCCCGGTTTATGAACAGCCCTGTGCTGGTAAAGCTCTACCGGCCTAAAAACGGCCTGAAGGAGATCCCCGGCATCCTGCGTGGCTACGAAGACGGTAAAGTGACCGTGGAAGCCGGCAAGGAAAACATCACATTCGAAAAATCTGAGGTCGCGCTGGTGCGGCTTCGCGTGGAATTTTAACAGGAGGAGAAAATATGGCACGCACTAAGAAAAAGACAGAAGCTCCCCAGGTGGACATCGGCGCAGAGATCTTCGCCAGCCTGCGGGAATTGGAGAAATTAAAAGGCATCCCCGTCTCCTATATGGAAGAACGGCTGAAGCAGGCGCTCACCAATGCCTACCGGAAGGACCGGGAGGATCACCGGGACATCCCCGCTGAAAATGTGGTGGTGGACCTGAGTGAGAAGGGCCTTGCTATGTATTTGGTCAAGACCGCTGTGGAAGAAATTGAAAATTCCGCTGTGGAGATCCATATCGACACCGCCCGGCAGATGAACCCCGATGTACAGGTGGGCGAGAGTGTGACCATCCCCGTTGACATTCAGAAGTTCGGCCGCATCGCTGCCCAGACCGCCAAGCAGGTGGTGATCCAGGGCATCCGGGAGGCAGAGCGGGGCGCGATCTACGAAAGCTACTCCTCCAAGTCCCAGGAGCTGCTCACCGGCACTGTCCTGCGGATCGACCCCACCGGCGACATCTTCGTCCGTATGGGCCAGGGCAATGAGCAGAGCGACGCAGTGCTGCGCACCAGCGAGCAGATCCCCGGTGAGGAATACGAGCCCGGCGATCTGATCCGCGTGTATGTGCTGGAGGTCCATAAAGCGACCCGCGGTCCGCTGGTCCACGTTTCCCGCACCCATCCCAATGTGGTGCGCCG